>NZ_JADACK010000005.1:0-1019152 GCF_015673035.1 Serratia sp. Res13-Sevr-LER1-36-b | reverse complement strand
GCGGTGACGGCTTGTGTGAGAAAGCTGCTAACTATCCTGAATGCGATGCTGCGGGATAATAAAAAATGGGTGACAAATTAATCATCACCCGTTGACTTTAAACACAGCTGCTCTCCCGCAGGGAGAGGGTTAGGGTGAGGGGCATCACATCACTTCAGCGCCCGCAGATGGCCGATCTCCTGCCAACCGTGACGCGCCGCATCTTCCAATACCGCACACACCTCATGGATCGCCGTCGGCACTGCCTTGCTGAAAGGCTCCCCCTGCAGCAAATGGGCAATTAACAGCGCGGTGAACATGTCACCCGTCCCCTTCACCGGCGAATCGATTTTGGCATGGGTGAAGCTTTGCGCCTCGTCGGCGGTGACCAGCAACAGGCCAACTTCTTGCTCGCTGTTTGCAACGCCGGGCGCGCTGGTGACCAGTACCCACTGCGTATTGCCTTTGAGCAGCGCCCGTGCAGCCTGTTCGGTTTGCTCACGCGTGCTTAGCGCCATGCCGCACAACTGTTCCAGCTCGAAACCGTTCGGCGTAAGGCCATGGGCCAGATTGAGGTAAGGGGAACGATAACGCTCAACCAGACGTTTATCGACGTAAACCCCTTCGCCGTAGTCTCCCATCACCGGATCGATATAGATCTTGATGCCCGGATTGAGGGTAATCACCCGCGGTAGCCAGTCGGCCAGAATATGGCACTGCGCCACGTCACCCAGGTAACCGATAATGATGGCCCGCGCGCGGCACACGACTTCACGGGCGATCAAATCTTCCAGAAAACCGCTGAACCATTCGCTGGAGATCGCTCCCCCGTGCGGCGCGCCGTAATAGGGCGGGCAACCAAACAACACGCTCGGTACCTGCAACACCTCCAGGTTCTTCTTCAACAACGTGCGGTAGGCAATGCCATTCCCCACGCTACCGTAGACCACCTGCGACTGAATGGTGATCACATCAATGGGTGGTGGCCGCAGTTTAGAGCCTTGTTGCATGTGGACTTCCTTGGTTCATTGTTATTCAAGCGCAACGGTCGGCAGAGGTAACTCGCCGAGGTAGAGAAGTTTAACCTATTGAAGGGCATGGCTACAGTAGGTCGCGGGAGAGTTTGATGATTTTTCGTTGGATCGCTTGCGATTTTTCCTGTGGCTAATCGTGATGCGAATCACAAAGCTTACCGTCGCCGGTTGCCTGGAGATCGCGTCCGCGGTATTACTTGCGTCGTAGCCTAATCAGCTACTCAATCATTTTTATGATGGCGTGTTACTGCGCAAGCAGGCAAGACCAAAATAGAAATGCACTTCTTCTGCCGAAGGGGAGCATTTTCATTTTGGTCTTTTTTTTTGTTTTTTTGCCGGGGAAAACCTATGGATTATAACAAGTTGGGCTTGGACATATTGGCACTGGTCGGGGGGAAGGCTAACGTCAGCAAGCTGACGCACTGCGCCACCCGCCTGCGGATGGAATTTAACGACGATAGTCGGGTCGATGCCAAAGCGATCGAAGCTTTGCCCGGCGTGATCAGCGTGGTCGAGCGTGGTGGCCAGTTCCAGATTGTGGTGGGCAACAACGTGCAGCAGACTTTCCGCGCTTTGCAAAAAGCGATCGGCCAACCGCTGGGCAAACCGGGCGGACAGCCGAAGAACAAGGCCAAGGGCGGCGTCTTTACGCAGATTATCAGCGTGATTTCGACCACCTTTACGCCGGTGATCCCGGCTATTACCGGCGCGGGGATGATCAAGGCGCTGCTGGCGATCCTCAAGTTAACTGGGGCGATCAGCGCGGCCAGCCCAACTTACCATCTGCTGGATACCATCGCCGATGCAGCCTTCTTCTTCCTGCCGGTACTGCTGGCCTACGGTGCTTCGATCAAGTTTGAGTGTAACCCTATTCTGGCCATGACCATCGCGGGAGCCTTGCTACATCCCAATCTTGCCCAGATGCTGGCCGCCGGTTCGCCAATCGATTTTATTGGCATCCCGGTGCGGTTGGCCGATTATGCCGGTTCGGTGCTGCCGATCATTTTCACGGTGTGGTTGATGTCCTATATCGAGCGCTTTGCAGAGAAAGTCTCGCCGACCATGATTAAATTCTTCACCAAACCGATGATCATCCTGCTGGTTACCACGCCGCTAGCCTTGGTGGCGGTAGGGCCGTTCGGTATTTTCCTTAACGATCTGGTGGCCAGCGGCGCGGCGATTATCGATGGCAAGGCCAGTTGGCTGATCCCGATGCTAATGGGCGGGCTGCAACCGTTCCTGGTGATCACCGGCACCGCGTGGGCGATGACGCCTATCGCCACCGGGCAGTTGAGTAAAAACGGCTTTGAGATGATTAATGGCCCCGGCATGTTGGCTTCCAACATTGCCCAGGGCGCGGCAACCCTGTGCGTCGCGTTCCGCACCAAGAACAAAAATCTGCGTCAGTTGGCCTCATCCGCCGGTTTCACCGCGCTGTTGGGGATCACCGAACCTTCACTCTACGGCGTCACGCTGAAACTGCGTAAACCGCTGATCGCGGCCATGATTGGCGGTGGCTGTGCCGGTGTCTATGCGGGAGTCAGCGGTTTGGTGCGCTATGCCTTTGTTTCGCCGGGGTTGGCAGCATTACCGGCCTTTATCGGTGAAAACCCAATGAATATCGTGCACGCTCTTATCACCTGCGTCATCGCCATCGTCGTGACCTTTGCCTTGACCTGGATACTGGGCTTTGAGGATCCGGTTGATGAAGAAGAGGTAACAGTCACAGACAGCGTATCGTCTGGTGATGACGCGGTGCTACACAGCCCGTTGGCTGGTCAACTGGTGGCGTTGGAACAGGTGAATGACGACGTATTTTCGCAAGGGCTGCTGGGCAAAGGCGTGGCGATACTGCCTGAGCAAGGCGTGCTGTGTGCACCCGTGGACGGGGAAATCGTGACTTTCCTGCCTTCGAAGCATGCCGTGGGCATTAAGGCCGATAACGGCATGGAAGTGCTGATGCATATCGGCATCGATACCGTCAATCTCAACGGTGAGCATTTCAGCTCTCAACTGCAGGTGGGCGATCGGGTGAAAACCGGTGATGAGCTGGTGCGTTTTGATATTGCCGCCATTACCGCGCTGGGTTACGACATTATCACCCCGGTGCTGGTGGTCAACAGCGAGCAGTATCCGCACCTAAGCTGCCGACAGCCAGGCCCTGTGAACTTTGGTGAGCAAATTGTCGCGCTGAATACCAAGGAGCAAAATGTATGATTTACCAACAGCTGAACGATTTTCCACCAGGCTTCCTGTGGGGGGCCTCAACCTCGGCTTATCAGGTTGAGGGGGCATGGGACGAAGACGGCAAAAGTCCTTCCATTGTTGATATGCTCGATCATCCCGTCGAGACGGCAGATTTTAAGGTGGCCAGCGATCATTACCACCGCTTCCGTGAAGACGTTAAGCTGTTCGCCGAATTAGGGCTGAAGGCGTACCGTTTCTCCGTTGCCTGGACGCGCATTTTGCCCAACGGTACGGGCGAGGTGAATCAGCCTGGCCTGGCGTTCTACCGTGACCTGATCGATGAACTGCTCAAGCACGGCATTGAACCGGTGGTCACGCTCTACCATTTCGATCTGCCCTATGTGCTGGAACAACAGGGCGGTTGGAGCAATCGGCAGACCATCGATGCCTTTGTCGAGTATGCGGACGTGCTGTTTACTGCCTTTGGCGATAAGGTCAAATATTGGCTGACCATCAACGAACAGAACACCATGATCCTGCACCCTGGTGCTATCGGGGTACCAAAGGGCGGCGAACTGCCTACCAAGCCGGTACTTTATCAACAGAGCCACCATATGCTGGTGGCGCAGGCGCGGGTCATGGCTTTGTGCCATCAGCGCTGCCCCAAGGGAAAAATCGGCCCGGCGATCAATACCACTTCCATGTATCAGGAAACCTGCCATCCGTTGGATGCCATCGCGGCCCACAACTGGGAAACGCTGCGCTGCTGGAGCTTTCTGGATGTTGCCGTTCATGGCCGATACAATGCGTTGGCCTGGCGATATTTGCAGGATCGTGGCCTTGCCCCAGTGATTGAAGCCGGAGATACGGAACTACTGCTGCAAGGGCGGCCGGATTATGTGGCGATTAACTACTATTCCACCGCCACCATCGCCGCCAGCCGTGGCGATGCCTCGGATATCACAGCTCGTGCGGGGGATCAGCAAATCATGCTGGGTGAGCCGGGCGTATATCGGGCAGCGGAAAACCCCTATGTCGATAAAACGCCCTATGGTTGGGTGATCGACCCCGTGGGCCTGCGGCTGACGCTGCGCAAGGTTTATGAACGTTATCATCTGCCGATTTTAATTACTGAGAATGGCATCGGCGCGCCGGACCAGCTATTGTCTGGGGATATCATCAATGATGATTACCGCATCGATTTTATGCGTGCGCATATCGAACAGATGCAGTTGGCGATTAACGATGGTGTCGATCTGCTGGGTTACTGCCCGTGGGCGGCGATCGACCTGGTCAGCACGCATCAGGGCTACGCCAAGCGCTACGGTTTTATCTATGTTAACCGTGGTGAACAGGATCTGCGCGATCTGCGGCGTATCAAGAAGAACAGTTTCGCCTGGTATCAGCGCCTGATTGCCTCGAACGGCCAACAACGTGGGTAACACAGTTTAATGATGAAAGTCATCAAGGTGCTCAATAACAGCCTGGTGCTGTCCACCGACAGCGATAACCGCGAAGTTATCGTGATGGGCAAGGGCATCGGGTTTAACAGCAAAGTGGGAGATGTGCTGGCTGCGGCCAACATAGAAAAAGTCTATGTGGTGCAGAACGGTCAAACCGGCCACGACCATCTGCGCCTGATAGAAGCCACGCCGGAGCAGCATATTGAACTGGTGCAGATGATCCTCAGGCTGGCTAACAGCCAACTGGGCGGCCGGGTCAACGAACAGATCTTTTTCACCCTGGTGGATCATCTCAGCTTTGCGATTGAGCGCTGCCGTAAAGGCATCATCATTCAGAACCGGCTGTTGCATGAGGTAAAACGCTTTTATCCGCAGGAGTTTGCCGTGGCATTGCAGGCACTGGCGCAGATCAACGAGCGTTTGGATATCCTGTTGCCGGAGGCAGAGGCGGGGAACATTGCCTTTCACCTGGTCAATGGCCAAACCGACGTGCAGAGCATGGAGCACACGTTGCTGGCGGTGAAGATGCTGAAGGATATCTTCAACATCATCAAATACCATTTCCGTATCGATATCGCCACAGATTCGCTCAATTACTCGCGTTTCTTGTTGCATATGCAGTTTTTCATTCAACGGATGATCGATAACAAACAGGTAAAGTCGAAAGACGATTTCCTGTTCTCGCAGGCGACGAAAGAGTATCCCGATGCCTATCGTTGCGCACTGGTGATCCGTGACTATGTGAAAAATCTGCTGGAAATGGAGATGTCCAACGATGAGCTGCTGTACTTGGTCATCCACCTGACGCGGATTGTCGATCGGGACGATTAAGCTCGATCTTCAGTGCGTTCACCGTAGCGATAATGGCTCTGAAATGCATTAGACATCATGGCTTGGCCGCGTGCATTATGCCAGATAACAACTGAGATAATGTGGGAAACGCAATGTCAGATCCTAATGCGCTACAGGGCCATGAAATGGCAAAGCCACCAAGCAATACTCAACTGTTTACCGGTTTTCTGATGCTTGGCCTGATCGGCTTTGGCGGGGTGCTGCCGCTGGCGCGCAGCATGTTGGTGGAACAACGCCGCTGGTTAACTGCTGAGCAGTTCACTGAGCTGCTGGGATTGTGCCAGTTCTTGCCGGGTGGCAACGTCATTAACCTTTCCGTAGCGGTGGGTATGGAGTTTCGCGGACTGCGTGGCGCGCTATGTGCTTTGCTCGGGCTGATCTGCGCCCCAACGGCGATTGTGGTCGGCCTGGGCGTGATTTATGCCCGCTACCAAAACGATGCCCATGTGCAACACGTGTTTGCCGGTTTAGCCGCAGCGGCGGCGGGTTTACTGCTCTCTACCGCGTTGAAAATGTTGTTGCCGCTGTGGGGGAAATGGTTGCCGTTAGCGATTGTCGCCATTGCTTTGGTGGCGATTGCCTGGTTACGCTTGCCCTTGCTGCCTACCATGCTGGTGCTGGCTCCGCTAAGTATTCTACTGGCCTGGAGGAAACCTTCATGATGGCGGTGCTAATCTCGTTGGCGATCATTTTTACCGAGCTTTCACTGATGGCGTTTGGCGGTGGCTTTACCATTCTGCCGGAAATGCAGCGCCAGGTGGTGGAGGTGCATCAATGGATGAGCGCCCAGGAATTTAGCGCGCTGTTCGCCATGGCGCAGGCGGCTCCGGGGCCGAATATGATGATCGTGCCGCTGATTGGTTGGCACGTCGCGGGCTGGGCCGGGCTGTTAGTTTCCTCTGTGGCCAAGTTTGGGCCGTCGTCCATCATTACCATTTTGGTGATGGGCGCATGGCGGCGTTTTAAAGATAAGCCCTGGCGGCGTATCGTGCAGGTTGGGCTGGTGCCGGTGACGGTCGGGTTGGTTGCCGCCAGCGGCGTGCTGATTGCCCAGGCTTCAGCGACCAATTGGCGGTTAGCAATATTAATTGTGTTAGCAACGCTGCTGAGTATGAATAAACGTATTCATCCATTATGGATCCTGGCGGGCGGGGCAGTGCTGGGATTAGTGATTGGGTGACGCCTTAACGTTCTGAAGGGAGCCGTATGCTGCGCTCCTACGTAGCGATATATGTCATTATATTTATCTTAATTAATCGGTGACGTAATTAAATTAACTAAATTATCTAAGTAAACCACAAGGCTAATAATTCACAATGTTTTTGTGATTAAACTCTAAAATTAAAAATCCCGCTTTTGTTTTATATTGATAATTTCATGATGATAAAGTGATAATCAACTCGCTGTACTCTTTTACATTGTCAATAATAAGGATATTTTCTATGAAGCTCTTAGGGCTTTAATTGTTGGGGTAGATGTCTGACGGTCGAGGAAATAACTGCAGCTCTAACGCTGGCAGTTCATGCTCATGGTAGTCAACTAACATAAACCTTTTAAATGAATGTATACCGGTTATGTCTGACTGGACAAATTTCATGAAAGCAATTGTACGTATACTTGCCTCTTTGGCCAGCTTTTATCTGGCTGCAGCTTTATTAAAAGGGGCCTGCGTGTGGTCGTTGGGTTGGTATGCTGCACCAGCCAATATTTCTCACTTACTGGTTTCTCTCTCGTGCTGTTATGTAGTGGCGAAATTGGTTTTTTGTGTAGTGAACTATTTCTACCCGAAGTAGTAAGCTGTAACCGGTTCAGCACGTAGGGGCGCTGCAGGCTGCGCCTGAGGTTATTAATCTCAAGCCACCCGTTTTGGCAGGTGGCTTTTTTATCACGGCAGTTGACGGTAATCCTCGTCGGATACCGGTTCCAACCACTCATTGGAGGAACCCTCGGCCGGGACCGCCACGGCAATATGCGCAAACCAGCTATCCTGGGCTGCACCGTGCCAGTGTTTGGCTCCTGCCGGGATATTGATTACGTCCCCGGCGGTAAGTTGGCGAGCCGGTTTATTCCACTCCTGATACCAGCCGCGCCCCCCGGTCACCAGTAGGATCTGGCCGCCCTGATGGTGGATATGCCAGTTATTCCGACAGCCTGGTTCAAACACCACATTGCCAATGGCTACTCCTTCGGTGGTCAACATGTTCAGGTAGCTGGTGCCGGTGAAATATTGCGCATAGGCGTCATTTTTTGGCCCTTTGGGGAAAATACCGTTACCGTCAAATTTCTCGCTCATTTCGTCTCCGCCGTCAAATTACGCCTGCTTTCAGGAAGCAATCAAAAAGGGTGGCCGATGTGCTTATGGCCGACAGGAGGAAGTGTATTACAGGGCCGATTCAATGATAAGGTAGCTAAATATGCATACACCTATGCAAATAATTCATTAGTCATGACAATGACCTGCAAGTATGCGGCCTTAGCTGGCAGTGCTCTTGAGGGTAAATATGGGTGGAAAGAACCATGAAGCAAGCGTTTAAAAACGGCATATTGGCATTACTGTTGTCCAGCGTGGCAGGGGCCGCCTGGAGTGAGCAAACCCTGGTTTTCGTTCGCCACGGTGAGAAGCCAGACAACAACAGTGGTCAGCTGACCTGCAAAGGCTTTAACCGCGCCTTGGCACTGCCGGAGGTCTTAATCTCCCGCTTCGGTAAACCCGAAGCCATTTATGCCGCAGGCCCCAAGAAAAATAAGCTGGGCAGCTCTATGCGGGCATTGACCACGATTACCCCAACGGCCATTCGGCTCTCACTGCCGGTGAATATCCAGTATCACGCCGATGACATTGCTGATTTGCAGACGGCTCTGCTGGACGATCGTTTCCGCAATGCCGTGGTGTATGTCTCTTGGGAACATCACAACTTGGTGCAGGTGGTAAAAAACATTATCACCGCAGAAGGGGGCGATCCCCAACAGGCGGCCAAATGGCCGGGCAGTGATTTTGACAGTATCTATGTTCTGACGATTGACCATGACGCGCCCGCCAACAAGATCCGCTTCGAACATCAAACCGAAGGGCTTAAGAATGTCGCGGATACTTGTCCAACCGGAATGAAGTGACAATATCAGTGCAGAAATGCAGTCGTCGGAGTCACTAGGGGCGCGGTACGGCGCCCCTATCCATTTAGAAACATTACCCCTTTGATTTTTCGCTATTTCTCAAGGTATAGGCTGGGTGGCACGCCAAGTACACGGCGGAATAGTGCAGTGAAGGCACTTGAACTCCCATAGCCAAGGTCCAGCGCAACGCGAGTAACCGATTCCCCATTATTGAGGCGGGTGATAGCCGCCAGCAAACAGGCTTGTTGGCGCCACTCGCTAAAGCTCACCCCAGTTTGAGCTCGGAACACTCTGGTGAAAGTGCGCCGACTCATGCCTGCCTCAGCAGCCATTTTGTTGATATCGATAGAAAGCGAGGGATTTTCAATCAGTTGACGACACAGTATGGCTAAACGAGGTTCGTCGGGCAACGGAGTATTTAGCAACAGCGACGGCATAGTGGCAATTTCATCAAGCAACAGAGACATGATCTTGCCTTCTCTATTATTCAGGTCATAGAGCGCTGGCAAATCCACTGCCTGTACTAACAGGTTCTGTAGCAGGGGGGATACTCCAATGACTCGACAGCCATCGGGTAGTCCTGCGGCGCGGGCAGCGTCCGGGGTAAAAAATGCGTTCAACATGGTGACGGGGCCACGCATATGCATCTCATGGTCGATGCCAGCAGGTATCCAGCATGCCCGCTGTGGTGGAACAACCAGGTTTTCGCGCGCCGTGAACACGCTGATCGTCCCGGAGGCGGCATAGGCAAACTGGCTGCGACGATGTGTATGGGAGGGAAAAGTCGAAGACGCCGGGTAGTCATTTGCGGTGACTACGGCAATTCGTGAAATGTCTTCGTAGGGGTCGAGTAACGTATTACGCATGGCCCAAACTCTATAATGATTGACTCAATATTGAAAGCGAGCTGGTACTGCGGATCCTACAATGGCCACGGTAAGGAAATCATCTGGCACATTCAGTTTATTAGGAGTCGATATGTCCAACACGTTTCACCGAGTAGGTAGTGGTCCACATCCTGTCATCGTTCTTCACGGGTGGTTTGGTGATTGCCATGCTTTCACGCCAATGGAGGACGCCCTCAGCCGCGAAGAATTTACTTATATCTTTATGAACTACCGTGGATACGGGAGCATGAGCTCCGCCGCTGGCACTTATAGCATGGATGAAATTGCGATGGATACCTTATCCCTTGCTGATGAGCTTGGATGCGACACGTTTAGCTTGGTAGGCCACTCGATGGGAGGAATGGCAATTGAACGTGTAGCGACTTTGGCCCCTGAGCGCGTGCGTATGTTAGTGCCTGTCGCACCGGTTCCTTCCTGCGGTGTGGCCTTCGACCCTGTAGGGCAAGCATTGTTTAATGGTGCGGCTGATAGCATCGAGAATAGGAGGAACATCATCCATCGTAGTACTGGACAGCGCCTTTCACGAGCGTGGATCGACTGGAAAGCTGAGTATTCAATGGCGCATTCGTCCAGAGCCGCTTTTGCCGCTTACTTGAATGCATGGAGCAACACCGATTTCAGCGCGGAGGTACAGGGTTTACCACACAGGGTTAAGGTGCTGATCGGGGAGCATGATCCGACATTCAACACAGATCTGATGCGTTCCACCTACCTTGCATGGTATCCAAAGGCTGAACTGGAAATACTTGAGAATGCCGGTCATTACCCAATGAATGAAGTACCGCTCGCCTTGGCAACGAGTATAGAGAACTTCCTACGGCAGGCCTAATTTTTGAGCGCAGCTAAAAAGCCTTCGGGGGGTGACAAGGTTTTAGACCATGGCTATCGATTTATTTTCCGCTGCTTACTTTGATTGTTGCTAATAAAATTACCATATCGCTTTAACGGTTTTCATTATAGGAATGATTAATAGGCATTTACTGTCGAATAAAAAATAACTTGACCTTGATAAAATAATTTAGAATGATAGTCATTATCAACTTTTGGATGGTTATTCTGTGATGACATCATTTGAGAAATGAGTAGATAGGTTATATCACAACCCTTAGCATCTTCAGGCATTTTTATAATGCCTGAACAATCTCTCTTATTTTTATGATTTATTGAAATCAATATTGTAATTTTAAAAACAAGTTCATTACTTACATTTCAGGGGGGTTAATGAAAAATATTCTATTTATCTTTTTTTGTGTTTTTCTTGGCGTTGCCATAGGTTCTATTGCGAGAAGTTTTAACGCGTCTCCGTTATTTCAGTCCTTGGCTATTTCTACTGGCATAGCAATCGTGATGTTTATTTATTATCAAGTAACAGGAGTTTTTAAATGAAAGTCTTAAGCTTTGATGAAATTAATATGGTTTCAGGTGCAGGAAATGTAAACTGGGAACAAGCAGGTAGAGAGGTTGCCGTTGGCGGAGCCACAATCGCTGGCACGGCATTCGGAACGGGTTTGGCTGGCCCATTAGGGCCGGCAATTGGACTAGCCGCAGGGGTTGCGGTGGGAGCATTATAGGATGCTGCAGGAAACCAAAACGCCAGTGGGCCAGCCTGGAATGGAATTTGTCGACCTAATAAGCCATTAATATGCATGAGTAAACAAGGTCAATACGAATCCTACTGCAATGGGCTGTAATCTTTCGTGATAGGGGGCAATCATTGAGGTGGTTTACATCACACCTCAATGATTTTTGTGTTAATTCATGGATTATCTTAAGTGGGCAACGGTATCTCGACGCTTATCTTTAATACCGTCACTGAACCCCACGTTTCCATCGATATAGATTGAACATCCCCGGTTTGGAAAACATCACCAGGTTGCCCAGCAGGATCAGGCACAGGCCAATCACCGCATTCAGATGCCACTGGTAACCCTCATACAGAGTGGAGATCGTTAGCGCCACCAACGGGAACAGCAAGGTGCTATAGGCGGCGGCCCCTGAGCCGATGCGGCCTAGCAGGGTGAAATAGGCGGCAAAGGCGATCACCGTGCCAAAAATCGCCAGATAGAACAGCGATCCCAGATAGCGAGTGGTGAATTCGAGCTGCAATGAATCGCCCTGTGCCAGTGCGATGGCAAACATCAGCAGTGTGCCGTAGCTCATGGCGTAGGTATTGGTGGAAAGCATATCCAGCCCACGGCGTTGGTGGCGCGTGCTGAGCATGTTCCCCAGCGAAAAACCGTAGGTGCCCAGCGCGCTCAACCCGATCCCTTTAAGCAATTCTGGCGCCATCTGGGTCGCCATCAGATCCTGCCAAAATAGCGCCACGATGCCGGTCATGCCTAACAGTGCCGCAGGCAGCAGATTCGGGCTGGGGCGTTGGCGGAAGAAAATCATGCTGTTAACCGCGTTGAACAACACCGCCATCGAGAAAATCACCGATTCCAGCCCGCTGCTGATATAGGCCGCCGCCAGGTAGAAACAGTAAAAGTTAAAGCCAAACACACAGCAACCCTGCAACATGCAGAACAGGTGGTCCCGCAGGCTAATGGCCCGCAGACGGCGTAGCGCCAGCATGGCTAGCCACATCACGGCGGCAGCAAGCAAGAAACGGTAACCGATCGACACGGGGATCGCCACCGTGCCTTGTTGCAGGGTAATCGCAATCCAGGTGGTGCCCCAAATCAGCACAACGGCAAGGTACAACAGCGTATTCATGAGTTCTCCTGTTAATGATGGCAGGAGTATTCATCTTTTTGCGCTGTAACGCTTTCAGCCTTTTGCGGCCAATTGCATATTCTTGCGCTTTTTTTGTTAAAAGCGCCCGGTGACAACTGGCATCCCGCGCCGCCACTCTTTAAACTGGAACGGCTTGGATCACAGGAATAGGGCAGCTATGGCATACCTGGCATTTGAAACATTGCACCAACATAAAGCCCGGTTGCACAACAGCGTGCAGCTGGGATCTGGCGTGCAATTGGCGGCCTGGTCAAACTGCAATGACCGTATCACCCAGGAAAGTGCCGATCACCACACCCTCAGCCTGTACGTGGCGGATGGTTATGAGTGCTATCAGAAGGTGCCAGGGGGGTGGCAGAACGGCGGCGGCCCGGATCGCTTTTGCATCATGCCGCGTCATTACGAATCCACCTGGGATGTACGCAGCAATCTCTCCTTTGTTCATCTGTATTGTACCGACCAGCATTTGCGCCATTTGGTGGAGCAGACCTGGGATCGCAGCCCGGCGTCCATCAACGTAGAGCCGCTGTCGTTTGCGGAAGATCCGCAAATCACGCTGCTGTATCGCCAGTTTTTACTTAATCACAATTGGCAAGACAGCGCCAACCAACTGGCACTGAGCAGCGCCTCCACGTTGTTGATGTCGCATATGCTTCAGCGCTACACCCAGTTGCAATGGCGGCTGCCCAGCGTGCGTGGTGGGCTGGCACCGGCCGTGCTGAAGCGGGTGCAAGAGTTTATCTATCACCATCTCGATCAACCATTGGTGCTGGCAGACTTGGCTGCTCAGGCGGAATTGAGTGAGTTTCATTTTGCCCGCATGTTTAAACACAGCACCGGGCAGGCACCACATCAGTACGTGATGCAAGTGCGTTTGCAACAGGCGGAGAAATTACTGCGCAACACGCTGATGCCGCTAACCCAGATTGCGCTGGACTGCGGCTTTAGCTCGGCCAGCCATTTCAGCCACCGTTTCAAGGCATTCTATGGCTATACGCCGATACGGCTGCGGCAGCAAAGCCGTTAATCTCTGAGGAGAAAGGATATGGAACAACCCTTTTGTGGTGTTGAGGTACTTTTTGTCGCGGGTTTTGGCCCGATCACCCAAAACACCAGCCAAAGTGCCGCGTTGTATCAGCAAGCGCTGGGGTTGCCGCTCAAGCCAATGGAAGGGAATGAGGACTATCTGTTGACCGAGCACGATGCCTTGCCCGGGGTGAAGCACTTTGCGTTGTGGCCTTTGGCGCAGGCTGCCAAATCCTGTTTTGGTCAGGATCAGTGGCCACAAGATTTACCGGTGCCGCAGGCGTGGATGGAGTTTGACGTGGCGGATATGGCGAAGGCCACCCAAACGCTGCTGGATCAAGGCTATCAACTGCTGGTAGCCAACCGTTTGGAACCGTGGGGCCAGAGCGTCACCCGTCTGTTAAGCCCGGAAGGCTTGCTGGTTGGCGTGACTTTAACACCCTGGATGCGGGCTAACCCATAACCCACTGGCTACCTATGGCACAGCACCATCGGCGGATGGTGCCAAGAACGGTGGTTATGGCAAGGGGAAGGCGGTCGGGTTTTGGCTCATGACATCGATGAAGACGTCCTTGAAAGAGGCCCAGAAATGCATAATGCCAGCCAGGTTGAAGGACATACCCATCAGCCCCATCACAAACCAGCAGCTAGTGAACAGCCCCAGGCTGCTGAACACAAACGCCATGCCGTTACGGCTGGCTTTGCGGCACACCACATTCAGTTGGCTGGCCAGAAACATCATCACTGCGCTCAGCAATTCCCAGCGCATCATAATAAAGCCAGTGGCTATGGTACTCATCGGTGGTGATCCTTTGCTACAAACGCCGCATCCATCTCCTGGTATCAGACTCTGGGGAAGAATGCGCATTGATAGACGGTGGTTTAGGTTGTTGGTGTGATCTACGTCACATTGTAGCATCGGAATAATTGGTGTCTCAATAGTCGTCATGGCCTGTCTGACAAATCACAGCAACATTCCAATATGTTGAAACATTTATGCCAAATCATTAGCAACCTTTTAATGTGGCTCCAGGGTTATTAACGCTATGCTGGCCGGCTTTTCGCACCCATTATAGCTATCAGTCAGGCAGGTAAGACTCCGCGCATGGCCCAATTAAAAGATCCTTTCCGTGACCATCCCGCCGAAGAAACGTTGTTTATTCGCCGTGCCTGCGTGGCGATGGTGTTGGTCGTCGCCTGTTTTGGTTTGCTGGTTTACAACCTTTATCAGTTGCAGATCAAACAGCATGCGTTTTACCAGACTCGCTCTAATCAGAACGATATCAAGATGCTGCCGATTGCCCCTCATCGTGGCCTGATCTTCGATCGCAACGGCATCCCGCTGGTGCGCAACATACAACTGTATCAGATTGAAGTGACCCCCAGCAAGATTGCCGATATGGCAACGCTGTTGCAAAACCTGACGCCAATCGTCGATCTGACGCCGGATGACATCGCCTCATTCCGTGACGATATGCACCACAATAGCCGCTACAAGCCCGTCACGCTGAAGACCGGACTTAGTGAAACCGAGGTGGCTCGTTTTGCGGTAAACCAGTATCGCTTTGACGGTGTAACCATCGAGACCTACCAGCAGCGGCAATATCCTTACGGGGCACAGTTGGCGCACGTGGTGGGGTATGTCTCGCGCATTAACGATAACGATGTTAAAAAGCTGGAGCAGCAGGGATTAGCGCAAAACTATGCGGCCGACCACAATATTGGCAAACAGGGGCTGGAAGCCTATTACGAGAAAGAGCTACACGGCACCACTGGCTATCAGGAAGTGGAGGTGGATAACCACGGGCGTATCGTTCGCCTGCTGAAGGAACAGCCGCCCCAGGCGGGCAAAGATATTTATCTGACGCTAGATCTGCACCTGCAACAGTACATCGAAAGCTTGCTCAAAGGGCAACGGGCGGCGGTAGTGGTCGCCGATCCGCGCGACGGAGGCATTCTGGCGATGGTTTCCAGCCCTAGCTACGATCCCAACCCGTTCGTCAAAGGTATTGGCTATCAGGCCTACAAGTCGCTGCTCAGCAACCCGGACTTACCACTGATTAACCGCGTGACGCAGGGGCTATACCCGCCAGCCTCAACGGTAAAACCTTATATGGCGGTATCGGCACTGTTTGCCGGTGTCATCACCCCAACCACCACTTTCTTTGGCGCACCCACCTGGACCCTGCCGGGAACGCAGCGGCACTATCGCGACTGGTTGAAAACCGGGCACGGCCTGCTGAACGTCACCAAGGCGATCGAGGAGTCAGCCGATACCTTCTTCTATCAGGTTGCCTATGAGATGGGGATCGACCGGATCCATCAATGGCTAAGCCAGTTTGGCTATGGCAAGGCGACGGGAATCGATCTAAACGAGGAATATCGCGGCGTTCTGCCGAGCAGGGAATGGAAGCAGCGGGTACATAAAAAAGGCTGGTACCAAGGTGATACCATCTCGGTGGGTATTGGCCAGGGGTATTGGGTCGCTACGCCGCTCCAGATGGTGAAAGCACTGACCACGCTGATCAACAGCGGCAGGGTGAAAACGCCGCATCTGCTGTATTCGATGAAGCAGGGCCGGGAAGTCGAACGCTATCAGCCATCAGAGCAGGCCGTACAGATTGGAGAGGCCAAATCGCCGTATTGGGGGATTGTGCGCAACGGTATGTATGGCATGGCGAACCTGCCTAACGGGACCGGGTATAAACTGTTCCATACCGCGCCCTACCAGATAGCGGCCAAATCGGGGACGTCACAGGTTTTCAGCCTGAAAGAAAACCAGACTTACAATGCCAAAATGATCCCGGTACGCCTGCGTGACCATATCTTCTATACCCTGTTTGCGCCGTATAAAAACCCGCGGGTGGCGATGGCGCTAATTTTGGAAAATGGTGGTGGGGATGGCGTAGTTGCAGGGCCAACGGCCAGGGCAATTCTGGACCATATTTTCGACCCGGCCAATGCGCCTACGCCGGGGGATAACGACGGTAGCATAACGCAGCTGGGAGACAGTGACGATGTGCAACATTAAACGCGTATTTCTCACTACAATAATAAAATCAATAAGCCTGCGAAAGCAGGTTTTTTTTGTGGCCGCAAAACGTGTGCCGCCACCTTATCGCCATTCAGTCAAATGACGATCCCTAAGTGACTGTTTTAAACAGCTGTAAAATTAAAGCAACAAAAAAGCGTTTGTTTTTACTTTCTTACAAACTGCAACCTTCAGGCAATCTGACTCAGGTTAGACTTAGCTGATAAATAATCAGTTTAAAAACGTAGGCTTAACAGTGGCTCCTCCAACCAAGAAAAACGGTAAAAACTACTCGACGGCGCGTTTTGGCTGGATTTGCGCGGGCATCTTGGTCTGCTTTTTTCTCTTGATGTTCCGGGTCGGCTATTTACAGTTGCTGGAACACCAACAGTTGGCCGATCAGGCTGACCAGCGTTCCATTCGTACCCAAGTGGTGCCCACCAACCGAGCGATGATCACCGACCGTAATGATGCGGCGCTGGCGGTCAGCGTTTCTTCCAAAGATATCGTGTTGGACCCCAAACATATCCTCGACACCCAAACCGATACCAGCACCGAGCGCTGGCAGAGTTTGGCCAACGTGTTGAAAATGCCGCTTGCTGATGTTCAGCATCTGATCCAGGCCAACGCTCGTAAGCGCTTTGTCTATCTGGCTCGCAAGGTGGAGGATGACAATGCGGCCTATATCAGCAAGCTGCACCTGACCGGCGTTAGCACCGAGCAGGACTTCAGCCGTTTCTATCCCATGGGGCAAGACGCCGCCGGGCTGATTGGCATTGTGGGGCAGGATAATCAGGGGCTGGAAGGGATTGAGTTGGGTTTCAACCCGTTGTTGCAGGGTAAAAACGGCCTGCGTGTTTATCAGAAAGACGGCAGCGGTGCGGTCATCGGCGTGATTAAAAGCGTTGACCCAGTGCCGCCACCGAACGTGACGTTAAGCATCGACAAATTTATTCAGTACGTGCTGTTTTCCCAGATCCGCGATGGGGTGATCGCCAACCAGGCCGATTCCGGCTGTGCTGTGCTGGTGAAGGTGAATACCGGTGAGATCCTCGGTATGGCCAGCTATCCCTCTTTCAACCCTAACAACTACGCCAATACGCCGGTGAAAGACATACATAATGTCTGCAGCAGCGACAGCTTTGAACCCGGCTCGACGGTTAAACCGGTGGTGGTGATGGTGGGGTTGGATCACAAGCTGATCCGGCCAGATACCGTGCTGGATACTACGCCTTATACGGTGAACGGCCATCTGATCAAAGACGTGGGCCATTGGTCGAAACTGACCATTACCGGCGTGCTGCAAAAATCCAGCGATATTGCGGTTTCGCATATTGCGCTGGCGCTGCCTGCCACGGTGTTGCCTGCCGTTTATCGCAGTTTTGGCCTTGGGCGGCCAACCGATCTGGGGATTGGTAACGAAAGTAGTGGCTATTTGCCCGCTCACCGCGCGCGCTGGGCCGATATTGAACGAGCTACCTTCTCCTTTGGTTACGGTTTACGCGTCACGCCGCTGCAGATGGTGCGTGAATATGCCACCATCGGTTCATTCGGTGTTTATCGCCCACTTTCTATCACTAAAGTCACGCCGCCGGTCATGGGGCAGCAAGTCATGTCCGCCGAGGTGGTAAAAACCGTGGTGCACATGATGGAGAGCGATGCGTTGCCTGGGGGAAGCGGCCTCAGTGCCGCAGTGCCTGGCTATCGCTTGGCAATCAAGACGGGGACTGCTGAGAAGATGGGGCCAAACGGCAAGTACGATGGGGGTTATATCAACTACACCGCAGGCGTGGCACCGGCCAGCGATCCGCAGGTTGCCCTCGTGGTGATGGTCAATAACCCCAAGGCAGGCAAACACTTTGGTGGCTCGGTGGCGGGGCCGGTATTTGGCAAGATTATGGCCCAGGTGTTGGAGCATATGAATATCCTGCCGGATGCTCAGCCGTTGAAGGTGGTGGCGGTAGCCAAGGGCTGAGGGGTATTACTTCTCAACCACCCGCAGATCGATTCTGCGGTTTTTGGCACGATTGGCTTCGCTATCGTTAGGTACCAAGGGGTAAGCCGAGCCGTAACCTTCTGCGCTGATACGGCTTTCCCCAATCCCCATTTTTACCAATGCCATGCGTACGGCATCGGCACGATCCTGCGATAAACGCCGGTCCATCTGTTCATTGGCCGACTTGTCGGTATACCCCCCCAGTTGGATCTCCACATCCGGGTAAGCACGCAGAATATCGACGATATTCCTCAGCTGTTCCTGTGATGCAGGGGTTAACTCGGTGCGGTTGGTGTCGAACTGCAGACGATCCAGCGTAAACCAACGCTTTTCGCTAGTGGGAGCATTGCTCTCAATATAGGTGATCAGCAGGTTCTCGACGCTACGCTGCGACAGCAGGAGCTGCTTTCCATCGGCCAACCGGCGGTAGGTCACATCGCTCTGGCCGCTGGCCTGCATGGGTTGTAACACGCTAAAACCGCGTAGTGAGAACAGCAGCGATACCAATAGCAGCGACAGCATTAGCCACGGCCAGATACGGCGTTTGGGGGGCACCAGCGATCCGGTGCGGGAAACGGCCGGATCGGCTGGGATAAGCGCAGGTAGCTGATTGAGCACCGCCGTTGGTTGGACTGCGGCAATCTGCGGCAACTGCCACTCGAGCCAGCCTTTTAACGACGGTGATTGTAGGGAACGTTGGCGCAGATATTGGCCCAACAGGCCAAACACCACCGCGGAGGCCACGGAAAACAGCCGCTCGGCGACCTGTTTTTCCAGCACATAAAAGCTGACAAACAGCTGGGTGAGGTGCTTCACTTTGTGGCCAAGCACCATCGTCAGCAATGCTGGGCTGAATTTGCCCAGTGCTTCATCCAGAAAAGGCAATTCGAAGGGGGGAGTACGCCCGACCAACTGGCGGAAACGGAGAGAGTTGCCATTGCGATGCAGGTAGTCGCGGGTCTTTTGCAGGATCAAGGCCCCCATACCGTTAAGGCACAGCGCGATCTTTTCCTTAGCCGTTACCAGCTTTTGTTCCAACACTGTCAGCACCTGGGGCGAGATCGCCGCCATTTGCTGGTTAATGACATTTCCCATCTGGTACATCCGAACCTCCATTTCATCTGCGCGTATTCTGCACCGCAGAGTATGGTCAGTTCAACTTGTTAAACTACGAAACTAACATGGATAAGTCTGATATTTCAGCCTGACTAGGGTGTTTTCATAGCCTGACCGATTCTGCTGGTGAATCCGGGCTCGAGCTCTGTCGGGCAGAGTAACAGACTGGCCTGCTAAGCCGAAGAGATTAATGATTAAAAAATGAGTAGCGAAGCGGAAAGGAAGGTTGTGTCTCCCGAAGCCCTGGCTTGCCAAAGGTGATGTTCGCTTGACAATGGTTCTTTTGGGGCTGAATTTGAATTTTAGCGGTGCATTATTGTTTGAAAACGCTTCCTGTTTAAACATCATGCGTCAAATCAATGCAGGACATGATGAGAAACCCTCCGACATTTTTCGGTCACCAAGATAAATTAGAGAGGGTTGAAGTTTAATGATCGCTATTTTTTAAATAGGATGAAAGGTAAAAATACTTTAAATCAGGTTATTTCTTGAATTAACCTCAATCAAATCTTTTGTTATTTTGAATGCTCCTGTCTTGCGGGATTATTCTTGTAAAAATAAATCTCCTTTAATTAATGAAAAAATGACACATCCGACCAAGTAAAGTGGCGTTATGGATTTTTATTCTTCATTATAGCTTTGCAATTAGAATAATATTCCATTTTATTTATTGGCGGTGTTTTTTACTGGGGTTTTATTGATTGTTTTAAACATTTCGCGATAACATTCTCGTTAAGCAATGCAGACAATACCCTATTGCAATATTATTGCCTTATAGGGGACACCATCATTGCCATATTGTATCTGCATATTATGTCGCTTTCACACGAAGCTGTTTCAATGGATTTGACGATGGGAGTCAGAAAGGATGAATCTTGGTGTGGATATTATTGAGATCGCACGGGTAAACACCGCATTAATGCGAAGTGGCAATAGGCTGGCACAGCGTTTGTTAACCCCGGCAGAGCAGCAGGCTCTGGGGGATTTGGCCGAGAACGTCGAACGGTTGGCCGGTTTCTGGGCTGCCAAGGAAGCGGCGGTGAAGGCGCTTGGTACCGGATTCCGCCTGGGGATCTTATTCCACAACATCGAAATCAGACACGATGAGCTGGGCGGCCCTTATTATTTTTTCAGCGGTGAATTTGCCAGGTTGATGCGGGAGAAAAAATTGACTCGTGCCACGCTGAGTATTTCTCATTGTCAATCGCATGCCATTGCCGCAGCGGCATTGGGCTAATTATAGAATAAGGGAATATCTATGTCTCACTATCCCGACATCGGGGGTAAAAATGTGGTTGTCACCGGCGCCAGTGGTGATATTGGCCTAGCCATTTGTGAGAAATATCTCGAGCAGCAGGCTAAGGTTTTTGCTATTTACCATCATGATAATAGCGGTTTGGGAAAATTAAAAACCTCCCATCCGCAAGGTGACAACCTGCATATCATGCAGTGTAATGTTGCCGATGTCAGCGAGGTCTCCAGCCTGGCCAATGAGCTTGAGAAACAGGCTCATGAGGTGCATGTGCTGATTAATAATGCCGGGATATACAAAGACAACGTATTTTCCGCGCTGACATATGAGGAGTTTGATCAGGTTATCAAGGTCAATCTGTATGGCACCTTTACCATGACCAAACGGCTGTTGCCATTATTGCGTCACGCCCGCAATTCAACAGTGGTAAATATATCTTCGATATCCGGCATCACCTCCAGCTTTGGCCAGAGCAATTACAGCGCCGCCAAGGCTGGCATTATTGGCCTTACCCGCACCTTGGCCAGCGAAATGGCCTCAAAGGGGATCCGCGTCAATGCCGTGGCACCGGGGATGATTGAATCCAGAATGGTAAAAAAAGTGCCGCGCCAGATAGTGCGCAACGTAATGTCTGCTATCCCGTTGAAACGTCTTGGTCGTGTCGACGAGATCGCCAACGTGGTGGCTTTCTTAAGTTCAGACGCATCCAGCTATATCGTTGGTCAGACTTTGGTGGCCGATGGCGGCCTGGTGATGCGTTAACCGACAGGAATGTTGTATGGCTAATTATAACAAGAGCTTAGTCCAGCCCAATCTGCTGCTAAAAATGGGGTCCTGGCGTGCACCGATATTTATGGTTGACCGCATCGTGGACTTTTCACCGGGAGAAAGGGGCTCGATTACCGTGATCAAGCACGTCACCTTTAATGAATCCTATATTCCGGGGCATTTTCCAGACAACCCGGTAATGCCCGGCGTGATGATCGCCGAGATCTTCGGCCAGTCTAGTGAATACCTGAGTCTGCTGAACGATTTCTGCCAGTTGCATGAGCGTGAAACCCAGCAACCGTTGAAGAAATTTGATGAGGTATCACGTGCGCTGCAGACGCCAGAAGGCACGGCACGAGTGATAGCCGAACGGGCGCGCGTGTTAGGCGTGCTGGCCTCTCAGGACGTCAAATACAAAAGCATGGTTGCGCCTGGCGACACCATTGAAGTCAACAGCCGCTTGGCGTTCGCCGATATGAACGGGTTTCACCACTACGAAGTGGAGGCGCGGGTTGGCCGGAATGTGGCGTGCGTCGGGCGGATTGTCAATTTTCGTACCGATCGCATTCTGGCTGAAGGCAAAGGTATGTACGTTTAACTAACAGGGAGTAATACCGCTATGAGCAACATCGCGCTTATTGAAAGGATTGAACAGCGCAAATCTGTGCTGGAGAAAATCAAAACGGGGCTAATAGAACGCCTGAACCTCTATCAGAAAGTCAATCAGATTGACGATGACACACCGCTGTTTGGTAGCGGGTTGAAGCTGGATTCGGTGGATGCCACCGAGGTCGTCGTGTTGCTGGATGAAATCTTCGGCATCCGTGTGACAGAAGGTGACGATCCTTCCTACATGCGTAGCGTCAACACCCTCACTTCGTTTGTTATTGGCAAGCAGGGGGAAACCACCAACGGAACAGCAACAGGAGCGGACAAGGAATGACCAAACTCACTGACATTCATCGGCAGCACGGGGCGGTAATGGGGGAGCGTAACGGCGTTGCCATTCCCCTGAGTTATTTTGCAGCGGATGAGGAGCACAAGGCGGTACGTCAACACATTCTGCTGTCCGACTACTCCCATTTTGGCATCGCGGCTATCAACGGTGACAGCGCTTGGTCGTTGCTCAACCAGTTGGTTTCCGGCGATGTTTCATCGATCCGGGATGAACAAGCCATGTACAGCCTGATCCTCGATGATGGAGGCAATATCATTACCGACCTGTATATCGCCTGTGATGACGAACGTTTTCTGTTGCTGTCGGAGTGGGTCAGCGGTGAAACGCTGTGCGACATGCTGCGAGCCAAGCTGGCAGGCAATGAAGAAGAGTTTGAGGATATCGACTCGATCGAATCGCTAACGCCAGAGTGGGGCATGTTGCACTTTGAAGGGCCATACGCCTGGGAACTGTTGGCTGAAGTCTATGGGATGGACGTGATTGGCCTGCCATACCAGGAACACATGCACGTTGAGGACGATCTGATCCTGCTGCGCAGCGGAAAACATGGCGAGTACTCTTACAAACTGATGGGGCCACAGGATCTGCTGGCCAACGTTTGGATCCAGATGCTGGAGGCTGGCGAAAGGTATGACATGCGTACCGGCGGGCTGAACTACCAGCGGAAAGTGCGCCTGGAAAATCCTTGCTGGGAACCCGGCATGTTCAACGCCTACACCGGCTGCCCGATCGCATTGCAAATGCAATGGGCAGTGCGCTACGACAAAGAAGCTTTCACCGGCCTGGCAAGTTTGAGTGACCGCGTAGAGCAGGGCAT
This sequence comes from Serratia sp. Res13-Sevr-LER1-36-b, assembly GCF_015673035.1. NCBI lineage: Bacteria > Pseudomonadati > Pseudomonadota > Gammaproteobacteria > Enterobacterales > Yersiniaceae > Serratia > Serratia sp. Res13-Sevr-LER1-36-b. The sequence continues at coordinate 995,915 of NZ_JADACK010000005.1, read as the reverse complement.
CAGCCACCGTATCGTGGGGATGAGCATTGCCGGGACACCGAACGCCATCCCGCAACGCGGCGACAAAGTGATGTTTGACGGTAACTGCATCGGTGAAGTGATCGTCTGCGACTATTCGGCAGATCTGCAAGCCTGTCTGGGCCGTTTGTTCGTGACCGACGCCTGGGCTTGGGCAGACATTGATGGCTATCACGTGGTGACGGCTAATGGCCCGGTGGCGGTAACAACGTCAGCGGTGCCTTTCGCCCGTAACTACAGCTTCCTGATTAATCCTTCTGAACACAGTTATGTCGACAGCTCGCGCCCACGCGATCTGCTGCAACAGCTTGAATGGCAAAAACTCAGAGAAGAGAACGAGTAAGCCGAACACCCCCTTAAGCATCACGCTATTTTGCGCCATGGCAACATGGCGCACCCACATTCGATTTCTGGTTTGCTGACACGGAAGGCACTATGACAGTCACGCGTAAACGAGTGGTGATCACCGGTATGGGTCACCTCTCTTCCATTGCCACTAACGTTGCCGAGTTCAAACAGGCACTGCTGAATAAAACCTGCGGGATCAAGCCCAGTAAAAAGTATCTCGAATGGTTCGAGGATGCCAACGCCTCCGAGGTAATGCAGCCTTTGAGTTGGCCCGATCTCCCTCCTGAAACCGTTGCCTCAATGGATAATGCTTCGCTGTGGGCCTATAAGGTTGGCGATGAAGCTTTGCAGCAAGGCCAGTTACCACGCGGAGAACTACGGGATAAAACCGGGCTGATCATCGGCGTTTCCTCTGCCGGTACCGAGCCCTTTATGCCGCTGATTGAACGTCAGACGGAGCGCTTCTCGTTACAGAAGGCCATGGTATCCGGCAGTTTTTCTTCCTGTAGCGCCATTGTCTCTTCGCTGCTGGGGCTGAAAGGGGGCTTTGAACTGGTCGCTACAGCCTGTACGGCCAGTACCAACGCGATGGGGATTGGCTATGACCTGATCCAGAACGGCAAGAATGCCACGGTGCTGGTGGTTGGCACCGAGCCTGTCTATCTGCCGACCTTTGCCGGATTTTACGCGCTCCATGCCATGAAACGTACGCCGTCCAGCCCGTTCTCCGGCACTCCAGGGATGTCGGTTGGCGAAGGTGCAGGCGCTTTGTTGCTGGAAGAATACGAGCATGCTGTCGCTCGTGGTGCGACGATCTATGGTGAGATGGTCTCTTACGCCACCTCTTGCGATGCCTATCACGAAACGGCCCCCGACCCACGGGCCGAAGGGGCAGTACAGGTGATGCGCCATGCGATGCAGAACGCAGAGATCGGGCCGCAGGATATTACTTATATCAATGCCCACGGTACCGGCACGGACGCTAACGATCGCTGCGAAACGCTGGCCATGAAAAAGGTCTTCCCGAATATCATGGATATTCCGGTGAGTTCAACCAAGGCTTATGTGGGGCACAATATCGGTGCCGCCGGGATCATCGAGCTGACCGCCTGCTTCCTGACCTTGCCGGAAAACAAGATCCTGCCAACGCTCAACTTTACTACGCCGCGCGCAAACTGCGATCTCAACTATGTGCCCAACGAGTTCCAGGAAGCCGAAGTCAAGATGTTCATGAAGAACAACTATGCCTTTGGCGGTAACAACTGCTGTGTGATTGCCAGCGTCAAGCCTGAGCAAAGTCCGGTAACGCATTATCAACCCAAACGCGTCGCGATCACCGGCATGGGGGCGGTCAGCTCCGTGGGCCACACCTTGCAAAGCATGCTGGAAAAAATGTGGGCGCAGGAGCCACTACCACAACTGTTCTCACCGGCACTTGATGACGATACCCGCCAGGGATTTCGTGAATTACTCAATGTCATGTTGAGAAACCAGGGAGTGGCGGACTACATGGGTAACCGCTTCGGTGAACAGGATGTGGAATGTGAGCTGAACAAACCGGGCGGGGTGCATCAGGTACAAGGATTGGACGCCCGTAAGACACTACGCCGCTTTGATCCTCGTAAAGCCAATACCATCAGTACCTTTGCCTTACTGGCCCTTACCCAAGCCATGAATGACGCCGGGCGTAAGATCAAACGGGACGGTCAGACGATCGGCATGATCCTTGGTATGTCCAAAGGGCCACATTCGACGGTAGATCGCTACCTGCAAAGCCTGTTCCCAGACCCAACCAAAGTGCGAACCTCCGAATTTCCAGGTGCGCTGATGAATGCCATTTCGACCTTCTGTTCCATTTCCGAAGGGATCAAGGGCTATAACACCTCGCTGGCAACGGGTATCAATGCCGGATTGGGCGCATTGACTTATGGCTATGAGTTGGTCCGCCAGGATCTGCAACCGCAGATGATTGTAGGGGGGGCGGATGAAAATATGAACACCTTCGTCATCTGCCTGCAGGCGCTGAACAGCGATCTGTTACTGACACGCGACCCGGCTGATTTCCAGATCTACAGCAAGGACGCCAAAGGCTATATCCCAGGTGAAGGCGCAGGCATGTTGCTGATTGAAGATTTACAGCATGCACAGGATCGTGGCGCCCACATTCACGCCGAGATTGTCGGCTATGGCAAATCCAGTGATGGCTGTTACTTTGCCAAGGATGATATGCCAGCCCGGATCGAGTCCATGGCGGTGGCCATTCGTCAGGCATTGCATGAAGCAGGCATGGAGCCGGAAGAGGTGGATCTGATCTGTGGCACCAGTGATGGCACTGCCGCCCGAGATGCCGTTGAGATTGGGGCGATCCGTAGCACCTTCGGCGAAGCTCGCCGTAATCTGCCGTTTGTTAACTACAACGCCTGGTTTGGTCTGGTGGAGTCCTGCGTCGGTATCCTCAATATCGCGGTGGTCACGGAGATTATGAAGCGGGGTGAAATCCTGCCGATCCCTTACACCGAAAACTTCTGTGCGGAAGATATCGCCTTTGTCACCCAACCGCTGAAGAAAACCGTCCGTAACGCTCTGGTGCTCGGCTCAACGGAAGGTGGCAATCACTATGCCGTGGTGCTGAGGAGTATGGCGTGATTCAGAATGTCGTCCTGAGTGGTTGGGGCGTCACCAGTGATTATGCGCCGGATTTTCCGGCGCTGATCAAGGGCCTGAGCGAAAACAGATTGGCCAGCACACAGCCCTGGTTCGCCACCGAAAGCGAATGGCAGGATCTGCGTTTGAGTTGCAACCCGCACCATGTTGCTGACCATCAGCCATCCGGCGTGATGTTGACCCGCCTGCAGCCGGTTATCAATCAGGCGCTTGCCAGCGCTGGTATGACAAGGGATCAATTGCAGGGAAAGCGGGTTCGGGTTTATCTGGTAGGCCATGGTGAGCGCCCCGACATCGCTGATTTTATGGGGTATCAAGAGCGTAACGATCAGGAAGAGCTACGGTTATTTCCAAAAATCAAACGGCTGCATGCCAAGAGTTACGGTCAGGATCGGCTGGCGCGACAACTCACTCAGAGCTATCAGCTAAGTTGGCCACCAGTTTCGCTTTATTGCGCCAGCAACTCTTCTTTAGCGGCGGTCCATTTGGCCCACTCGGCCATTGCTGCCAATGAGGTTGATTTGGTGCTGGTCGTTGGCTGGTTTGAAACGCTGACGCAGGACATTATCTTCCTGGGTGGCCAGGACATGCTGGGGGAAGAGGGTTCACAACCGTTTAGCAGCCATAACAGCTGCATTCTACCCACCAACGGTGTCGTGGCGGTGATCGTTGAAAGCGAGCAGCACGCTCGTCAGCGCAACGTTACTCCGCCTGTCAAAATACGCAGCTCTGTGTTTTGCCAGAGCAGCGGTGCCAGGGGCAGCAGTTCCTTCACGGCGGATTTCCGCACCATTGCCCAGACGTTTGAGCGGGCGCTGCTGGAAGCCGGACTCACTGCGCAAGATATCGCCTGCGTTTTCCCTCATGCCAATGGGGTGATCGCCAGCGACAAGGCAGAAGCCATGGCGCTGCAAAAAGTCTGGGGGAAATGCGGGGTTCCGGTGGTCAGTTACAAGGGACAGGTCGGTTACATGGAGAGCTGCTGTGGTTTGCTGGACCTGATGCTGGCGGCGGATGCGTTACAACAACGTCGTCTGCTGGCGCTGGCCACGCGTTACCCGATTAACGACAGCCTGCAAATTCATGTTCATGCCGATAGCCCACCGTTGGCACTGAAACGACAGCACATCCTCAAGTCTGGCATCGGGCTCGATGGTTCGGCTATCGCCATGGTGATCTCCGCTAACAGTGAGGGTGCAGATGAACACGGTTAAACAAGTGATACCGGCGGCGGCCATCAATCTGGTGGGATTCTCCCTGCTGGAACCCTGCACGCCGATGCAACGGTTTTTCCCTAGCTGGTACAACGTGTGGGAAGCCTGGTTGCATAAAAAGGCCAATGCCAAAGCGGGCAGCAACCAGTGGTTGTTCCGTCGTTTCGGCATTGACAGTGAAATGCTGCCTGAAGAGGCGCTGCGTAAAGCCAATTATCGTGGCTGGCTGAACGACATGAGTGCGGCCTGTGCTGAGGCGGTGGCACAGTTGGGGAGCAGGGGGGAGTTTCGCCTGCGCCATGAGCGTAATGCGTTTATTTATTGTGATTCCTGGGGGGAAGCATCGGTATTTGAAGGGGTCAACAGCTGGCGAGACTCGTTGAGCGTCGATATTCTGCCCAAAGGTATCGTGCGGGATTACGGCATCAAGGATTTCACCTGCAAATTGCGCGGTGAACGTAACGGCTTGGTGAGTGCTTTGCGGATGGCGCAGGACTGCCTGAACAGTCATATGGCCGATAACGTCATCATCTGTGGCCAATTCCGCAGCTTCCCGGTGTTGGTTTTCTCTGAGGCAGAACACTTTCCCTCATCCAGCAAACGGGGGCCGATCCCCGCCAACAGTCAGTTCAGCGTTGAGCGTGTCGGTTGCCTGATCCTCAAGAAGCAACCAGGCCAGGGCGTCGCTCTACATTTGAGTGATTATCAAGCCTTGTCGGGTTCTACCCAACGGCGCTCTCTGCAGTTGGCTGACCACTGTAAGCGGTATCTGGCTACGGATACCCAGGCCGTGTTGGGCGTTACACCGCCGGCACTGTCTTTTCGTGCCTTGCAGCGGCAAGCGTTTGAACAGTTGCCTCCCGGCCTGGCTTGCGTCTCGCTCAGTGAACTCTACGGCGACAGCGGTTGCATGAACCCGGCATTGGCCTGGCAGTATCTACTGCAAAGCAATATCACCGGGCACAGCTTGTTGAGTGTGCTCGACGGTGAGGGTGGAGCCTGGTTGCTGGAGAACTGGGTACCGCAAGCCGGTCACTTACCGTCAAATTATCGGGGAACATCATGACCACCCTACATATTGCACAACCTTTGCCTGTGGTGTCGATGCAACAGGCAGGCAAACGCTTTGGTAAAGGGCCGGGTGCCATTGTGGCGCTGGGATCGATTACCAGCGAAATCCATGACGGCGAGTTTATCGCGTTATGTGGGCCATCCGGCAGTGGTAAAAGCACGTTGCTCAATCTGATGGGCGGTATCGATTATCCCACCAGTGGCCATGTCTATTTGCTGGGTAACGACCTTTCCACGCTCAATGACCAACAAGCCGCTTGCCTGCGTGCTGATGCCATCGGCTTCGTATTCCAGTTCTTTAACCTGCTGCCGGTACTGAGCGTGTTCGATAACGTTTATTACCCACTGATGCTTAACGGCTTCAGCCGCCGCGTGGCGCAAGATCAGGTGATGGACATGATCGAAAAAGTGGGGTTGGCGGCGCACTACAAACGCACGCCCGGCGAGCTTTCCGGCGGGCAGCAGCAGCGCGTGGCGATCGCCCGTGCGCTGGTTAAACGCCCACGCTTGATCGTTGCCGATGAACCCACGGGCAATCTGGATACTCGTACCGGGCAGGAGATCGTCGATCTGCTGCTTACCATGAATCAGGAATTGAAAACCACGTTTGTTATTTCCACCCATTCCTTGACGCTGCGCGATCGGGCCAAACGGGTGTTGGAAATCAGGGATGGGGAACTGGAAAATGATTTTGTTATCGCTTAAACGTTACGCTGTCACTTTATTAGTGTTGGTCAGTGGGCTTTCGCAAGCCACTGGTTTGCAGGAAACGCAGGACAACCTCAACTTACAGGCGATCCTGGCGGTTAATTCCCAAGCACCAATGAGCACGTTGAACACTGCGGCCAGCCAGTTGCAAGCCTTGTATCAACAGCACCCGGATCGCCGCATCGCCAAAATGTTTTATGGCTACGCACAACTGTTTATGGCCACGGATTTTCTGGCCAAGAAGAATTACATGCGTGCGGCAGAAACCTCAAAACTGGGTTTTTTCTACATAGATGAAGCGGCGGAAAGCGAAGAGAGCGACTGGCAGATGCGCTTTCTGCGTGTGCGGATGGATGCATTTGTTCCCGCCACCCATGGCCGTTGCGTTGTGGCCTTGAAAGACCTGGACTATTTGCAGCAGACCCCGGCGGTACCCGCTGATTTGCAACCGATGATCACGCTGATGTCCGCGCATGCCCTGGCCAGCTGCCAGCGTGTGGCTGATGCCAAGGCGGCCTGGGCGGCGTTGGCACAGCAGGGCGCAGAGGGAAAACGTCTGTCCGAGCACAGCACGGCCCCTGAATGGACGCCTGCTGAACTGAACACCATCATCCAGCCGCTGACGGAGGTACCGCTATGATGAATATCCTGTTCTGGGTTGCCAACATGATTATCATTTACGCCTTGTTGGTGGTGATCCTGACGGCGATCCGTAAACCTACCGATATCCGTTACACCTTCCTGAATCTGTTTCGCCAGCGCCGCCGTTCCGGGGTAACGCTACTGGCGATCACCTTGGGAGGGGTGGCGGTGTTTATCTTCGGTGGGTTTGTCGATTACTCGTTCTGGGCGCTGCGTGAACAAACCATCCGCACCAACCTGGGGCATATTCAACTTTATCAACAAGGCTACCTCAGCAGCGGGGCCAACAATTCGCTGCAGTACACCATCGATAACTACGATGAGGTGAAACAGCTCCTGCAGGCCGATCCGGTGATTGCACCGAAGATCGCCACCATTACCGGGCAACTGGCTTTTACCGGCATCATTTCCCAGTATGACAAGGGGGCTTCCACCTTCTTTACCGGAGTGGGGATCGAACCTCTAACCTCGTTGGTGCTGGGCTCGCTGGATAAAATCATTTCTGGTAGCGACCTGTCGCGGGTTGCGCAGCAGGACATCACCCTGGGTTCTGGTATTGCGAACGCCTTGTCCGCGGGCTATGGCGACTGGGTCGACATGTTGGTGGTCAACCCGCAAGGCGGGCAAAACGCCATGTCTTCTCAGGTACGCGGCGTCTTCCAGTCCGGCATCAAAGAATACGACGATACGGCGATCAAAATGCCGCTGCAAACGGCCCAGCGTCTGTTGCAGACCCAGGACGTCAGTAAAATCATCATCATGCTGCAGGACACCGACCAAACAGAGGACGTGTTGGCGCGGGTCAACCAGCTAATTGAACAGCATCAGTTCAAGCTGGAAGCGCGCTCCTGGTATGAGTTGGCCATTTTCTATCATCAGGTGGTGAATCTGTTTGAAGGGATCTTCCTGTTTATCAAATCCATTGTCAGCGTCATCGTGGTGTTCATGATCGGCAACACGTTGATGATGAACGTCATCGAACGTACCCGCGAAATCGCTACGCTGCGCGCACTAGGCCTTAACCAAGCCTATATTGGCCGTTTGTTTGTGCTGGAAGGGATCATCATTGGCATTATTGGCTCGGCGCTGAGCGTCAGCTTCGGCATTCTTATCGCTGCACTTATCAATATCAATGGCATACCGATGCCGCCTTCACCGGGTTATACCCAGGGCTATCTGGCTTTTGTGCTGTGGGATCAGGACTTCAATCTGTTCTGGTTCTCCTGCGCGTTGCCGCTGGTGACGGCATTGATAGCGTCCATTATCCCGGCACGCCGGGCATCGAAACTGGTTATAGCGCAAGCGTTCCGTTTTGTTTAAACCCTCAGGGAGAGAAGAGACATGTCAAAGGGACAAACCGTACTTATTACCGGCGCAGGCCGTGGCATTGGTATGGCGATTGCCGAAAAACTGGCGCAAGAGGGCTATGACCTGATCCTAAACTACCGCAAGGATCAGGGGAAAAGTGCGGCCAATCTGCAACGCTTTGTAGCAGCAGAAACCCGGGTGAAGGTGACCTTGGCCAAAGCGGATATCGCCGAACCGCGCGATATCAGTGACATGGTGAATAAGCTCAGGCAGCAGGGGATCGAACGTATCGATCATCTGGTGCTGAATGCCGCCGCCGCGCCGTTCAAAGCCTTTATGGACATGACGCGCAGCGACTGGAAGCTGTTGCTCAATACCAACCTGATCGGCAACACCGCCTGCGTACAGGAAGTGGTACCGATGATGCCTCAGGGCGGTACGATTTGCGTGATTTCCAGTTTAGGCAGCCAGCGCGTATTGGAGAAATACCCGCTCGGCATCGCTAAATCGGCACTGGAAAATCTGGTGAGCTACCTGGAGGTGGAACTGTATGACCGCAATATCCGGGTCAACGGCATCTGCGCCGGGGTGGTGAATACCGATATGCTGCCGTACCTGGACGAACTGTGGTCAGCAATGTTCGAACGTTGGAATAACGCGCCGCGCCGTTGGAAGGTGGAGCCGGAAGAGGTGGCCAACATTACCGCGTTTCTGGTCTCTGAGCAGTCGAGCGCGATACGAGGCAGCACCCTTATTGCCGATCTTGGCATGATGCTGGATATATAGCCCCATAAACAAGGACCGTTCCCATGAAATACCAATTAGCTGGATGCCTGGTTTTACTGGGCCTGTCGTGTGTGGCTCAGGCGGCAGATCCGTTGGATCGTCATCAACTGAATAGCCTGACCCAGGAAGATCTGCGGGCCCGTGAGATTATCCGTCGTGCCGATCGCGTGAGAGCACCCGAGCGGCCTTTCCGCTATACGCTGACGCTGCTGGAACATAAGGAAGGGCGTGATGTTACGGAGAACCAGCAGGTGCTGGATATTTCCATGCGCTTCTATAAACCCTCGGAGCAGGTAGAGAAAGGGGATGCGCGTGCACTGGTGCGCTTTATCTCCCCGGTACGCGACAAAGGTAAAGCCTTGCTCTCCGATCTGGACAAGATGTGGTATTACGCTCCAGACCTGCGGCGTCCGATCCCGATTTCCCGCCAGCAACGCCTGATGGGGCAGATTTCCAACGGTGACGTGGTTGCCGCAGACTTTGATTACTCCTATATCTCCCGGCTGGTTGGTGAAGAGGCCTGTGGCCAGACGATCTGCTACAAACTTTCGTTACAGCGCCGTTGGCCCTATGTCACCTATCCAGCGATCAGTTACTGGGTGGAAAAAGACACCGGTTTCCCTAGCCGGGCCGACTTCCTTTCTGCCGACGGCGTACCGATCAAGCGTTCGTATTACCGCGATTATCAACAGGTGTTGGGCCAGATGCGGCCAACCACTATCGTGGTGGAAGACGCGCTGCGCAAGGATAACTACACCACCATGCGTTACAGCGACATCCAGTTGGAAACGTTGCCGGAAAGCAACTTCCAGAAAGAGTATCTGCTGAGGTTGAACGGTTGATGGCGAGCAGGCGATCCCCGATTAGCGGGGTTCTGCTGCTGGTGGGCGCCTATAGTAGCAGCAGTTGGGCGGTTGACTGTCTTATCCAACGCAGTTACGCGGGCATAGAGGGGATATCGTCCCATTCCTCGGACTCATTATGGCAGTTTGACGACCCGGCATTTCGTAACAACGCTATGGCCAATCTGTACCTTTCAGGTGTGTCCCACTGCACGTTGACCGAGACCCTCAGCCTCAAAGCGCAGGCCAGTGGTGAGTACGCTATCCAGGCACGACAGCCGGGAACTCTGGAGGATCAACGCCGCCAGGGGCTGGGCATACTCAACGAGGCCACTGCCAGTTGGGCGGTCAGCGACAGTGGGTATATCGATGCCGGTAAGGTACGTAAAACCAGTGGTTATCTGTTCTCGGTCGCGCCGCTCGACCTGCTGCGCAACATCAGCGGCAGCATGCGTAGTGTGCGGGTGTTTGGCCTGGGGGAGCGCGGGCGCAATTTCTACGAAGAAGGGGCGTATGGCATCAGCAGCTCATGGTACCGCAACGAAGGAACCTTCACGTTAGCGGCCTTTCCGCGCCTCAAGCGCAACACCCAGCGCCAGGAAGCCGCCTCGGAGTGGGACGCGATCCTGCGCACCAACAGTACCGACAGATACTATGCCAGTTACACCGCGACCGGTCTGAAGGCGTTCAACCCGACTTTTTCGCTACTGGCTGGCGATCGGAAAACCGTGGCGTTAGGCACTAGTGGCAACCTGACGGATATGCTGATCCTCAGCGTTGAGGGGGCGATTTCCCATGGGCAAACCTGGCGTCACCTAGACATGGCTTCCGCGCGTGCCATGCGCCAACTTGCCAATGTGCAGGAGCCGTACAAGGTGCGCGCCCATGGTGCGCAAGCGGATATCGGCGTTGGCCTGCGTTACACCACTGGCGATCAAAGCGAATACGGCGCGGAATATTATGGTCAGAGTCAGGGCTACAGCCGCAGTGAGTGGCAGGACAACGTCAACACCATTCGCTTCGTTAATGGGGGTTACGGCCAGTCATTGCCACCGCTACCGCCATCGTTCATGGCGGATATCCGTAACGGCTATCAGCAGTACTCCCGCCTGATGGCGGCAGAAACCGATAACGTCGGGCGGGGCGGCGACCTGCTCGGCAAACACTACCTCACCCTCTATACACGCACCAATAAAGAGCAGGTCGGCAGTATCGACTGGTCGGTCTCCGGTATGGTCAATCTGGTGGATGGCAGCAATGTGCTGAATCTGCACCTGAGCACGCCGCTCAAAAACAACATTGAGGCTTACACCGGCGTTGCGGCCAGCTTCGGCAGTAAAGAGAGTGAGTTTGGCACCTTCGGAGAAAAAGGAAATATCTATGCAGGTATGCGAATCAATTGGTAATACATCGGCCGCAACTAACGTCGCGGACGGTTGGATGATGATTTTCCCAGGACAAGGATCCCCGGCGATCGGCATGGGCAGCGATGTCTGTGATGTTTCACCGGGCACCAAGGCGGTGTGGGATTGTGCCAGCGATGTTTCCGGGCTGGATGTACGCAAGCTCTGCCAGAAAGGGCCGATGACACGCCTGACCAAAACCCTTTATCAGCAGTTGGCCGTCACCACCGTTAACGCCGCCATGCTGACGTTGTTACGCGAACGGACCCCGGTGTTGGAAACCGGTTACGCCGGGCATAGCGCAGGTGAATATACCGCGCTGTATGCCGCCGGGGTGATGGATCTGGAAACGCTGTTCCGCGCGATCACGCTGCGCGCGACGATCATGCAAAACCTGGCAGAAAAGCGTAAAGGGGCGATGTATGTGGTCAAGCCCTACGGTCATGATGCGCTGCGCGAGCAGATCGATAATCTTGGGCTGGGAACCGTACTCAACGTGTGCTGTGACAACGGGCACCAGCAGCAAGTGGTAGGGGGGGAACTGACCGCCGTTAAAACCCTGGTTAATCACCTGGCGCGCGATGGGGTAAATACCATCAAGTTGGGCGTCAATGGCGCCTGGCATACGCCGTTGATGCATGATGGGGTGGCACTGATGCGCCAGGCATTGGCCGACCTGCCATTCTCTTCGCCGGTTTGCCCACTGATTATGAACAGCAGTGGCAAAGCGGAATATAGCGTGGCGCAGATCAAGGAAAATCTGGCGTTGCACCTTATCCATACCGTGCGCTGGCGTGAGAGTATGGATCGGTGGGCACAGATGGGACATCGCCGCTACCTGGAGATCAGCAACAAGAAAATCCTCAGCCACCTGTTGGCGGAGCACTACGGGTCTGACGAGGATTACCATATCCAACACTATTACCATCTCGTTGGCAGCAGTGTTAAGCATGCGGGATAAGGGCGATATGATGCCAACATTGACTACTTTCAGCCAAAGATACATGCGAGGAGCCGTGATCCCCGTGGTGTTGGTCTCCGCTATTCTGACTTCGTCGCTGATCCGCAACGTCATTGACATTACTCTGCCGGAGATGATTGCCGGGTTGGGGGCAATCTGTCTGTCGATTGTCTGGAGTATGATGCGCGATGGTCAAGGTTACTGGGCGTACAGCGTATTCACCTTGCGGGTGTTTAAAAACCCGCAAGCGGTCGCGGGCCAGTATAAAGAGCGTAAAACAGCAGGGATGGCGAAATTGCTGTACCAGCCTGGCTGGGCTTCCTTGGTCATAGTGTGCCTGGCGGCGGCGCTGAGCGGCCTGATATGGCTATGCGGCCCAGACTGGCATTATCCGTTGATTGCGCTGTTTGGTGTCTTGGTGCTGCCAGCCTTGATGGTGGTTCAGCTAGGCAAATCAACCCCGTTCAATATCCTGCTGGCCTTGAAGTCCTATAGTGAGCCCGAAGCCTATCACCCTCGGCAGCGTCGCTTGCCAAGGTTGGTGGCCGAAGATTTGCTATTGAATCTGCTAACCAATTTCGCCCTGGTTTTGCCGATTGCCCGTAAGCCCGCATTCAGCATGGCTCCCGGCTATGCCGATCCTGCCTTTATCGTCGCGTTTATGATCCTGATGGGGGCGGTGACGCTGTTTATGCTGGTGTTTGCTGGCCGGACGCGGCGCTATGTGTTGTTTGGGGAATTACTCAATGGCACGCTGGACGCCAACTCTGCGCCTGTTGCTATCTGGGCGTTCACCGGCAAGCTGGCGCGTTGGCAGCGTGGTCTGCTCTGGTTACTGGCTTCACAGCTGTGGGCTATTGCGATCTGCCTGATTTTTGCGGCATTGCAGATCACTCCGCAATTTATCCCGCTATACCTTTGTGCCTTGTTGCCGTTATTGGTCGTTTACTGTGCGGAACGCTATCAGACCTTATATGACAACTACCATGACGCGCTGGAAATGCATAAACGCCATCAGGTGTATGCTATTAACGATGTCAAAACGATGAGGTAATTCATAGGGGGCACCTGGCGCCCCCTATGTGACTAGAGAAGTCCGCGGTTATTGGATATTGAAGAAGCCAACGCGCAACAGCACTTCAGCGACCACAATCAACCCGCTGCCCAAGGCAAGCAACCGCTTGTTGATACGTTGGGAACGCCAGCAGAGTGCCAGTGCGCACACACCAGCGATCAATATGACCCACGAGGCTAAACGCAGGCTGGCCAACTGAGCAAACGCTGCCAACGGTTGATGTGGGAAGGTGACAACGTCACTATTCCACACCGAGGTCAGGTACTCCATATACACGGGTTGCACCAGCAGGCGGCACAGCGTGATGGCAATCAGCAAGGCCACCGCCGTTACCGCCAGCTTTCCCATAAGCTGCGAGGGCAGATCGGGGCGGATCGCCAGCGACCACAGACTGGCGACCGCGCCTAGGCTGAGTACCGAACCAAAGAACATCAGGTAGGTGTTGAAATGCATCCATGTCACTACAGAGCTGTGAACATAGATGGCACTCATACAGAAGATGTCGACGATCCCCAGTAGCGAGGCAATCAGCAGTAAAACGATCGGCAGCCGTTTTGAGATCAGGGCAATCAGTGTCCCCAGCCCTAAAAACGCCAGATAAAGGCTGGCAAAGATGATTTCACGGCTCAGCCAGGAGCTTTCCACATGCCGTAAGGCGTGGAACGCATTCAGCGGATACCCAAGGTGGGCAGTTGAAACCATCAGGCCCAGTGCCCCGAAGATAAACGCGAGCAGCATGAAAGGCAGCGCCAAACGACGCTTTTCCTGGCTGCCCAGCCCTTGCTTGGCCAGCACCAGGCTAAAGGTGGTGAACAAGGTGATACCGACGGAAGCCTGCACCAGCAGGGTGAAAATGATAAGAGGCCATTCATGCATGATTATTTACTCCCCTGTTCTGCACCTTGATGCGGTTTGACGACCAGATTAGGGTGAGTAATGGCGGAGTCAGGCAGACCCTGCACATCACAAAGATCACCATATTTCGCCCGCAGTTCATCAATAGGGCCAAACTTGATGGCTCCCAACGGACAGGTTGCCACGCAGATGGGTTGTTCCCCAGCGGCTTGTAAATCGATGCAAAAATCGCACTTGGACATCTGGCCGGTAGTCTCATTGAGCTGTGGTGCGCCGTACGGGCACGACCAGGCACAATAGCCGCAACCGATGCACTTATCGGTGTCGACGCGCACGATGCCATCACCGGGGCGCTTATGCATCGCGGTGGTTGGGCAGTTCACCTTACAGATCGGATCCTTGCAGTGGTTACAGGATATCGACAGGGTATAGGCGTACACGTTGTTATGGAAACCGCCCTGGCCTGTGGAGACAAAACCGCCGCCTTTGACCTCATAAATGCGACGAAAGCGTCGCCCGACCTCCAGATTATTCTTGTCTTTACAGGCGACTTGGCAGGCTTTGCAGCCGGAACAGCGAGAGGAGTCAATATAGAACCCAAGCTGGCGATCGCTGACAGGGGCATACTCGATAAATTTACTCATGCTTTGGCAACCTCCACAAGCATCGTTTGGTGAGAGTTACCTTTCGCCAACGCGGTGATCCGCGCAGAGCTAAGCACGTTGGCACAGCCGCCATGATCGACGCCGTTGGCGTCAGGCTGCCACCAAGATCCCGCTTGCAATGCCACCACGCCGGGCATAATACGCTGGGTAACCTCTGCAGGAACCAGCGTCACGCCGCGATCGTTGTGGATACGAACGTAATCTCCTTGCGCAATGTGCCGGTGGCTGGCATCTGCGGGGTTGATCCACAGCTTCTGCGTCTGCACCTCCTGTAACCACGGGTTGGCATATTGGGTGGAGTTAGCCCGATTTTTGCCCTTCCAGGTGATCAACTGCAGCGGGTATTTAGCCGCCAGTGGGTCTTCCGGTCCCTCATGCGCGGGAACGTAATGGGACAACGCCGGAATTTCCGGGTGGTGCATGTCATACAGACGTTTGGAGAAAATCTCGATTTTTCCTGACGGCGTCGGGAACGGATGGTTTTGTGGGTCACGAATGTTATCGGCAAAGGCAATATGCGGCTTGCCTTTGAACAGGTGGCGGCGCTGCACCAACAGCTCATCAAACGTCGGCAAATGTTCATCTGGCATGGCCTTGCGGGAGTTTTCCCAGATCTGCACGATCCACTCCTTCTCGCTACGCCCAAGGCTGAATTCCTGCTCCACGCCCAGTTTCTGGGCCACTTCACGGATCCAGTCGTAATCGGAACGGCGTTCAAATTCAGGTTCGATCAGTTTTTCAGACAAGATCAAATAGTTCGCCGTTCCCCAGGTTTCGCCGATATTCCAACGTTCCATAAAGCTGGTTTCGGGCAATAACACATCGGCATATTTTGCGCTGGGCGTCAGATAGAGATCGCTTTGCACAATAAATTCGATCTTGGACTCATCGGCCAACACCTTGACGGCCTGGTTGATATCCGGGTTTTGGTTGGCCAGGTAGTTACCCGCCAAGGAAAATAGCAGGCGGATATTGCTATTGAGCTGGTCGCCACCGGTCAAGCCATCTGCGGGCGTGACCTTGCTGGCATCATCCGCCGCCTGCACCCAGTTCATTATGGAGATTTTTTCTTTTACCGGGTTGTCTGGCATTTCTGGGCCTGTGGTAAATTTACGGTTACCAATGCCGCCATAGCCGCCAGCCCAACCGCCTTTGATACCAACGTTACCGGTGATGGTTGCCAACAGCGTCGAACCTCTGGCGGTGCGCTCGCCACAGTTATGCCGCTGCGGTCCCCAGCCCTGGATCAGCGCTGCCGGTTTGGCCGTGGCGTAATCACGCGCCAACTGACGAATGGTTTGCGCCGGGACATGGGTGATAGCTTCAGCCCACTCTGGGGTTTTCTTGATGCCGTCTTTAGCCCCCATCAGATAAGCGACCAGCGATTCGTTGGCTGGCACGCCTTCCGGCATCGAACCCTCATCAAAGCCCAAGGTGTAGCGGGTGATAAACGCCTGATCATGCAGGTTTTCACTGATGATGACGTACATCATCGCATCCATCAGCGCGTTGTCCGTGGCGGGGCGCAACGGGATCCACTGATCCGCCAACGAAGACGAGGTGTCTGAATAACGTGGATCCACCACGATAAAGCGGGTGCCGTTCTGCTTCATCTGCTGAAAATAGTGATTGGTATGGCCAAAGATAGTTTCAGTAGGGTTATGTCCCCACAGGATCACCAGTGGCGTCTCGCTCAGGGTATCCAAGGTGTTGCCACTGGCCGCGGCCCCGTAGGTATAGGGGGTTGCCGCACCGGTGTTACCCATACTGACCGAGTGATAATACTCAAGGTAGCCGCCGGTCAGGCTTAGCAGACGGCGAGCCATTTTATCGCCTGAGAACGCGCCGCCGGTAACTGCGGTATTGTTATGGACGAAGCGCGAGGCGGGGCCGTATTTCTCGGTGATCCGTTTCAGGTTATCGGCAATTAACGTGGTCGCTTCATCCCAGGTGATACGGACAAACTTACCTTCGCCGCGTTTACCGACGCGCTTCATCGGGTATTTAAGCCGATCGGGGTGATAGACGAATTTACGGTAGCCGCGGCCACGCACGCAGGCGCGCATGATCGGCATTTCCGGATCAAACTCGGCATCGGGCAGGGTGGTGATGCGGGTAACCATACCGTCTTGCACATGGGCACGGATATCGCATTTACCGCCGCAGTCAAAGCTGCTACAGGTCGGAATGATGCGTTCTGCTGGCACAGTTCCAGCAGATGTGTCGTTTTTGATGCCCCCATTGGCATAGGCAAATCGAACGCCAACCAACGGGGCTGCGGCTAGTGCGCTGCTCACTTTAACGAAGTGACGGCGGCTAATCCCTGGTGGGGAATCGTTATTATATTTATCGGTCATGATATTTACTCAAAAGAAAAAATATTATCGACGGTTAGCCACTCTCGCTTCATTGCGAAATATCAAACGGATCTACTTATTTAGGGGTAATTTAATGATTTCATGACCGCAATGATAAAGTTACTCATTTGCGTTTAGCGTTTTGTTGTATTACATAGCAGGCAGTAGCAGCTAAATAAGAATATTCTTGGGTTGTTAACTTAAAAACAAAAAGCGCCCATCATAAGTGAGAGTTGCAGAAAAACGGTGCCATTCATTCTCTTTGTGAATGTAATGAACGGCATGAATTTACTGAAAAACCTTATTTCCAGTTATGTGAACCGCTAATATTCAGGTATGATGCATGGTTTCCACCACGCTGAGAAAATATGACGACTCTCGCATTGGTGAGAAAAACTTATGGGATTGTGACAAGCAAACTCATATACTGTATTGACTTAGGCTAAATCGAGGGACTGAAGGCTTATGAGGTACGATCCAGTTTCGCAAACTTTTGTTGATGATGACTACCGCCTGCAAGATCACCTTGATTTTAAGCGGCAGCATGCGGATATCAACTATGAAAAGCTGCATGCTCAGCTCAACGAAATGAAAGATGAGAACATGTATGCCTTACTCACGGTAGAGGAGGCGCAGTATTTCTTAAAAACCCTATGCGATCCCAATGCAAACCAGTCGTGGAAGGATGCGATGTTTTCCTGCACCGACCCGATGTCGTCTTTTGCTGGCAATATCGCCGAGGCACTATCCGTAGGCAGGATCGCGATGGAGCTGAGAGGGTTTGGCGTCACGGCAACCGAATACGTGGGGAGAAATGGCAATCGCTACATCCGGTTGTCGGGATACCCTGGCATCAGAAGGTATTTAAATGCTACCCGCTACCTGATTGATAACCAGAGAATATTAGATATAGGCATCGGGACCAGAGGTATTGAGAATGGCATTATTGGTGGGGCAAGATTCTGTATTGTGTTTGCCGCCGCTTATCGCGCAGTTGAGTTGTTGCTAAAAGACGAATATGGTCTAACCGATTTCTTTGTAAATTTAACTATGGATATGGCTAAATTGGCGGTGTCAACTGGGGTTGCATGGGGAGCAAAAACGATAGCTACTGGTTTTATGGTCGCGGGAAGTAGTGTTGTTGGGATCGCTATTGCTGTGTTTGCCATCGGACTTTTCGTTAGCCTCTTATTATACTGGATTGATACGGAGTTTAAAATTAGTGAAAAAATAATAAAGCACTTGAAGTCCTATAAAATACATAACTCACCTTATCATCCAGATCAATTTTTTAACACTTGGGGGAGGCTCAGTCGTGGTTAAGTTAAATAGACCTATTTATGGAGCTTTCGCAGTTTTTCTTTTACTCCTTGCATTTTGGGGTTGTTGGTTTTCTTTACGTGGGTACCTGGCCTTTTTTAAATTAAGTGAGCTTGTTATTTTTTCATGGAAGGTTGGGGTCTTGGTTTTCTTTGCTCCATGGGTTTTCTATTTTTCATATTTGACAATGTGTTGTGCAATAAAGAATAAATACTCAAAAATGAATAATAAAATAGCTAATTTTCTATCTACTATTGCTATATCTGGTGCAGTACTTAGCTTATTATCTTCGATGTATATTAGCCAAAATCTTAAAGATAATGGTTATAAAATCTGCCCAAGGAAGTCCTGGATGGCTCCAAATGAATATGTAAGAGATCTAAAAATGTGTCCGTAGTGAAATTGTTAACTCTTCTGTACTTGGAGGGTTCTCAGTGATGGATGATGTAACCAGACCGCGTTATGCCGTTTTTGCGGTTTTTCTTTTATTGCTTGTATGTTGGACTAGTTGGTTATCTTTAAGTGCTATATTGACTTCTTTAGATTAAGTGATGTCATTATTTTTTCTTGGTGAGTTGGGTTGATGGTTTTTTCAACACCTTTCATGCTTTACTTTTTATATGTTATTTTCAATTGAGAGGCTTGCCGACAAAAGCGAGCAATAAACTATTTGGTCGATTAGGCATGCTTGCTATGATTGGGGCGGTAATTAGTTTGTTTTTTCATTCTATGTGGGCTATAGCCTCAAAGAGAACGGCTACAAAACCTGCCCCGGAAAATCCTGGAATGCGCCGACAGAATATGTAAGGGATATGAAGTTGTGTTAATAACAAAATACCAGATACCCGTAAGAAGAGTATCTGGTCATGAAAATCAGTAAACCCTGTCATCCCAGATGCTATAACCCGAAGTGCCCGCGCTCTTATGGCTCCAGCTAATGGACTTATACTTTACCTGCACTTTTTCAAACGGCATTTTGTCACCCTCATCGATGGAATGGGGGTAGATACAGGTGATATCGACAAGGGTGGCCTCGGTCAATTTAACTTCGTAGTAAAGTTCTAACTGACCAGCGGGATTGACGCGGTAAAAGTAAAAAATGATGTCTATCGGTTCATTTTCCGTTATTGCCACACCGAGTAACGGAGATGACTTATCGATAGGCTTAATAAATTGTACAGGGTGGTGGGAGACATTCTGTTCACGGCTGATGCTATGATTTAAGCCTAATACCTGCACCTGATTTTCATGGCCTGCCTGGCACCGGTTGCCAATAGAGTCCAGCGATGAGCATCCGGCGGAGATTAGGCCCTGTCTCTTGCCGTTAATACTTGCGTAAATCAAATTAGACATATCGCTTCCTTATGTAGTCCATACCTTCATTAAAAACACGATCAGTGCCGCTGTGGCGGCGCTGGGGGCACCGTAAGTTCGAGCGTAAACCGAAAATGCTCGCCGCTTGAGTCCGTAAATTTCGCCTCGGCGATATGGCCTTCATTTTCCGCATACAATGAGAAAAAACGCTCCATAACCACCGATAATACTTCTACCGTTTCAAGTTGACTATTTTTAATGCTTTCATTGAGTTGTCGATCCAGTTTGGCCACCAACTCATTTTGGTCATTAATGACATTGTTGCTTGTCTTGGTCATGTCCATGCCTCTTTCATAAGAACAGTCACCACAGGCATTAATGAGAAGTGGTGGGTAATTTTTCAAGGGTGAGTTTGAGCATGCGACCATCTGAAACCTTCATCTCAGCGCTATCCGTCTTATTTGCTCTGAATAATAAAATGCAAATCCGCATCAGTAATGCCAGCTTTTCTTCGGGTATTAAGGGACTATCGCGTAGAGCCTGTTCAAGCTGCTCGACTAGTTGCTCCATCGCCGGAGTTTTATGACCGAATAGCGTCCTTGATTCTTTTTCCATACTAACCTCCCTTGTCATGAATCATCAATAATACAGATTACCTATAAATAACAGGGGTTGTCTATAAAAACGCATGCGCAGCAGTTTCTGTTATTCAAAATTAAAATGTCAGCCCCTTGTTCAATTATAAAAATGTATGTTATTGACGCTTTTATCTGTGCTTGATTGGCGTAGGTTACAATGCGAAAACAGACGTTGTTATTTACTTGACGGCGGCAGGGGACGCCTGAGCCGAATGGATCACAAATCCCGGTGGACAGAGGCTGCGAAAAAGCGACAATAAGCGGGTTAACTTAATCAAAGGACATGAAGTAATGCATACACTTGACGCTATTGAGCAACGCCGCGCGACCAAACAGTTTGATACCCAGCATGTGATGACGCTGGATGAGAAGAAAGCGCTGCTCAATATTGCCCTGCAAAACACCCCCAGTGCTTTCAACCTGCAACATTGGCGCCCGCTGCTGATCGAAGATCGTGCACAGCGTGAGCATATCCGCGAGGTGGCCTGGGGCCAGGCGCAGGTAACCGACGCCTCCATGCTGGTTGTACTGTGTGGCGATCTGTCCAGTTGGGAATCCCAGGTGAAAAACATCTGGCGTGAAGCGGCGGAACCGGTGCAACAGTTTATGCTGCCCGCTGTCGACCAATATTACCGTGGTAAGGCTCAGGTGCAGCGTGATGAAGTCATGCGCAGCAGTGGCTTGTTTGCTCAGACTTTGATGCTGGCAGCCAAGGCTCAAGGATATGACTCTTGCCCGATGGACGGCTTTGATTTTGACGCCGTGGGCAAGATCATCAATAAGCCCGAGCACTACCAGATTGCGCTGATGGTGGCGATTGGTAAGGGCATCGGCCAACCTTATCCACGCATTGGTAAACTGCCGGTTGATGAGATTGTGCAGATCGACCGTTTTTAATTGAATTGCCTCTCTCCCCGTTGGGAGAGAGGTTTCTGAACTAACCCATCCCCTGAATAATTTTCCCCAAACTTTCACGCTGCGTTCCACTAAGCGCTTGCGCACCGCCGTGGCCTGCATTCTCTGCGATTAATTGATATAACCCCACCAGCCAATCGTAGATATACAGCGCCGTGTTATTGATCGGTTCGACCGGTAATGCAGTCATGCGTAGATCGGCGCTCTGGCTGGGTTTGGTAAAGATCTTATGGCCGCGGTTAATGCGGCTTTCTGGCCGTTGCGCCTGCGGACGCAGTTGGAAGCCAAGCCAGGCGACAAAATCCCCCAGCACCGTCAAGGTACAGGCGATTTGCCGCTCGACGTGATTTTCCCTGCTGTGGCCCGCGTGTCCCGGTTCGGCCAGGGCATTCCCTAAGCGTTGCCAGATATCCAGCCGGAAACTGGCGGTGATCAACTCATCGGCCAGCGTGGTCAAGGTGGCCGTTTCAACCGCCAGCAGGTCGATTAACGCACGATTATCAGCCAGATTACGCAGTTGGGTGATCCATAGCTGTTGCACCTGCAAAACCACGTTGGCGCCAGACTCCAGCGGAGATGCCGCTGTAGGTTGCTCGTCAAACAGATCTAACGCGATCGCCAAGGGATCGTCGTTATGCGGGCGATCTTGCTGTTGCTGGCAAAAGAGTGGCAGCAGGGCGTTGCGGTCAGGCAACAGGTGCTCCAGCAGTTCACCATGCAGCGTGGTGCGGTCTTGCAATGCTTTTACTGTGGCCTTGGCAAGGGGCGCTTTATTCTCGGTTTCTACATTGAGCCAGCGGCCAAGCAGGTTATGCCGTAAATCTTGCTCAAGCCGATCGAAACGTTGTTGCAGGCGGTTATGACGGGCTGCGACATTCACCGAAGTGAGAAGATAGTCGGTCATTCGCCGGACTTCATCTTCATTCATAGCCAGCAGCGTTCCCCAAACCTCGCCGGGATGGCCAACGTAACGTTGTACGGCTTGGTCAAAATGGGCCGACGAACGCTGATCGTACGGGGTAAATGCCCAGATCAACTCGGGATGCCCACGGCTGCCTTCTTCCTGATGGTGTTGTACCCAATAATCCAGCGCCCGGCCGACCATGGTTGCTTCTTCACGGCAGGCCGCCGCATGGCAGACGATCAACGCTTGCATGGCCTGTTGGTCGCTATAGCGTTGTAGCAACGTGAGGCTCTTGGCCTGCTGCAGGCTCTCATCGTCTGCCCTATAGGCAGGCAGGTCCAGATAATCGGTCTGCGCAAAGCCGCTATGGGCCGGGGGGCTTTGTAATGGGATCAGCAATTCTGCGACCAATAACCTCAGCTCTGCCACGGGCATCGTTATCACACCGTTATCGAGTTTGAGCTGAACCTTGTCATCGGTCTCTTCCAGGTTTGCTGGCGTAAGGATGCCGTAGCTGGGCTGCTGATTTTCATCCGTCAGCAGGCTGAGCGGAGCCAGCACGCTTGCTGCGTCCTCAAGTTGCTCCAGCCGGTAAGCCAAGCGACGGTAACAGGAGGTTAGTGCCGGTTCTTTCCCCCACAGCGGAGCAAACAACTGTGCCCGGTCATCAATGGACAGATAGGGAGCGATAGCCAAGGCGTTTGGCCAGTATTCGCTGTCCCAGCGCTGTTGTAACCGTGGGTCGTCTGTACGCAGGCTATCCCAGAGGGCAACAATATCATCGGCACCGATACCCGGCAGAGCCTGAGGTTGGCAACGTTTTGTCAACGAGGTGAGGAGTTCTTCGATCTCTGTTTTTTCTATTGTCTGTAGCATATGACTGCTACGCGCCAACATGCACACTAACTCCACCGCCGTCAGCAACTGAAGCTGCACCGGATAATCAGGATCTTGTTGAGCTACGGTGTGGCTAAAGCGGATCGCTATCCCTACGGCGGAGTGCCCTGGACGGATGTGCGTCAGGTAATCCAGTGTTTTATCGGCGAAGGTGGTCGCCAGGCAGTCTGGCTCGGCCGTGGCCAGCGAGGCGATAAGATGATTTTTTGCCGCTTGCGATCGGCCATAAAAGCCCAGCGATCCCGGTTGAGTGGCGGCAATCGCCAGCCGCTGAAGCCGAATGCGACATCGGCGCAGGTTAAGCATTAGGGTTGGCGCTTCTAGTGCAAAACGGGGCGTCTGCAGGCGGACATTATCCGCCCAGACCAGCGCCTGAGCGATACCTTGATTTAATAACGGCCAGCGCTGGGTAAGCGGGGAGATTGGGGGGATAGCTGACTTCATGCAAAAACGCTCCCGCTGTCGATCCAATAGTGGGTAGCCCCGGTGGCACTGTCGATCAGCGTATTCAATTTGAGTTGCAGATGTTCGGTGGGCACCGGGCTACCGTCTTCCAGTTCGGCGCTAGTGACGCTCCAGCGAGCGGGAGAGTCCGGCTGCGGAGCAATTTTAACCCGTAACAGGTTATCGCCAGCCAGGTTACGCGCCAGCTGTGGATCGATAATCGTCAGGGTAAACAGCGGGGCGGCGGGCCAGTGTTCGTTATCTAACTGACGGAATCCCAGGCACAACGCGCCGTTGAGGGCAAAGCTGACGTTGCTGTCCAAGCCGCCATCCGGGGTGTCCAGATCGAGATCGGCATAAAAAACCTGATTGGCGGGCAGGCGATTGTCCCCATCCAGGCGCCCCAAGTAACGCACCGTTGAATAAGGGCGGAAATCGGCCGCTTTGAAGTAAACCCCCGGTAAGCGCAACTCCAACGCTAACAGACATAGCATCGCCCCCACCGCCGCAGTGGATTTGGGATTGTCGATCCGCCCTTGCTGGCTGAAAGGATACCAGCCGCTGGTGTGATAACCATCCAGCGAAACGATGCGGTTGATCGGCACCGGCTGCAGCTGCCGGAACAGGGCCTGAATGCCGGGGAACCGGGAAGGACGACCAGTGAGCAACAGCACGTCGCAGTTGTGCAGGGCGATCACCTCGGTTAACAACCGCAGATTGCGGGTAAGCGCCATGCGCGGTGCCAGGAATTCGGCGTGCAAGTGGCTTAGCCGCAGGATTAGCGGCGTCTGCAAAACGTCGAACAGTTCTGCCTCTGCCGGTAAACCGCGTTGTACCGCAGCATTGATATATTTCAATACGTTATCGGTGGGCTTTTGCGTCAACAGTTCGCCCAGCACGGCGTCTATCTCGCTGCGAGTCTGCACCGGGGTGAAGCTTTCATAGCGTTCCAGGATCGCCTGAGCGAGCGGAATGAAAAGTTGCAGTGTCACTTGTTGCTGCAGCACTGGGCTCTCTTCCTGGCCAAACAGTTCTGCCATCAGAGCTGCCGGTTCTGCCACGCCGACGCGTTTGAATTCGGCCTGTAGGGCGGGTAATAGATACAGGCGGATCACTTCCAGCAGAATGTCATCGCCCGCCACCTTGAACCCTTCACGGAATAACAGATGCGGCGTCACTTTGACGTTGTTGCCAGCTGTCTCTTCCAGACGGTACTGGGTGATTGCCAAATCGGTGGTGCCGCCGCCGATATCCACCGAGGCAATACGCAGCGTTTTCCCCGGTTCAGCGGAGTCTGGACGTGCCATGGCGCTAAAGAACGCCTCCGCCTGGCCCGCGAAGTTGGCCTGGATTTCGTTATACAGATAGACCATCTGGCCACAGGTGGCCTCATCCCACTCCATCTGCACGGCAGGGACTGGCACCGAACTGGCTATGCCGCTCAAGTCTTCGTCTGCCGAATGCCAACCCATGCCTTGCCACACGAGCGCGATCGCTTCATGCATCCGCTGGCGGAAGATTTCACGTTCCGGTACCGGCATAGCGGAAGGCAGGGTCAGAATGATATTACGCATACGGCGAGGTGCTGCCCCGTTCCGCAAGGACAGGCGCTGGGCCACGCTGTTGATCTGCATCAGCGCCTGGGCCAACAGCTCGCTCAGCATCAGGGCCATCAGCGAACTGCGGCTGTAGTTTGGGGTGAAAACCGGCAGGCGCTCTTCCGGTGGCAGGCTGGATAACGGCTGGCCTTGGTCATTGATCAACAGAGCCAATGGTTTAGCGATAGCAGGCGGTTCCTGCAGGCAATGCTCTGCCGTACGGTTGAAGCGCCAGCCTGGGGCGTAGCTCTCCTCATCCCACAGATAGCGCCGTGGGCTGGATAGGCCGGTAGATGCCGTATCGCCTTGCCGCTGTAGCGCCAGACGGCAGGCTTCATGGCCCACCCGAGTCAGGGAAGGCCAGAGAAACGCATCGTCGCGGCCACTTTCAAACGAATAATTGGCCTTGCCAAAGTTGGCAGGGGCAAATTCCGTGCGGCTGGAAAACAGGCCTTGGTGTAGATAATGCGGTTCGCTGAGATCGCGCAGTTGCAGTTCATAGCTGTGTTTCAAGCCGTTGCGTTCCGCCGGGTGATCTTCTACCAGGATGCCGCAGGTATGAGAGTTGCCGACATCAAGTATCAAATCCACATTCACCGCGGCTTGCTGCACATCGCTGCCTAGGGTGATATTCGGCACGTTTAGTTGGCTGCCCAGCAGTTCCAGCAGGTTCAGGTAATGTGCCTGGTATTCAAATTCGCGCAGCGAAGCGTTGATATTGCGTTCCGGGCGCTGCTCCAGGGCGATGGCCTGTTGGGTAAAGACCTCGCGTAGCCAGCCATCCACCCAGGTGGCATCCAGGAAATCCCCAAGATCCTGGCTATGGTGCGCCAGCGCAAAGCTCAACCCGGTGATGATGTCCTGCTGATTAGGGGCCAACTGTTGGTTTTCACGCCCTGCTGGATAGACTTGGGTATCAAATGCCAACGTGATGCGCAGCGTGTGGCCTTGCCGATCCGGCTGATCCAAACGTCTGATTTGCATACGTACCCAGTTGTCCGGCCCGCTGAGAAAACTGTTTGGCGGGTTGAAGCGCAAGAACGGCAGCGGTAACCAAACGCGATCTAGCAGCCGCAATGACTGCTCCAGAGGAAAGCTGAATTCCGGGCGCACCATTTCGGCCGGTTCGCCTGGGGCTACCGGCAGGAAATAGCGATCCTTGGCCTGATGATAGTTCAGCCGCAGCAGTGGGCCGTTGGCGGTCTGTCGGACAAATTTGCCAGGGCGCTCGGCATCTAATACCGGCGTAAGGGAGAAGTCCAGAAATTGGATCCCGCTGTTGGGTATCAGCGTAACGCGCTGCGGATATGCGATGGGGGTCGCCAACATTATTTACTCTCGCGCTTGATCGTCATAGGGAATACCGTTTCGTTGTTGCCATAGCGCCCGCTGCATTCTGCGGCTGCGCCAGCTTCACCTTGCTTACACACCAGCTCCGGCATTTGATAACGGGAACCGTCGCTGCAACGGGCCTTGGTACGGCTGTTGATCACCAGATTGCCGGATTGCATCAGACCGGCGTTGACCTCAACCCGGCAGGTGACTTTGTCACCCTGAACGATCCTGGCGGTGCCCTTGCCACGGTTAAACTGATACAGCAGGCTCGGCGGTTTGCCGGTCAGCGGATCCTTGATCGCCAAGGTGACGCGCCATTTGCCGTTGAGGAAGGCGGTTGAACCGGCCTTTACCGCTTCGGCGGGTAACGTCAGCGCCAGTTTATCGACCACTACCGGCGTGATGACCGGCGGGGGCAGCACCTCCGCATAGCCTAATGGCAACTGTAGAGCGGCGGGAGTAATAACCGGCTTGGGTTGTACCTTGACCGGCTCAACCGTTTTTATTGCTGGCTGAGGGGTTGGCTTAGGGAGTAACAGCCAGATCCCGGCGGCCAGAATGAAAGCAGCAGGCAGTAGCAGCAGCCACCAAGCGTGGTGAGGCTTGTCATCCGTCGTGGGGGGCTGTGGTGCTGGCGGTTGCGGTTCAGCAATGGGCTCAGCAATGGGTTCAATAATCGGTGGGGCGATGGGGAGAGCTGGGCGATCTTTCGGACGTAGGCAATCCAAAGGCGCGTTACGGATCTTGCCATCGGCTTTCACGCAGCCCCAGAAGGTGATCACCGGTTTGCCATCTACCAGGAATACGGCGTTCTGATCCGGGAACTGCATGGCCTTGCTGAGCAACGCCGCAAACATTTGCAGGTTGGCTTTACCACTGTGGCGAGCGCGTAGACTGATGGCTTCTGCGGTGGTCTGGAAATGTTCCAACAGCGGCAAGGCGGCTGCCCGTGCATCGTCATCGGCCGCTTGCCAGGAGATCGCCCGCCCAGCGATTGGCGCATACCAGTCAATGCGGTCGCCTTGCGCGTTGGGGATCGCCAGGCAATTCGCTACGCCTGGCTGTTGCTGGAGGCGCAACGCCTCACGTAACTGCGACGCCAACGCATAAACAGGTTGCCCATTTTCGCCCAATGTAAGAACGTCATCTAGATTGCCACTGCGTAAAAAGGGTTTTGCCACACCGGATGCCTTGCTTGTTAGCGATACCCTATGGATTTCAAGCTGCAGCTAGGCAACAAACTTACTCATCCCCAGGAGCTTACTTTTGGTAAGTGACTGGGGTGGGTAAGTGCAGTTAACACCGCTGCAGCTTGAAAGACGACGGGTAAAACGGCTAGTTTAAG
Source organism: Serratia sp. Res13-Sevr-LER1-36-b (assembly GCF_015673035.1). NCBI lineage: Bacteria > Pseudomonadati > Pseudomonadota > Gammaproteobacteria > Enterobacterales > Yersiniaceae > Serratia > Serratia sp. Res13-Sevr-LER1-36-b. The sequence goes on along the minus strand of NZ_JADACK010000005.1, from coordinate 968,288 downwards.
TGGCTATAGCCTGATCAAACGGCTGAAAACAGGGGCAAAGTGGCATCTGTTTTGTGCATCGGATTGCCAGCGGTAGCGAACGATATTATCCTGCAACTTGCTGTTTTGCTTTTCCGAGAAAGACCCTGAGTTTAATTGGAGTGGATGTAGCGATGAAAACGCCAGAGATACCTGCGAATGAAGTACAGCGATTGAAGGCTCTGCGTTCCCTGCATCTGTTGGACACTCTGCCAGAAGAACGCTTCGATCGGGTGACACGCATGGCCCGCCGGTTGTTTGGTGTACCCATTGCCTTGGTGAGTCTGGTCGACGAAAACCGCCAATGGTTCAAGTCCAACTGTGGGCTTGGGGCGGCTACGGAAACGCCAAGAGATATCTCGCTGTGTGGTCACGCCATCCTGGGTAACGATATTTTGTGCATTCCCGATACGCTGCAGGACGATCGCTTTGCGGATAATCCGCTGGTCAAAGACTCACCACACATCCGTTTCTACGCCGGTTGCCCATTGAGCTACTCCGGCGATCTCAAGATGGGTACCCTGTGCCTGATTGATGACAAACCCCGGCAGTTTGATGCCGAAGATGCGGTGGCGCTGCGCGATCTGGCCTCGATGGTGGAGGATGAGCTACGTGCCTTTCAGGCATCAACCTCTGACGAACTGACGCAAATATCCAATCGCCGTGGCTTTATCTCCCTGGCAGGTCATATGCTGCATCATTGTCAGATGAAAGGGGTTAAGGCCAGCCTGATATTTATCGACCTCGACAAATTCAAGTTGATTAACGACACCTTCGGCCACGGGGAAGGTGACCGGGCGTTAATCTATTTTTCCGAGCTGATGAAACGGGTGTTTGGCTATTTTGACGTGATAGCCCGTTTAGGCGGTGACGAGTTTGTCGCGCTGATGGGCAGCCGTACCAAAAGCGAAGCCGAGCAGGGGATTTTAGCCCTGCAACGCTACGTGGATGAACATAATGCTTCACAGATCACCCCTTACCAACTGGCGTTCTCCTATGGCATCGTCGAGTTTGATCCCTCTGCGCCCCATAGCCTGGAAACCTTGCTGGCAGAGGGAGACTCCACTATGTACCGGATCAAGAAATCCAAGTTCATGCAGGGGTAATCGGCATGTTATTTGCCCCACCAGACTCATGTTGAATCGATGGCTAATTCGGTAGGGTAGTACTGAGCATGCGTTACGTTACTATTAAGTGTGAGACAGTCGATTGAAAACAAAACAGTCAAAAATCCCCAAATCAATTTATAGGCCCATGCATTGCGACGAGTTTGACCTATGGGCGGACCTCTCTTTAAATGACTATATTGAAGACCTGATGACCAATCATCGGTACAGTCGTAAAAAAGCCAAGGAAGAAGCGTCTAAATCATTTAAAACAGCCTTGCCGGCGGGTATCAATACTCAAAATAACCATTTTAGAACTTATGAACATGACGCTCAGGCTGCGGGATATCTATGGTTCAGCTTGGAAGATAACTCGGCTTTTTTGTCAGATATAATGCTTATCCCAGAATTTCAGGGTAAGGGGATGGGCAGGGATTTTATCCGTGCGTTCCTGAATGAGCTGACTCGCCAGGGTGCGTATGAGGTAGAACTAAGAGTGTCACCGGACAATCAAAGGGCTTTAAAATTATATAAAGAGTTTGATTTTCGGATAACGGGTTTTGATATGAGTCTTTTGCTGGAACCCGAGTTATCGGCAATCCGTTAATCATAATGTTCGGGGACAATGGTTTACTTCTGATTGCCTACTTACACCGCCTGTTAGATTCAGGAGAAATGACTATTAATCCCGCCCCCCCTTGCCGTGCTGCAGTTACCTCAAATCATCTCTGGGAAGATCGGCGGTATTTCAATCAGTTGCTTTTCTTGCGAGTTGGCATCGATCAGCGCAAACGCCGCCTGCAACATCTTGTTGACGTCCTGCTTCACCATCACGATGTCATGGCCTAACAGCAGTACGAAAGGGTCCCAGTCAAAACAGCCCATCACCGGCTGTTTATCACCGCGATAGCCAGACGCTACCAACCAGCGCATCACGCCTTCAAGCGAGATCGTCGAGTTGACGAACAGCCCGGTTCGCAGATCGCCGCCTTGAGCAATAAACGTTTTCATCGCCAGCTCGGCCTTGTCTGGGGAATAGCCGCAGGCCAACAGATTCTCTTCGATGACCTCAACGCCTAACTGCCGGTGGGCATCTCTGAAGCCGCGCAGGCGTTCCGTGGTGTTATGGTCAACCCCGCGTCCCCCCACGAAGATCAGCGGCTTGAGGTAGCCCAGCCGTTTTTCACAGTTGGCCAGAATTCGTAACGTTAGCTCTTTGGCCCCGGCATAGTTATCGGTGATCACCGAAGGGGCGAGGGTGCCTGGCAGATCGAGATTCAGCGTTGAAATACCGGAGGCGGCGCAGATCTCGGTGATATTGTCGGGGGCGGTAGCGCCGGTAGAGATGATCCAGTCAACCTGATAGGAAAGCATGGTACGCGCCGCTTCGATTTCCAGTTCAGGATCGCGGCTGGTACAGGTGATCACCGGGAACAGGCCGCGTTCACGGGCCATCGATTCGAACAGCTCGACGATCGAACCAAAGTAACGGTTGTCATACTTGGGGACGATCATGCCGATCATCGTCGATTTGCGGCGGCGCAGCAGGCTGGCCTGCTGATTGACGGTATAGCCTTGTTCTTCGGCCAGGCGCAGGATTTTTTCTGCCAGCTGGGCGCCGATACGGCGCTTTTTCCAACTGCCATTGAGCACGGCGCTGACCGCGCTTGAGGAGGCTCCGGCCAGTTCGGCCAGATCGTAAATCGTCGTTTTTTTTGCTTTGAACCCAGTCACAAATTTCGCTCCCCAATTTTCTATATCTTGACAGTAAAAATAAAAAGTAGCAATTATGCTCAATCGATTGAGCGCCATGAGCAAAGAGTGTGACAGGGGACGTAAATACCCTCTCACCTCAAACTTCTCACACACGTAGAGGGGGCTGGTACGGCGTTGGGGTCAGCTGCGGTGGTACGTTTCCAACCCTTGCAAATATATAGCTGGGTCAGGAACAGCTGCACGCTTTAGCCCTTGCGAATTCGGTGCTTAAGTCAGGCTCGGGAGCTAATCCGTGGCACGCTCGGTTCCCTCTCCCTTTGGGAGAGGGTTAGGGTGAGGGGCAATATCGACAGCCAAATTCTTAACGCGATGAACTTACACGCAGTGACTTCGTCGTGATGATTTGATCTTTTGTTTAATAAAGGAACCCAACCATGACAGATTTCACCCAATTGAATTTCTCCCTCAAAGGTAAGGTCGCGGCGATCACCGGTGCGGCCTCGGGTATCGGCCTGGAGTGCGCGCGTATTTTCCTGCAGGCCGGGGCTAAAGTGGTGCTGATCGACCGTGACCAGGAAAAGCTGCAACGCCTGACCGATGAACTTGGCGAAAACGCGTATCCACTGGTCATCGATTTGCTCAACCCACAGCAGGTTTCCGGTATGCTGCCCGGCATTCTGGCTGCTGCCGGACGCCTCGATATTTTTCACGCCAATGCTGGAGCCTATATTGGTGGCCCGGTGGCGGAAGGCGATCCGGACGTTTGGGATCGCGTGCTTAATCTCAATATTAACGCCGCATTCCGTTCAGTGCAGGCGGTGCTGCCGCATCTGATCGAGCAAAAGTCTGGCGATATTCTGTTTACCAGTTCGATCGCCGGGGTCGTACCGGTGATCTGGGAACCGATTTATACCGCCTCAAAATTTGCCGTTCAGGCGTTTGTGCACTCCACACGCCGCCAGGTAGCGCAGTATGGCGTGCGGGTTGGCGCAGTGTTGCCAGGGCCGGTGGTTACCGCGCTGCTGGACGATTGGCCAAAAGCCAAGATGGATGAGGCTCTGGCCAACGGCAGCCTGATGCAGCCAAGGGAAGTGGCAGAAGCGGTGTTGTTTATGGTAACGCGCTCTAAGCATGTCACCGTGCGTGACCTGGTGATCCTGCCAAATAGCGTCGATCTCTGATAGGTGAAAATGATGAACAATCAACAGCAGGTCGTTATCGGTGTCGATGTGGGTTCAGGCAGTGCGCGGGCAGGGGTTTTTGATCTCTCCGGTACCATGTTGGCGCATGCCAGCCAAGAGATCACCCTGTTCCGCGGCCCTGAAAATTATGTTGAACAATCCAGCCGTGAGATATGGCAAGCGGTGTGCAGCAGCATCAAGCAGGCGGTTGCCGCATCCGGTATTTCCCCAGACAACGTGGCAGGCATTGGCTTTGATGCCACCTGCTCCCTGGTGGTACTCGATGTAGACGGCAAACCTCTGGCGGTAGGGCCATCGGAAGATCCCGACCGCAACATTATCGTGTGGATGGACCATCGGGCAACGGAGCAGGCCGAGCGGATCAACGCCACCGACCATCCGGTACTTAACTACGTTGGCGGAAAAATCTCTCCAGAAATGGAGACGCCCAAGCTGCTTTGGCTGAAGGAGAACCGTCGTGCGGTTTACGATAGCGCCTGGCAGTTCTTCGATCTGGCCGATTTCCTGACCTGGCGCGCCACAGGAGATCTGGCTCGTTCCGTCTGTACGGTGACCTGCAAATGGACCTATCTGGCCCATGAGAAACGTTGGGACCCGGACTATTTCCGCACCATCGGCCTTGAAGAGTTGGCAGACGAAGCGTTCCGCCGCATTGGGGAACATATCAAAGAACCTGGTACGCCTTGTGGCAACGGCTTGACGACAGAAGCTGCCAAAGAAATGGGATTAGTGGAGGGCACGCCTGTCGCCGTGGGCTTGATTGATGCTCATGCTGGCGGCATTGGTACCGTCGGTGTTGGCGGTGGTGTCACCAATAACCTGGCTTACGTGTTTGGCACGTCGTCCTGCACGATGACCACTACGCAAAACCCGGCCTTTGTTCCAGGCGTTTGGGGGCCCTATTACTCTGCGATGGTGCCTGGGTTCTGGCTTAATGAAGGTGGGCAAAGCGCGGCGGGGGCGGCGATCAAGCAGCTGGTCTCGTTCCACCCCGCGGCACCAGAGGCGGCGGAGCAGGCTAAGGCGTTGGGTATTTCACTGCCAACCTTGTTGGCCGATTTGGCGCTGACCAAAATGGTTTGTGCGTCGTCAGCAGCAAAACTTGCCAATGGTCTGCATGTGGTTCCCGAGTTCCTTGGCAACCGCGCCCCCTTTGCCGATCCCCATTCCCGTGCCGTGGTGGCCGGGTTGGGTATGGAAAGCAACCTCGATAACCTGGTGGCCCTGTATATTGCCGGTATTTGCGGAATTGGCTATGGGCTCAGGCAAATCCTCGATGCCCAGTCCCAGATGGGCGTCACCGTTGAGCAGATCGTGATCAGCGGCGGGGCTGGCCGTCATCCGTTGGTACGGCAGTTGCTGGCGGATAGCTGTGGCTGCACGGTAGTGACAACCAAGGCGGAGGAGCCGGTATTGCTGGGGTCGGCGATCCTGGGGGCAGTGGCGGGGAAGGTTGCCACCTCGGTGGAGCAGGCGATGGCGCAGTTTTCCGAGTTGGATAGCCAATATCAACCGAATGCGGATTTCCACCCGTTGCACGCTAACCGCTATGCGGCCTATAAGCTGTTGCAGAGCACGGCCAAACGGATCCGTGAGGAGCTGCAATAAGTCGGGAAACTCAAGGGGCGCAGCATGCTGTGCCCCTACGAATTATCTTCTGCCGCTTCCTTCAGTAACCATTCGCTAAATATTTCCATCGCTGGGGTCATTGCCTTGGATTTTAAATGGGTTAACCAGTAACTGCCCATGTTGATTTCGGTAGCAAACGGGCGCACCAGTTGCGCGGTGGCGAGTTCCCGGGAAAACATTTTCGGTGGGGCTAATGCCACACCACCGGAATGGATAGCGCTCTCGATCATCAGACGGGATGAATCAAAGATCGCGCCATTAACTCTCACCGCCTGCAGGCCAGCGGCGGCAAACCAGTTTTCCCACTCTTCAGCACGGTAAGAACGCAGCAGATCTTCTTGCAGCAAATCGGCAGGAGTGACGAGCCGCTTAGCCGTAGCGGGGGTACACAATACGGTCAATGGAGCATCAAACAGCATTTCGTTACGGGTTGATGGCCACAAACCCATGCCAAAACGGATGGCGAAATCCAGCCCTTCGGCGGCCAGATTGACAACGTTATTGTTGGTGCGCAGCCGCAGTTCGACAAAAGGATGCTCTTGCCTGAACCGATCAAGGCGCGGCAACAGCCAGCCCACGGCAAAGGTGCCGACGGCGGCGACGGTGAGCACCTCCTGGAATTGTCCCCCTTCAAACTGCCGGAAGGCTTTCTCAATATGGCCAAAGGCGTCGGTTAGCACGGCAAACAGCGCCCGCGATTCCTCCGTCATTTCTAAACCACGGGGTAAGCGTTTAAACAGCACCATACCCAGGCGCTCTTCAAGCAGCCGAACCTGTTGGCTAACGGCGGCCTGGGTAACATAGAGCTCCAGCGCTGCCCGTGTGAAACTCAAATGTCTGGCAGAGGCTTCGAAAGCACGTAGGGCATTCAGGGGAAGATTAGAGCGCATAGGTGTTATCCAAAAGATTTTCTTTATGCTAGAGAAAATTCTTGTCGCTTGTCAATAACGGCCTAACAGAGGATATTTCCCGCCATCTGAAGAGAACTCCGCTGCATTAATCTATTTTATGTGAGGCAAAACATGGTTAAAAATACATTACGTCAAACCACCCTGATGGTCGCTACGGTTATGCCGTTGCTGTTCGGTAGCGCACCGCTATGGGCGCAATCCGCTAATGCCAAGGCGAATATTCAGCAGCAACTGTCTGAACTGGAGAAAAACTCCGGTGGCCGCCTGGGCGTGGCGCTGATCGATACCGCTGATAATTCGCAGATCCTGTATCGCGCGGATGAACGTTTTCCCATGTGCAGCACCAGCAAGGTGATGGCGGTGTCGGCGTTGTTAAAACAGAGCGAGACGGATAAAAATCTTTTGGCTAAGCGGATGGAGATCAAGCAATCCGATCTGGTCAACTACAACCCGATCGCCGAAAAACACCTGGATACCGGGATGACCTTGGCCGAGTTCAGCGCCGCCACTATCCAGTACAGTGACAACACGGCGATGAACAAGATCCTTGAGCATCTTGGCGGCCCGGCAAAGGTTACAGAGTTTGCGCGTACTATTGGCGATAAAACCTTCCGTCTCGATCGTACCGAACCCACTTTAAATACCGCTATTCCGGGTGATAAGCGCGATACCACCTCGCCGCTGGCGATGGCAAAAAGCCTGCAAAACCTGACCTTGGGCAAAGCGCTTGGTGAACCACAGCGTGCTCAACTGGTTGAATGGATGAAGGGGAACACTACCGGCGGAGCCAGCATTCGTGCAGGTCTGCCAACTACATGGGTGGTTGGGGATAAAACCGGTAGCGGTGATTACGGTACCACTAACGATATCGCCGTGATTTGGCCAGCTAACCACGCACCGTTGGTATTAGTAACCTATTTCACGCAGCCACAGCAGAATGCCGAAGCTCGTAAAGACGTGTTGGCTGCGGCTGCTAAAATTGTCACCGAAGGATTTTAAATCGGGGATGTTCACCGCGTAGACGCGCAGTGATTTTGTCAGCATAAAAAAGGCCGGAAAATCCGGCCTTTTCTGATCACGCCTGGCGATTAATAATCAATGGCATCGCGGATAATCGGGCAGGTCATACAGTGGCCGCCGCCACGGCCACGGCCCAGCTCACTACCGACAATCTCAATGACCTCAACCCCTTCTTTGCGTAGCTGGGTATTGGTTTTGGTATTACGATCGTAAGCCAGCACCACCCCAGGAGAGAGCGCCACCATATTGTTGCCGCTGTCCCACTGTTGGCGTTCGGTGTCGTAGTCGTTGCCTTCGGTTTCCACCACCCGCAGTTTTTTCAGGTTCAGTGCTCCGGCAATGGCTTCAACAAAGGTGCCTTTATCGCGGCTCAGCTTCATGCCGGTTGGGCCATCATCCGGGCGCAGTGAGAAGGTTTTGATCTGATTGACGATCGCCGGGTAGAGCGTCACCACATCGCGATCGCAGAAGGTAAATACCGTATCCAGGTGCATGGCTGCACGCAGTTTCGGCATGGCGGCAATCATCACCCGTTCAACACCGGAATGTTTGTTGGCAAACAGCGCGGCGGCCAGTTGGGTGATCGCCTGATGCGAAGTACGCTCACTCATCCCAATCAGCACCGTTTTGTTGCCGATCGGCATCACGTCCCCACCTTCGAGCGTGGCGGTACCGTGGTGCACCGTAGGGTCCCCCCACCAGACGTTAACATTGGCTTCGCCAAAGTCTGGGTGGAACTTGTAGATCGCCGTGGTCAGAATGGTTTCTTCGTGACGGGCAGGCCAATACAGTGGGTTCAAGGTCACGCCGCCGTAGATCCAGCAGGTGGTATCACGGGTATATAAGGTATTCGGCAGCGGTGGCAGCAGGTATTCTGTAATGCCTACCGCTTCGCGGATCAGTTTCAGCTCTTCGTGGTCGGCATAGCCTTCTTTGGCCAGCTCGGTAGTGGAGAGGCCTCCGATCAGTACCTCCGCCAACGCCCGTGGTGCCAGGCCATCAAGGAAGCTACGGGTTTCATTCAAGATCCCCAGCGACACTTCATTAGGCACAATCTGCTGATCCAGGATCCACTTTCTGGCTTCGGGCAGCGCCAGGGTTTCGGCCAGCAGGTTGTGCATTTCAACCACGTCCACGCCGTGTTCACGCATCTTGGTCATGAAGTCAAAATGGTCACGTTTGGCGCGCTCAACCCACAGCACGTCATCAAACAACAGCTCATCACAATTACTCGGTGTCAGCCGGTTATGCGCCTTGCCAGGGGCGCAGACCATGACTTTATGTAATTTCCCTACTTCTGAATGAACACCAAACTTGGACTGCGTCTTTTTTTTAGTCGACATAATGACTTGCCTCGATCAGATTGTGATAACGCCAGTGGCAATGCTGTAGATTGCAGCAACGGCGGCGACCATAACGATTACAAAGAGCCCCATCTCGGCCGGGGTGAACACTTTTGCGTGCTGTTCACGTTTGGCCATAATGTATAGCAGCGTGCCTGGGCCATAGATGATGGCGGAGAGCAGCAGATACTTCATACCACCGGCGTACAGCATCAGCAGTGCGTAGAAGGTGGCGATCAGCGCGAAGATCAGATCCTTTTTATGATCGCGTTTATCGGTTTCGTAGGTTTCGCCGGTCATGGCCAGTTTCAGCCCATAGGCACCCACCAACAGGTACGGGATCAGGGTTAGCGAGCTGGTCAGTTCGAGCGCCAGTTGGAAGGCGTAATCGCTAAACAGGGTCAGGATTAAGAACACCTGAATGGTGATGTTGGTCAGCCAGACGGCAGAAGAGGGCACCGCATTGCTGTTTTCGGTGGCGAACACCTTCGGCATACTCTTGCTTTTTGCGGCGGAAAACAGCACTTCTGCCGCCAGCAAAGACCAGGAGAGATAAGCGCCCAGTACCGAAACAATCAGGCCCACGCTGATGAAGATCGCCCCCCAGCGCCCAACGATAGCTTCCAACACGCCCGCCATCGAAGGTTGGCGTAACGCGGCCAGATCGGGACGGAGCAGCACGCCGTAAGACAGCATGGTGATCAGCACCAACAGGCACAGTACCCCGATGAACCCCAACACCGTGGCAATCCCCACGTGGCTGCGCTCTTTGGCATAGCGGGAATAGACGCTGGCACCTTCAATCCCCAGGAATACGAATACCGTTACCAGCATGGTGCTGCGCACCTGGCTGAACAGGGATTCAGGTTCCGCGGTCGGGACGATGGCGGCGGCGGCATGCCCTACATAGCCGTAGTCATTGAGATGGGAGAGATCGCCCACGCTTGCCAAGGAGACTGCAGAAGCTGCGGTCTCTGGAGTTCCCCAGAAGTTGAGTGCAAACACGTCACTTTTGAAGGCAAAGATCAGCACAATGATAAAGATGAGGATCGGCAGGATTTTAGCGATGGTGGCAATGGTGTTGATAGCCGCAGCACTTTTAACCCCGCGCAGTACCAGAATATGGAATCCCCAAAGAATGACCGAGGCAAACAACACCGCGGGAATGGTATTGCCGTCGCCAAATATCGGGAAGAAGGCCCCCAGGGTAGATTTGATCAGCACAAAGTAAGAGACGTTACCAATACAGGTCCCGGCCCAGAAGCCAAGTGCAGAGGCAAATCCCAGATAATCACCGAATCCGGCTTTGGCATAAATAAACACGCCGGAATCGAGTTCGGGTTTACGTTGCGCCAGCGTTTGAAACACAAAGGCCAGCATTAACATCCCACCGCCCGCAATACACCAGGCGATAATGGCACCAAACCCTCCCGTAGCGCGCCCAAAGGTGGCCGGTAAAGAAAATATACCGGCCCCTATCATGGAGCCCACTACCAGTGCGGTGAGTGACCATAGGGACAGTTTATTCGTTGATGAGCTCGTCATGATTTTCCTTACTGACACCAAGTCAAATAAAGTATTGCGTAATTAAAGGATAACGTTACTAACCGACTTACGATTAAATCATAGTCATAACCGGCAAATTTTCCTGTCGCAAATAACTTTTTTCTTCAACATCAGCATTGTTGGTTACGAACGAGGGGAAATACTGTTGCCTGACGGAATAAAAAACCAAGCACGAGAATATTCTTGATTAACAATCCTTTAAAGCTACTAAAAATAATGATAATGCTTTACTTTGGCGGGCTGGAACTCGCAGGCTCAATCAGATTGATTGTTTTTAAATAAAATCAATAACATAATAAAAGGTAACGGATTGTTGCTGGCTAGGGGAGCCAATGTGCTTTAAGCATAAAAATGCAGGTTGTATAAAAATAGTTAATATATCAAAGTCTGTCCATTGGCTTCTGGGAAAACTCCTAATACATGACTAGTCATTCGGATCATGGCTAAAGATGCGCGTTGTGCAGTGGGTGTTAATGTACTAAGATTATTTTTATAAAAAACAGCAGGGTGTGTCATATCAACCCGGTGATGGATGGAAAACCATGATCAACAGTGTCAGCCAGCAGGCATTAAAGAGTTTAAGTTGTTTTGCCGCCGTCACCTTCTTCTCGACCAGCCAAATGTGTGCTTTCGAGTGTTTCCTCCATGCGAATACCATGGGGATATTGTACTTTGTGTCTATTATTGCCAAGCCGTTGTTTTTTATCATTATCGGTTATATGGATGAGGTAGAGAAACTCACCAGGCAGGAAATTATGGTGAAAATAAAATCCATTATCCTGATCATGATTTTCTGGAACATTGTTTCATCCTTGATAAAAACCCAATACATTCATCAGGGTTATATTTTACAAAATGGCATATTATTGAATATGGGGATCATCTACTTAATTTACCCCATTATCCTTAAGGGTATTAAGCATTTGAAAATCACTGCGGCCGTGTTTGCCGGGTTGGTTGCCGTTATTGCTCTGTTGGATATTTTCAGCCCGCTGGATACCCAAGACGATCCGCTGTTTATCTCCAGCTATTCGTTTATTTGGGTTTGGGGTGGCTACTACATTATTGGCCATGTGTTAGGGGAAGCACCAGGTCGCAGGTTCACCAAAAAAACCAGCGTGCTGTGGGCCGCCAGGTTGTTGGTGATCCCGATCGGTATCTCCATGTATTTCTACGAACTTTATCTATCAACCCATACCCAGATCAGCGTCGCCGGCTGGTTTGTGTTGGAGCACCTGCACCTGTTGGGCATGAGCCTGGCGCTGTTTATCCTGTTTGATAATATCGCCATCAAGAGCCGATTGCTTACCCGCGTCGTGGAGTTTATTAGCCCGGCGATGGTGGGCGTCTATATCGTTCACTACAGCGTGTTCTATTTCATTACTACGCTGTATGACTTCAATGACGCCACGCTTAAATTTACCTTACTGGTCCTGGTTTTTGTCGCCTCGGTATTGGTTTCACGGTTGTTGCTACTCAACCGCTTTACGGCTCGGATTATCTCCTTCTGAGGGCGCTGCCACCGGGATATGGCGAATATTAAAACCGGTTATGCCAAGTGCCAGAGTGATCAGCGGTGCGGCAATATTAAAGATGGCAAACGGCATGTAGGCCATGGTCGAGACACCCAGTACCGCAGCCATATAAGCTCCGCAGGAGTTCCAAGGGATCAGCGGAGAGGTGACAATCCCGGCATCCGAAACGATGCGCGAAAGATTCTCTGGTGCCAGCCCTCGCTTGGCAAATTCGGCACGGTAAAGCCGGGTGGGTAGCAGCAGCGCAATATACTGATCGCCCGCGGCAATATTCAGCCCAATTGCGGTAGCAACCACCGAGGTAAACAACTTGCCCACGGTTTTGGCCCGCAGCAGCAGTGGCGTAACCAGTTTGTTCAGCAGGCCGAAGTCATCCACCATAATGCCAAACGTCACCGCGCCGATAATCAGCCAGATCGTAAACAACATACTGTCCATGCCGCCGCGTGACAGCAGGGCGTCGATCTGTTCAATACCTGAGTTCTCTTGGAAACCGGTCGCCATCGCCAGCCAGGCCGCCTTGATGGCCAACAGCGGGCTGGCAAGATCGGGCTCGACAATAAAGCGTTCGATCACCTGTGGTTGCATAAAGGACGTCATGATCCCCGCCATCAAGGCCGAGCACATGATGGCCAACGGGGCGGGCACCTTGGCTACCGATAATGCCAACAGGAAAACCAGCGGCAAGAGGTTCCACGGAGTGATGTGGAACAGTTCGTTAAAACGGGTCAGTTCGTTGTTGGTGATGGTGGCATCAAAGGCACTGTGCTGATTTAGCCCTAACAGAATAAAACCGATCAGGGCAATGACCGCCGCCGGAATAGTAGTCCAAAGCTGGGTGCGAATATGTTTATACAATTCGACGCCGTTGAGTTGAGCGGCCAATACGGTACTTTCAGACAGCGGCGAGATCTTGTCACCCACGTAAGCCCCAGAAATCACGGCTCCAGCCGTAATTTCTGGTGATATCCCCAGCATATTGGCCAGCCCAACCAACCCGACTCCCAAGGTGCCCGCCGTGGTCCAGGAGCTGCCAATACTTAAAGAGACGCCAACGCAGACCAAAAAGGCTATCGGATAGAACCAGTTGGGGGTGATCATGATAATGCCGTAATACACCATGGTAGGAATGGTGCCGGACATGTTCCAGGTGCCAATCAGCGCCCCGACGGAAAACAGGATAAAAATGGCCCCCGAGATGGTGGCAATGCCTTTGCGGCCGGACTCGGAAACCTCCTCCCAGCTATGGCCATTCTTCAGGATGACCATAGCGGTGATCATGGTACTGATGATGATGGCCACCTGCAAAGGACCGTTGACGGCTTCAAGCCCAAACAGAGCAACGGAAGATCCGACCAGCAAAATCAACGTGACTATCGGTAGCAGAGCATCCAGATAGCTTGGGGCTTTAACAGGGCGGGGAGTTTTAGCTGATTTACTCATGGGCACGGCTCCACAGACAGTTAAGACAGGAGGGGTCAGGCAACGGCAATACCTGCGGTAGCTACTGAGGTAAGTATAGCCATGGGCGGTATAGGGCAATGATTATTTTCACTATTGCGGGTCAGCGTTGAAGCTCTGTAAACGTGCAACGATATGCCGATCCAGTGGCAGACAGCGGAAATCGGTCATGATCTGCAGCTCTGCCGCCGAATTGAGGGTGGTAAGGTAGCTTTTTCGGAACTCGGTTGGCGTCATGCGGCAATATTTGTTAAAGGCAAAAATCAGCTGCTTATGGCCGCTGAAACCGCAGGAGTAGCTGATGTCGGTGATCGGGATGTTGGTGTCTTTCAGTAGCAGTTTGGCCTTATTAATTCTGATCATGGTCAGATATTCTTTAAAGTTGTAGCCGCTGATCTTTTTGAAGATACGGGAAAAGTGGTGATAGCTGACGCCAGCGTGTTCGGCAATGGTGGCCAGGTTGAGCTCATCGTCAAAATGTTGGTTGATAAACTCAATGCCGTATTTGACTAACTGTTGGTCTTTTTTCCTGACACCAACCTGCTGTTGGTCGGCCTGGTTTGGCGCTGTGGTGGCAAGCGAGCCCAACAGGTGATAAATCAGGGCAATGCGGGTAAACGAGGGCTGTGCCGTAACCAGGTTATCGAGCAGGGCAATGACGGCGTTGCTAATCTGCTTCTCTGCTGCGCGGTCGCCCTGATTAAACATCAGCGGGGCCGGATGGGTTTCATCAAACAGATGGGGGGAAAACTGGATGGTCAGTAGTTGGCTGTTTGGGGCGCGAGCTTCAAGGGAATGAATTTCGTCCGGGTTGATATACAGCATGCTGCCCGCGCTGGCCACCGAGGTGGCATGGCCGAGGGTCACGGAAAACTCGCCGGACAGGATGCAGATCAGCTCAGGGGCCGAGTGCCAATGGGGCTCGCAGTAGTAAACCTCGGCGGCGAAGACGTTGAGCTTTTCGGCGTCAAACGAGATCAGTTCATAGCCGCTGCCTTCATGGATCGCTGCTTGCGCCTGCCGATGGGATTGTGGCTTGGGTTGTCGCGTAACAGAGAAAGGAAACATCGGCTTATTTATCCCCTGAGGTTGGTGATGAAAATACGGGTGTGGGATCTTTCTCCCTCACCCTAATCCTCTCTCCAAGGAGAGGGGGACTGTCCGTGCTACAACTTTACGCTGTGCCCAGAGTTAAAATGCCGCAAATTGAATTACGTACTTATTTACATCACCGTACCGCTCCCTCTCCCTGCGGGAGAGGGATTGGGGTGAGGGGTCACACGGCGGCAGGCTCCGCTAATGCAGCCTCCAACTCCTGCTGAGTAATATCAATAGCCAGGAACTCCGTCAGGGCGATAAACAGGCCGCAGAACAGATCCGGAGCTATCGCGATGAGCTTTTCGCGCATCAGCGCCTCCGGCAAGCCGTTCTTGCTGACCAATAACTTCACTACGCGGTCAAAAGCCGGTGGGGTAGCGATCAGTTGCTGCAACGAATTGTCCACCTTTAGCGGTAAATAATAGGGCTTGGCGCACAGCTTGACCACCGTGCTCAGCGCGATATCCCGCGAAGAACGTGCCACGTGAAGCTGATACTCGCCAGGATCGACCACCCAAGCGGCCATACCCGGATGGAAACAGGCAAAATCCGGCCATTCCAGCGTCATGGTCACCGTTTTGCTTTCGCCCGCCTCAAGATGCACCTTGGCGAAGGCTTTCAACGCTAGGACTTCGCGTGCCAGATCTCCCTGCGGTGCAGTCAGGTAAAGTTGCACGATCTCTTTACCGGCCCGATCGCCACGGTTGGTCACCTCAACGCTGACGGTTAAGGGCTGGCCCTCTTCAAGTTCGGTGGCCGAAGTCGCCAGCTTGGCATAGCTAAACTGGCTATAGCTCAGGCCAAAACCGAACGGGAACTGAGGCGTCAGCTTACGTCGGTCGTAGTAGCGATAACCTACGTACAGCCCTTCGCTGTAGTGATGGCGCAGGTTTTCCCCCGGGTAATCGAGCCATGCTGGAGTTTCTTCCAGCGTATTGGGCACCGTGACCGTCAGCTTGCCGCAGGGGTTGGCCAGGCCAAACAGAATATCCGCCACCGCCCGGCCCATGCCCTGGCCCGCAAAGAAGGTCTCCAGCAGGGCTTTGCAGTCTGACAGCCAAGGCATCACCACCGCATCGCTGTTAGCCAACACGACCACCACATTGGGTTGTCGTTTGGCTACCGCACGGATCAGCGCTTCATGGCTAGGCAAGATATTCAGATCCCGGCGATCGCCGTTTTCCCCATCCTCACCAATGGCGGTGCTGACGAACACTACGGCGACGTCCGCCTTGCTGGCTAGCTCAACCGCATGTGCCTGCGCTTGCGGGTCGACGTGATTATCATCCGGGGTGCCGATGGCATAGTCGATCTGGAAGTCGTTTCCGGCCACCTCGAAAATTTCATCCAGCGGACGATCGAGCATGTAAGGCACGGTGGTAGCACAACCCGAGCCCTGGATCACTGGCTCCTGCGCCGGTTTACCCAATACGGCGATGGTAGTTTTCTTGCCGGCTAGCAGCGGCAGGATATTCCCTTCGTTTTTCAATAACACCATCGATTCGGCAGCCAACTGCTGTGCCAAGCGATGATGTTGCGGGTAATCGGCCTTGGTGCCCGGCTTGCGGTGCCGCTGCACCTTGTCGATCAGGGTTAACATCCGCATGCAGGCAGTAGCGAGCACCTCTGTAGGGATTTCACCGCGCTCGATCGCCTGCAACAGCTCCTGTTTATCACGCTGGGTTTCCGGCATCGCCAAATCGTTACCCGCCAGCAAAGAAGCGGGGCGGTCTTTGATGCCGTACCAGTCGGACATCACCAGTCCGTCATAGCGCCACTCATTGCGTAGCACCTCGGTCAGCAACCAGTGGTGTTGCGACGTTTGCACGCCATTGAGCCGGTTATAGGACGACATCACCGTCCAGGGGGTGGATTTGTCAATCGCCCGCTTGAATCCCGAGAGGTAAATCTCGCGCAGCGCCCGTTCTTCCACCACTGAATCCATTTCGGTACGGCGGTATTCCGAGTTGTTGGCGGCAAAGTGCTTCAGGCTGGCACCCACGCCACCGTCCTGCAGCCCATTGATCAGGGCTGCGGCCACGTCACCGCTGACCACCGGATCTTCCGAGTAATATTCATAACCACGGCCAGCCAAAGGTGTGCGGCGAATATTGATCCCCGGGCCAAGCAGAATGCCGACGCCCATCTCCTGGCACTCGTTGGCCAACGCCTCGCCCATCTGGTACACCAGATCCACGTCCCAGCTACAGGCCAGGGTTGAACCATTCGGGAAGCAGGTGGCCGGTTTGGATTTGCTGAACAGCGCCTCAGAGCCGCCTTTTTGTTCTTCCTGCTCCACCTCGCCCGCGCTTTGGCCAATCACAGCCAGAAAATCGCTAATGTGCCAATTTTCCCCCTGTTCGATCTGGCTGGTGCTGTAACGGACGCCGTAGGTGCCATCCGTCATCACAATGTCGCTAATGCCATGCTGCGGTAAGCTGGCCGTGCGCCACAAACCGCTACCGCTGAGCAGCGCCACTTTTTCTTCGGCAGTCATGGCGGCAATGATGGCGTGGAAATCTTTTTTCATAGGGATACCTGCTGGTTACTGCGCGCTAGCTTTGCGCAATTCAATGTCTTTGATGATATTCCGGTAGGTGTGCTCATCCAGTTTGTAGAAGAAGATAAACAGCATCCCCAGGGCAAACATCAGGCCAGGAAACAGCGTCATCATCATATTGATGCCGTTGAGCGCGTTGGCGCTGATATGCTCGGACGAGTAGTCAAAGTAATCGAGCATCAAGCCGGCACAGCCGCCGCCAATCGCCATGGCAATTTTGGTGATGAAATTAAAGAAGCCGTAAATGGCCCCTTCGGTACGTACGCCGTGTTTCCATTCGGCATACTCAACGGTATCGGCAATCATCGACCACATCGCGACAAAGCCCATCCCCAAGGTAATGCTGTACAGGCACACGCCGGTCATAATCAGGTAGGCGTTATCACCCGCCAGGAAGTATTGGAACAGCAAGCCGACAATCCCGATCAGCAGCCCCAACTGAACCATTTTCTTTTTGCCCATCAGGCTGATGATCTTTTCTGAGATCACCGTACCCGCCACATAGGCCGCAGATTGGATCATGAAGAACTTGGCGGTAAAGCTTTCATCTCCCAGGGTGTATTTGATGAAGTAGATAGCAATGGCCATCCATACCGTATAGGCGATATAGAAAAACACCGTGAACAGGGAAAGATGGATTAACGGCAGGTTGCCGGAAACGGCGGTGATCATCTCTTTAAGCGTGGGGGCCTTTTGATCTGGCAGGCTTTTTACCCGCTCTTTGGTCATACCAAAGCAGGCCAGGAAGAAGAAGGTGGCCAACAGGCTAAAGCAGCTGACGGCAAACACATAACCCATCTTCTGATCGGTGAACTGTGAGATCAGCAGGTCGGCGGTGGTCGAGACAATCAAGTAACCCACAATAGCCAACACAAAGCGGTAAACCGACAGTGAAGCCCGTGAGCCTTCGTGCTGGGTCAGCATATTGGTCATGGCAGAATAGGGCGTGTTGACCGCCGTGTAGGCCAGGCAATAGAGGGTGTAGGTGATCAGCGCGTAATAAAATTTATAGTCGCTGTCGAAGGTGCTGAAACACAGGACCGTCAAAATCCCCAAGGGCACCGCGCCGTACAGCAGGTAAGGGCGCAGCTTGCCGTGCCGGGTTTGAGTCTTATCAATAAAGTAACCGACAAAGATGTTAAAAATTGCATCCAGCACCCTGGCAATCACAAAGATCAGGCTCGCCTGTACCGCGCTGATGCCGTAAATATTGGTGTAAAAAAACAGTAAGAACAGGGAGACAAAGCCAAACGACAGGTTGGAGGCCAGATCGCCGAAGCCATAGCCAATCTTTTCCCGTACGCCGACCTTCACATAACTGTCTGAGACGATTTCTGTTGTTTTCATTCTGCTTACTCACTCAGGTTGATTCGCCTTGAGTATACCGAGAGCACCGAGGGTGGCTTGCCAGCGGTTGTTTATACAGTTCCTATTTTTTGCTCGCCCCGGGCTTTGTCACGGAGTTGTGAGAAAGCTCACAGGTATTGCTAAATTCGACCGCAAGGGCGCTGCATGCTGCGCCCGATGCTGACATATGGCGTTTGGTGCACTTATAAGTTGCATTCCATGCGCCTTCCGCCATGTCATGGTTTGCCATACGCTGACTGACAAGTTAATTCAGGGATCAGTCAACCATGAAATCCACCGTACCAAATATCTTGCCCGCACCACCATCGGCCCTGCGCGGCGGGCTAATCAGCCTGGCCTTGCCAACGCTGCTCTCTTCTCTGGGCAGCAGCATCACCAACGTCAGCCTACCCACATTAGCGCAGGTGTTCGGTGCTTCGTTTCAAGATGTGCAGTGGGTGGTGATCGCTTATCTGCTGGCAATCACCACGCTGATTGTAGGCGTCGGACGGTTAGGGGATATCATCAGCCGTCGCACGCTATTACTGGCCGGACTCAGCCTGTTTATGCTCGCCTCGCTGGGTTGTGCTGTCGCTCCGACCATCTGGTGGCTGATTGCGGCACGTGTTGCGCAGGGGTTAGGGGGGGCAGTGATGATGGCCATCACTCTGGCGCTAGTTGGCGAAACCATCAGCAAGGATAAGGTCGGACGGGCGATGGGGCTGCTCGGCACCTTATCCGCAGTGGGAACCGCGCTTGGCCCAACGCTGGGGGGCGTCTTGATTGCCGGGTTTGGCTGGCAGTCAATTTTCCTGATTAACCTGCCGCTGGGGGGCGTCGCGCTGTTTTGTGTTTATCGCTATCTCCCGCAAACCGATCCGCAGCAGGTAACGAAACAGGGGGGTTTTGATTTCGTCGGAATGGCCTTGCTCGGTTTGACGCTGGCACTATTTTCGCTTGCCATGACGTTAGGGCACGGCCATTTCGGCTCGCTCAATAGCCTATTGCTGTTGGGAACAGCCGTTGCGGCCTGCGCGTTCGTCTGGGTTGAGAAAAAAGTGGCAAGCCCGCTGGTCCAACTGGCCCTACTGCGTCAGCCAATCCTGAGCAGCGGCCTGCTAACCAATATGCTGGTGAGTACGGTGATCATGACGTCCTTTGTGGTAGGGCCGTTCTATCTTGCGCACGGGTTAGAGTTAGCGCCACAGCAGGTTGGCTTGGTAATGTCCGCCGGGCCGCTGATCGCCGCATTGGCGGGTGTGCCATCGGGATATCTGGTCGACCGCTTCGGCGCACCGCAGATGATTAGCCTGGGATTACTGGGAGTTTGCCTGGGGGCATCAGCTTTGTCGATGATTTCACCCACGCAGGGTGTTGTGGGCTATATCTTGCCGATCTGCCTGATCACCGCAGGCTATGCCTTGTTCCAGGCGGCCAACAACACGGCGGTGATCAAACAGGTTGGCATCGAGCGGCGTGGGGTGGCTTCTGGTCTGTTAAATTTGGCGCGCAACCTTGGCTTTATCATCGGGGCTTCCGCCATGGGGGGCATATTCGCTTTGGCCTCGGCAGCCAGCGATATACGGTTAGGGAGCGCGGCAGGTTTACAGCTGACCTATCTGGTAGCGGCCGTTTTAGCAGGGCTGGGGTTGTTGTTGGCGCTGTGGAGCCAGTTGTATCGCAAGGGGCAGCCTGCTACACAAGAGTGACGTTGTCACAGACGCGGCTACCCCCAACATCTCTTTCACAATGGCTCGTGGCCGAGCTACGATAATGTATCCAGCCCAGCCTAACTTTGAGGGATAAATGATGAACCAACCTATTGCCAGCGTGGCCTTGGAAAAGGCCTATCGCCTGCTTAATCATGGCCCAACGGTGTTGGTATCCGCCAGCCACGACGGTGTCAATGACGTGATGGCCGCCGCCTGGGCCTGTGCGCTGGACTTCTCGCCGCCGAAGCTGACGGTGGTGCTGGACAAGATGACCAAAACCCGTGAGCTGATCGAGCAGAGCGGGTGCTTTGTGATCCAGGTTCCCACTGCGGCCCAGCTACAACTGACCTATGAGGTTGGTAACCGCAGCCTGCATACCGATCCCGACAAACTGGCAAACTGTGGTGTTGAGCTGTTCAGTTTTGACGATCGACCACTGCCTTTTGTGGCCGGATGCTCTGCCTGGCTGGCGTGTCGGCTGATCTCTGAGCCCCATAATCAGCAGGCCCACGATTTGTTTATTGGCGAAGTGACCGGAGCCTGGTCCGATACGCGAGTGTTTAAAGATGGTCACTGGCATTTTGACTCAGCCGAACCTGCACTGCGTAGCCTGCACTATATTGCCGGTGGGCAGTTCTATGCTATCGGTGAATCGCTGAAAGCGAAAACGGGGAGTTAAACTCTGGTGCGAGGTGGTAACCTCTCGCCATAAGACAGCAAATAGCTGATGCTGAATTATACTGAGTTCAAGGCGTTCGGCACGGAGTATGGCCATGAACTACACTATGCGCAGTGCTGGCTGGCTGCTGATTTATTTGTTTTTCATTGTTGCTCCGCTGTTTGCTCTATTACTGGGGGCTATGCCGCCCGCGAGGGATTTCTGGACCGAGTTTTCAGTTGCCTTAGGTTATGCCGGGCTGGCAATGATGGGGTTGCAGTTCGGTCTGACCGCTCGTTTCCGCTATGTGACCGAACCATTGGGCGAAGATGTTATCTATCATTTTCACCGTCGTATCTCGCTAATCGCCGTGGGGCTGGTGATTGCCCACCCGATTATCTTGTTTGTCGTCCGCCCCGAACTGCTGCCATTACTCAACTTTATTGAAGCCCCTTGGCGCGCCCGTTTCGCCGCGCTCTCAACCTATTCGCTGATTGCGTTGGTGGTCACCGCGCTTTGGCGCGTGCAATTGAATATCCGTTACGAAACCTGGCATCTTACTCATATCATCCTGGCGCTGATCGCGCTTGGGGCAGGGATCCTGCATATGATTGGCTGGAGTTTCTATCTGGATGATCCTTGGAAACGTGGGTTGTGGATTGCGCTGATCGCTTTTTGGCTCGTCTTGTTGCTGTATGTGCGGATCATCAAACCCCTGTTTATGCTACGCAAGCCTTATCGGATTGCGGCAGTCCGCCAGGAACGGGGAGACACCACCACGTTGCTGATGCAGCCGGAAGGGCATCCAGGCTTTCGCTTTTCACCCGGTCAGTTTGGTTGGCTGACCGTCTGGGGTAGCCCATTCAGCCTTACGGGCCACCCGTTCTCATTCTCCTCCAGTGCCGAAGTTGCGGATGGACAGGTCGAGATGTCCATTCGTAATCTGGGTGATTTCACCAGCACTATTGCTACATTGCAGGTTGGGCAACGCGTCTATCTTGACGGCCCCTATGGCGCGTTCACGCTGGGCAAACAGGCCGATCTGCGCGTGCTGATTGCTGGCGGTGTGGGCATTACGCCGATGATAAGCATGATCCGCACGCTGGCCGATCGTGGCGATCGCCAACCGTTGATGCTGATTTATGGCAGCAAAGACTGGGAGTCGGTCACCTTTCGTGAGGAACTGGCCGCCTTGGAACAAAGAGTGAACCTGAAAGTTGTCCATGTGTTGACACAGCCTCCAGAGGACTGGCCTGGTGAGCGGGGCTTTATCACTGCGGAACTGTTCAAACGCCATCTGCCACCCGGTTATGCCGAACATGAGTACTTTATTTGTGGTCCGAACGTCATGATGGACGTCATAGAGCAGGCGCTGGCCGATTTGCACGTGCCGATGTCGCGCTACCATTGCGAGCGTTATAACTTTGCCTGAGGAGAGAGCCGATGCGCCGTCTGTTTGCCGATCGCCTGGCCATTGCCACCATCGTCGTTGTGATCCTGCTAGCCCTGCTGTTTGCTTATTTGCGGGTCAGTTAACCGGCGAATCGTCGCGATCCCGCCACGCAGAGGATAATCCCCAACGTGGTGGCCAACATCAGCAGGCTGACGGGTTCATGCAGTAAGCCTGCCGCCAGCGCCAGGCCAAAAAAGGGCTGCAGCAATTGCAGTTGTCCGACGCTGGCAATACCACCCTGGGCCAGGCCCCGATACCAAAAGATAAAACCAATCAACATGCTGAACAGCGAAACGTAGGCCAGGCTTATCCAGGCTGGCAGGCGGATAGCCTCCAGGGATGAAGGCATCAGCAGCAGTGAAGTCACCAGCATCACGGGTAATGCCAGCAGCAGCGCCCAACAGATCACCTGCCAGCCCCCTAACTCCCGCGACAGTTTTGCCCCTTCGGCATAGCCCAACCCGCAAACCACCACCGCCGCCAGCATTAACGAATCCCCGACCAGCGAAGCGGAAACACCCTGAACAAACGCAAAACTCATCACCAACAGGCTGCCGATAATGGAAAACAGCCAGAAAGCCGGGCGAGGGCGCTCGCCACCCCGTAACACACCAAATATCGCGGTAGCTAACGGCAGCAGGCCAAGAAAGACGATGGAATGGGCTGAGGTGACATGCTGAAGCGCCAACGCGGTCAACAGTGGGAAACCCACCACCACGCCCAACGCAACGATCACCAGAGAGAATAGCTGATCGCCTCGTGGCCGCTGTTGCTTAAACAGCCCTAACAGCAGGAGTGCGATCAAGCCTGCGATAGAAGCACGAGCGACGGTAAGAAATAGAGGATCAAAACTGAGCACGGCGACTCTGGTGGCGGGGAGTGAACCGCTGAAGATCACCATGCCCAGAAAGCCGTTGAGCCAGCCGCTGGTGCTATTTCCCTCGTTCTTCACCTGCATGTGACACCCTTATTTTCGACGTTGTAAGATTGTGGATCGGCATGTTATGCCGCAAAATAATGACAATCAAAAAATTGTCATGGATACAAGTTGCTATGGCGCGTGCTCGTTACAAATCGCTGGTCGATAGCTTTGCCGCTGATATTCGCGCAGGGCGTCTTATACCAGGGACCCGTTTGCCCACCCATCGCCAGCTTGCCGCCCAGGAACGTATGTCGTTGGTCACTGCCTCAAGGGTGTATGCGGAACTTGAAGCGATGGGGTTAGTCAGCGGGGAGGCGGGCCGGGGGACCTTTGTTCGGGAGATTTCGCTGCCGCCGGGCTTGGGCATCGATCAGCAGGCCGTCGCCACGGACATGCTCGATCTGAACTTCAATTACCCAACGCTGTCGTCACAAAGCGAACTGCTGAGGGCTGCTTTACGCCAGTTGGCTTCCTCCGGCGATCTGGACGCATTGCTACGCTATCAGCCCCATGCAGGCCGGCCACACGAGCGGGCGATCGTAGCCAGACATCTGAGCCACCGTGGCTTAAATCTGGCGGCAGAGAATATTTTACTGGTTAATGGCGCTCAACAAGGGTTAGCCGTCACCGTGATGGGGCTGTTGCAACCGGGCGACGTGGTCGCGGTTGATGCCCTGACCTACCCGGGTTTTAAAATCCTGGCCGAGAGCTACCATCTTGAGCTGGTCGCCATTCCCGCGTTAAGTGACGGCCCTGATTTGGCTGAACTTGAACGGCTATGCCAGCGCCGACAGGTGCGGGCCGTTTACTGCATGCCAACGCTGCATAATCCGCTAGGCTGGGTGATGAGCGAGCCACAGAGGCATCAGTTGGTGGCGCTGGCGCGCGAGCATGGGCTGCTAATCATTGAGGATGCCGCCTACGCCTATCTGGCAGAGAAACCGCCATTGCCGTTAGCGAGTCTCGCCCCTGAATCCACGGTATATATCTCCGGTTTTTCCAAGAATGTTGCGACCGGGTTGCGTGTTGGCATAGTGGCCGCCCCGGAAAAATGGACCCCCGCATTGGAACGAGCCATTAGGGCAACCACTTGGAATACCCCGGCGATCATGACCGCGATCTTGTGTGAGTGGATCGAAGACGGCACCGTTATGCGGCTAGAAGACGAAAAACGCCAAGATGCCCGATTACGTCAGTCAATAGCTCGTGAAGCACTGAGCGAGCTGAACTATATTGGCCACCCTGATTCGTATTTTCTGTGGTTACCCTTGCCAGAGGAGGTTAGGGCGGATCGCATCGCTGCAGCCCTGCTAAAAGAGCGTATTTCGCTCTCTACCGCAGAACCTTTTGCTACCTCGGTTCATGTACCACATGCCCTGCGTTTGGCGTTGGGTTCGCTGCCGCTGCCCACCCTGCGTGAGGCATTAACAACGGTTAAGCGGGTCATACAGTTGCACTGTTATCTTTAAGAGGGGCCGTGGGCGCAGCATGTGTGCACATCGCTTTGTCATCAATCTGACCGCATGGCGTTTTTCCCAAATTCCATGTGGTCCCCCTATTCATAGCCTAAATATCTGATAACTTAATCCTACGCGTTATTTTATGGATAATTGATCCCCAGGGAGACAGCGGTGCGTCATTTCGAATTCAAAGATGATAAATCAAACAAATTTTGGCAAATCGAGCAGTCGGACAGTGATTTAAACCTGCGCTGGGGCAAGATTGGTACGCAAGGGCAAAGCCAGACCAAGAGTTTTGATAACGAAGCCAAGGCCTCGGCTGCCATGACCAAGCTGGTGAAGGAAAAAACCGGCAAAGGCTACGTTGAAATTGCCGTTGATGAAAACGCCACCATTGGCGCCACGGCGCCAAAACCGAAGGCCGAACCAGCAGAAAAACCCCGCGCTGAGCCAATAAGCGATACCCCAGCAGAAAGTACGCCTCAGGTCTCTGCTGCCACCATACTCTCGCAATCCGTTATCTCATCAGACATCGCCAGACCTGCTGGCGAAACACCACCGTGGCTAGCCAATGGTGAACCGATTTCCTTACCGAAGAATTTAAGCGTTCAGGCATTGGCCAACCGAGCCCATCCGGGCGAAAAGCCGGAGCTAAACGCTAAGCAGAGCTGGATCAAGCTTCGCAACCACCTCTATAAAAGTGACGATTTTCAGACTGACTTTGACTCCTCGTCTGCGGAGTTGCGCCAGACTTATGTTGCAAGCTGGCAACGGTTGGCCGATCAACAGATGGACGGCACCATTGAGTCAGATGCGGTGTTGTTTGCCCTTGCATGCAATGCCGGTACCAACCGTTATTACGGCGACAACAAGACAGATATTACCGACTTTTTAGTGGCCAGAAAGGGATTGCCGTACGCGATTGATGTGCTGCTACTGGCGCAAGGGATCTGTGTTGAATCAAACTGGGATAGTGATGCGCAAAAGCACAGTTACTACCTCAATACGGATATCGCAGATCCGCTAAGCGGCTCGTGGATGTCTCCCTATAGCTGCGCTGAGCTGCATTTTCGTAAGTATCTGGCTTGTGCCGATGAGGCCGAATGGCAGATTTGCGTGACTAAACTGCTCGCAGGCTTGCCGCAGCTGCACGTTAGCCGCCAGCCGTTGATTGCCTTGTTATTGCCTGAACGCCCAGATATCGCGAACCGGTTAGCCGGTGAGTTGCTCCAACAGGGGGATAGTGACGTCACGCCATGGCTACAGTTGGTCGCCACCGACGAGGCTGTCCTGAAGTCGTTAGGAGCAATGAGCCGTTCTGTGTATCGTCACGCTGCATTCCTTAACTGTGAATTTAGTATCGCTACGCTGATTGCAGAGCGCGGCGTTAACGCGGTGCCAATTCTGGCCTACCAGCCGGAAATCACCCTTACCGGTGATGCTCTGGCCTGTATTGGCACGCCTGCGGCAATTACCGCACTGGCGCAGGTCTCCGGTCAGGGTAAAGCGTTTCTGGCGCGGTTTATCGACGCCGCGCACCGCTGGCCGCTGGCATCGATCCCGGCGCTTGCCGAGCTGTTGGCCTCTAACAACAAAGACAGCGGCATGTTGAGCGCTTGCTTAAGCAATCTGCTGTTGGCCAATCCTGAACAAGTGGCCAAGTTACTGCCCTGGATGAGCGGGGCCGCGCAAACTCAGGTGCAAGACTTGATTGCCCGCGTATCTGGCCCGGTTGAATTAGCCGATGAGGCTGATTTACCCCTGGTGCTGGTCAGCCCGCCTTGGCTACAGAAAAAGAAAAAACGCGAAGCGGCAGCCCTGGCACTTGAGCCTCAGGTGCTGGCACCGGTACTCGATTTAACCGATGAAGAGAAAAAACAGTGGTTAGCGCTGAATGGGTGGGAAGAAAAACGCTATCAGGCTGCCGCAAAAAACATGAACACGCTGGCCAACGAGCTGGGTTTCCAGATCTATCAATCAGGTAATAGAAAGAGCCAGAACGAAACGGCGGCCATTGCCATCAGAAACCGGGATACGCAGGGGCTGATTGACGCCTGGAAGGCTCAGCTTGCGCAGACCAGTTGGTCAAACTTTAGTATGCGCTTTACCTCCCTGTTGCCCGATGAGATGGCGCTGGCCTTATGGAACAGTTTGTCTACTCACCAATGCAGCGGTGAGGGGTATATGGTGGCCAAGTTTGGCGAAGCGGCTCTACCTGGCCTGATCAACGCGGTGCGCTCTCGTCCAACGGAACTGACCACTATCTGGGGCCACGTGGGGGCCTGCGAATTGGCTCCGCTTATCGCCCGTGCCTACCTCAAGCTGAAAACGCTGCGTAGTGAAGCCCAGCAATGGCTGTGCAAATATCCGCACCACAGCGCTATCGGCCTGATCCCGGCGGCCTTAGGCAAAAAAGGAGAAGCCAAAGATTGCGCGACCTCGGCGTTACGGATGCTGGCAACGCAGGGGCACGAAGCGTTGATTATGCAAACCGGTGAAGCTTACGGCAATCCAGAGGTGATCGACGCACTGCGCGCTATGCTGGATGAAGATCCGCTCGATCGCTTCCCAAGTAAAATCAGCAAATCGCCGGACTTCTATCAACCCGCAGGTTGGCGTCGTCCATTACTCAAGTCCAGTAACAAAGCCTTACCGGACAGTGCGCTGGAACACTTGGGTACTATGCTGCGCTTCCCGGTCAGTGAGGGGCTGTATGAAGGGATCAATCAGGTTAAACAGGCCTGTGATCCAGACTCACTGGCGGACTTTGCCTGGGATATGTTCTCGGCATGGTTATTTGCTGCGGCGCCGTCCAAAGAGGGCTGGGCATTTATGTCTCTGGGCCTGTTTGGTACCGATGATACTGCACGCAAGCTCACGCCGTTTATTCGTGCCTGGCCGGGAGAGGCTCAGCACCAGCGGGCGGTTAACGGCCTTGAAGTGTTGAATCAGATCGGATCTGACGTGGCGCTGATGCTGCTGAACGGCATCGCGCAGAAGGTCAAATTTAAAGGCTTGCAGGACCGGGCGCGGGAAAAGATTGCGGCCATTGCCGAAGCCCGCGAGTTAACCATTGAGGAGTTGGAAGACCGTTTAGCACCGGATTTAGGGCTGGATGAAAACGGCTCGCTGCGGCTGGATTTTGGCGATCGCCAGTTTACCGTCAGCTTCGATGAAACGCTGAAACCGTTCGTGCGCGATATGGATGGCACCCGCCTGAAAGATCTGCCGAAGCCGAAAAAGACCGACAATCAGGAACTGGCCAACGAAGCGGTGAACATCTTCAAGCTGCTGAAAAAAGATGCCCGCACCGTGGCCGCCCAGCAAGTTGTGCGCCTGGAAATTGCCATGTGCCAGCGCCGCCGCTGGACACCTGAGCTGTTCGAGCTGTTTTTGGTACGCCATCCGCTGGTACGCCACTTGGTGCAACGCCTGGCGTGGGGCGTGTATCTGGTGGACGATGCATCGACTCACGGCGGCAAATTGCTGGACTGTTTCCGCGTTGCCGAAGACGGCAGCCTGACCACAGCAGAAGATGACGAATACACCTTGCCACAGGGCGATAACGTACGCATTGGTATTCCGCACGCGCTAGAGTTGCCTGAGCACCAGGCGGCAGGCTTCGGCCAACTGTTTGCCGATTATGAACTGTTGCAACCGTTCGTGCAGTTGGGCCGCGATACCTACAGCTTGACCGAACAAGAGCGGGCAAGCCGTGAGCTGCTGCGCTGGAAAGGGGCCGTAGTCCCTACTGGCCGTATTCTTGGGCTGGCGAACAAAGGCTGGCGCCGTGGTGATGCCCAGGACGGCGGCGCGATCATGGACTTCATCAAACCCATCGATCGCCAGTTGGGGTTTAGCCTGTCGTTTGAACCTTGCATTATCGTGGGCATGGTCGATGAATACCCTGAACAGACGCTGGAGACGGTGGTGATCGACGACGGCCAGTATTACTGGCAGCGAACCGAAGAACGCAAACCATTCACCCTTGTGGATGACATCGTCATCAGCGAACTGATCCGCGATATGGAAGCCCTGCGCGCCTAAGCTTGCCTTGATCCCGACACATGTCGGGATCGTACCGCCTACCAAGAGAATCCATCCCTATGTCTGAACAACAAAAAATGCAGCGGCCACCAGCGGAAATTCAATACGCAGAACAACTTGCCCTGTTGGCAGAATTGGATAACCAGCCGCGCCCACCGGGCTGGACACTTAGCCTGAATGCCGCTCGGCGCTTTATTCTGGGTGACGAAAAGTTAGGCATTGAGCGTAAAATTGTCGCCGACGTGGCCTCGATTGAGCGGATGCTGGTCACGCTGGCGACTGGCCGCGGCCTGATGTTGGTTGGTGAGCCGGGCACGGCCAAATCCATGCTGTCTGAACTGCTGGCGACCGCCATCTCCGGCACCTCCAGCCTGACGATCCAGGGCGGGGCATCGATTACCGAAGATCAGATCAAGTATTCATGGAACTACGCCATGCTGATCAACGAAGGGCCTTCGCTGAAAGCGCTGGTTCCGGCACCGCTTTATCAGGGCATGCGCGACGGCAAAATCGTGCGTTTTGAAGAGATCACTCGTGCACCATTAGAGGTGCAGGACTGCCTGCTGGGTATGTTGTCCGATCGCGTGATGACCATCCCCGAGCTGAATGATGACCATAACCTGCTGTATGCGCAGGAAGGGTTCAACATTATCGGCACCGCCAACACCCGTGACCGCGGGGTGAACGAAATGAGTGCCGCACTGAAGCGTCGCTTTGATTTTGAAACCGTATTTCCGATCATGGATTTCCAACAGGAACTGGATTTGGTGGCTACGGCGTCCAACCGGCTGTTGGAAAAGAGCGCCATTCCTCACACCGTCCCCGTTGAGGTGCTGGAACTGCTGGTCACCACCTTCCGCGATCTGCGCGGCGGTGAGAAATCAACGGGTAAAGGCGGCGACAACGCCATGGATCGGTTAACCGCCGTGATGTCGACCGCCGAGGCGGTGAACGTGGCCCATGCGGTGGGGGTACGGGCATGGTTTCTTGAACAGCGTAGCGGTGAGCCTGCCGATCTGGTGGAGTGTATCGCCGGGACGGTGGTCAAAGACAATGCGGACGATCGGGCAAAACTCAGGCGCTATTTTGAGCAGAAGGTCGCGAAAAAGCCCGGTAACCACTGGCGGGCCTATTACCAAGCCAGACACCGTTTGCCTTAAAGGCGCTGCGTAATGAATCAATCACCGGAAATCATCGGTATCCGCCACCACAGCCCGGCCTGTGCCCGGCTGGTAGCGGCGAGAATTAACACGCTAAAACCGCGCTACGTGCTGATAGAAGGGCCGATGGACTTCAACTCCCGGCTTGATGAGCTGTTTTTGCCCCATCAGCTACCGCTGGCTATCTATAGCTATGGCGTGCCACAACAGCCTGGACAGGGCGTGCGCAGAGGTTCCTGGTCACCGTTTGCCGAGCATTCTCCTGAGTGGCAGGCGCTGCAGCAGGCACGAGCTATCAAGGCGGAAATACGCTTTATGGATCTGCCGGCCTGGCATGCTGCGTTTGCCGATATTGCCAACCGCTACGCCGATTTGGCCGATGCCGAACAGCAGCAACGGGCCGAGGATTTTGAACAAGCATTGAGCCTGGAACTGGGTATTCAGGGGCGCGATGCGCTTTGGGATCGGTTATTTGAAGATCGGTGCGATGTGCAGGAGCTGGAACAACGCCTAAGCCTCTATTTCGAACGGTTACGCGGAGAGGTTCCCGGCTCGCAAGGCAATCAGGCTCGTGAAGCCATGATGGCCCGCTGGATCCGCTGGGCTATGGATCAACAGGACGGGGCCGTGTTAGTGGTGTGTGGCGGCTATCACGCCCCCGCTTTGATGAAGCTGTGGCAAAACCTCCCCAGTGAAGAGCATGAGCCTGAGCTGCCCGCTTTAAGCCAATGCTTTGACGATTGGCAAGGCGACGCGCAATACATCACTGGCTCTTATTTGGTGCCCTACAGCTATAAACGGCTGGATGCTTTCACCGGCTATGCGTCCGGTATGCCGTCACCGGCGTTCCAGCAGTGGGTGTGGGAATTTGGCCTGGAGCAGGCGGGGCTATACGCTTTCCAGCGCATACTTGAACGGCTGCGCAAGCTTAACCTACCGGCGTCTACCGCCGATATGGGCGCGGTGTATTTACGGGTTCAGGCACTTGCGCGGCTGCGGGGCCACCAGTTGCCGTTACGCAATGACTGGCTGGATGCCATGGCCGGTTCGCTGGTGAAAGAGGCGATGGATGTCCCGCTGCCGTGGACCTATCGCGGTCCTTTACGGCCAGGAACCGACCCCATTCTGGTGCAGATGATGGCGGTTTTAGCCGGGGAGTCGCACGGTAAACTTGCGGCCAATACGCCACGTCCGCCGCTGTTGATTTCGCTGGAACTCGAATTGGCGCGGTTGGCGATTTCGATCCCCTCGGAGGTCAAACTCGACCTGCTTAAACCTGAAGATCGCCAGCGCAGCAGAGCCTTGCATCAGTTAGCGATATTGGCGATCCCTGGCATTCATTGCCTGAAGGGGGTTGGGCAGGCCATGTCGGGCGAAATGAGCGAACACTGGCAGCTTCGAGCGCCGCTTGAGCAGGTTGCAGCGCTGATTGAAGCAGCCTCCTACGGCGCTACGCTGGCCGATGCTGCACTGGCCAAGCTGGAAGAGGCCCTGCTGGATCTGCACGGTAGCCAGGGGATGGTGGTAGCGCTGGTTAAATTACTGAATCAGGCGGCATTGGCCGGGCTGGCGGATTTCAGCAGCCGGGTAGTAGAACAGCTTACTGTGGCGGTGAGCCAGGAAGGGAACTTTGAAGACCTGGGCCTGGCGCTGGAAGCCGCCCACACGCTCTATCGCCACGGTGAAAGCGTAGGTATGCAAGGATCAGCGATCTTGTTGTCGGTGATCCAGATAACTTTCGACCGCGCGCTATGGCTATGTGAAAGCTATGGCAGCGTGAACCCCGCCGACAGCCATCGGCACATTGTGGCATTTCAGGCGATCCGCTTGGTGACGCGGGATCTGCTCGCGCTGCCTGATGCCGACCGCAATACGTTATTTCCCGCGCTGGAAGCCGATCGCGCGCTCACCGTTTGGCAAAGAAAAGCCGCGTCTACCGATGCCGATCCGCTTAGCCGTGGTGCGGCATTGGGCGCATTACTCAGCCTGAATGACACCCAGCCTGATACCGCTTCGCCGATCGCACAGCCGTTAGCGCTGCTGGCCACCCTGGCAGCCAATAAAATGGGCGATGCGCTCAGCGGATTGATTGCGTTGGCGCGCCACCAGTTGACCCAGGATTTAACCTTTGTTGACGGCCTGAACCAGTTGGTTACCGCACTGGATGACGAAGACTTCCTGCTGGCCTTGCCGGCGATGCGCGGTGCATTTGCCTGGCTGCCACCCAGGGAGCGCGGTGAGTTTGCCCGCCAGATACTGGATCTCCATCAGGCGAGTCATCTACCGGTATCGTCGTTAAATCGCGAAATTACTGCCGCAACGCCGCAGGAGATTGCGGCTATGCAACAGGCCGAAAAGCGGGCACTGGAAATCCTTGGCCAATGGGGGCTGGCGTAATGGCAAATCAATTAACTCCAGAATTACAGCGCTGGCGCTTGCTGTTAGGCGAAGCCGCCGAGGCCTCGTTGGGTGAATTAGACGCTCACTATCGCTCCGTCGATAGCGCACTTGAATGGCTGTATGGGCGGGATCCGGAGCGTTTGGCTCGCGGTGAGCGCGGAGCCAGCCTGGGTAAATCCAACCTGACCACGCCTGAGTGGATTAATGAAATTCATCAGCTGTTCCCGAAAGAGGTGATTGAACGGCTGGAAGTGGACGCGGTTGAGCGCTACGGCATTGACGATGTGGTCACCAATCTTGACGTGCTGGAACGTATTGAACCCTCGGAAGCGTTACTGAAAGCGGTGTTACACACCAAACACTTGATGAACCCGCAGGTATTGGCCGCCGCACGCCGATTGGTGGCGGAAGTGGTTCGGCGGATCATGGAACGCCTGGCACGTGACGTGCGCCAGTCATTTTGCGGCAGCCGTGACCGCCGCCGCCCCTCGCAGGTCAAGGTGGCGCGCAACTTTGATTTTAAACGCACCGTTGGCAATAACCTGCACCGCTGGAGCCCACAGCACGGCAAGCTGTTTATCGAAAACCCGGCGTTTATGAGCCGGGTTAAACGCCATAGCGAACGTTGGGACATCATCCTGCTGGTAGACCAGAGTGGCTCGATGGTGGATTCGGTGATCCATGCCGCAGTGATGGCGGCCTGCCTGTGGAATTTACCAGGCATGCAAACCCGGCTGGTCGCCTTTGATACCGCGGTGGTGGATTTGACCGCAGACGTCAGCGATCCGGTTGAACTGCTGATGAAGGTACAGCTAGGTGGCGGCACCGATATCGCCAAGGCGGTGGGCTATGCCCAGTCCTGCATCACCAATCCCCAGCGCACGATCGTGGTAGTGCTGAGTGATTTCTTCGAGGGCGGCAGCGAAAGCGAACTGGTTCGGCGGGTGCGTACCTGCATTCAGGCCGGAGCCAAAGTGTTGGGGCTGGCAGCGTTAGATCACCAGGCCAACCCACAATACGATCGTGACATGGCTAACCGGCTGGTCGCGGTCGGCGCACAAATTGGCGCCATGACGCCCGGCGAACTGGCGGCCTGGCTGGCTGAAAAGGTACTAGGATGACTCAACGTTCAGATTTACTCGAACTCACGCCGGAAGCCCTGATGGCGTTAAGTAACGCGGGTTTCGTTAAGCGCGCACAGAAAGAGGTCGCCGAAGGAAAACTGCCTGAACTGACAGAGCGTAACGATGGCTGTATTGATGCCAAGTTCAGCGACGGTAACCAAGTCACTTTTCCGCCAGGCAAAACCTTGCGGGATGCGGCCTGTAGCTGCCCGGCCAGCAGCATGTGCCGCCATCGGGTCACGCTGGTCCTGGCCTATCAGGCGTTACATGCCACTGGGGTGCCCCCAGAAGCTGACGATGCTCAGCCGCAAGAACCTGCACCGGCTTGGTCCCCGGCCAGATTTAGTGAACAGCTTGGCGATGTCCCGCTCTCGGTTATTAGCCGGGCTAAAAAGCTGATCCAGAGCAGCGTAGTGGTGCAATTGAGCAAAGGCAGCGGGGCGCAAGCCACTCCGTCAGCGCGTTTACCGATGTGTGACGTGCGATTTTTCTCCCGCAGCAGCCTGGCTCATGCACGCTGTGACTGTATTCAGGAGGCGATTTGCGAACATATTGTGATGGCGGTCTGGGGTTTTGAGCAGGCCGAACTCAGCCAGCCAGACTTTGAGCAGTTAACGCTGCAAATCAGTTTGCCTGACGGCGAACAGGCGCAGGTAAACGCCTTATTCGACCAATCAGAAGCCGTCTTATTACAAACGTCGTTGGATAAATTGCTGCTCAAGCTGTGGTCAGACGGCAGCAGCCAGCCTGAGACGGCCATCAACCCCCTGATGGCAGAAGTGAGTCGCCATGCCCAGCAGCTTCAGTGGCGCTGGATTAGCGAAAGCCTGGCGGATATTCAGCAAGGGATGGCCGATCAACATAATCGTTCAAGCCGCTATCATCCGGTCGAATTCTTGCAGCGCATCAGCGGGCTTTCCGCCCGGTTGGTCGCGGCCAGGTGCATGGACCAACAGGCGCAGCAGCAGACCTTACCACGCCTTCCGGCGGCTGAAATTCTTGGCCTGGGCGTCAAAGGTGAGATCCAGCTGGAACATCTGAAACTGGTTTCACTCGGCGCGCGTTATTGGGCCGACGAGCAGCAGGAAGGGGTGGATCTGATCTACACCGACCCGGACTCCCAAGCGCTGATGGTGATCGAACGCCAGTGGCCTAGAAAGAGCGATCCACAAGGCGTGGCGACGCCGATAGGCAGCCGCAGGATTGCCGGCCACCCGGTAAAAAAACTGGCGGCCTGCCAGGTGATCACCAATGCCGCCAAGCGCCGGGCAAACGGAGCGTTGGACATTGCCAGCGGTAAGCAATATACCAGCGTATTGCCGCTCTCTGCCCGTGCGTGGGAGCTGCTGGGGGAACCGCTCAGGCAGCCTGATGCGGCAGCGCTGAAGCGTCATCTCCAGCAGGCATTGCCGGATTTTGTACGCCCCAGACAGCCGATCGAGCAACTGCATATCTTACCGGTTAGCGAGGTGCTCGACTGGTGCTGGGACCCGGCCTTACAGTGCTTGCAGCTTGAACTCTTAAGCGGAGAGGCGGGTGATGATAATTTGGTGACAGTGTCACTAAATTACGATAGTGCCGCCCCTCAGGCTATCGAGGTATTGGCCAGGGCAATGCTCACGCTAGCAACTCCGCCACGGTTGATTTCAGGCAGGGTGAAGATCGCGTCAGGCAAACTGATTATCGAGCCGTTGGCCGTCGCCAGTGACACCCAGATATTCTCGCTGTGTGCCGATGAGGCTGAGCCTTTCCCGATGGAGCGCCAGGCCGATCTGCAACAGCGCTCAGGCATGCAGCAAGCGTTGGCAGACACCGAAACGTTGCTGGCTCAGTGGTTACAGCAGGGGATCCGGCATCAAGGAGGGCGCGGGATTGAGCGGGTGGAAATGTTAGCCGAAGCGCTAAATGGCTATGGCCTGGTGCAGCTGTATGCATGGTTAAACGAGTTACCCGAGCGTATTCGCTCCAATAACCACACGCAATTAGTCCAGCGGTTGATGACGATTTATCAAACGCTGCGCCTGGTGAAAGACCGGCAGAGTAATTGACTTTGACAGCGCCATGACAGTTCGACTAAGCTTGCCCCACTCATTTGGGGAGTAGCCTTCCTTCATCATGAAGGAGGATGTGTCAACATACTCAGCAACTTGCTGTGGCACATCCGTCGATCAGATTGGCGAGACCATAGGGGTAATATTTCTTTTGGATTGGACGAGGAATATTACACCATGGTTTGCTACGTCCAGTCGGTATTTCCATAATGACCCTTTTTTCTGCTTTAATTTCACATAACCTCAGCAAAAAAACCGCCCAAAAGCCTGGCGAATTGAGGGCTAAAGGATGACGCTGTCATTTTTCCAGCTCGCGATATCTTTAATCATCATATTGATTGCCTCTGAAATTTTCACCAATGCTCTGGAACACCTTGGCGAAAGGTTGAAGATCTCTGAAGGGGTAACCGGTTCGCTTTTTGCCGCCATTGGCACCGCCTTACCTGAAACCATGGTGCCCATTTTGGCCCTGGTTGCCGGCACGTCGGCCGCTAATGTTAATGAAGAGATTGGCGTGGGGGCAATATTGGGCGTGCCGCTGATGTTGTCTACGCTGTCGGTCTTTTTGATGGCGCTGGCCGTGGTTAGACGGCGGGGCATTAACGGGTCAATCACCCCAGAGCCCACGGGGTTTATACGGGATACGCATTTCTTCCTGCTGGCTTTTGTGTTAGCCGCAATTGCCTTGTTCATTCCTGTGGAGATGAAAATAGCCAGAATGGGCGTCAGCGTGTTGTTGGTCTTGCTTTATGTCACCTATATTGTAAAAACCTTACACGCTTCGAAAAAATTAGTGGCTGAAGGCAATGGAACAGCGGCAGATAACGTCATGTTCTTATCCCGAGTGGGATTGCCCACCACGCTATTTACCATCATCCTGCAAACCTTAATGGGTTTGGGCGTATTGGTAGCAGGGGCTTTAGGTTTTATAGACGGTGTTGCCGCAGTATCGGAAAAGCTTGGCATTTCGGTGTTGTTGCTGTCATTGATTATCATTCCTATAGCTACCGAATTGCCAGAGAAGGTGAACAGCATTCTGTGGATACGCAAAGGAAAGGATACTCTGGCATTAGGCAATATTACCGGCGCAATGGTTTTTCAAGGCACGATATTACCCGCCATCGGTATATTGTTGACGCCATGGCAACCCCGGCATGAAGTGTTGATCGGGGTGTTTATTACGCTTTCATCGGCATTTTGGCTGTGGATCAATGCCAGAAACAAAAAGCTGAAAGTGTGGATGTTATTTATTAATGGGGCTTTTTATTTCGCTTATATTATCGCCTCAATCTCATTTAGCGGCTAAAACAATAGAATAATTAACCCTCCTCAAATACGACTGCAGCGGCCATTGGAGCCGCTGCAGTCAGCGTGACTGTGCTCCAACTTGGTCGCTCATTGCCTGCCGTAAAAAATACTTGACCTTCCAAACGTGACAAGCCGGATAAAGGCAGCCTGCCAAACCTACTGTCGACAATTGTCGCGAAAGGTATACCGATGCAAGTCAAAGCTATAACCCTGCTCACTGCGGCGATAAGCGCCGCGTTCATTATCTCCGGATGCAAGGAGGCGGTGCCTTCCGGCGCAGCTGCCAAACCGCCTGGCGTTCCGGTGGCCGAAGTCGTCGTGCGCCCGATAACGCCTTTTGTGGAATTCACCGGATCGCTTACCGCGGTCAAGCGGGTTGAACTTCGCCCACGGGTCTCGGGCTATCTCCAGGAGGTCACCGTCCCCGAGGGGCGCTTGGTTAATCAAGGAGACCCGCTGTTTCTCATTGATCCTCGGGAGTTCGTAGCCGCAGTGAACGTTGCCAAAGCACGCCTACGCGAGGCTGAAGCGGCATCGCTACTCGCCAAGGCGGAATATACACGAGCCGAGAAACTGTTCGCGCAAAAGGTCGTCGCGCGAGCATTTCTTGATACCGCCACCGCGGCAGTGAACGCAGGCAAAGCCAAGGTGGATGCCGCCAAAGCCGCGCTGGATGCTGCGCAACTGGATTTGAGTTTCACCCGCGTCACCGCCCCCATCAGCGGACGTGTCGGCCAAACCCTGGTCACTGAAGGTAACTATGTTGCCAGCGGTGTGACTCCGTTGACGACCATCGTCTCGATCAATCCGCTGCATGTCTATTTTGATGTCGACGAACGCACTTATTTACGTTCGCTAGCCGCTGACAGAACCAATAAAACCTCAGAGGCGGTCAAGGTAACCAAAGTCATGGTGGCGCTGATCGCCGACAAGACCTACTCGCGGCCCGGCCGTGTCGATTTCCTCGCCAACTCTGCCGATCGCAGTACGGGAACGGTGCGGGTACGTGCGGTGGTGGACAATCCTGATGGGCAATTAACCCCCGGTCTGTTCGCCAAAGTCAAATTGGAGACCGGCGCACCGCAGCCCAAGGTGCTGGTTTCTGACCTGTCGATTGGCACCGACCAGGGCAGCCGCTATGTGCTGGTCGTTGGCAAAGACGATACAACAGAATACCGGCCGGTCGAACTTGGCTCGATAGCCGATGGAATGCGGGTGATCGAACAAGGTCTGCAAGCGGGCGAGCGCATCGTCGTCAAGGGATTGGTTCGACCAGGGATGCAGATTACGCC
Organism: Serratia sp. Res13-Sevr-LER1-36-b; assembly: GCF_015673035.1. NCBI lineage: Bacteria > Pseudomonadati > Pseudomonadota > Gammaproteobacteria > Enterobacterales > Yersiniaceae > Serratia > Serratia sp. Res13-Sevr-LER1-36-b. Next base: position 930,189 of record NZ_JADACK010000005.1, on the reverse strand, counting down.
ACAGTCCGCGACGATTGACGGTACGCCTATTGCGCTGCCGCAAACCTCAGGAGGCGCGCAATGAGCTTTCCACGTTTCTTCATCGATCGGCCGATCTTTGCCATCGTGCTCTCGGTGCTGATGGTGTTGGCTGGCACCGTTGCCTTCTTCCAATTACCGCTCAGTGAGTATCCGGCCGTGACGCCGCCAACCGTGCAGGTAACCGCCTCTTATCCGGGCGCCAACCCCAAGGTGATCGCTGAAACGGTGGCCGCGCCGCTCGAACAGGCAATTACCGGGGTAGAGGGCATGTTGTACATGTCGTCGCAGTCGGCCACCGATGGCCGGATGATCCTGACCGTAACTTTCGCCCAGGGAACCAATGCCGATATGGCGCAGGTTCAGGTCCAAAACCGGGTCGCCCGTGCGTTACCGCGTTTGCCTGAAGAAGTACAACGCCAGGGGGTGGTTACACAGAAAACCTCGCCAGACATTCTGATGGTGGTGCACCTGCTATCGCCAGATAAGCGTTACGATCCGTTGTATATCTCCAATTTCGCCTATCTGCAGGTGCGCGACGAGCTGTCCCGTATTCCGGGGATCAGCGACGTGCTGGTTTGGGGAGCGGGTGAATACAGCATGCGGCTGTGGCTCGATCCAAACCTGATCGCAGCACGGGGGCTGACGGCTGGCGACGTGATAGCCGCGGTACGTGAGCAGAACGTACAGGTGGCGGCGGGTTCGGTCGGCCAAGCTCCTAACTCTACCGCCGCCTTCCAGGTGACGGTGAACACCCTCGGGCGGTTGACCGATGAAGAACAGTTCGGCGATATCATCATTCGCACCGGTATTGATGGCCAGGTGACACGCCTACGGGATGTCGCCCGCATCGAGATGGGTGCAGATGCCTACGCTTTGCGCAGCCTGCTTGACGGTGAGCCTGCCGTGGCGCTGCAAATCATTCAAAGCCCGGGAGCCAACGCGCTGGACGTTTCGCAGGCAGTGCGGGCCACCATGCAGCGGCTTGAAGGCAACTTTCCGGCCGGGCTCAGTTCACGCATCGCCTATGATCCGACGGTGTTTGTTCGGGCTTCACTGGAATCGGTAGCTACCACGCTGTTGGAGGCCATCTTCCTGGTGGTGATCGTGGTGGTGCTGTTCCTGCGCAACTGGCGGGCTTCGCTGATCCCGCTGATGGCCGTGCCGGTATCACTTATCGGTACCTTCGCCGTAATGCATCTGATGGGGTTCTCGCTCAACACCTTGTCGCTGTTTGGTTTGGTGCTATCGATTGGTATCGTAGTCGACGATGCGATCGTGGTGGTGGAAAACGTCGAGCGGCATATCGAAAATGGTGAAGATCCCCCGCAAGCCGCCAGGAAGGCGATGGACGAGGTCACCGGGCCAATTATCGCCATCACCTCGGTACTCGCCGCGGTGTTTATCCCTACCGCCTTCCTCAGCGGTTTACAAGGCGAGTTTTATCAACAGTTTGCGCTCACTATTGCCATCTCGACCATTCTGTCGGCGGTGAATTCGCTCACGCTCAGCCCGGCGCTTGCCGGTCTCCTGTTGCGGCCACGTAAGGTGGGGATCACTCATGATCCTCGCAGCCTGCGTGGTCGTGTCGAACGGAGGTTTGAGCGGTTGGCCAAGCCTTTCCAACGCGCACCGGACGCCTATGGCAACACGGTCCGCAAGGTTGTGCGGGTCAGCGGCCTGGCTCTGGTGGTTTACGCTGGGCTGCTTGCGCTGACCTTCTTCGGCTTCAAGGCCGTACCGCCGGGCTTTGTCCCCATGCAGGATAAGTATTATCTGGTTGGCATTGCCCAGCTTCCCAACTCCGCATCACTGGATCGCACCGAGGCCGTCGTTAAGCAGATGTCGAAGATCGCACTGGCGGAACCCGGTGTTGAAAGCGTTGTGGCATTCCCGGGGCTTTCAATCAACGGTTTTGTTAACGTGCCAAATGCCGCCGTGATGTTCGTGATGCTTGACCCATTCAAAGATCGCACCACGGACGACCTCAGCGCGATGGCAATCGCCGGGCGTTTACAGGCCAAATTCGCCAGCATCCCCGACGGTTTCCTTGGCGTATTTCCGCCACCACCGGTGCCAGGACTGGGTGCAACCGGTGGTTTCAAAATGCAGGTTGAAGATCGCGGTGGTGCCGGGCTGGATGCGCTGGTTCAGCAAACTCAGCTCCTGATGCAGAAAGCCAGCGGAACGGGGCAGGTGGCCGGGCTGCTCACCAGCCTTGACGTCAATGCACCGCAGCTCGACGTCAGTATCGACCGCACCCAGGCGATGAGCCAAGGCGTTCGTCTGGCGGACGTTTTTGAGGCACTCCAGGTGTATCTCGGCTCGCTGTATGTCAACGACTTCAACCGCTTCGGCCGCACCTACAAAGTCACGGCTCAGGCCGATGCAGATCACCGCATGCAAGCTGAAGCCATTGGTCGGCTGCAAGTGCGCAATGCGGCCGGGGAAATGCTGCCGCTGTCAGCGTTTGTCACCGTTACGCCAAGTTCCGGCCCGGATCGTGTGATGCATTATAACGGTTACCCCTCGGCGGATATCTCCGGCGGTGCTATGCCGGGCGTCAGTTCCGGACAGGCGGTGGCGCTGATGGAGCAACTGGCGCAGGAGGTGCTACCTGAAGGCATGAGCTTCGAGTGGACCGATCTCACCTATCAACAAAAGCTGGCCGGAGACTCGGCGCTGTTTATCTTCCCACTCTGTGTGCTGCTCGCTTATCTGATCCTCGCCGCGCAGTACAACAGCTGGCTGCTGCCCCTGGCGGTATTGCTGATCGTACCGATGTGTCTGCTGAGTGCGATCGTGGGTATCTGGTTGGTGGAGGGAGACAACAACGTGTTCGTTCAGATTGGGCTGATCGTGTTGGTGGGGCTGGCTGCCAAGAACGCCATTCTTATCGTTGAGTTTGCACGCAGCCTCGAAGCCAAAGGCTCGAGCGCACTTGAGGCGGTTATCGAGGCTTGTCGACTGCGGTTACGGCCGATCCTGATGACCTCGCTGGCCTTTATTGCTGGCGTGGTTCCGCTGGTGTTGGCCAGTGGCGCAGGGGCGGAAATGCGCCACTCCATGGGCATTGCGGTGTTTGCGGGCATGATCGGCGTGACGCTGTTTGGCTTGTTCCTGACTCCGGTCTTTTATGTGGTGATGCGTGGCCTTGCCGCCCGAGTCGAGCATTATCGCTCAGCATCAAAACAACGCATCAAGGGGAGCCAGCCATGAGAGATCGCTATCAAACTGTGCTGCTTCCTCTGAGTGCGCTGTTCTTGCTGGCCGGATGCTCGGCGGTGGGTCCTGACTATGCACCACCCTCGTCGCCGCTGCCAACCAACTTTGGTGAGCCAACTGCCGGGCTCGGCTCTGGGGCCGTCGAGGTTGAGTGGTGGCGTACTTTCGACGATCCGGCGCTAACGGCCTTGATCCAGCAGGCATTGGCAGCGAACCATGATATTGGCATCGCGGCCATGCGGCTGGAAGAGGCCAAGGCCATGCTGCGGGAAGATCGCCAGAGCTTCCTGCCCAGCGGCGGCCCCGCGCTTAGCTATGAGAACCGCCGTTGGGGTGAAGTGGAAATTTCACCCGACCAGCCGCGGCAACGCGAAAGCTATCGCGGAGCCATCGATGCCGCTTGGGAACTCGATCTGTTTGGGCGCGTGCGGCGTTCGGTGGAGGCTGCGCAGGCGCAAGCTGGCTCCCGCGAGGCGTTACTGCGTGAAGTGCAGGTGAGCGTCATTGCTACGGTGGCCGCTACCTGGTTCGAATTGCGCGGTCTCGAGGCCGAAATTGCCGTTGTAACCGACATCAGCCAAAGCCAGCGTGAAAGCCTGAAGCTGGTTGAACAGCAGGCCAACGCCGGTTCAGCCAGCGAGTTTGACCGACTGCGTGCCGAGGCGCTGTTACGTAATGTTGAGGTGGCCATGCCTGAGTTGGAACGCCGTCGGGCGGCAAGCACCAACGCATTGGCCATCCTCCTCGGCACAGTACCTCAGTCGTTCAGGCCGCCAGCAATTGTGCCGTTGGATGATTCGTTGGCTGTGCGAACCATCGCCGTGGGCGATCCCGTATCGCTCCTCTCGCGGCGTGCCGACATCGTGGCGGCGGAACGGGACCTTGCTGCGGCTACTGCCCAGATTGGCGTCGAGACGGCTGCGCTCTATCCCGAGATCCAGGTGCAGGGATCGCTCGGCTTTGTGGCAGGGAATCTTGATGCGTTGAACGGTGCCGAGGCGCTTTCAGGCTTTATCTTGCCGGTGATTCGCTGGTCGCTGCTGGATATTGGCCGCACGCGCGCCCGGATCGCCGCCAGTGAAGCCCGCAGCAAACAGGCCTTGGTCGGCTATGACCAGGCCGTATTGCGCGCCTTGCAGGAAACGGATAATGCCTTTAAAGCCTATGGCTCAGCGGGCAGCACGCTTGAGCTACGCCTGCTGGAGTCTGCAGCCAATCGCGAAGCAGCGCGTCTGCTCCAGGTGCGATTTGCCGAAGGTGACGGTCTTTATCTGGAGGTGCTCGATGCCGAACGAGCTCACTTTGCCAGCCAGCGCGCGCTGGTCGTCGCACGGACTAACCAGCAGCTTGCCATTGTCAGCATCTATAAGGCGTTGGGCGGCGGTTGGGAAGTCTGTACTCAGACGGAACGCAATTGTAATGGGGCCAGCGGTATAGCCAATGCCCCCCTACAGAACTGATTGCTAACAGGCCTTGACCTTCCCCTGGTGGGAAGGTTTAAGCTTTTTGTTACCGAAACTTCCCAGGAGTAGAGCCATGGCTTCCGTTTCCCTCCCATCAGGTTCCAATCAAGCGGCTCGTCTGAGCCTGCCGGTCGAAGGAATGACCTGTGCATCGTGCGTTGGCCGTGTTGAGCGCGCACTAAAAGCCGTTCCCGGCGTGCAAACGGCCACGGTCAATCTTGCCACCGAGCGGGCAGATGTCACCTTCAGCGGCGTGGCCGATCCACAAGCGGCCGTTAGTGCTATCGAGAGCGCCGGTTACGCTGTACGAGAAGAGACCACTGAACTGGCGATCGAAGAGATGACCTGCGCATCCTGCGTCGGAAGAGTTGAAAAGGCGCTGACGCAACTTCTAGGCGTCCTTTCAGCCAGCGTCAACCTGGCGACCGAGCGTGCGCGGGTACGGCACCTCGCCGGGGTTGTCTCCACCGCTGACCTTGAAGCGGCGGTTGTGCAGGCGGGTTACAAGGCCCGTCGTTTGTCTGCTGAAACGGAGAATATAAACGATCAGGATACCGAACGCCGCGAGAATGAAGCGCGTGGCTTGCGCCGCTCTTTGCTGATTGCGGGCATTCTCACGTTGCCGGTCTTTATCCTTGAGATGGGCTCGCACCTTATTCCTCCGATGCACCATTGGGTACAGGGCGTTTTGGGTGAACAGACGAGCTGGTATATACAGTTTGTACTCGCCACCCTGGTGTTGTTCGGCCCGGGCCTGCGCTTTTTCCGTAAAGGTATTCCGGCGTTGCTGCGTGGGGCTCCCGATATGAACTCGCTGGTGTCGGTGGGTACGGCAGCGGCGTACGGCTATTCGGTGGTGGCGACATTCATTCCCGAGGTACTGCCTAAGGGAACCGCTAACGTCTACTTCGAAGCAGCCGCCGTCATCGTGACCTTGATCCTGCTTGGGCGCACGTTGGAGGCTCGCGCCAAGGGGCGAACGTCGCAGGCCATCAAACGGCTGGTCGGGCTTCAGGCCAAGACCGCGCGCGTTGAACGCAACGGCGATACCGTTGAGATCCCGCTTGATCAGGTGACCACCGGTGACGTGGTGTTCGTTCGTCCAGGGGAGAAGATCCCAGTCGATGGCGAGGTCGTCGAGGGGGCATCTTATGTGGATGAGAGCATGATCACCGGTGAACCTTTACCCGTATCGAAGGGCGTAGGCGCTGCCGTTGTGGGGGGCACCATCAACAAGACCGGTGCTTTCAGCTTCCACGTCACCAAGGTCGGGGCCAATACGGTGCTGGCGCAGATCATCCGCCTGGTTGAGGAAGCGCAGGGCTCCAAGCTGCCGATCCAGGCGCTGGTCGATAAGGTGACCATGTGGTTCGTACCGGCAGTGATGGCTGCCGCCGCGCTGACCTTCCTGGTCTGGCTGATCTTTGGCCCGGAACCGGCACTGACCTTTGCGTTGGTGAATGCAGTTGCGGTACTGATTATCGCTTGCCCGTGCGCCATGGGGCTGGCTACGCCGACATCAATTATGGTCGGTACCGGGCGTGCAGCTGAACTTGGCGTGTTGTTCCGCAAGGGGGAAGCTTTGCAGGCGCTGCGTGACGTGAGCGTTATCGCCCTCGACAAGACCGGCACCTTGACCAAAGGACGCCCAGAACTCACCGATCTCGTTCCCGCTAAAGGTTTTGAGTACAGCGAAGTGCTGGCTCTGGTGGCGGCGGTTGAAACCCGCTCTGAGCACCCGATCGCCGAAGCGATTGTGTTGGCCGCCAAACAGCAAGGCATCACGCTGGCCCCCGTTGAAGGCTTCGACGCCGTGCCGGGCTTTGGCGTAACGGCCAAGGTTGATGGCAGGGTGGTCTCAGTCGGTGCGGATCGCTTCATGACGCAGCTTGGTCTTGATGTGGCGAGCTTCAAATCTGCCGCCCAGCGCCTGGGCGAACAGGGTAAGAGCCCGCTCTATGCCGCTATCGACGGTCGTTTAGCGGCGGTTATTGCGGTTGCCGATCCGATCAAGGAAACCACGCCAGAGGCTATTAAGGCGCTGCACGCACTGGGCCTCAAAGTGGCGATGATCACCGGCGACAATGCGGCAACGGCGGCAGCGATCGCCAAACAGCTCGGTATTGATGAAGTTGCGGCAGAGGTGTTGCCCGATGGCAAGGTTGCTGCGCTGAAAAAGTTCCGGGTCAACGGGGCGCGAGTGGCCTTTGTGGGGGACGGTATCAACGATGCCCCGGCGTTGGCGGAAGCGGACGTTGGGCTGGCTATCGGTACCGGTACGGATGTGGCTATCGAGGCGGCCGACGTGGTGCTGATGTCTGGCGACCTGCGCGGGGTGCCGAACGCTATCGCGCTTAGCCAGGCGACGATCCGCAACATCAAACAGAACCTGTTCTGGGCCTTTGCCTACAACGCGGTGCTGATCCCGGTGGCGGCGGGCGCGCTTTATCCGTTGAACGGCACCTTGCTTTCGCCGATCTTCGCGGCGGCGGCGATGGCGCTTTCAAGCGTCTTTGTACTCGGCAACGCGCTGCGCCTGAAGCGCTTCCAGGCTCCGATGACGATTGAGGCCTCCAGCAGAACGGCGGAAAGCGGGGCGGAGATTATCCCCGTTACCGCAAGTAAATGACCGATGTCGGGCCATTGTGACATCCCTCACCCTAACCCTCTCCCACAGGGAGAGGGGACCGACCGTGCTACAACTGGATGCAAGTGTTCACCTTAGCTCCGGAGCTTCGAGGCTCTATAAGTTGGCCTCCATACCTGAACGCAACTCCGTATCAGCTACCTCTCCTTGGGAAGAGCGGACCTGACGTTCTACAACTGGATTCAAGTGTTCACCTTAGCTCCGAAGCTTCGAGGCTGTGTCCACACCTGACCGCAGCTCCGTATCAGCTCCCTCTCCTTGGGGAGAGGGTTGGGGTGAGGGAGACCAGTAACAATAACGCTAACTGTAGCCCTATGAAGGAGTTAACGATGAATATCGGTCAAGCAGCCAAATCCTCCGGCGTTTCAGCCAAAATGATCCGTTACTACGAACAGATCGGTTTGATCCCCAAGGCCATACGCTCGGATGCGGGCTACCGCCATTACAGCGCTTCGGACGTACATAGCCTGCGCTTTATCCGCCGCTCACGCGACCTTGGGTTTTCTGTTGAGCAGATCTCGGCGCTGTTGGTGCTGTGGAACGACCGGGACCGCGCCAGCGCCGACGTCAAAGAAATGGCACTTTCCCACGTCGCGCGGCTAAAAGCCAAGATTGCCGAACTGCAGGCGATGGCAGAAACCCTCGAGTTCCTGGCCGACCACTGCCACGGTAATGACCGCCCAGACTGCCCGATCCTGGCTGATTTAGCCGAGCCAACCGCAGTAACGACAGTGCCAAATAAAGCACCAAAATTCGGTGTTGCGTCAGGTGTGCTGAAACGCGGGGAAAAGGGGTTTGCCGTTGTAGCAAAAGAGAAAATTTTGCAGAAAAACCTTTGACCTTGCCACGCTGGCAAACCTCATAGTGATCTGACACCAACCCGATGGAGATCAATATGCATCATTATTTCACTGTTCCCAATATGACCTGCGGCGGCTGCGCCAAATCCGTCACCAAGGCGCTACTGGGCGTTGACCCACAGGCCCGTATCGAAACCAATCCGGCTGCGGGCGAGGTAAAGGTCGACAGCACTTTGGCAGCAAGCGAGTTACTTGCGGTACTTGGCAAAGCGGGTTACCCGGCCCGACATATCTGAACAGCAAAGGAGAACCTGATATGAAACCTGTCAAAATGGCCATCGCCGCACTCGCGTTGGCAACGCTTTCTTTCTCTGTCATGGCGGCCACGCTGGTTGACGTTGCGCCTGCCAATCAGCAGAAAATCGGCGTGATTAGCGCCTGTTCAAGTAGCAACAGCCTGAGCAGCCTCCAGCGTGAACTGGAGAATAAGGCTAAAGCAGCCGGGGCAAGTGCCTATCGCATTATCGGCGCTTCCGGCAACAACCGTATGTGCGGTAAGGCCGAGATTTACCACTGATTGTTGTCCCAAGAGAAGCCGCTAGATGCGGCTTCACTATCCTGCATTTTGATTCCACGCTGACTATCGCAACTATTTTCTTATAGTTAACACGCTTTCTAACGCACCGCTTTGTAAAAACCGGCTCGTCACTGGTGTCACAACCACACTACGGTTGACGGGTAGGATCTTGATCCCTTCACCCAGAAATACGGGAATGGTTGTGATATGTAATTGGTCCAACTCACCAGCATCGGCGAAAAATGCCGCGGACTTACCCCCGCCAACGACCCAAACATCCTTATCTTTTGCCGCCAGTTTTGCATGCCTGGCAATATCATTAGCATTGCCACAAACTTCACTGATACCTGAGCCTTGCGGTATTGCCAGATCCTGGCTTGTCAAAATGAACGCCGGAACATCTTTATAAGGCCAGTCGCCATGGGCATTTTCCATTATCCAGCTGTAGGTTTTGCCTCCCATAATCACCGCGCCAATACTCTGGTAGAAGTCATCATAGGGTGTAGCATCATCGCCTAAAATAAAATTTGTCAGCCAGTCAAGCTCATGATCCTGGGTGGCAATATAGCCATCCATAGATGCTGCAACATAATAAATTAACTTCGACATTCTATATCCTTAATTTGCTAAACGGGCGCAACATGCAGCGCCCCTACGTTTTGTAGCCTGTTGGGTGTTGTCAGCAGTCTTGCTACTTGCGCTTCTTCGGCGAACTTCACCACTTTTTCATTAGGCGTATTAGGATGCAGGCAGGGCTGGATTCTGGGCAACCTCTTGCCTCAACGCCTCAAATGGGCACTGGCTGAATAAGTTGAGGATCTCTACCGGGGTCAAAGGACTGAGTGCCAGCGAACGGTTAAACTGGAACAGGCTGCTGGCAGTGTCGTACAAATTCGTTTCAGAAGCCGGAAATTCAGCATAGCCAAAGGTGCGGAACGGCGGCGTTTTATCGCGCACTTGAGGACACCTATCCGCGAGTTGTTCCACCCAACGAGAAAAGATTGGCCAATCTATGATGTTATCTTCCGCCAGTGCTGCCATACCGGCAAAGCACTCCTCGGTAAACACGTAGGGATGCTGCGTCAGCTTTTGCCATACGAGCCGGGCGCCTGTGCTCGGATTTGGATTAAGGAAAAACTGCCGGTTATGAGCCAGCCTGCTCAGGACAAACAGATCCATCGATTGGCTAAGCAGGGTCAATACATGGCTGGAAATGGCGCGTTCCGCCAGCTCACCTCTAACCCAGACATTGGCGTCGTCCAGTAGCTCCATCATCAACGCTTCATCTTCATGATAGCGAGAAACCAGCCGGCACCTAACCAAATGAGAAGGATCTTTGGTCAGTGACTGCAACAGGGTTTGAGAGGGATTAACCAGCCGGAAAATCATATTTTCACGTACGGTTTCATCCGGATGATGGAGAGCAATATTTGCCCAGCACGCTGGCCAACCTGGGTTGTTATCCAGCTTATCGAGGATCGGGCCAATCGGATCCATAAAATAGTCGGAGTAAACTTTGCCCGCAGCACAGTCTTGATCCGCTATCGATGCCATAGGCCGGCTGACAAGCCCCTCAATCAGCGCAGAAAAGCCTGAGGTTAACGCCTCCCATGCCAAAGTTTCGCTGGCATACTCCCAAGGCTGCCAACGCCAGACCAACTCTGGCCATATCATGCAGGGGACAATAAATGGCTGCTTGCTTTGCTGCGCCACCTGGATTTTCAGTTCCAGCGAAAGCGCAGGCAGCATATCAAGCAAGGTCTGCGTGGTGGTGTCCTTCGAGTTAGCGACGGCTTTTAAAAAACGATCCGGGAACGCCGCCCAGCCGTGTTCAATCAGCAGGGCCGAAAAATCAGGCGCATTGAGGAGCTTACTGACGGTGTTACTGCGGGCTTGGCTTAAGTCTGAGATGTCCATGGATCGCTGCTTTTGATTATTCCTTCAGTGGGGGAATACTATCCGATTCGCGGTACGCTGGATAGGCTGCACCAGCCGCGGGAAGATGACTAAACTGAATGCTAGGTTACATTGTGCCTGGAGAACTTTGATGGATGCCTCGTTACAGATTGACCAACTTATCGCAGCGCTGACCGACTGGCGTGGGAAGACCTTGGCGGAGATCCGTAAGTGCATTGTTGCGGCTGACTCGGAAATCATTGAGGAATGGAAGTGGAGAGGGAGCCCGGTGTGGTCACATCACGGCATTATCGCGGTTGCTAACGCCCATAAAGCCAAGGTAAAGCTGACCTTTTACCACGGCGCCAGCCTGGTAGATGCCGATAAGCTGTTTAACGCTGGCCTTGATGGTAACGCGTGGCGGGCGATTGATTTCTTTGCAGAGGATACGGTGGATTCAAAAGCCTTAACGGCTCTGGTGCAGGAGGCGGTTGAGTTTAATCTGCGTAAGAAGGTGAGGTAACCCAAATTCGTGATGCCATTGAGGCAAAAGACATTCATTGTGTAGCCAAAACGCCGCGGAATTGATTTTTATCAACAGTATAAAGAATGTACTACTGTTAATAGATGTTATCAGTGATAGAAGAAGCTTGGCATGGCTAAATCCTCGTTCTCTCGTTTGATGGCCGTGTGCCTGCTGGGCATTACCGGGCCGATCGTTACTGAGAGAAAAGCGTACAGGGGAACTACGCGGTATCTGCCAAGGGGAGTGGGCTCTCAAAAAATCACCACGCATATTAAAAGAGGTCATTTAAATGCTCAATAAGTCAGTGGCTATTGTATGTTTGTTAACAGTGGTGCCCGCATGTGTCGCAGGTGAAATAAATTTATACTCAATTAACACCGGCTCCTTTGTGTATCATACGATAAACAATGAGGGACAATACACGGAGAACTTTGATAACAAATTTTTCTCCGTAGAACGAAAGTTTTCTGAGGATTCAAAATATAGTATTTTAGTTGGCACAATGAAAAATAGTTTCAATGACCGCTGTATCGCACTGGGTCTGAGAAGAGACTGGATGTCTAATGACTCTGGATGGGTTTTTAAGGGTGTTTATGGGTATGTTGGTGAGTTCTTCTTTGATGCGTTCAGTCAATGTGGTAATGATGGTTCATATAAAAAGTTCAAGGATACTACCGGCGTGGGTTTCTCTCCCTATATCTATCATGCAGTTCAATACAATTTTACCAGCTACTTTGGGGTGGAAAGTGGTATTATTCTTCCCTCGATATTTGTCGTTAGCGCCCAATGGAGTTTCAGATAGTCGCACCATCAGAAAGGGGTAACTTCGTGACCATACGTTTCAGGCTCACTGTCGCAATAACATTGCTTACTGCGACACTGCCCGTATTAGCTAAAATGCCAGAAAACTTTGTCTATACCAGCTCCGGCGATCATGAAGCGGCGTCAACCATTATGGCGCGTAGCGACATTGGCGGTGCGCAGATCGTTTACAATTGGCGCTCACTCGAGCCTGAGAAGGACAAATACAACTTTTCGCAGATTGAGCAGGATCTGACTCGTCTCAAAGCAAACAAGAAAAAACTTTTCATCCAGATCCAGGATCGGTTTTTCGAACAGAATGCCCGATACGTTCCTGATTATCTGATGAATGATGCCAGGTACGGTGGTGGGATATCGCCACAATTTGACAATCCTGGCGAAGGAAAGCCGGTTGGCTCGGGGTGGGTGGCACAGCAGTGGGATCCTGCTGTGCGCCAACGTTATCAGGCTTTGTTGGCAGCGCTTGCAGAGCGTTTCGATGGCCGAGTCTATGGTGTGAACCTACCCGAAACAGCCATTGATCTTGACGAGAAAAAGCTACCCAAGGGATTTACCTGCGATAACTATTTCGCAGGCGAAATGGAAAACCTCACCTTTGCGCGCAAGGTGTTCACCAAATCACATGTGGTACAATATGTTAATTTCTGGCCGTGCGAATGGAACAACGACCACAATTACATGGGGCGACTGTTTGAGTTCGCAAGTGCCAATAATATTGGGCTCGGCGGCCCAGATATTGTTCCCAACCGCAAGGCGCAAATGAAGAACTCCTATCCGCTCTTCAACAAATACAAAAGTAAGTTGGCACTGGTTGCCATGGCTGTGCAGGAGCCGACCTTGACCTACAGGAACCCCAATACGGGCAAGCCATTCAGCAAGGACGAGTTTGTACAATTCGCAGAAGACTATCTCGGTGCAGATATCATTTTCTGGAGCACGACATCTCCCTGGTTGGCGAAGAAATAGGCATCAGTCGCTATGAAAAAGAAGCTTCACTTGCATGCTGCGCCCGTCATAATAATCAATGGGTTATGAAAATTACCAGTACATTGCAAACAAGCGTGGGCAAAGTTTTGCCAGTGTTTCCTCATCATCTTCCCAGGCTGTACCGGTTGGTTCACTCGGGAACTTAATGGCTTTATAGCAGGTTTGCTCAAATAACGCTTTTTCGTATTCAGGATAGAGCTCTTCAATAATTCGGCCTACCAGGTACGAGTAGCCTTCATGTTGTCCTTCCTCTTCGCCATCCACAATATCGGCTAGTGAGTCAGGATTTATCAGTGCGGCTTCATACACGCTTTGGCCACGCGAGATGAGCCAGTCTCTGAAATCCATAAACCCATCATCAGAGCATCCACCACCCATGATGTAGGCCGCAGACCATAAATGCCATGTGTAGGCTTGATTATGCAGTTCTGTGAAGCGCTTTTTAAATGCAATGAGCTCTTCTGGCGAAAGCTTTCGCAGTGCGCTATCTAGCGCCTGCATATTCTTTTCTGGATCTTCGATCATTGCTGTTCTGGCCTGATCAATGAGTTGCCAGAAGACTTCATCATTCATTCGTTATCTTCCTTATAACGTGCCCCGCAGGTTGCGGTGGCATGGGACAAGAGGGTGATGATATCAGCGCAACCATCAAAATCCACGACAGTTAGGATGCCTCAAGCTGTTTTAAGATTTACCCGACTTGGCGGACGGCTGGAGAAGAAGCTTGCATAAGAGGTGATCATTACGTACAGACGGAACGATTGTGAAGCCTTCATGAACAATAAATTTGTGATAGCTCATTGTTTTCAACCTTGGCGCTTGATTTTCCATGCATTAATGGCAATCTTGATACATTAGTAAAGTTGCTGGATTGGAAGCCGCATGCAGGGAGTTGGGATCTGAGGGCGCTAGCGTGTGTAATTAAGCGCTATGCGTCACTGTTATGGCTAATATGTAACCATTTCTGACCAGTAATGGAGCAAAAACTCGATTTTTGTAACACCAATGGAGAAGGTATTATGGACGAAGATACAGAGTATAACGTCGTATGGGATGAAGAAGAGGTTGAGTTCCTTAATGAACTGGCACTGGCCATACTTAAAGACAAGTGCTCTTTGTGGGCTGACTTGTTAGCCAAAATCAGCGAGGATCCTGCTAGTTTTGAAAATGAAGAGATTGATACATACGGCATTTTTGAAATCATCGAGGATGAGGGCGGCGAACTGAGAAATGGCAACCTGATGGAAATTTTTCTCCGTGTTCTCTCGGGAGAAGACCTCATTGCATATGTCGATTGGAAGTGTGAAGACGAAGAAGGGCAACTAGCACGGTTTGCAGCTAAGCGAGTTAGATCGTTAACGAAGAATGAGGATTTAGCGGCAGCGTTGGAAGCTCAGCTTTTACACTCGACACAATATGATGAAATAGAGAAAGCCTGTGAAGAGGGAGATCGTTATCTTGATGAGATCTTTGAGAGAGTTCAGCAGGCGCTAAATGAGCAGGGTTTTGAGATCGCCAATCTTAATACTGGGACAGATTCATATAATGTGTTTATTGCTACGATGGAAGGTTACGAGCAGATTGCTAATATCGACAACTCATTACTGACGGTGCAAAATTTCCTTAGCTAATGGCTAACACTAAAACAAGTTAACTTCTGATTTTAAGTAATTACCACCAATATTTTTGAAAGAAGGAGTGAATATGCGAAAAGTGACTCTTGTTGCTTACGATGAGCAGTGGCCTGACCTATTTGAAACCGAAAGCTCTCTGTTGCAGTTAGCACTTGGGAAGGTGATCTCGCGGATTCACCACGTTGGCAGCACGTCGGTACCGGGTTTGGCTGCAAAACCAGTCATAGATATACTGCTGGAGGTTGTTAGTCTGAATGCGTTGGATAACTTAAACGCTGCAATGGAACGAGCCGGATATACTGCGCGTGGTGAAAATGGTATCCCAAATCGCAGGTATTTCACCAAGGGCGGGGATCAACGTAGTCACCAAGTCCATGCTTTCGCTTTAGGCGACGCGCAAATCGTAAAGCATCTGGCATTCCGTGATTACTTGATAAAAAACAAGAAAGCAGCAGAACAGTATGCCGAGGTAAAACGTGCTATGTTGTTAGCAAGTGAAAACGATAATCATCGCTATAGCGCCTTTAAGGCGGACTTCATTGAACATCATCTTCGTCTGGCTCTAATGGACCAAGCACAATAGAAAGAGCAGCCCACCCGAATATTATGTCTAATCGTTTTAAATACTGAAGGTTTCAGATGTTATCTGAATTTAGCCATGAGTCGTTAAACGAGTAGGTCGATAGCTTTCGGGAATTTCCAGGTTTTTACCGATGGTCAGTTCTTCGCTCACCATCCTTCCAACAGTTGCCGCACAGGTTACGCCAGGGTGCATGACCGCCACGTAAATACCCGTTATATCATCAATAACCCCCATGACAGGATGTCCATCCTGCGGTACAGGTCGTTGTCCTACCGACTGCCTGAGAAGATAGGCCGATGCCGTTCCTTGTAGCCTGTTTTTTATCGCCGTGAGGGTTTCAGACGCCACTGCTTCAGTATCACCCGTAACCGGATAATCCTCGGCAGCCAGGAGATCCCCGTTAAATGCATGGCGAACTTCAATGTCATCGCCAGATATTAGGGTATTAACAATGTGTTTTGTCACGCGGTAACGCAGAAGAATGGCTGGCGAAGCCACGATCGGGAGCGAAATCCCTATCATGCTCAGCAACGAAGTTATACCCGTCCCGCAGGCCAGAATCACAAAATCCGCGTTTAACATGCCTTCCGCTGTCTCGATGCCAGTTATTCTATTTCCCTCTTGCATGAATCCGGTGACGAGCGTCTGTGTTTTCAACTCTGCACCAAGACGGCAGGCCTTATCCAGCAAGGCTCGGGTGGCCTCTGTCGGATCTATTGCGCCATCCTGAACGGCATAATGCGCCCGTGAAGGTGGGGCATTCATCGCTGGCTCAAGCCGGGATATATCAGACTGCTGAAGTATTTTCGACTCATCTTGTTCGCAAGGCGAATCGGCCCCGTAACTTAACGCGCCAACCCAACGTATACAAAGCTCCGGAATTTCTTTTTCTAACCTGTGCCAGTCTTCCGCCGACGCTCGGCGGAGAAGTGCATCAGGGGCATCGTCACTCACAGTGGTGTGGATCCAGCCAAAAGCGCTGCCGGTGGCACCAGAAGCTGGATTCGCTCGGTCGATAACGGTCACTTTTATTCCACGGCTGGCCAAATGATAAGCTATAGAGGCCCCTATAATTCCCGCCCCCACAATAATCATATTTTTTTTAGTGGAGCACATACCGTTTCCTCGTATAAAAGGGCCTACTCCTAGACATTAGCAAATCCGCCGTATCCCCTCGGCATCAGTTTTGTGGCCATTCCTGCTTCAGCAACGCATAAATCAGCTCATCGCCCCATTGGCCATCAAAGCGGTCATTCTGTCGCAAATGTGCCTCTTTACGCATGCCCAAGCGTTCGACCACGCCGATAGAGCCGCGATTCGCTGCATCAAGTCGGGCAAAAATGCGGTGGAAACCCACGTCAGTGAAGCCGCGTTCCAGTACCGAACGTACCGCTTCTGCCGCATAGCCTTTACCGGCATAAACCGGGTTGAAGATATAACCGATTTCACCTTGCAGCGCCGCGCTGCTGGCCAGCTTCAGTAACACTTCACCAATGAGTTCGCCGCTCTCTTTCAATGTGACGGCACAATAAAAAGTGTCACCATCCTCACTGAAACGTGAGGTTACGGCCTTTGCCAATCGAGTTTCCATTTGCGCCAGCTCTGGCGGTGGAGCATATAAGTAGCGGTAGACTTCAGGCAGGCGATGGTAAGCCGCATAGGCGTGGAGATCGTCAGGTGTAAAACGGCGTAGCAGCAGGCGCTCGGTGAAGAATGGCAGGGTAATCGAATGCAAGAAATTATCCTTTTCTAATGTGTTGTTATGGTGAAGGGGCTGTTATTACCAATGACCCGTTAACGTTCCAGCATAGAAAGAATATGATTTTTGGTTAGCGGGGCCAGTTGCAACGGCTGGTTGCCAGAAGGTTCAAACCATATCACTTCTTCGATTTCTGCAGCGGGGAGAAAGTGGGTCTCTTCAGTGCTGACTCTAAACATGTCAGCAATCAGCATATATCCAGGCTCATTGGCTGCAAGATCCGTAAAGCGCCCAAGAGGGACCATCTCATCAGGGTTGAAGGAGGCATTCAGTTCCTCTTGCAGTTCACGTGCAAGTGCCACCTCTGGCCGCTCACCAGATTCGATTTTTCCACCCGGTTGCATAAACCACTCCGTGTTGCGTTTTCTGACCAGAAGGACCCGGCCAGCCCGATCGGTTATGACGGCTGCAGCTATATGAATTTGCTTACTCTCTGACATTCTGAACACCGTTGTGCGGTAGAAGATCTACCCTGCATGAAGGCAACAAATGTACCAGAGTGGAGAGGGTGATTCCTAGCCTAGTCAGGCAAAGCAGATCCTCTAACCTGTGCTACGCTCTGGCTCTACAAAATCTAGAAGTGGAACTACATGATGACGAAACCTACAGCCAGCTTTCAGTCCAGTTCGTTTGTGATTGCAGTACGCGATCTCAAAAAAAGCTCTGCTTATTTTTGCGACGTCCTGGGATTTGACTTGGCATGGCCGGAGGGTATGGGCTGGCAACTAGCCACTAGGGGATGCGTGCGTATCATGTTAGGCCATTCACCAGATGCAATGCCACCCTCTGACACCGGCGATCACAACTATTTTGCTTATCTGTATGTCGATGATGCTCAGACACTTTATGAAGAGTTTGTCAGCAAGGGGGCTATCATAATGGCTCCACCCGTTGATAAACCGCATGGTATGCGTGAATTTACCGTAGGGACTCCCGAGGGGCATAGAATGGTGGTTGGCCAGGCTCTCGATTAGTGTGTATTTACCCGCTGTGAATCCTATGAAGAAACGGGCGTTTTATACTTAATCTGACACTTTCTGCTTTGGGTTGTATAAGATCTGACCGTCCGCTCAGTGCCAGGAGCGGACCTTCCTAAAGCAATTGTGTGTCAACAAAGTGGGCGCAGGTCACGGGCTTAGTTCATCGCAGGGATGTTATGGTAAATTGCTTGTCAGTTTGAAAGCTGCCTAACCAAACAACCAGGGAAAGGAGAGTAATCGGTATGACGATTTTAGTGACGATACAGGCTCAGCTCTTTGCTGGAGAAGCGCAGGTGATAAAAAGCCTGGCTCCTGAGGGTATGCTGGCCGCCGTATTTGAAGAC
Organism: Serratia sp. Res13-Sevr-LER1-36-b; assembly: GCF_015673035.1. Classification (NCBI taxonomy): domain Bacteria; kingdom Pseudomonadati; phylum Pseudomonadota; class Gammaproteobacteria; order Enterobacterales; family Yersiniaceae; genus Serratia; species Serratia sp. Res13-Sevr-LER1-36-b. The sequence continues at coordinate 911,928 of NZ_JADACK010000005.1, read as the reverse complement.
GACGGCCAGACCGGGTATTTCTACGCGCTCGATGAGTCCGTTGAAGGAAACCCGATTCAGGATGCAGTGTATATCTACAATGTCGAGGATATTTCAGACGGCCACATTCCTTCTGACGTTAAAATCGGCTGGTCAGAAGACTGTCAGAAGTGCGTGCTCCTTATCAACGGATATCCGCATGGAGCGTTCGATTTCGTGGGGAAAAATGGGTACTGCAGAAGCGGATTTCCTCCCCCGATTAACAAGGTATGGTCTGTGTCCGGCCATGAGTGGAGCGATTCGGTGGATGACTTTTTCCGGTGAGTTACGGTGGGCTTAACGCCTGCCGTTATTATCTATTCATATTGATAATGTCACTCTGAAGGGGGCGGGCGATTTCCTGGACTTTCAGGAGATAAACTATGTATTCAGAATGTCCGCTCCTCGCTCATAGCTGCCCGTCAACGCCTTTCGGTTTAAAAAACAGGCTTAACGTGGGATGTTTTCCGTTTTCTAAGCGGATCCCTTAAACTACCCCGCGCAGGTCACAACATATGGACAATGACCATAAACGGCTGTAATCCTGGGTTTTAGACCCGTGAGTTAGAATCATTGCCAGAGGTTCATCAGTGTCTATTTATAAGAGCCCTCTATTCGGTTCGCGCTGACGCGCCAGGCGGCTCCGACGAACGAAGAGGGGGCGCGTTATTCATACGAAGGAATGTAAGATGCTTTTGCCAGATTCAAGCTTTACAAAAACCGTATATCAATCGGCATTTGAAGAATGAGTCGTCAGCTATTTGTTTCTCTGGATGGGCCCAAGGGAGCCGGTAAAACCACACTTTTGGAGGCCATTACGAAAGTACTAAGGGCAGACAACAAGAAGGTGATCCGACTTTGCGAGAAAAAAAGCGATCCCTACAGGAGGGAAACAATGGCCCTCGTTAACAAGCTCGCCAGAAATCCCTCCCTGGATTTAGAATTGGAGGTTTGTGAGCGCTTTGCTGATAGCCGTGCCTGGATTTCCCAGCAAGTGCTGACTAAACAGCCACCGGACAGCATTATCTTGATGGATCGCTGGTACCCATCGGATGCTGCGTTTCGCCGGATGGTTCCATTTGCAGAGATTTTACAGCTTAACATTGAACGAAACGTGCGAACGCCAGACCTGCATGTCGGGGTTGTTACTGCGGCTGATATTTCATGGGCAAGGGCCGCGGCCCGACCACGTGGGCTAAGTAGTACTGTGATTCATAAGCTGGAAGAGCATGTCGCTTGTACCAAGGCGTTCGAGCGAGAAATTGCAGAGAACGGCTGGGTTTTATGCCGAAATGAAGGAACGATCGAAGACGCAACGATGAAGGTGATTTCTGAGATTTACAGAGTGCTTGGATGCCCCATAGGCATCGGTTTTGCGGGCTGAGCTCCCGCCGCATGCCGCCAGTAATTACGGCAACCTATTCCGTCACTCTCCGCCCCAGCGTGAGCCTAAGATTTGTATTGCGTTTCACTTTCAAAACGGGCAGGCATTATAGGCTTTGATTAACTCATCACTAATAGGATGAACAAAATGCAGCTCACTGGCGTGCAGCATCAGCCGCGGCGTCCTTTCGGTGCCAGGTATCAGGAGGCCGCCATACAGGTCACAGCCCAAAATAGGGTGGCCCAACTGTTGGCAGTGAATGCGTAGTTGATGGGTGCGCCCGGTCTCCGGGGTTAGCTCTACCCGCGTCAAAGGCAGTAACGTCCCGTCTTCCAACTCGTGATACAAACGCTCAACGACACGATAGCGGGAGCGAGCTGGCTTGCCGTGAATTGAGCAGATCGACATCAGCGGGAACAGCGCCGGGTCTTTGGCAATCGCAGCGTCTATCACCCCGTTGTTGTCTTTCAGGTGTCCACAGAGCAGTGCGCTGTAAACTTTGGTCACGGTGCGCTGGCTGAACTGTTGGCATAGGGCGGCGTTGATAGCCTTGTTGCGGGCAACTACCATCAGCCCGGAAGTGCCGAAATCAAGGCGGTGAATCAGGGTACAGCCGGGGAATATCTTTACCAGCCGATAATGTACCGAATCGAGATTTTGCGGATTCTTCCCGGAGAGGCTGAGCAGCCCGGTTGGCTTATTGATAAGCACCAGGTGATCGTCCTGATAGAGGATCTCTATCTCCTCATGACACGGCGGGGCAATAAAGGTATCGAAAATCGTAGACATCAGGCTGCCGGATGGGGAGTGGATGTGGATAATAACGAATTTTCAGCTGGCTGGCGAATCTGGCTGTTAGCCTAATGGATCAACGGTAATTTTTGATGAAAGTGATACTTGTACGACACGCGCAAACGGAATGGAATCAGCGCGGCATTATCCAGGGACATATGGATAGCCCAGTAACGAAGCGAGGTGCGCTCGAGACATCAGCGTTACTTGAAGCGTTAACAGACGCTGCTTACCCTACAGACTGTGTCTACGCATCTCCCCTTGGTCGTGCCTGGCATATGGGGCACTGCCCGTTGGTTGCTGAACCCGCGCTGAAAGAGCAGGCATTCGGTCATTATGAAGGGATGACACGGGAGCAAATACAATCTGACTATCCCCGTGAAGCAGAGTCGCTATTTGCGCGAGATGCGCAGTTTTGTCCCCCTGACGGCGAATCACTGACACAGGCTTCTCAGCGAGTTATCAATTTTTTGCACAGCCAACAAGCGGTAGCTCCACACCAGACAATATGCATAGTGTCTCACGGCCAAGTCAGCCAGGGCGTTCTGGCATTGCTCAAAGAGGGAAGAATCGACAATTTTTCCAGTTATGCTCAACCGAACGCGAGCTACTCTGTTTTAGACCTGGCTGGGGATAAATGCGTCACTCTCCGATGGGGGATCGCAACACATTTACTTAAGCTGTTGTGATTCATCTGAGCAATTATTAAGACCGGGAAAGCGCACCCGGTTACTATGCCGATATTCTGTGAGTTATCGCCACAGCTAAATGTGCAACTGACCATTTATCAGCGTGCAACTCTGCCCACCAACCCAAGGCTCACCGTCAATAAAACGAACGCTAACCCGGCCATCTCGATGCAGTTGGGTACCTTGTCGAACCTGATACCCCTTGGCCGTCGAGCCACCATCGGGGAAGTTATTGGCTTTCAACAAACGGGCCAGGCAAGCATTGGCACTGCCAGTCACTGGGTCTTCAACCAACTTGTCCCATTCAACCAGAAACGCTCGCATTTCATAATCTGCTGGTTCACCCGATGAATAGCTACCATAAATCACCACGCCATCAACATGATGATCAGTTTGCAGCTGTTTAATCATGGCTTGATTCGGCGTCATCGTCAGGCAGGATTGAGCGCTTGGCATACGTACCATCAGCCAGCGAATACCCATGTCGGCAATCACCGGCATCGTATCGGCTTGAATAACCGCAGGCAGAAAAGCGGCCGTTAGCGTTTCCCTTTCTTCTGAAGTCAGCGTTCGAAGCGTTACCGCAGGTGCAGCAAACGCCAGCGTTCCTTCAGGTGAGATATTGACCGCAACCAGACCAACCCCGCATTCTTGCATCACCACACCCGGCTGTTTGGTCACCAGCCCAGCCTCCAGTAATGCATGAGCCGTACCCAATGTCGGATGCCCGGCAAAGGGTAGCTCTTTTTCCGGGGTAAAAATGCGCACCTGATAATCTGCCAGCGGATTAGTCGGTTTGAAAACAAACGTCGTTTCCGAAAGGTTGGTCCAGCGAGCTAATGAAAGCATCTGCATCTCATTCAAGCCCTCTGCCTCCAGGATCACCGCCAAGGGATTTCCCTGCAATGGCGAAGTGGTAAATACATCCACCTGTTTATAGGCGCGAGGTTTCACATCATCTTTTCTGAGCATTTGCCGTAATCCGCTAGATACAAGGCTTGATGATAGCGCTATTAAATGACAGACATCAATTGCTAATACCTTAAATTGGTTGGGTTTTATGATAACCAGACACTGGCCGTGGTGTTACACGCGGAATTTAACGATTGATTTAGCACTATCGGTTATCATCCAAACCAATAGAAAAACTTTTAACAGATGCTAAATTTTACCGTTTGCCGCCCAACATCAAGTTCTACAAACTAAGCGCGTCTGATAGAACCCTTAACCCTCAATTACGGAAAATCGCAATGTTGAAGAAATCCCTATCCTGTGTGCTGTTGCTCGCCACCTCAGGTTCAGTGTTTGCAGCTGCGCAAACGGAAAAACAAATAGCCGACATTGTAAATCGCACCGTTGCGCCATTGATGAAAGAGCAGGCCATTCCCGGCATGGCCGTGGCGGTGATTTATCAGGGCCAACCTTACTACTTCACCTGGGGATTGGCAGACGTTGCCGGCAAGAAGCCAGTCACGCAGCAGACCTTATTCGAGCTCGGTTCGGTCAGTAAAACGTTCACAGGGGTACTGGGCGGAGATGCTATTGCTCGCGGTGAAATCAACCTTGGCGATCCGGCGAGCAAGTACTGGCCAGCGCTGTCGGGCAAGCAATGGCAAGGGATCACTTTGCTGCACCTGGCGACCTATACCGCCGGTGGCTTACCGTTGCAGATACCGGAAAACGTTACCGATGAAGCATTGCTGCTGAATTACTATCAAACTTGGCAACCGCAATGGGCTCCAGGCACCAAGCGCCTTTACTCGAACGCCAGTATTGGTCTGTTTGGCGCACTGATGGTTAAACCGTCAGGCATGAGTTTTGATCAGGCGATGACCAAACGCGTGTTCCAACCGTTGAAGCTATCGCAAACCTGGATAAACGTGCCGCAGCAGGAAGATAAACACTACGCCTGGGGCTATCGCGATGGGAAGGCGGTTCGCGTTTCTCCGGGCATGCTTGATGCCGAAGCCTACGGCGTGAAGTCGTCGATAGAGGATATGGCAAGCTGGGTGCAGGCCAACATGGAGCCTGCCAACGTGAAGGATGCCTCGTTGCAGAAGGGGATTACGCTTGCCCAGTCGCGCTACTGGCATGCCGGTGATATGTATCAAGGTCTGGGTTGGGAAATGCTGAACTGGCCGGTTAAAGAGAAAACCGTGGTCGAGGGTAGCGATAATAAAAACGCATTGGCACCGCTGAGCGTCACAAAAATCACTCCGCCAGCGCCACCATCAAGCGCCTCTTGGGTACATAAAACCGGCTCGACCGGCGGGTTTGGCAGCTACGTAGCCTTCATTCCTCAACAGGATCTCGGCATCGTGATGCTGGCGAACAAAAATTATCCTAATCCTGTGCGCGTTGAGGCGGCTTACCGCATTCTTGAGGCGTTGCAGAAGTAATTTTTTAGCCCGGTATTCTCAGGGGGCACATTGCCCCCTAAAACTCTCAACTACCCCAGCGACTTTTCAGGTAATTCACGGCCTGCTGGGTCTGAGGTTGATTAAGATAATCCTCTCTGAACAGGATCGTACCTTTAATTTGCGATACGGACTCGTTCAAATCCAGCTGCTTTTGTAGCTCCAGCACGCCACCGTTGACCATCCAATCAGGCTCGTTCTTTGACGGAATACCCACTTTATACAGCGCCACACCGATATAAAGACGCGTATTGGTGGCGGTCACCACATTGGCCCACCATTTGGCGAGCACATCATAACGGGCCGCGTCACGCGCGAAGGGCCAATACAGCTGTGGGGCAATGTAATCCAGCAGCCCAAGCTGTACCCAACTGCGGGTGTCAGCATAAGATTCATCATATGCCGCTGCACCTCGCGTATTGGAACCTGCCACATCGTGTGAGTGGTTACGCCATACGCCAGAAGGGCTGACACCAAATTCAACGTCGGGTTTCAACTTTTTGATCGTACGAGAAACTTGCCCAACCAATTGCTTGGTGTTGTCTCGCCGCCAGTCCGCTTTGGAGCCAAAATGTTGACCATACTTTTTGAACGTCTGGCTGTCGTTGAGCACAGAACCAGGGGACTCAGCATAGAAATAATCATCAAACTGCACGCCATCAATATCATAATTGGCAACCACCTCCGCGACGATGCTGGTGATCCAGTCCCGCACCTCTGGGATACCTGGGTCGAGCACGAATCGGTCGCCTGCGGTGCGGATCCAGTCAGGGTGTAGCACATAGACGCTGGCTGGCTGCTGCGACAATGTGCGGTTCAGTTTATCAATGGTTACTGGTTTGGTGTTAACGGACACTCGGTAGGGGTTAAACCAGGCATGGACTTTCATGCCGCGCTTGTGAGCTTCATCCAGCATAAACTGCAGCGGATCATAGCCTGGGTTGTCGCCGATATTCCCCGTCAGCACATCTGACCATGGCAAAATTTTTGATGCCCAGAGGGCAGTGCCATCAGGCTTAACCTGGAAAAAAACGGTGTTAATACCCAGCGTCTTCAGTTTATCCAGCTTGCCCTTCAGTGCTTCCTGCTGTTGGCGAATGCGGATGTCTGGGCTGCTGGCATTGACCGATGTCACTGGTGGCCAATCGAGGCGGGAAACGGTTGCCAGCCAAACGCCGCGCACCGGTTCCTGGCTTTGCCCTGATTTATCCGAGTGTGGCTGTTTTGCCACCGAAGGCAACGGAGTGACTAAGGATTTCGCAGGTTCAGAGGTGCAACTGGCCAGTGAAAGCACACCGGCAAGAAGTACGCCCAGTTGTTTAACTTTGGTAAAGCTATGAGAACAGGCGATGATTCGCTCCGGCTTCTATTGATTACTCATTGGGGAGAGCCCCAACACAATCTTATCATTCTCTTATTATTCGAATTTTAGTCAATACCGGTAGGCCGGATTGATTAAACGCTAGCCTACTGTCGTGACCCGCGGCATCGTTTCATCAGCGTTTTGACGATTCATATTGACGCTCTCTTGGAGGCTGCAAACCGCTATCAGAGCGAGATGAGGTATACGGGACGGCCAATCAGTTACCGAAAACTCATGGGGACAACGTTGCGGGTCAAGGGGTTGGAGTACGACCGTTAATCTACCGTTTAAATCCTCTACACTATTATTAGTCACTCACATTATTAAAGGGAAAGATCATGAAAGCACATTACCTGACCGTGGCCTTGGCATTTGGCTTGTTTAGCCTACCAGCAGTCGCAGGGAATTCAGACGCTGTCGCGGTATATTCCACACAACAAAGCCAGGGTTCTGCCGCGATCGGCAGCCATGTCTTCTATACCAAAGATTTCACCGTTGCCGTGACTAACCTGTCCGATAAAGATATCGATCTCAGTAAGTTATGTTTACAAGCGTCCTCTGCTAACGGTAAAGTGTTTGAACTAGACACCGTCGATGAAAAGCTAATGTCTGGGATTTTAAAGCCTAAAGCGATGGTAAAGGGATTGGCCGTATTCGCGTCGAATGACGAGAGTGTTTATAACGCCTCGTTGGTGAAAATGAGTGATAAGTGCCAATAGGGTTATATTTCCTACAGGATCAGGAGCACTTATAAAATAACTTCTTCAATTTAACTAAAGAATCTTTTATGAACAAACGCCTATTTGCTGTTTTTCCCGCCATTATTCTTTCAGGCTGTGCTGCCACATGGGAACCGTTAGGTACGCCAACACTGCCCCTGCAAGAGGCGAATAACCTTTGCGATACTGAGTCATTAGCTCAGTATCCGGTTAAAAATGAGGTCGCTACCAGAAGCGTTGAAAAGCAGGTTTCATTGAAATGCAATAAAGATGACGATGGATGTAACAGCAGTGGTTATAAATATGAAAATAAACTAGGCGTTGAAAGCTATCCCTTGGACGTAAATATAAACAGCCGGAAAGCCGCATTTACTGCCTGCATGGCAAAAAAGGGCTGGAAAAACACCAGCTGGCTATAAAAGAGTTGTGTTCCGGGCTGATACAACGCCCGGAGCTCGCCCTTTGTGAGGCGACCGAACGTGCCACTATTTAATTAGGGTACTCCTCTTCTGCATCAACTCTGTCGCAGATCACCTCAGCACCTGAACACGGCACCGTACCACCTTCCTCGCACTTTTCAGGCTTTTCGGTGCTGGTGGCATCGCAGGTTCTGACTATGTTCGCTGGTGGGATGCTGTTTGTACGCATGCAAGGAAACCGGCAATTCACCACGGCGTGGTGAGCGTGAAGGGCTTGGCATTGCTAGTCGATCCGCAATTCGGCAGCGAGCAGCTCCAGCATGGCATCCACTTTTGGCTGCAGTTGTCGCCCGATGGGCCACACCAGATTGAGCGGCAGGCCATCAGTCGTCAGTTCCGGTAGGATTTGCACCAATTCACCACGTGCAATTTCATCGCAGACCAGCCAGGTTGCCAACTGTGCGATACCGCATCCGGCCTTGACCGCGGCAACCTGAGCTTCGCCATTGCCGACAATAATGCGGCCTTCCATCGTTCGCCGCTCAATCAATCCTGCATCATGTGCGATCAGCCACGGGCCCGTGGTTCCATCGGCCTTGCCATAGAGCACGGCATCATGACGAGACAGTTCGGCGGGGGATGTCGGTGTGCCATTGCGGGCTAGGTAACCAGGCGAGGCGCAGAAAATGAGACGTTCGCAGCCCAGGTAGCGATGGCCAACTGAGGTAGGCCAATGATCCGGGCCACCGATACGCACCGCCACGTCAATGGCTTCTTCAAGCAAATCAACGAAGCGATCGGTCAAGGAAACATGCGGGCGTAAGTGCGGGTGCTGCTGTGAGAACTGGAGCAGCAACGGCCAAACACGTAGGCGGCCAAACGTCGCTGGTGCGTCCAGCCGCAGACGACCCACCGGTTCGCTATGCTGTGCGGCGAGTACAGCTTCAGCTTCTTCCAAATCGGCCAGCACTCGTACGCAAGTGCGGTAGAACGCGGCACCTGCATCCGTCAGAGCCAAGCGGCGGGTTGTGCGCTCGAACAGCCGAGTCCCAAGCCGATCCTCAAGGCGTGCCACACTTTTGCTGACGGCAGAGCTGGTCAGGTGCAATTGCTCTGCCGCTGCCGTGAAACTGCCTGCATCGGCCGTTGCCACGAAGGTTTCGATGCCCTTAAGCCGCTCCGATGGGATCATGTTGGCCTCTCTTACTAAGGAATTAAATTCAATAATATCGGTAAAATATATCAATAATAAGAATTTATTTCTTAAATATACTAAAGGCAACAGCAAGTCCCCATGTAGGAGCCTTTTTGATGTCTTGTATTACCGCACCGGGCACCGCCATTTCGGCGAGTCGTAGCCGCCTTTCCATCGTCATTCTTGCGGTGGCGGCTTTCGTCATCGTCACGACCGAATACCTGATCGTCGGACTATTGCCAGCACTGGCACGCGACTTGGATATTTCAATTTCCGCTGCCGGCCAGTTCGTTACCCTGTTCGCCTTCACAGTGATGCTGTTCGGCCCTGTGCTGACTGCGTTGTTGTCACACATTGAACGTAAGCGCCTGTTCATCGCTATTCTGATGATCTTTAGCGTTTCAAACGCTCTGGCCGCAATCGCTCCGAACGTTTGGGTGCTTGCGATTGCCAGGTTCATTCCTGCGCTGGTGCTGCCAGTATTCTGGGGGACGGCCAGCGAGACGGCCGGACAGATTGCCGGGCCGCATCGTGCCGGTCGCGCAGTATCACAGGTGTATCTGGGGATCTCAGCCGCCTTACTGTTTGGCATTCCACTGGGTACGCTAGCGTCGGACATCATCGGCTGGCGTGGCACCTTCTGGATACTGGCCGGGCTGTCGCTGGTTATGGCATTGGCCCTGGCGGTCTTCATGCCGACCCTGGCACGCCCCGAACGGCTGAGGCTGGCAGAGCAGACACGCATCCTCAAAGACCCGTATTTTGTCGGTAACGTTGTGTTATCGGTCGTTGTGTTCACCGCAATGTTTACGGCTTACACTTATCTAGCCGACATGCTGGAGCGCATCGCTGGTGTGGTTCCGGCGCAAGTCGGTTGGTGGCTCATGGGCTTCGGTGCTATCGGCCTGGTCGGAAATTGGCTTGGCGGGCGCTTTGTGGACCGCAGCCCACTGGGTGCTACCGCCATATTCTCATTATTGCTGGGCATAGGCATGATGGCCAGCGTGCCAGCGGCAGACTCGCTCATTCTGTTATGGTTGGCTCTTGCGCTTTGGGGTATCGCCTATACTGCACTGTTTCCAATCTGTCAGGTAAGGGTGATGAAGTCCGCTTCACACGCTCAGGCGCTAGCCGGAACGTTGAACGTCTCTGCTGCCAATGCCGGTACGGGTCTTGGCGCCATTATCGGTGGCATGGTGATCCCCCAATGGGGTTTGGAAAACATCGGTTACGTCGCCACAGGCATCGCGATAACAGCCATTTTAATGTCGGCTTGGCTTGTACGCTTTCGGCGGCAAAGCGCGGAATAAGCAGGAAAGGGCAGGTGACCGTTCATGCGGTCACCTTGGCAAAAATCACGTCTCAAATAAATTGCTTCAATCTTTCAAAGCCTTGCTCCAGATCGGCTTTCAGTTCATCCCTATCCTCCAGCCCAATCTGCAAGCTCTCTACGACCGTTGTCTTTCAGAACTCACCTGGCACGTTCAAAATACGGACAATTAGGTATCAGAAATCGTATTTTGTACATTATGATACTTTCATGTGTCAAAATGGATTTGTGAGACTTACATGGTTTTACTAGGCTATGCCAAGGTACCGGATTTTAGCGATATTCTCCTTAAATTCATGCCAGTGATATTGTTTCTAATGCTATATGTTACAGGTGCGAATGCCGCAAACATTAATGGTGTTGGGATCAAAAAACTTGAAGTCATCGACCCTATTGATCATCACCCAATAGAAACGGTGGCGTTCTTTCCAAGCTCTGGGCTTTCGGGGGTTACAAGCATTGGTCCCTATAAGATTTCAGCGTCCAAATCGGTCCCCATTGGGAGCGATTCATATCCGTTGATTCTGCTTTCGCATGGAAACATGGGTAGTATGTGGGGGCATCATGATCTGGCCACAGCCATCGCCAAGCAAGGATACATCGTCGTAAGCGTGACCCATTCGGGCGATAATTTTCAGAATTCGAGTCGAGTCGGGGCTACTAGCACGATCTACGGACGCCCCTTGCAAGTATCTGCTGCTTTGTCGGCAGCTCTAAAAGATTCGGTGCTAGCGCCACATACTGATAAAGATAGAATAGGATTTTTGGGGTTTTCTGCCGGTGGAACAACAGGTTTGATACTCGCAGGAGGCAAGCCGACTCTTACTCGCCTTGTAGAGTACTGCGCGAAGCGCCCGAGCGACCGTCATGTTTGCGAAGCGAAGGGCCATATCAGGCTTGATCATCCCGAACTAGCCGCGTCAGCCGATCCGCGTATTCGGTCATTCGTCCTGCTTGCTCCCTTAAGTGTCATTTTTACACCAGAGGGATTGAAACCGGTTAAGTCACCGTTACTTATTTTTGTCGGGGACAAGGATGAGGAATTATCTCCTGATGATAACGCGATAGCATTGGCGAGTGAGACAGGGGCTTCATTACAGGTCATTCCTAACGCCGGCCATTTCACGTTTTTATCACCATGCTCACCTGATATGAGCCGTACGATGCCGGATTTATGTACGGATCGTAAAGGCATAGATCGTGTCGCGATCCATCAACGCATTATTACCGAGATAGCAACTTTCTTCAAAAAATCGCTTGGTGCGAAATAGTGGATAGATGATTTTGTCTGCTACCTTGGGAGTGACGGAGTTTTTTAATAAATTGATTTAACAGGATTTAATGGTGATTATTATTGAAAGTCTAAAGACAAAGTATCCGGGGGCCATTGCATGGTCATTTGGCGATTCCGCCGAAATGGCAGACGAGCTAGCAGACCTGGTTATTAAAGGGGTAAAAACCGCAACCTGCTGTTCGCTTTCATCTTTCAAAAATGAAGAAGAATCACCAACGATCGGCGGCTACAGCATTATCCTCAATGGCAAGGGTGATCCAGTCTGTGTCATTAGGACGATCGCTATGCGGATAATTCGTTTCTGCGATGTGACAGACGAACTTGCGAAAAAAGAAGGCGAGGGAGATCTAAGCCTCAGGTACTGGAAGCAAGGGCACAAAGAGTTCTTCCAAAGAGAAGGGAGTTACTCCAACACAATGGAGCTGGTAACAGAAGAGTTTGAACTGGTCGAGTTGTTGTAATATATGCTCCTGCGGTGCCGTAAAATAAATGGAAATAGGGTGAATTTAAATGCAGCTGATTTATCCCAGTGATTACTTTAATCCTGCCAAGGCCGATGAAACCTTTGAGCAGGAGTTTAACTGTGCCAGACAGAATGGATTAGCCTGTGTTCTGCTGTCGTCTGAACACGTCTCGATGGGAAAATACAAGTTCTCTCAAAGTTTTAAGCCAGATGTCCCCGTGATATGGCGTGGATGGATGCTGAGCCCGGAAGAATATCAACAACTCCATAGAGCCGTTTCGCTAAGCGGCGGGCAAATGCTTGAATCATTTGATGATTACATTCGGTGTCATTACATCACCGGTTGGTACGCTATTTGCCAAAAGTATACGCCGGAAACCGTATTGGTCAGTGCAGATGCTGATTTCGATAAGCTGACCGATCAGCTTAAGTGGCCGTGTTACTTCGTTAAGGATTATGTTAAATCATTAACCACCTCCAGAGGCTCTGTTGCCGTAAATGCCGATGAGATCCGCGAAGTGTTGAAATCCATTGAGCACTTCCGTGGGAAAATTGAAGGGGGAGTCAGCCTTAGACGTTTTGAAAATTTTGTCCCCGAGAGTGAGCGCAGATATTTTTCGTTGAATGGCAAAGTTTTCTCTGCAGACGGAATCATTCCAGAAGTGGTTATTGAAATTGCGCAGCTCATCGATGCTCCATTTTTCTCCATCGATATGGTTGAAAATGATGCGGGTCAGCTTCGGCTTATAGAGATCGGGGATGGGCAGGTATCCGACATCAAGGAATGGCCGGTTGAGCGCTTTGTACGGATGTTTATGGAGCCATAGGCGCGTCTTAGGGGCGCGCAAACGCCCCAATTTATCTTACTCGAATAACCTACGGTGCAGCGCAATAACCGCGCCATCAGCAACGTCGCTTGGCAGCAGGAAGCAAAGATTATCATTGGATGCGCCATGGAAAATCATGCGCACGGCATGCTCATCCAGGTCCATAAATGTATTCCGGCATACTCCCGCGCCACGATGGAGTTGGTTGCCAATCAGCGTGATCAAGGCCAGCCCGGTTTCAATCTCGACCCGGCAATGAGAAGAGAGTGCCGTAAGCAGCGCGGTGGTCAGGGTGTGATCTTCTCCCGAAGTGGATCCCGTGGAATTCAGGGCCAGCGCTATGCAACTCTCGGAGCTGGTAACCAGATCCATATCAACCTGATGTTCTGCCAGAATCGCGAACATTTCGGCAAAGAATGTGTATGCCGGTTGCGCATGCTGGCTGTGCAATCTCAACAAGGTCTGTTTGCGACGAACGGCAATGGCGCGATAAAGTGGCGGATCCTCCGTCTCGCGGCGAACCAGCGTTCCACCGGCAGCGGTATTTTTGCTGGAACCGACAAAGACCGGGATGTTTTTCCGCATCGCAGGTAACAGGGTCGCCGGATGGAGCACTTTTGCACCAAAAGCAGCCATGTCGCTGGCTTCGGAAAAGGAGAGATGGTCGATACGCCTGGCCTGCGCCACAATGCGCGGATCGGTGGTGTAGATCCCGGCCACATCAGTCCAGATATCGACACGTGCCGCCTGTAATGCTTCCCCAAGCAGGGAGGCGGTGTAGTCGCTGCCGCCCCGGCCCAGCGTGGTGGTATGCCCTGCGTCATCACTGCCGATAAAACCCTGGGTGATAACAATTGCCTGCTCGATACGCGGCCGCAGATGGGCTTCTGCCTGATCTTGCACAAGGCTGATATTGGGTTCGGCGCAACCGTAAAAGTTGTTGGTTCGAATGACTTTACGGGCATCAAACCATTCTGCTTGCGCTTTACGCTCACGAAGTACTTCAGCAAATAACAGGCTCGACATCAGCTCGCCATGGCTGACCAGTTCATCACTCAGCGCAGTGGAAGGCGTTGCCAATGCCATCTCGGCAAGACGGGCAATATTTTCAAGGAGTTGGTCGATTTCCTTGCCAATGACCAATGGCGCTTTCAGGCGGGAAATAATGTTGTACTGGATAGTGCGAAGGGTATCAATTTTATCCATACGGTCACGACTTTCCAGCCCTTCAGAAAGTTCGACTAATAGATTGGTGACTCCCGCGGAGGCAGACAACACGACCAAACGAACCTGGTCATCAGCAAGAACAATACCGGCACTGCGATTCATCGAGTCAAAGTCAGCAACGCTGGTGCCGCCAAACTTGGCAACGACGAATTGTGGATAAATGCGTGTCATAGCAATCTCATATCAGGGCGCCATAAAAAATGGCTAGAAAATTTTCATTCTCGGCATAAGGGAAGCTCGCTTCGCCTTACGAAATGTCCGCCCGCGAACATTTCTGATGACAACCCAGGAAAGCCTCCTGTTGTCGATAACGTGAATTGCCTCTTACGCGTTACCGGTGTGATGCGCATTAATTATTTATTTACGGATAGTAAAAATAAGCGCGCCATAGTAAGTGATTTATCTTAATGGATCGACATTTTTATTTTATTTGGCAATAAATCAGTGAAAAAGAATGCCTTACAGGCCAGGACCTAACAGCATTAACGGTAAAATCGTGTAACAAAAGAATAAAACCATATCAAACCGGTGGTTTTCATGATGTTGTATCCATTCTGGGCATTCGTAACGCCTTACACGACATTGGTAACAAAATTTAATGCACACTGAAAGTTAAGTCATTGTTATGCATAAGCTTTGATGGGGCAATTGCATGGTGAAACAAATGATTGAGTACACCATTAAAATAATATATATTGGCCGCGTTTTTACAGGCAATCCCCTTAACCTTTTACTCAACCCGGCGTTAATAATACCCGAGGTTGTGGGAGTGATATGATGACGGATAAAGTCCGTATTGATACTTTAAGTGCTCGTTCATTACCACAAAGCAATGATACCTTTTTAGCAAGACAGGCCGAGTTTGAGTCTAACGTCAGAAGCTATCCACGAAAACTGCCATTGGCGATAGCCAAAGCGCAGGGCGTTTGGATTACTGATGTTGAAAATAATCAATATCTTGATTGTCTTGCAGGCGCCGGGACTCTGGCGCTGGGTCATAATCATCCTGACGTGCTTCAAAGCATTCAAAGTGTCATCAGCAGCGGCTTACCGTTACATACGCTGGACCTTACCACACCTCTGAAAGATGAATTTTCCTCTTATTTACTCTCTTTATTACCGGGCCAGGGCAAAGAGTATTGCCTGCAATTCACCGGTCCTTCTGGCGCTGATGCGGTTGAAGCCGCGCTCAAACTGGCCAAAAAAGTAACTGGCCGTTCAAGCATCATCAGTTTCTCCGGCGGCTACCACGGTATGACGCACGGCGCGCTCTCCGTAACCGGTAACCTGTCACCAAAAGAAGCCGTCAGCAACATGATGCCGGAAGTGCAGTTTATGCCTTATCCTCATCAGTACCGCTGCCCGCTGGGTATCGGTGGCGACGCAGGCGTTAAAGCGCTGACGTACTACTTCGATAACTTGATCAACGACGTGGAAAGCGGCGTACGCAAACCAGCGGCGGTGATCCTCGAAGCGGTGCAGGGCGAGGGCGGCGTGAACCCGGCTCCGGCCGAGTGGCTACAGCGCATCCGTAAAGTCACGCAAGACCATGGAATTCTGCTGATCATCGACGAAGTCCAAGCTGGTTTTGCACGCACCGGTAAGCTGTTCGCATTTGAACACGCAGGCATCGAGCCAGACATCATCGTTATGTCTAAAGCTGTCGGTGGCGGTCTGCCGTTGGCCGTACTGGGTATCAAAAAACAGTTTGATGCATGGGCGCCAGGCCACCATACCGGAACATTCCGCGGTAACCAGCTGGCAATGGCCACCGGCCTGACCACGCTTAAGATCCTTAAAGACAACGCCATTGCGGATAAAGTTGCCGCCCAGGGCGAGTGGCTGAAAGGCAAACTGGCCGAACTGCAAAAACGTTACCCGGTCATCGGGCACGTACGCGGTCTGGGTCTGATGATCGGCATTGAAATCGTGAAGCCTAACGAAGCGCAGGATCACATGGGATGCTACCCGGCGGACGGTGAACTTTCTGCATTGCTGCAGAAAAAATGTTTCGAATCTGGTCTGATTCTGGAGCGGGGCGGCCGTCATGGTTGCGTACTGCGCCTGTTGCCGTCACTGCTGATCACCGACGCTGAGCTGGAAATTTTCCTCGATAAATTTGAAAACGCCTTGCTGGCCACTGGCATGGAGCCGGTTTAATCGGAGTTAACGATCGTGTCTGATAACAACCCAATTCTCTCCGGTTCGGCGCAAAGTATCGCCGCCTACCAGGATGCCATTGAGCAGAGCAGCAAAGCCGTTATCGAATGGTTAAAGCAGCCAGAAATGTATCAGGGGAAAACCGTCGACCAGTTGCGCGAGCGCATCCAGTTGAACTTTACCTCTCAGGGCCTGGGTAACCAGGCCGCCATTGAGCGTGCAGTTGAGTATTTCCTCAAGGACAGCCTCTCTGTACATCACGCACAATGTGTGGCACATCTACACTGCCCGAGCCTGGTGATAAGCCAGGCTGCAGAGGTGCTGATCAATGCTACTAACCAAAGCATGGACTCCTGGGATCAAAGCCCATCAGCAACCATCATTGAGATCAAACTCATCGAGTGGCTGCGTGAGCAGATAGGATACAGCGCCGGTGATGCCGGCGTGTTCACCAGTGGCGGCACCCAAAGTAACCTTATGGGGCTGATGCTGGCGCGTGATGCTTTCTTCGCGCGTCAGGGGCACTCCGTTCAGCAGCAGGGTTTAACGGGCGATCTGAGCAAAATCAAAGTGTTTTGCTCCGAAAGCGCACACTTCTCCGTGCAAAAAAACATGGCGTTGATGGGGCTGGGCTACCAGTCAGTGACCCAGGTGAAAACCGATGCGTTCTCGCGTATGGATATCGCTGACCTGAAAACCAAACTGGCGCAGGCAAAAGCCAACGGTGAACAGGTGATGGCGATTGTGGCCACCGCCGGTACGACTGATGCAGGTGCAATTGATCCGTTAGAGGATATCACCGCGCTGGCCGCGCAGGAAAATATCTGGGTTCACGTTGATGCCGCATGGGGCGGAGCGCTGCTGCTTTCTGAGAAGTATCGCCACTACCTGAACGGCCTGGAATCCGCAGACTCCGTGACACTGGATTTCCACAAGCAGTTCTTCCAGACCATCAGCTGTGGTGCATTCCTGCTGAAAGACGCACGCCATTACGAGCTGATGCGTTATCAGGCGGCGTACCTGAACTCTGATTTTGACGAAGAGCACGGCGTACCGAATCTGGTATCAAAATCACTGCAAACCACACGTCGTTTTGATGCTCTGAAACTGTGGATGGGCCTTGAAGCGTTGGGTAAAAAGCAGTACGCCGAAATCATTGATAACGGCGTTACGTTGTCACAGAAAGTTGCTGAGTATGTTTCTTCACAACCGCATCTAGAACTGGTTATGCAGCCACAGTTGGCAAGCGTGCTGTTCCGATTCTGCCCGAAAAGCGACGATCGCGCATTTATCGCGCTGTTGAACCAGCGTATCGGCGATGTTCTGTTGGCATCAGGTAGCGCCAACGTTGGGGTAACGGAAGCAGATGGCGTAACCTGTCTGAAGCTAACGTTGCTGAACCCAACGGTTTGTCTGGAGGACGTAAAAGTCCTGTTGGCAAGCGTGAAAGAGACGGCTGAAAAATTGCTCAACGCGTAATCCTTTAGTAGCCGAATCTGCGTCGAGTTGCTAGTCAATTCGGCGCAGTCAAAATGCTTCTTCTGGTGAAATCTGTTGGGTAATGACAGCCATTAGTTCTCAGATTTCACGTAGCGCGATCAAAAAAGGAGGGCGTTTTGAACGATATTGCACAGCTTTTGCCAGTAATCCAATCCCTGGAGGTTCAACTCCATCAGTCGGCAACGCGCAACGATGCCAATCTCGTCGGAGAATTGCTGCATAACGATTTTGAGGAGATCGGCTGTTCCGGGCTGCGCTATGACAGACAGCAAACCATTGCGGCGCTAAAGTTGGAAAGCGGCCAGCCACAGATTTTTGCCCAAGAGTTCAAACTGGTGAAGATTGCCGATGGTGCCGTATTGTTGAGGTATAAAAGTTTTCAACGTGATGCGGATGGCAGCATTGTTCGCCGTGCTGAGCGTTCTTCGATCTGGTTGCAATCGTCACAAGAGAGCGGAGGCTATTGGCAGATGCGTTTTCATCAAGGAACACAGATCGAGGATTGAAGCCGACTGTGTATTAACTCGAACAATCACTACTCATGAACCAACTTCTAGAAAACCAAGCAATCAAAGCGTGAAGGTGAGGTGAGATAAACCTAGCGAGATAACCAGGTGCGTAACTGCCAATTCAATTTAACATAATATACATTATGCGCACCAAGGTGACGGTACGTGGAATCTGACTATCTGCTACTGTCACTGGAATAGATCCTACAGTGACCATCATGAATATTGATTGAACTCATTTACCCGATAATGCCGATTTGGTAGTCTCGACGTATCTCTTTGATCATCGGCAGGATTGTAGCGTTGGAATTCTTTTTTTAACCCACTGAAAAATATCTCATAAATATTTTTCATACATAAACATCCATGGTCCGTTCAGTACGGGTCCGGTTTTGTATGGGTTAAAAAAGGTACGCTATGAAAGTTTCATGGACCGTCACGCCCGTGGGGTATCAGCGCATTGCGAAACGCTGCCCTTCATGCGGTGTGAAACGGGATTTCACGCCTTCGGGGGCTATTCGGGTAAATTCGCAAAAGAAGCTGCTTGATATCTGGAGTATCTATAAGTGCACGCACTGCGATTACACTTGGAACATCTCCCTGTTTTCACGTCTGCACGTCAGCAAAATTAATCCTGAACTTTATCAGCGGCTGTTAACGAACGATATCGTTATGGTTCAACATTTTGCCTATGATAAAGAGACGCTGAAACGAAATAACGCCGAGCTATCGGGGCGGCCTGATTTTCGCATTCAGGAGCGGTGGTCGGTCAGCATATCTCCCCGCAATCGGGTCAGGGTTAGCGTCAGGATTTCTCTTTCTTTTCAGGTCAGCCTGCTATCGATTTTGCAAAAGCAACTCATGCTGAGCATAGGCGAAATCAAGAGACGGATTGAGTCAGGGAAAATAAGTGGCGTCACGATGAAAATGCTTAAATCGCGAAAGCTGAAGGCAGCGGAATATAAGTTTCAGCTGTCTGCGGAAACGCTGTACGCCCAACGCAGGATCGTTCTGACGCGTTGTTAAAAGCAAGAAGCTCACCTTGAGGTCAACTACGTCAATATGACATAGTTCACAAGATGGAAAGACCCAAGGTGAGCTTCAGATAAAGACAGTGATGATACTTAGACAGCGCCCTGGGCGTGAAAAAATTAAACTTCCACTCGTTTTGGGCAGAAGTCTCGGAATGGCCCGCACCGTGGCACGCCATCGCACCAATACCGGTAGAAGCCCCGCCAGGCGGATTAGGAACAATGTCTGCTACCAATTACCATAGGGATACGTTTTCCCTTTGATAAAACCCTCAGTATTTTCCCCATATTCATAGCCGTTAGAAAACCGTGTTATCCCTTTGCAAAGCTCTAATTTATCCCCGGACACGGTCTTTAAGACTGATGGCGTCACGCGATAATTAGGCTGACTACCGATACCTCGTAGCCAGACTGCAACCTTACCTCCCGGAGCCAGACCAATTTGTATGTTGTCGTAATACCCGATATTACCCTGATAATCCTTATACACGCTGGGTTTGCGCATTTTTTCTACAACGGCGTCAGACAAGGTCAGGCGAGTTTCATAAACTCTTTTATCAATCACGGAGTCCCAGCAAAAAAGAATATGCCTGGGGGGCTGTTTAACATGATTCCAGTGCCCGTTGAGCGTGCGTGCACGGTCATTCCACTCGCTAACAACGCCATACAGCGCCTTCGTGCTGTCGAGAGTATTAAACCGATAATCAGTACCGCCGGCATCAAGGATAGCGACAAAAGTTACAACCGCAGGCAGCGCCTCAGGCGTGAAAAAATTAAATTTCCACTCGGTGGGCACATCGTTTTGGACAGAAGCCTCGGGCTTGCCCGCACTGTGACTGTGGCATGCTGTCAGTACCAGTACCGGAAGAAGCCCCGCCAGACGTGTTAATTTCATGTTTTATTTCCATCCATATCGTAAACGGTTCGCTGCCAGCGTTCGTCCGGACGGTTGGTAAAGGTCACCAGCTTCGCCGGTTTGACTGCCCCAGCTATCATTCCCTCACCGTCTCTAACCACGCTGTTCCAGTTGGCTGAACAGTGGATATATTTTTCTGCCAGCATCTCGATTTCCTGAGTGGTAAAGCCAGGAGCAGATGCCCCATTCCGTACCGCGCGGCCCATCACAATCGCTTTTTCACACAAGCTGTTCAGATCAGCTTGCAGTGACAGATTATCGTCTTTAGGCAAAATGGGATCGAATGCCACGCCTGCATCCTGTGCCGCATCGATCATCACCCGCAGCGCTACCTTCGACCAGTCGTTGCGCGTCGGGCGCTCAATGACCGCTGCCGCCCCGCTGCGTTTTTGCTGCCTGCCGTAGCGATCGGCTGACATCCGTTCGTCGTGCCAGGTATCAATGTTAATCTCCAATGCCTGCAAAAAAGGGCCAATTGCTGGCCAAGTATCCATCGCACTGAGCTGCTCACAGGCCTGCTGATAAACTCGCGTTTTCGTATCAGGTATGGAAAAGGGCACGGTTTCAAACTGCGGACGGGTAATGAAATAAGCTTCGTACTCGTCAGGGTTGTAACCGCCACCAATGTCAGAGTGCGCACCGGGCAAAGCCAGTTCCGGCCATGCAGGTTTCACGCTGTTCAACGCAAAGTTAAACCTGCATTCGTGCTGTGCGGTAATATGAAACACCTTCTCGGCCACCCCGGGACGCAGCACAATATTCACCTCGCCCGTATCGGCGCTGTGCGGATTGAACCCGTTGACCGGCGTACCAATGCCAGCCACCGTATCAAATATCCCCAGAAAACGGGTTTTACCGCCGGGCGTACCTGAGAACTCAATACTTCCCAGACCGGCCTTGATGGCAGTGATAATAGCCTGATCCTGACTGAATACCCGGTTGGCAAAATGCCGTGCCGCCGCCGCTCCACGGCTGAAACCGAAAATATCAAACTGTAATTCCCTAACGATGCCGATATCGGTTCCGGATGGATTGGTTAAATAGTCTTTGATGGCGGCAACCAGTGCCCTCACTGCCTTGTCGGTTTTACTCACCACACCGGAGTTACCCCGGCCGGTGCCCATCCCGTAAGCACTGTCGCCTTCCCCGCTTTCCGTACCAATCCCCTCGATATAAATTGCGTTCTGACCCTGCTCACTATCAACGGGGAGGTTGGTAGAGTAAAGCGTATTGAGCCAGTGCACATTGGTGTAATAACCGAGATGACTTCCTGCCGCGAAGCCGCTGTGTCCGCTTTTTAGCTGAACACACTGGAAATAAGCTGACTGAGCATCGGCATTGTTCATCCCAAAATGCTCTCCGGAGCAGGCATCAAGGCTGGCGGCGGTATTATCCGCATTATTGCCGGTACCATCGAGAAATACCCCGATGGTCAGGGTAATTTCCCGCTTCTGCCTTTCCTTTTTGGCCGCCTGCGCGTGCTGCTCTGGTTCTGCTGCCAGTTTCTTCGCACTCTGAGCATACTGCGCTGGCTCCGATGCCTGTCCGCTATTCATCAGCATTGAGCGTGGAGATATGGATGGGGCAACCGAGAGCGGCTGACTGCTCGCAACAAGACGATGGCTACCAACCGGACAACCACATGCCACACGATGGCCGTCAAGTGCCGTTGGTACACCATAAAAACTTAAGTTTGCTTCCCCTTCGGCAATAACCCCGATTTTCCCACAAGCCGGGCACGATACCTTATGCCCTTTCAGCGCAACAGGAATACTATCACACGTGTAATGATTTCCCTGTACCCCCTCCAGTACCCGCCCCCCTGTGGTGGTCGTATCACCTTGGCAAATGACTGATATCCCCTGATAGTTCATCCCTCGGCTCATACCCTGCGAGCCTCCTTGTAAGCCTCTTCCATGACAATACTCCATGTTTTATTATGGGTTGTATCCGGAACCAGACTAAACGCTCTACGACAAACTGTCAAAATTTGACCAATCTGAAGATGCAAGGAGACAGCATCATGTTTAACGTCAACATCACGAAATTGGAGCCAATGCGTATCATCGGCCTGCCACACACGGGGCCTTACGGGGAGATCAATCGGACCTTCACTGAGCTATACCAACTGGTGACGAGCCGCCAGCTTTTTCGTCCCGGCATACTGGGTGTTGCTATTTATTACGACGATCCTGACGTGACGCCGGTCGAAAAACTGCGTGCTTTTGCTGCCATTTCTGCCCCTACGGATGTCACAGCCGAAACGCCCCTCGTCGAGCAATTCACCCCGGGCGGCGATCATGCTGTTCTAGTTTTCCAAGGGCCGTATGTTGGACTGCACGATGCATATAAATGGTTGTTCGAGACGTGGTTGCTGGAGTCTGGGCGTACAATGGGAAATGCCCCTCCTTACGAGGTCTATCTCAACGATCCTTCCAACACGTCACCACCTGACCTATTAACTGAAATCCGCGTACCACTTGCCGAGGCTTGACAGAGTTACAAACATGCAATGTCGTCAACAAAGTTACTTTGCTTACCACCAATACACAAAGATCTGCCCCGCCATTATTGATAACAGGCAGGTAAACACCTGCCTTAGCCTTCATTAAAACCTCTTGAAATTTGTTACGGTGCTACAGACTTACCATCGACGGTCACATTTCTGATCGCGTTGAAATGCCAAGGGGTATCTCCACGTAATTGGCTAAAAGTTACGTGGTCAAACTGGCTGTCTTCTAAATCGCTAATGGCAGTTGGGGGCACATTATTGAAATGCACATTGTTGAAGCGAATCTGTCGGTGCCAGGCATTCTTTTCACTATTCCCTTTGATTTCGATTGCTGGCTTATCGCCCAATGTTCCCTGTACCGTGACGTTCTGTACGAGGAAATTATAAAATTGAGCCGGTTTTTTCGCCGCAGGGTAATCAATCTTGGCGTTAGGATCTGAATAATTCAACGTCAGGATCACCGGCTGGCGGAGGATATCCTTCATGGCATTATTGCGGAATGTGATGTTACGAGCACCACCGCCGATATCCGTGGTGCTCTTGGCGCGCAAACCGACATCGGTAAGGTAGATAACGTTGTTTTCCGCCAGAATATCCTCAATCCAAGCCCCGGTGTGGCTGCCCGTCACCACAGCGCCATGCCCCCGGCGCAGATAGTTGTTGAATAACCAAGCCCCTTTCATTGAAGGTTGCTCACGCGCTTTTTCCCCGGTTCCTGCCGCGAAGTTAATACAGTCATCACCCGTATCAAAGAAATTATTCATGACTATCACATTCTGGCTGTTACCAAACTCAATACCATCGCCATTGTTAGCATCAAAGGTTTGATGAACCAGGTTATTAGCTGTCACATTGCGATTCTCCAACAGCATAACGCCGTGGAAAGCCGGATTGCGTGCTGTGAAATCGGCCAAATACACATTCTTAACGCCACGCAATGTCACCAGGCTAGATCGACGCTGTCCGTAAGCGATTTGTAACGGTACACCTTCGGCCACCGCTTTGGCGACCTGATGCTTAGCCAAGATGCCATCTTTATGGACTTCACTGTTTCTACTGGAAATATACTGTGGCAGACGGTTTCCCACTTCATCGACAATCTCAGCGGTTTTTTGGTGTAACCAGCCATTGCCGTCAATCACTCCTGGCCCAACAATGCGTATATTGCGGAAAGTTCCCGGCTCTACGTGTTCTGAATCGATGGCATTAAGCAAAGATGCTGGCCGCATTTCGGTAGAATAGCTATACAACCGGTAAGCTGGCGGGTAATCAGCAGGGTCATCAGAACCCAGCAAGGTAGAACCCGCTTGCAGGTTGAGCGTCATATCACTTTTCAACCATAGCGCCCCGGTTTTATAAACTCCCGCAGGAACATCAAGCCGGCAGCCAGGTTGGCAAGCATCAATCGCCCGTTGAATCGCTTTAGTATTTAACGTGCTGCTATCCCCTATAGCACCAAAATCCGTGATATTGACCACGGTCGGTAACGGGGTGGTTTTTATCGTAACGCTTTGACTCGCGTCTGATAGCGAACCATCGGCATAGAGCGCTTTGACGGTAAACGAATACTGACTCTCGGGCTTTAAATCCGTTACTTTGAAATTCTGGATCACAATCCGCTGCGAAAAATTATCTTTGTCATTCGCATAAAAATGATTGATGTAAGGCTTGGCAGGTGAAAACCGATCGTTGTTTTCACTGGCTTTACCCAACAGTTTCCCTTCTGAATAAACCAGATAGTCAGCTATATCTCCGGTATCTTCTGGCGCTTTCCACACCAACATCAGGCTACTGTCATCAGCCGACAGAGCTGGGACATGCAATTGCTGCGGTGCTTGTTTATTTAGTGGAGCTGCAGACACCTGCGGAGTGGTTGCAATCAAACTGGTTGCCATAAGCAGAATCATAGTCTTAATCGTTATATAGGAAGGAGAGAGCTGTATTCTCATGGGGATCCCTTATCACTGGAAGAACAGTCAAGGTCGCTGTACCCAAAAGAATTGCAAGTTGCAGGCAAATAACAGCTGAACGGCAAACCGCCCCGCCGGCTCAGTTTAGATAGCGTCGGCACCAACAGAGCAAGGCAAACAAAACCCGCAGATTGAAAGGCTATTAGGTATACAGCACATTGAATACTAACCCTTTTACGGTTAAATTTAAATAAAAGAAACGATATTTTACTAAAATAGATACCACGGTTTATTTTTTTGTGACAAGTGTCAAAAATGGATCACATAGCGCGAGTCCCCTCATCGCCAAAAACCTAGTGCCTGACACAATCCATGAAAACCCGCGGGAAGTTCTGGTTTCTCAAATCCCAATTTTGCAGAATATCAATATTCAAATTGTGTTCGCGCTGAAAAGCCAAGTATTAATGTTGAGAAATATTGAAGTGGCATTCAGCTCTGGAATGCCACTGTGAGTCCCTATCGATACCCGCTAGCTACTTCAACGCCAGTTCGGATCCTTCATTACCGAATAGCGACCACTGCCAAGGAAGGCGATGGCCAGCCCGGCAAAGAAATACACCGCCATATCTTCTGCTCCCCAGGCCCCAACCTTCGTCAGCATCAGCGCCTTGCCGGGATCGATCAGCAGGTAAGCCGCCAGCATGGTAAATGAAAACACCAACGCCGCCGGGCGGGTAAAAATCCCCAAAATAATCAACAGTGGTGCCACTAACTCGCCTAGGAAAACGCCGTAACCGATAAATCCTGGCAGCCCATGTTGAGTCAGCAATCCCTGGATATAATCGATACCGCCGATCAGTTTATGCCACCCATGGAATATCATCATAATGCTGAACGCCAAACGCAGGATCAGCTTGCCCAGATCCGGACGATCCATGACACGATTAAACCAATTCACCATGTTGCACCCATTGAAAGTTAATGATAATCGCAATCAATCTAATCCTAAGTTGCATTTTTACAACGAAATTCGTAGTAAACCTTGATCTAACACATTAAATAAACTTTCATAAGAACCGACGCCACCTGCATGCCTGCCTCCTTAGATCGCGGCGTTATAGTAAGCATAGAAAGAATTATCTTTCTATCTATAGAAGCTAAATGTTAATAATTGGCATTTTATGCTGACATTATTTTTTTGACAGCAAAACATCTCGCACTCATGGGAATTATATATCATTAAATACTTTATTAATGCTTAAGCTTGCGGAATATGGCCTCTCATACCATATTTATTACACTCTGAAGAATGTGGTGGATTAAGTGAAATAAAAAACTTAACCATGTACTTTACACGTAACATTCTGAATGAGCTTTTATTTTAATGGGATACCACGCGCCTGCGCAATGCTGGCACGCTCTGTGTATTTCATTTTATTTAGCATAGCAATTCACCGCTAATATAATTAGCCCGGGAAGTAAACGTTGTGAGCCTCACGTAACTGTTCGCCACCAGCGGTGGTCTCGCTTGCGCGCGGCACACACTATTCGTTCCAATTCAAAAGGTTAAAATGAATTAAATTACCGTTATTGTTATTACAATAGCGCACTTTTTAGTGCGTCTAAAAAACAAAAAATCATGAACATCCACGTTACTGGAGGCTCAGGGATTAATTCGCCCCATTAATCCACAGCAATAAATAACACAACTAATGCAACCTGTTTTATTGATTTTTCCCGGTGGCAGTAATAGGCCGCCATAATAAAAACCTATACAGGCAGCACCTTATGAGCGATGAACAACTTGCATCCGATGCGGCACTACAGCAATTTATCGATCTTTCCCGTTTATTAACCGGTTTTGACCGTTTTGAGTTACTCGGTACTGGCCAAGCAGCCTTTTATTATGACTGGGTACAAACGCACGCGGCAGAACGTTTTGCCACATTATTGGCGACCTACGGCGAACTTCCGGCAGATGCTGCACAGCACTCGTCCTTTGTAGAAACCCAACTGCTGGGTTCTGAAAAGTTGTCAACGTTGGTGAGCAGCATTATCAAGCTGTGGTACCTAGGCCAGTGGTATTCGCCAGACAACCCGAATGATACCCAGATCCCCAGTGCTAACAGCTATCAACAGGGCTTGGTGTGGGATGCGATTCATGCCCATCCACAGGGTGCCAAACAACAAGGCTTTGGTGCCTGGTCTGAACCGCCAGTAACCCCATCCACAGTGGTGAAACTATGAATATCATCACTCTTGAACAAGCAGAGACAACCGAGTACGACGTGGTGATCGTAGGTGGTGGGATCTCCGGCGCCATCGTTGCCAAAACCCTGACGCAAGCGGGAAAACGCTGCCTGATTGTCGAGGCCGGTACCGGCCTTGGGACGGATTACCAAGGCTATCTGGATTACCTCAACACCTTTTATACCGCCACCATCAAAATCCCCAATGCTCCCTACCCTGATAATCCCAATGCCCGCGAGCCGCTGGAAACCGATGTTACCAAAACACCGAACGACCAAGGTTACTTTGTCCAGCGAGGGCCGCTGCCATTCAGTTCGACCTACACCCGCTATCTGGGGGGCACTACCCTGCACTGGCTCGGAACCTCGCTGCGCATGCTACCAGAGGATTTTCGCCTGAAGTCGCTTTATGGCGTGGGTATCGATTGGCCGATCGATTACCAGGAGCTGGAACCGTGGTACCGCAAGGCTGAGTTGGAGCTCGGGGTTTCCGCCAATGTGGAAGAACAGTCCTATCTTGGTGTCACCTTCCCGCCAGATTACGTCTACCCAATGCACGGTCTGCCTGCAAGTTGGAGTGACAAACAACTGGCCAGCCGCATTGATGGCATGCAGGTGGAGGATGACGGCAAGTCTTACACCCTGAAAGTGCGTGGCACGCCCGCATCACGCAATAGCGTTCCCAATAGTGCTTACGATAAGGGCCGGGGCTATACCCCAAAAGGTGCCGTGGGTAACGACAAAGTGGGCCTCCGCTGCATGGGTAACTCCAGTTGCGTGCCTATCTGCCCTATTCAGGCCAAATATAATGCACTGAAAACACTGAACACCGCCAACCACGAAAAGCTCGATATCGTGTTGCAGAGCGTGGCGTTCCAATTGGATATCGACCCACACAGTAAGGCGATCAACGGCGTTCAGTTAAAACACTATCGCTATCCGGGAGATAATTCCTACAGCCTGCATACGGTGCGGGGCAAACGCTATGTGCTCGCCGCCCACGCTGTCGCCAACGCGGTGCTATTACTGGCCTCCGGTGCCTGTAAAGGCAACGATCTGGTTGGCCGCCATCTGATGGATCACCCGGAGTTGCTGACATGGGGCCTAACCAAGAAAACGCCATTGTGGCCGCTACGTGGCCCATTAGCGACCTCCGGCATCGAGGATCTCCGCGGTGGCAGCTTCCGTAAACACCATGCACCGTATCGATTCGAAATGGGCAACGACGGTTGGCTGTGGCCAGCTCAGGCACCGTCTAAGGATGTGATCACTCTGGTAGACGAGGAACAACTGCACGGTAAAGAGTTACGTGAAAGGCTCAAAGACCAGGTTTCACGTCAATTCCGCTTCGGCATCCTGGTGGAACAGCTACCGGAGTACGATAACCGCGTCACCATCGATCCAAATTATCTAGACATAATGGGTAACTACCGCCCGGTTATTCACTACGATTTATCGCCCTATACCCGCGCCGGTTTCGCCAGCGCTTACGATATGTCGATGAAAATCTTCGACCAGGCCGATATCAAGAACTACTCGTCCTACTCAAAAGAGGATGCCGGAGCCTTCGTCTGCCCAGACGGCAGAACCCTCACCTTTAACGGTGCCGGGCATTTTGCCGGAACCCACTGCATGGGCGGTTCACCAGAAAGCTCCGTGGTGAATAAGGACCAGCGCACCTGGGAGCACCCCAACCTCTATCTGGTAGGCTGCGGCAACATGATAAACATGGGTACCTCAAACCCAACGCTAACCATGTCGGCGCTCACCTGTTGGGCTGCGCATAACATCCTCCAGGATCTGAACGGGGGGCATCATGCGGCAGATTGATTGGCAGCAAGCCACCGCCCAACCCTATGATGCGGTGATCGTAGGTTCAGGATTTGCCGGTTGCATCATGGCCAAGCAGTTGACCCGCGCTGGCCGCCGGGTGCTGATCGTCGAAGCCGGGACGGGCAACGACAGCTTTGGCCAGCACCTGGATCATGTGCAAACCTTTATGCAGGCGGTGGCAAAAACACCTAACGCGCCCTATCCCAACTCGCCCAACGCACCACAGCCAGAAGTGACTGACGTTGAACCCATCACGCCCGGTAAACCTTCGCACAAAGGGTATTTCGTGCAGATGGGCCCCTATCCCTTCGAAAGTAACTATACCCGTCGGCTGGGTGGCACTTCGCTGCACTGGTTCGGCAGTTGTCCACGGATGCTGCCTGAGGATTTTGCCATGGCCACGCTGTTTGGCCGTGGCGTAGACTGGCCGCTGAGCTATGAGGAATTACTGCCGTATTATCAACGCGCTGAACTGGAAATTGGGGTTTCCGCCGACGTGCAGGATCAGCAATACCACGGCATCTATTTTGCACCAGGCTATCAGTACCCGATGCAAAAAATCCCGCAAAGCTATCTGGATCGCTGGATGATCGCCGGATTGGCACAGGCCGAATTACCCGGTATGGCAGACAAAGCCCAGATCCGCTCTATCCCGCAAGGCAGAAACAGCGTGCCCAATGCAGGTTATACCCCGCGTGGTGCGGTGGGTAATCCGGCCGTGGGTCGTCGCTGTATGGGCAACTCCAGCTGTATTCCTATCTGCCCGATCCAGGCTCGTTACAACGCGTTAAAAACCCTGGTGGAAACGGATGCCGATTTGCTGATCCAGGCGGTTGCCTCTCGTCTGCATATCTCGCCAGAGACGGGGCAAATCAGCGCGTTGGACTGCAAGGTGTGGAAGAACGACAGCAGCCATGACTTTGAGCCGATCACCTTACACAGCGAGCTGTTTATTCTGGCCGCCAATGCCATCGAAAACGCCGTGTTATTACAGGCATCACAGGCCTGTCAGTCCAGCGGAGAGCTGGGGCGCAACCTGATGGATCACCCCACCATTCTGTCTTGGGGATTAGCGCCGGAAGCGATAGGTGCATTTCGTGGACCGGGTTTGACGTCAACGCTGGTGAACTACCGGGGGGGCGAGTTTCGCCGCGATCGCGCCGCATTTGTGCTGGAGATCGGCAACTGGGGCTGGAGCTGGCCACGCAACGAACCGGTGGACAGCACGGTGGATATGGTAGATGACGAGCGATTGTATGGCAAGGCGTTACGCCAGCGGCTTGGGCAGGTGCTACCCCGGCAAATCCGCCTGGATATGATGACCGAACAGCTGCCGGATGCCGCCAATCGCGTCACCATCGACGATCGCTGGCGTGATCCGCTCGGCAATTACCGGCCAGTGATCCACTACAACGTGGATGACTACAGCCAGGGCGGCATGGCGTTTGGTCGCGAAGTGGCCAGCAGCCTGTTCAGCCAACTGGGGATCAAGGATTTCACCCACTACCCGTCGGACAACCCCGGTTATTTCACCTGGCAAGGTAACGGTTACATCTGGGCAGGCGTTGGCCATGTGGCCGGCACCCACCGGATGGGAACGCGGCCAGAAAACTCGGTAGTCAACCGGCACCAGCAAAGCTGGGATCACCCCAACCTTTACGTTATTGGCTGCGGCAGCATGCCAACGCTGGGCACCTCAAACCCCACGCTCACTATGACGGCCCTGACCTTCGCCACTGCCGACCACATACTCGGACGGAAACATTGATATGAACATGACCGCAAAAGCCAAGACCTTCCAGCTTGCTGAAACCTCGTTTGCCCAACTCGGCTATGTGCAGTTTGCCGACGAAAAAAGTCTGGCGCAGGATCTGACCGAACTGCGCGATCTGCTGCTGAACGCTATGCAACTGGAACATGCCACCATTCCCCCCTATCTGACGATGCTCTATACCCTGGATGACGACGTGGACTGGCGCATCATCGAAACCCTGCGTTCGGTGGTGGTTGAAGAGATGCTGCACTTCACCCTGACGGCCAACCTGCTCAACGCCATCGGCGGTACGCCCGCGGTCGATTCGCCCGACTTCCTGCCCAGTTATCCCGCACGTCTGCCTTACGATATTGATGATATTGAAGTGAATCTGTACGGTTTCTCCAAAAACGGCATCTTCCAGGGCATGGTGATCGAGCATCCGAAAGATGTCCGCCCGCGCGCCATCGCCAATGAAGTCCCCAGCGATATGACCATCGGTGAGTTTTATCTTTACGTTGAATCGCGCCTGCGGGCTGCGGTGGAAACCCATGGAGAACGGGCGATTTTCTGCGGCGATCCACAGCGCCAGATCCCACCGGATGTTTTCTACTATGGTGGTGGGGGCAACGTACTGAAAGTGAGCGATCTGAAGTCCGCGATAGCCGCCATGAAACTGATTACCGATCAGGGTGAAGGCACAGAAAACGATATCTGGGTCGTGGATGAAGATGAGTTGGCTCACTATTTCCGTTTTAGCCAGATCTACAATGAACGGCTGTATCAAAAAGGCGATACCGTGGCCAGTGGCCCTACCGGCGAGCCGTTCCCGGTGCCGTGGGGTAAAAGCGTGCTGATCGACAGCAACGCCAAGGTCAGCGATTATCCACCCGGAGAGGTTCGTGACGCCATCATCCGGTTTAACCAACGTTACTGTCAGTTGCTCGGCGATCTGCAGGCAGCATTTACCGGTGCCCCAGACAAGTTGATGGCCGCCGTGGTGGCGATGTGCGCGTTGCGGGATGACTTCCGGGCCATCACCGCCAACCCTTTCCCCGGCAAGGAATTATTCCACTGCGCCCCCACGTTTGAGTACAGCGTGGCTAACCGCCAGCCGCTGGGTAAACAGGTGTTGATGGCTGCTCCGGCCACCGCAGCGTTAACCACAACCGACAGTGTAGATGCCAGTGCCAGTGCCAGTGCCAGTGCCAGTGCCAGCAATGAGGCCACCCTGGATCAGCTGCAGCAAGCCTATTCCACCGGTAACCTGCAGTTGGCACTCTCCTGCATGAGTGACGAGGTGATCTGGGATATCTCCGGCCCCAGCGAATGCCCCTATCTGGGGGTGTTCTACGGCCACGAAGGGTTTACCCGTTTTTGGACGCTGCTCGGTGCAACGGTGAATTTTGGCAGCGCGGGCGTCGAGAAATCCTTCTTCAGCGGCGATCAGGCAATGTCCTACGGGGGCGAACAAGGCACGACCAAATGCGGCCGCGTGCCCTATCGCTACGACTGGGCGATCCGTTATCAATTCAATGAACAGCATCAAATCACCCTGATGCGTCAGTACTTCAACCCACTGAACATTCTTTCGGCGCTGAAAGCCGCGCCTTATCCGGTACCGGCGGCTTGCCCACACTCGGCCAAACCTCAATCCCCACAACAGTAGGAACCACGCACATGTCTAATCAGCAAAATGATTTACCCAGCATCCCGTCGCCGTTCACCATGCCGTTCTACTACGCCTCACTGACCAACGTTGGTGTGTATTATCTGGTGCCGTTGAGCCGAGTGGAACCTTATTTGCAGGGAACCGGGCTTAGCCCGGCACGGTTTGGCGATAAGGCGATGGTGAGCTTTAACTTCCAATTGTACGCTGGGCAATTTGCCTCTGGCCTCAATACCCCGCCAGAGCAATGGGGCAGCAGCGGTGCAGCGATCACCCAGGAGCTGGAGCTCAACATTGTTGCCTATCCCGAGCACCGTAAAGACCAGTTGGCACCGATTGGCTATGAGGAATTTATTCAAGACGGCGATCAAACCAAGCTGTACGGTAACCATCGCGTCTGGGTGCCTTGCGATGCCCCTATCGCCATCGCCGCCGGTGAGCAGCTGTTTGGCGAGCCTAAATTCCAGACCACTTTCAAGGTCAATTTGGCCTCACAAAATCCGGTGCGGACCAACTCTGCGGTCTATCAACCCGAGTGGGTAGAAACCTGGGGCTTCCGGGTGGACGATCCAAAGGATGCCAACACTGCGATATTCACCTGCATCGTCAACACCTTGGGCATCAAGTCAATCCCGGGCAACATCTCGCCAATTACCGAATACGGCGTTCACGATAACAAGCTGATCGGTTGCCGCTGGAACATCCTGCAGGCGATGGATACCTATTTCCTCAACGGCGGCCACGCTGAGGCGGTAAAACTGGTGCTGGGTACCAGCAGCCACCCCATGCGTAAAGATCTGGAGCAGTTGATCGGCGGTTGCGCCCCTGTGGCAGTGCAAACCCTCAACTCAGCCCCGGCGGCCATTCAAAGCCGCGCCTATTACCCATAGCCGTTTGCCCCGCCGCCGGTTCGGGGCGGGGATGATTTTTCGCATGCCACGTTCCGGGAGCCAACTATGAGTGAAGTCGACAATATCTATTTTTCCCGCTTTGCCCAGATCAAGGGGCAGTCTTTTGACTATATCGTGATTGGTGGCGGTGCCTATGGCACCAGCTTTACCCACCGGGTGCTGCAACATAATCCTCAGGCCCGAATTCTGGTGCTGGAGAAAGGCAACTATCTGATCCCCGACCATATTCAGAACATTCCACCGGCCTACATCAAACTCAACACCAGCGTAGGTATCCGACCATGGACGTACCATGGCTCTGCCGATATGAAACTCAGCCTTAACTTTATGCCGCAGATCCCTTATGTGGGCGGTCGCGCGCTGTTTTGGAACGCCTGGACACCGCAACCCGATAGCAGCGAAATGCCGGACTGGCCACCGCAGGCGATCGAGCGCCTGGATAATCAGTGGTATCCCACCGGCGAATTTATGGGGCGGCGCTACTCCCTGGAGATCCCCGGCAATCGCAACCAGTCACTGAATCGCTTTATGGGTGAGCGCCTGTTCTCGCAATTGGCCAATATCAGTGGAGCCAAACCGCAGCCAAGCCCGAGCGCGTTGGACTCAGCCATGGCAACTGGCCAGGGAGTTGCACCAGAGGATTGGGCCAAGTTCTCGCCCATTTCGGTACTGGTGAATGATGTGCAGGCTTACGCCTCACTCAAGGTGGTGGTCAATGCCGAAGTGGAGCAACTGATTGCAGAAGGTGACGTTGTCACAGAAATCATCACTAAAGACGGCTCACTGCGCGTCGGCAACGCCAAAGTGATTTTGGCCTGTAATACCCTGGAAGCCGGTTTTATCCTTACCAAGTCTTTTCCTGACGATAAACTGGTGGGAAAAAACCTGTGCGGTCATATCCGTTCCTGGCTGGCAGCCCGTATCCCCGCCAGCAGCCTGCCGGTATTAACCAACCAGTTGCAAACCGTGGCCTATTACCTGCCCGGTATCGATAAAACCACCAACCGCCTGATGCACACCCACATCAGCGTGGTCCATAACCCACAACCGACGGAAAGCTACGACGTGTTGTACCGCATCCTGCCAGATGCTTCTTCACCAGAAGCCGTTGCCACCTATCAGGATCCTGACTACGTGGTGATCATGCTGCATTCCATGGGGGAGTTCCTCGGGGAACGCTCGGTAAACTCGTGGAATTACGTCACGACCAACCCGCTGGGTGAGGCCGAAGTGTATATCCAGATGAAGGAAACCGACCGTCAATTCTGGGATGCGATGGATAAAACCACCTATGACGTGATGTACGCCCTTGCTGGAGATGCCCCACTTGAGTACCAGCACAATAACCCGGACGGCAGCTTTACCTGGGAAAAATCGCCGCCGGACAATATCCGCAATCAGGGGTTAGTGCACGAGGCGGGCACCCTGTGGATGGGCGACGATCCTGCAACCTCGGTCACCGCCCTCAACGGTCAGATGCACCGTTACCCGAACGTTTATGGCCTGGGCAGCATGTTGTTCCCCCGCCCTGGCTCATGGAACCCAACGCTGACCGGCGTAGCCCAGTCATTCGCCCTGGCCGATGAACTCAGTGGCCCACATCAGGATCAAAATCAATGAAGCGACGTAAACTGAAAATTGATGTGCAGAAAGTCCCCAAATCGTACCGCGCCTATCTGGAACTGTTGGCCAGCAAGGGGGAAGTGGTGGCGATCCCCGATGAGGTGGATTGGTATCTGGAGATCGGCGCCATTCTGCGCCACGCCTGCGAAACGGAAAGCCCAATGCCGCTGTTTAGCAAGGTGAAGGGCGCCCCCGGTTTTCGGGCGGCAGAAATGGGCCCGACGGTCAGCCGCGTACCGGGCAAGCGCTGGCAGCGTCTGGCGCTGATGCTAGGTTTACCGGACGATGCTCAGTTGCTGGAGATCCAGGATGCCTTTCTGGATGCCATCGGTCAGGAGCCGCATCCGCCAGTGATGGTTGACCCGGCCACGGCCCCATGTAAACAAAACAAATGGGTGGGCGATCAGGTTGATATGACCAAAATCCCGGCTCCTATCCTGCACGACGGCGACGGCGGCCGTTATTTCCAGACAGCCGGAGCCATCATGGTGCGAACTCCACCGGGGGAACCTGTACCTGAAGACGCCTACACGGTAGATAAGGACGCCTGGACCAATTGGTCTTTCAGCCGGGCGATGATCGCCGGTTCACGGCCGCAAAATAACCCAACGCCAAAACCGCCTCACGCCAGTTCGGTCGGCGTACCACACGGTAATGGCCCGCATTATTCGAAGAACAATATTGTCGGCCTGTGGCTGCCTTTCCAACATAACGGCATGATCTACAATATGTGGACTGCCCAGGGGAAAGACTGCCCGTTCGTGATCGCCCTTGGAGTGCCTCCGGCGGTTACCATGTTGCTGTCTGCCGCACCGCCAGCCTGGCATGATGAATACAACTATGCTTCAGCGTTCCTTGGCCACGGCATTGAGATGGTGAAAGCGGAAACCTGCGATGTGTTGGTACCAGCCGAATGTGAAATCATCATTGAAGGCTATGTCAGCGCGGATAAATCCGTGGCTGAAGGCCCGTTTGGCGAGTTCCCTGGCTACCTTTCCAACCAGTCCAGCCTGAAACCCTTGGCTAAAATCACCTGCGTCACCTTCCGCGATGAGGCTATCTTGCCGATCTGCATACCGGGTATTCCGATCGACTCTACGCTGATGCTCGGCTGCTTCTGTTTATCTGCCACCGCCAGGGTGTATTTTGAAAAGTCCGGTCTGCCGATCATCGACTGTTTCAGCCCGTTGGAGGCCTCTTCGCATTGGCTGGTGATCCGGGTCCGTGACGACTGGCATAAAATCACCGGCATGACGGTCAAAGCCTTTATCGACAAGATTGCCGAAGTGTTCTGGACCAACCATATTGGTAAAACCACCGCCAAGCTGATCATCGTGGGAGAAGATATTCCCCCTGATGACAGCAACAAAGTGACTTGGGCATTAGCGACGCGCAATAACCCGGTGCAAGGCGTGTTTCACTATCCGCAGTACGACTCCGACGGTACCGGGTTACAGATTTACCTGGATGTGGCCACCAAACTGCGCGGGCGCGGCGGCCTGGTGGCGTACAGTTGCTTGCAGATCCAACAGCAGGTCAACCAACCGTTGGAACAGGTATTGAGTTTTGCCACCAATTATCCGCTGCCGTTGCAGGAGAAAATCAAAAGCAAATGGTCTGAGTGGGGATTTGAACGCTAAAAAACCGTCCCCGCACCGCCGAAGCGGTGCGGGGGTAAGTAGACTTACTGCACCACACACTTGGCAGCCACTTTTGGGTAATCCTGCATGGTGGCTACGTTGGCCGGTAAACGGTACTGCAGTGAGCAACGCTGATTGGCTCCCTGCCCCCATTTCACCATCAGCCGCCCCTCAGGTGCCAAACCGCGCGTAAAGATCAGGTCACCCTGGCCGACCATCGCCAGATAGTTTCCCTTGTCATCCAGCACTTCTGAACCCAACGGGATCGGTTTCCCATCCGAACGGGTAGCCTGCAACATCACCGGCGCGCCGGTCTCAGTCTCGTATTTCAGCATCGTGATAGCCCCGGCGCTGGGAGCAACCTGCTGAGAACTACCCTGGATCTCCACGTTCTGCGAAGTCCCTTTCGGATCGAGCGCGATTTCGTTCTGGCGGTACGGCATCAGCCCGGAGACTACCCCGAAACCGTTACCCTGCACTGCTGCACCGACGTTGCTGCTGATGGTTGCCCCTTGCGCACCTTTGGCCTCTACCACTGCCATGGTTTCCCCCTGATACTGCGTAAAATTGACGCCCCCCGGATGCGCGACCACGCTGCCGCTCAGCCCCAGATTCAACTGGCGAGCGCTATTGCCAGTGCTTGCCCCGCCGCTCATCACCGCATACGGTGAGCTGTACTGTACGTTGCCGCCCAGCGAGTTGGCGCTGTGGCTGTCGGCCCGGTTGTTGCTACCAAACGCGTTGTAGTTCAGCTGGTTATTTTCACCCGCCGTACCGCTCAGGGTAGTTTGCGCAGTGGTATTCTTACTGTCGCTGTAATTCAGTGACGTCGTCAGCATCGGTGCACGAGACTGGCTACCCAGTGGGATGCTGAAGCTGGCCAGATATTGTGTATCCGACTTGCCCGCCGAGCCGAGAGTCCGGCTGACACCGACGTTGAAGTTACCCCAGCCATAGCTATTCCCGTACCCAGCCTGGAACGTGGTGCTGGTGCCCCCACCGTTATGCCAGTAGTTCTGCGCCGAACCGCTGAAGAACAGGCTACCGTACCCTTCGGCCAACGGCTGGTTGACGTTCAGTTGATAACGGTTACGTGGCCGAGAGGTCTCAGAAATATCACCAGCCAGACCGGGCAGGCTCCCCGCCTCGTTAAACGTGGGCGTCTCGCTACTGCGCGCCCGGGCAAAATCACCGAAACTCAGGTAGCCGTCGCTCGAAAAACGGTAGGCCGCCAGGGTAAAGTTGGTGCGCGTTTCGGGCAGCAACTTACTGTAGGTCGCCCGATAACTCTGCCCCTGCATTTGCTGCTCGTTCCCGGTGGCATTATTTTTCAGGCCGCTAGCGCGTGATTGCGTGATATCCACGGCCACCGCACCTAAACCGGTGTTCAAAGCCAATCCGCCCTGCAACGACTGGTACTTGTCGGATACAATCCCCCCAGTGTAGGCGGTCACTAGGTTGGAAATCCCCTGCTGCCATGTGCCCAGCAAGAAGCTGGGGGTAGTGTCGAGCGCGCTGTCACGATATTTTCCCGCTGACAGGTTGAAACGTGAAATCCCCGGCCGCAGCATTTGTGGCACCGCAGCATAGGCCACGGTAAAGCTGCGGGTCTGGCCGTCGGCTTCGGTTACCGTCACCAGCAGATCGCCTGAGTAGCCTGTGCTATGGAGATCGTCGATAGCAAACGGGCCTGGCGGCACGCTGGTCTCATGGACCACGTTGTTACCCTGGCGGACGGTGACTTTGGCGTTAGAATTGGCAATCCCACGGATCACCGGCGCAAAGCCGTTCTCGGTATCGGGATTCATGCGGGTATCACTGGTCAACTGCACGCCGGTGAACGGCACGCTGTCAAACTGGTCACCCGGCGTGAAGTATTGCCCCACCGAGAACTGCGCCCTGAGCGGTGCGATCGAGCGCTGAGCGTAACTACTGATAGCCTGATAGTGACCAGAATTGTTGCTCCCCTCCGTCCGGGTATAGCTGCTGTTATGACGCAACCGCCAGGCGCCCAGGTTCACCCCGCTATTAAAACCACCGAAATACTGGGTGGTATTGCCCCCATCCCGGTTGTCGGTGTGAAAAGCGTTGAGGTTATAGCCGACAAAACCGGCGGTGACGCCATGATCCCACAGCTCGGGCGCGACCACGCCACGGCGTGAACCGATAAAGGCTTGGGGGACGGTGATCTCCAGCATCAGCTCACCGGTATTGGCGCTTAACTTGAAACCGGGAATGAATTTCTCGGCGTCAAAGCACTTCTCGTTCTTCAGCGTCTGTTGCGCCAGCGCCGCCTCGGGGAGTTTGCTGGCATCCAGCCCCCATTGCAGTACCTGCTCAGGAGTAAAGCAATAGTTCACGCCTGCCTCGGGGATAGTATGGGTTACCGCGATCTCCTGGCGGCCCACCCACAGCTCATTGACGTACACATCAAAGCGATAGTGGCCGGGGCTCAAGGTGTTACCTTTGCTGAAACGCGAGAGGTCGGCCGCCTGGCCGCTGAGCCCGCGGAAAAAACCAGGGTCGAACTCTGCCAACTCCGAAGGATCCTGGTCTGTGGCATGGGCAGCCGTACTTACCGCCATCGCCAACAGGCTGGTCACAAAGATCTGACGAGTCTGGCGAGGAGTAAATGCGTTTAAGAAGCCAGCAAACATGACTATTTCTCCGAAGTTGGGTGGTTCTAAAGGTGTAATAAGCAGTAAGTAAATGTTTTTTTAAAAGGCAACCGATTGTGGATGCCCTTAAAAAATCAGGGATACCGTAACTACCAGTATCCCTAGGGGGATTAGTTGTAGTTCATTGAGAGTTCAACGTGTGAGACCACCTGGCCAGCAGATGCACCACCATCCTTGGAGTAATACTGTGCGAAGAACTTCAAGGTCCCTGCCTCGCCAACGATTGGGGTCGTTACCGTGTCTGACGCCAGGTTGAGCGCGGTACCCGCAGCATCGAGCAACTGAACTTCCACGTTGGTGGCAGCGTTGGTGGCAGCCAGGTTTTTCATGTTGCCTTCGGCGCTGATGTTCGGGCCGTTTTCGAAAGTGGCGGTTGCACCGGTGGTGCCCACATCACAGCCAGTCAGCTCGAAGGTCACTGGCACACGGCCAGCCCATGAACCTGCACCGGTCAGGGCAGACTTGGACAAGGTTGGCAGAGTGACGTTCTTGACCGCTGGGCTGCTGGCACCATTGATCAGGCAAGTGCTTTCAGTCAGTTCACCGGTGATATTGATCTGTGCATCGTAGGCAAAAGCGTTGCTTGCCAGACCAGTCAGGATCAGAGTTGCCAGGACAGTTTTGATAGAGATTGCTTTCATGTTTTATATACCTTTATTTGACTAAGTGTATTGAGCACAACAAATAGTTTGCTGTTGATTAAAATTAAATTAACGATGGTGAACGCCATCGAATGATGATTGCGATACAACCCTGAACGGATATATTTCAGAGGTGTGAATATATTGCCATATTGCTGATTGGAGTATATAAGGATATCCTTATTATTATGCCATTCAGTGGTAAGCGGTGATTCAGATAACGCCAGATAACAATAGCAATAAAAAATTAAACAAAAATTAAACGGTAATTCTTAATATGATATAAATCAACGTGTATTTATTATATAAACAAAAACAATCAGTTACTGACGTAAAAATATAGACAAAAGGACAAAATAAATTCTAATTCAATCCTGTTTATTTAAATGACAAAATTGATATAAGGAAAACCTTATTAAAGAAAAATATTATTTCTTAGTTTGCTACAGACATTGGGTGCAAATACCCTACACAAAAAAAGACCAGGAAGAAAACTTTTCCTCACCCAATAAAAAAACCGGCAAATTCACCGGTTTTTTATTGGCGACGATGGCGTTACTGGTAGGAGAAAGTCACGGTGGCCCTGCTCCTGATGTTTCCCGCCACCATGTTTGACTCTGTCTGAACGTATTTGGCCTCCAGCGGGATGTTAATGGTCTCTTTGCCGCCGCTGCCAGCGGTCCCGATAAACCACTGGTTGGTATTTCCCGACGCCGCGGAGTCCGGACCAAAGGCAATCGCCTGGTTATTCCTGAGTATCTGCACGCCCACGCCTGACGCCGTGCTACCCGTACCCAACGAAAGCGTATTGCCGGTATTGCTCGGGTCGTTGGCGTCGGTCATGGTGGCATATAGCTTGACCCCGCTGTCGCATAGCGTTGACAGCGTGAAATTATACCCGACAGCTGACAATGAGCCCGGGCCGGAGAACTGATTTTTGGTGACTCTCGGCAGCGGCACATTCTGCGTCGTTGCGCTGGTCATCTGGCAGGTTCTAGCCGTAATGGTCACTGTCGTGGTGTTAAGCGACATCACGCTTATACCGGTGGCCGTCTCCGGCAGATAACCACTGCCATAAACACGGACCAGATCCTGACGGGGGATTTGATAAACACCGGTGGTCAGGCGCCCGGTCACGATCAGTTTGGCCTGCAGGGATACTCCCATGCCCCGTGACGGAGAGGGCTCTGGAAAGAAGATGGTTAATATGTTTACTGGCGTGTAGTTCGCCGCCGACGTCGCCTTTATCCCGATAATGATGCCGATACCCGGTACATTGGTAGGGAATACCGGGTAAGTGATTCCGCTCTCGGTATAGGTAATACCCGGGATTGGCTGCGTCTCTGCCCCCATCATCAATAATGTAACACCATTGGTAATTAGACAGTCAGCACCGCCGCTAAACAAAGTGGGGTTGGTCGTGACGGCTCCCCAGCCGCTGCCTATAGGCTGACCTATGGTAGGGCCGTCCGCCCCGCCGTCAAACACCAGCGCAGGGAACGTGAGAGAGAGCGGCGGCGGCACATTGCATACAGTAGTAACAGCATACCCCTGAGAGATACCCAGCACCGCCAGCGCCAGGGCGCCCAGCGAGAGCGCAGCCAGTCTGGCGCGCGATGTCTTCTGCGTTACCGCTTTTTTTATCGTTTTCTGAATGTTGCTACTCATCATATGGATCCTGCCTTATTCTTATTGGTCATGGCATGCTGCCTCCGTGCGTAAACCCGACGCGTATTCGGTTCAGGGCGCCAATGGTGTGGTCTGCTCAACAGCTGCGCCGTAATCGTTGATCCAGCTATACATCACGTTGGCTTGCCCTGCCGGTAACGTACCTGACCCTTTCAGCGTGATGTTCTGTGTACTGAACGGTGCCAAAGTTTTCCCCTCCGCGTCCTTAAACGTGGTACTCCCATTTTTCAGGGTGACAGTGGACAACGAGACATAGAACGGGCTGTTGTTGCGCACCTGCAGTTCTACACCGTTTTTTGCAGACGTTCCCCGTGACCAGGTGAGGGATTCAGCAGCCTTGACCGGGTTACCTGCCAGCCCTTCAGGGCGATAAAACAGTTTGATACGCGAACGATAAGCCACCTGCATCACGTTGGCATCGGCATCTTTTGGCAGCGGTGGTACGTCGAGCAGGTTAAACCAGAAGATAGACTCCCGATCTTTAGGCAGCGCTGCGCCGGTAAACACTACGCGGAATGCCTGCCCCTTATTAGGGTCAATACGCACCAGCGGTGGCGTCACCAGGAAAGGCGCATTGGCGGTATCGGCTCGGCTATTGGGATCGCCACGATCGATCCACACCTGAACCATTGAAGGTTCTTTGCCCATATTGGTGGTTTTTACGGTGATTTCCCGATCTTTAGCCGGGTAAATCAGCCGGGTACCAGAAATGACCACGTTGGCCTGCGCCTGAAACACCCAACTGCACAGTACTGCAATAAGAAAGGCTTTAATCCACGATCTATTCATGATTGATATCGTCCTAAAAAAATGTGAGATGCCCGCGTGTTTAGATAATCATAGCGTTAGATAAACCACTATGCTGGATCTTTGAACCGCAATTCTCGTTGATTATTCAGCCCGGTCTCGCCGGGCTGAGATAGTGATTACAGTACACACTTGGCAGCCACTTTCGGGTAGTCCTGCATGTTGGCCAAGTCAGCGGGTAAACGGTACTGCAGCGAACAGTGCTGAGTTACTTCTGGCCCCCATTTCACCACCAGTTGCCCCTCAGGTGCCAAACCGCGCACGAAGATCAGATCGCCCTGGCCCACCATCGCCAGATAGTTTCCCTTGTCATCCAGCACTTCTGAACCCAACGGGATCGGTTTGCCGTCCGTACGGCTGGCCTGCAACATCACCGGTGTGCCGGTC
The DNA here is from genome assembly GCF_015673035.1 of Serratia sp. Res13-Sevr-LER1-36-b. Lineage (NCBI taxonomy): Bacteria > Pseudomonadati > Pseudomonadota > Gammaproteobacteria > Enterobacterales > Yersiniaceae > Serratia > Serratia sp. Res13-Sevr-LER1-36-b. The sequence goes on along the minus strand of NZ_JADACK010000005.1, from coordinate 869,373 downwards.
TCGGTTTGGTATTTCAGCATCGTGATGGCTCCGGCGCTCGGAGCAACCTGTTGAGTACTGCCCTGGATCTCCACATCCCGTGATGTCCCTTTCGGATCGAGTGCGATTTCGTTCTGGCGATATGGCATCAGCCCGGAGACCACCCCGAAGCCGTTACCCTGAACCGCTGCACCGACGTTGCTGCTGATGGCCGCCCCTTCTGCCCCTTTGGCCTGCACCACCGCCATGGTTTCCCCCTGGTACTGTGTGAAGTTGACACCACCCGGGTGTGCGACCACGCTGCCACTCAACCCCAGGTTCAACTGCCGGGTGCTATTGCCACTGCTGGCCCCTCCGCTCATCACCGTATACGGTGAGCTGTACTGTATGTTGCCGCCCAGTGAATTTGCGCTATAGCTGTCAGCTCGGTTGCTGCTGCCAAACGCGTTGTAACTCAGTTGATTATTTTCGCCCAGCGTACCGCTCAGGGAGGTTTGCGCAGTGGTGTTCTTGCTGTCGCTGTAGTTCAGCGAAGTTGTCAGCATCGGTGCACGCGCTCGGCTGCCGAAAGGAATGCTGACGCTGGCCAGATACTGCGTATCCGATTTGCCCCCTGAGCCAATGGTCCGGCTGATACCGACGTTGAAGCTTCCCCAACGGTAGCTGTTGCCATACCCGGCCTGGAACGTGGTGCTAGTGCCACTGCCACTATGCCAGTAGTTCTGTGCCGAGCCGCTGAAGAACAGGCTGCCGTACCCGTCGGCCAATGGCTGGTTGATGTTCAGTTGATAGCGGTTACGTGGCCGGGCAGACTCGACAACGCTGCCCACCAGGCCGGGCAGACTGCTCACTTCATTAAACGTCGGAGTCTGGCTGCTGCGCGCCCGGGCGAAATCGCCGAAACTCAGGTAGCCTTCACTCGAAAAACGGTAGGCTGCCAGGGTAAAGTTGGTGCGCGTCTCGGGCAGCAGCTTGCTGTAGGTTGCCCGGTAGCTCTGCCCCTGCATATGCTCCTCGATCCCGAAGGCATTGCTCTTCAGGCCGCTAGCCCTGGACTGCGTAAGATCCAGCGCCAGCGCCCCGATGCCAGTGTTCAATGCCAGTCCGCCCTGCAACGACTGGTATTTCTCGGCCACAATGCCGCCCGTGTAGACGGTCACCAGGTTAGAGACCCCGTGCTGCCAGGTGCCCAGCAACAAATTGGGGACACTGTCGAGCGCGCTGTCACGGTATTTCCCTGCGGACAGGTTGAAGCGTGACACACCCGGCCTTAACATCTGCGGCACCGCCGCATAGGCCACGGTAAAGATGCGGGTCTGGCCGTCGGCTTCGGTGATGGTCACCTGCAGATCGCCGGAGTAGCCAGTGCTGTGGAGATCGTCGATGGCAAACGGACCGGGTGGCACGCTGGTCTCGTGGATCACGTTGTTGCCCTGGCGAATGGTAACTTTGGCGTTGGAGTTGGCAATCCCACGGATCACCGGCGCAAAGCCGTTCTCGGTATCGGGGTTCATGCGGGTATCGCTGGTCAACTGCACGCCGGTGAAGGGCACGCTGTCAAACTGATCGCCCGGCGTGAAATATTGCCCCACCGTCAGTTGTGCCTTCAGCGGCGCGATAGAGCGCTGAGCATAGGTACTGATGGATTGATAGTGACTGGAACCGTCGTTGCCGCCTGTGCGGGTATAGCTGCTGTTATGACGCATCCGCCAGGCCCCCAGGTTCACCCCGCTGTTAAAACCACCAAAGTATTGCGTGGTATTGCCTGTATCCCGGTTGTCGGTACGGAATGTGTTCAGGTTATACCCGATAAAACCGGCGGTGACGCCATGATCCCAGAGTTCAGATGCCACCACGCCACGACGTGAACCGATAAACGCCTGGGGTACGGTGATCTCCAGCATCAGATCGCCAGTGTTGGCAGTAAGCTTAAAGCCGGGAATGAATTTCTCGACATCAAAGCACTTATCGTTCTTTAACGCTTGTTGGGCCTGCACCGCCTCGGGGAGTTTGCTGGCATCCAGCCCCCACTGCCGTACCTGTTCAGGAGTAAAGCAATAACTCACCCTCGCCTCTGGGACAGTCAGTGTTACCGCGATCTCCTGGCGGCCCACCCACAGCTCATTGACGTACACATCAAAGCGATAGTGGCCAGGGCTCAAGGTGTTGCCTTTGCTAAAGCGAGAGAGAGCGGCCGCCTGGCCGCTGAGCCCACGGAAAAAACCGGGGTCGAACTCAGCCAGTTCCGGGACGTCATGGTTTGCAGCATGGACTGTCGAACTTACCGCCATCGCCAACAGGCTGGTCATAAAGATCTGCCGTGTCTGACGAGGAGTCACTACGTGTAGAAAGCCAGCAAGCATGAATATTTCTCCAAAAATTAGTGGGGTCAAGGGATAACCAGCAATGACCAAATTCCATTTTTTTAAGGGCACCCTATTTCAGATGCCCTTAAAAAAGGGGGATACCGATACCTCTGGTATCCCCTGGGGGAATTAGTTGTAGTTCATTGAGAATTCAACGTGTGAGACCACCTGACCTGCTGACGCACCGCCATCCTTGGAGAAGTACTGTGCATAGAACTGCAGGGTTCCAGCTTCACTCACGATTGGGGTAGTTACCGTGTCTGACGCCAGGTTGATCACGTTGCCTGCTGAGTTCAGCAACTGAACTTCCACGTTGGTGGCAGCGTTGGTGGCAGCCAGGTTTTTCATGTTGCCATCAACGCTAATGTTCGGGCCGTTTTCAAAGGTCGCAGTGGCGCCGGTGGTGCCCACATCACAATCAGACAGTTGGAAGCTGACAGGTACGCGGCCAGCCCAGGAGCCTGCACCGGTCAGGGCAGACTTGGACAGGGTCGGCAGGGTGATGTTCTTGATGGCAGGGCTGCTAGCACCGTTGATCTTGCAAGTGGCTGCAGTCAGTTCACCAGTGATATTAATCTGCGCATCGTAGGCAAAGGCGTTGCTGGACAGACCAGCCAGGATCAGGGAGGCCAGGGTAGTTTTGATGGAGATTGCTTTCATGTTTATATTCCTTGTGTTCACTATAGTTAAATAAACACAGCAAATCATTTGCTGTGCCGTTTTCATTTTTAAACTGGATTAAATTATTAATGGTTAGTATTATTAAACCATTAGTGCGCAACAGCCTTAGCTTCTTATATCGATGGGAGATACTTCAGTTATTTCAGCAAATAACAACAGCCTTGTTTTTCACTTTACTACCTCCCTGCAGTAAGTTGCGATTCCGATAACGCAGGAAAATCCTAACATGACAAACAAAAAAAAGTCCAAATAAAAAATCAAGATTATTCCTAATCATGAATTATTATAAAAAGGTAACGGGACATTGAGAGGTGATTATTTTTTATTATTTAATTTCAACGCCTGAAATAAGAATAATTATATTTTTTAATAAAAAAATAGCTCTATGTAAGATAAACCATGGCTTTTTTATTGTTGTTCTAAAAGAAAGTAAGTAGGAATGTGGCTACAAACGTAAAGGCGAAGACATCAGAAGGCGCATTTCGACAATGTTAACCTTGAGCCTACCCCCAGTTGCTGGCGTGATAGGCTCCTGGAGCTATTACCTGGTTTGGCTATCAACAAGGAAAAGCAGGTTACTTGCCCTCCCCGTTGCTGAAAAACGCATCAATATTGAGATCGTGATTAACCACCTCACCATTGAGCGATCGCACCAGCAATTCACTGCCTAACAGCTGCAGTGAGAGTACGGCATCGGGTTTGACGCGTTTGATCTTGTTCATATTCTGGCTTTCATTGACTAGGGTGATAGTTTTGGTGTCTGCCCCACCCACCTCTTTGGCCGCCAATATGATGAAAGCGTTCACCGCATCGCTTTCGGTCAAGGCAACAATATATTTCGCCTTTTCGGCCCCGGCTAATGCCAGAGTCGCAACGGCGGAAGGATCGCCTTCAACCACATCCGCATGGTCAGGGTAATGTTGCTTATTACCTGGCTCACAAACAATGGTCACGTTACCACCGCTTTCAATCAGTCCCTGATAGACATTGAGTGCCAATGAAGAGGTACCAACAATAATGTAATGATTTTTGCGAGTCATGTGAGAGAACCGCCCTTTGATAATACGTTGAAGATTCTGACTGATTAGCACACCAGCAACCGATGCCAGAGAAGCGGCAAAAACCGTGATGCCAAAAATAATCACCGTGAGTGTGAACATTCGCGCAGCAGTGGTATGCGGAATGATATCGCCAAAACCGACGGTAGACATGCAGACCACGGCAAAATAAAACGCCGTAGGCAGGTCGGTGACTGCGGGGGTGAATTGATCGCCAATATACAGCGTTCCTAACATACTGTAGACAATCAATGAGGCTATGCTGGTGACAGCAAAGAAACTGGTACTCGCCAGCTTACGTTGGTCAAAACGTCGCCAGTAGATGAGCATCCCTAATAGGGTGATCAGTGAATACCCTGCCAACACCGTGATTTGCCTATAGATAGCGATATCTACGATAACGATGCAACTGAGCAACAGTAACGAGAAAAACCAGGCAATACGCGTTTTTAACAGCAACATCCCCGCCATAAAGAGCAGCACAATGCCAATCATAAAGCGAGGAATATCCATAGTGTCGAGAAATCCCAGAGCCTGTTGCCAGGAGCTGAAATTTTCCACAAAATCATGAGAATGTTGCAACCCGTGCCACAGGATCGGGCTGAGTATCAAGTACCCAATATGCGCAACCATCAACGCCAGGATAAACGTTGGCGGTACGTATTTTTCTATTGTTCTCACGATTTTCATAACTTTCATCATTTCAACACCATGACTTGGCCGATGACATATTTATAGTGGACTGTGGCTTAACGTGATGCAGGGATCATTCGCCAAGTTGCGTCAGCCAGACGGTACGCCCACCACAGTCCGGATCTTCTGCTACCATTTTGATCACGTTAAACCCCTGTTCCTGCAATAACTGCCGATATTCTTCGGGGGCCAGGCTGGCATGATAAAGGGCCTCGCCTTCGAACGTGCCGATAGCTTCGCCATTGCTGGTGCCGCTGGTAAACATTAATGCAGCCTTGCTCTGGGCATGTCGCCGAAAAATGTTAAACATCTGGCTCTGATCTTCTCGCGTCAGATGGAAAAAACTGTCCCAGGCTATTAACCCATCAAATTTATCCGGTAGCGCCAAACGTCTCATATCGGCCACTGCCCAGCGCTGCTCCGGGAAGCGTCGCAGGCAACGGTCGATCATCGGCTGCGAACTGTCCACACCGGTCACCTGAAAACCCTGGCGGATAAAATAGTCGGCGATCGGCATGCCGTTGCCGCAGCCAATATCCAGGATCCGCCCGTTGTCGGGTAACAGGCTTTGGAACCGCTCCAACCAGGGTTGCTCAAACAGCGTGGTTGACCGCTTCTGCTCAAACGCCTCAGCATGCCGTTGATAAATCCCGATGATATTGTCGGCCATTGAGTGACTCATCAGCGTGACCTCATCAAGATGAATGTTCTTCTTCATCAACCAGACTTTTTGCCCGTTGCTTCATAAACACCACCTCTTTCGGGCTGGACAGGTTGACATTATGGGCGCGCAGGAGCTTCAAAATATTGAACAGCAGATCGCTCTTGGTGGAGCCAACCATGCGTGGGCTGGCAACGTAACCGGTTACGCTGAGGATAATCCCGTCTGGGCCAAGCTGGCTGAAGCGAACGTATGGGGCTGGCGTTTCCAGAATGGATTCGTGTTCATGGTAGGCACTCAGTAACACGTTGCGTACCTGCTCTGGGTCGATATCGGTGGGGAAAGTCAGCGCAACGGTGACCACCCCTTGGGCATTCCCCATGGTGGCGTTACGCACGTTCTGCGAGATTAGCTGAGAGTTAGGCACAATCATGGTCGAGCGATCGCTCAGCTGGATCTCGGTGGCGCGTACATTGATTCGCCGTACATCCCCTTCAACCCCGCCGATACCGATCATATCCCCAACTTTAACCGGGCGCTCCGTTAACAGGATCAGCCCAGAGATAAAGTTCTTCACGATTTCCTGCAGGCCAAAACCGATACCTACCGATAGCGCACTCACGATCCAGGCCAGGTTATTCCACTGGATACCCAACGTCGCCAGCGTGATCAGTATCAGCAGCACATAGCCGACGTTGCTGAACAAGGTAACAAGCGAGGCGCGGATACCGATATCACTGATGGTTTTTGGCAGCAGCTCATGGCTCAACCAACGTTGCGTGACCCGCAGCACATAGATACCGATCGCCAGGCAAACCACCGCATTGAGCAGGTTGCTTGGAACGATATTCAGCCGCTTCAGACCTTCACCGCTCAGGATGGCAACAATCTTTTGCAGTAAGGAGTTTGGCGTGGTGGTGCCAAAGGAGCCATTAATCAGGGCAACAATCATCAACAATATCAAAGAACATTTGGACAACGCCGTGAAGATGACGGTCAGTTGCTCAAGATGGCGATCTTTAAAGTGGAGCGATTTTTTCAGCGCCCGCCCGCTGGCAGTTTGGGGGGAAAAAATGACCGTACAGAAATCGGTAGCAAAGATCACCAGGAAATAGAACGCCATCAGTACCAGTGCCCCCCAAATCAACTGATAGGTCAGGAAGCGAGCGAAAGCCACATAGCCAATCAACAGTGATAACAGGATCACGGTTGCCGATACCACAATAACGATATGGATTATCCCGGCAATCACCGAGCGTTTTTCCAGATGCATCCCCTGCTGCTCTAGCTTATAGCGGATACGGCGTGCCCGAACCGGTATTGCCAACAAGATCAATGCCATCAATGCAGTAGCCAGACCATTACCTAGCACCGTGCTGCCAAGACTGGCACCAATCACGTTATTAACCAGTTCCACGGTGCCAAAAGCCATAGCCAATCCGGCCAATAACGGCGACAGGAAACGCATGCCGCTGGCAATGGCATCATCCATCTGCGCCAGACGCCATGATGGACGGCTCAGCGAAAGGTACGCCCTGCCTAATCCAGCGATCAGCGCGCAGAAAATCCCCAACTGCATAAATCCATCGGCGAAATCCTGGACTTGAGACGTCAGCGGCTGAACACGAGCAAACGCAGAAATAAGCAGATTTAGCGCCAGCGTGGTGGCAAACAACGTGATCAGCACCGTCATTAATGCCATAAAACTGCGGCGCAAGCGGCCATCGGGTAAATAGCGGATACACACCCAGGCAAAAAACTGCTCCACGAAATAGCGCCCTAGAGACCAGCAAGCCGCAGCCAGGATCAGTAACGCTATCGTCCCGTAGCGCCATTCCTCCTGCCAACTGGCATCCAGGGTTTGCTCCAGTTGCTGCTTAAAGTCGTTAAGACGAGCTAAATCCTCAACCTGTGAAGTCGACTCTGGTAACCAGAATTGCGAACTAAGAATACTGCCGGTATTCAACGCCAACTGGGATTTGAAGGCCACACGGCGCAGATCGGTAATTTGTTGCCCTAAGTCGAGCGCCCCCGTTCTGATGGCTTGTGAGCGTTTTACGGCATCGTCCAACTGTTTTTTGGCATTATTGAGCGTATTGCGTTGTTGCACCACACTGGCGGTTTCGGTCATTACCCCAGGTTCGGGCTGCGGGCCAAGCACGTCTAACTGTGCCTGTAACTTCACCTGCATGGGTTGCAGATCGGTGGTCAGCTTTTCTGCGTCCGTAGCTAAGACCTGCGTGGCTTCAAACAGCTTGTTCAACTGACCATCAGAGCTCGCCTTTGAGACCTGCTGTTTAATCGTATCCAGCTGTTTTTGATAATTTTTAAGCGAAGCCGCTATTTCCTGCGGGCTGAGTTCAACCGCAGCAGCACCCTGCTGTGCTGCATTGGCTAACGGCGCCAGCGGTAAGCCGAACAACAAAAAGGTGAACAGGAAAATCTGTAATGACTTGATCATAACGGTGAATGCTCAGCATGGGGTTGGCGATAATCGCAACAGGCGAAACGATGAATATCACTGCGCCTGATCAACAATAAGCGGTGAGTATAATAACAAGCTATTCAGTGAAAAAGCGCATTAATCCTAGAAGGTTAGTAGAAATTTTAGTTAACGCCTCACTAGCCCGTATTTAACCCTCCACAGTGCCCTCTTCATGACCGTTTACTGCTCAAAAAACAAATCGCCACCTGATTGATTTGTGAACAAAGAAATCATTAAATGATCGCATTACAATAATTTATTATTGTTTTACGATAATTTTAAGAGTAAAGTCACGGCGACTTCCACTCAGCAACTTGAGGTTTTTATGACATTAGATCGCCTTACCCGCTTCAGCCAACGTATGGCCACCGTCACATTGTGCTTGTTACTCGCCATGTTGTTGTTTAATGCGTCCTATTGGTTATTCCCAAGCGTCGCCGCCAACGATGGCTACGGATTTCATGTTTCCATCTCAAACGATTTAATCAGCGCCCTGGATGTTGATTTATACCGCTTCCCATGGTGGCAAATTGCTGGTGGCATTATCTTGTCGAGCGTACCGCTGCTGGCACTGGCACTAGGGTTGTATCATTTACGTAAGTTGTTCCAAACCTATGCTCAACGCGCCTATTTTTCAGGCACTGCGGCGCACCATTTGGGAAAAATGGGCCAATATGTCGCCATTTGGACGATTTTAGAGTTATTGTGCCAGCCTATTCTCAGTTATTGGATAACCATGCATGAGCCCGTTGGCCAACGAATGGTGACATTAGGTATCGATACAGGGAATATTGTTGCCCTGTTTCTCGCGGCCTGTATTGCCGTCATTGCACAAATCCTGAAACAGGCCAGCAAGTTGCACTTTGAAAATCAACAGTTCGTGTGAGGTTAGCCCATTATGTCGATCATCGTCCGGCTAGACGTGTTGTTAGCTACACGCAAAGTCAAATCCAAAGACCTGGCCGCCGCGGCTGGCATCACCGAACAAAACCTCTCGCTGTTAAAGCAAGGCAAGGTGAAAGGGATACGTTTTGCTACGCTGGATGCTATCTGCCGCTATCTTGATTGCCAGCCTGGGGACGTGCTGGAACATATTCAGGACCCAGAAATCTACGCAGAAGATGACTGATCGGCTCAGATAGATGACAAAGTAAACGGGCGTAGCATGCCGGTAGAGAGTTGTCAGCAGCCTCAAACGTAACAGGGAGGTTACCTTCCTGTTACGCCTTCTATTGCCAGCCAGTAGCAGAAACCGCAAATCCCCTTTATAATCCGTTCACCTATCAACCAAAAACTATGAAAAGGAGGTCCCCTATGCTGTCGTGTGAATGGTTCAAATTCTCACCTCACCTTGGTGATCGTCGCTGCTCAAGCATTACCGGTATCGTGCTCCGATAACCTAAGCTTGAGCGAAGTTTACTCACATCAAAGTTCTTCCCTCCGGCTTACCGGGTTATCGTCGGCCATTTTTTGACGATAGGCATTTGCATGCCTGTAACCTTGAGTAAGCATCATGACGACATTACTTTCTGCACAATCTGTTGGTATTGATACCGCTTTCGGCCCGCTGCTGGCTGAGGTTTCCTTTAGCCTCAAAAAAGGCGACCGCATCGGTTTAATTGGCCATAACGGCTGTGGCAAAAGCACCCTGCTTAAAATTCTCAGTGGCGATCTGCCTGCCAGCACGGGTACTGTCACCCCATCACACCAATGCCTGATGGCTCGGGTGGAACAACACCTGCCCGAAACCTTGTATCACTGTACCCTGTTGGAAGCAGTGCTCACTGGCCTGGCAGAGGGACAACATCAGCCTGAACGTTGGCAAGGTGAAGTGTTACTCGCCGAACTGGGATTCGACCGGGTGGCATGGGATCTGAAGGCTGGCACCCTGAGCGGTGGCCAGCATACCCGGTTGTTGTTAGCCCGAGCGCTGATCCGCCAACCTGATTTGCTGCTGCTGGATGAACCCAGCAACCATCTGGATCTGCCGACGCTGCTGTGGCTGGAGCAATTCCTCAATAGCTGGAACGGTAGCTTCGTGCTGGTTTCCCACGACGGTCGGTTACTGGACAGCGTAACCAACTGTACCTGGATCCTGCGTGACAAAACGCTTCAGTATTTCCGTTTGCCCTGTTCGCAGGCGCGCCTCGCCCTCCAAGAGCAGGACTTGGCCGATGAGCACCGCCATCAGGCTGAACAAAAGGAAATTGACCGCGTAGAGAAAAGTGCCAAACGCCTGGCTGTCTGGGGCCAGGTCTATGACAACGAAGATCTCTCGCGTAAAGCCAAGCAGATGGAAAAACAGGTGGTTCGATTAAAGGACCAGCAAACCACCTTGAGCTCAGGCAACCAGTGGCGGCTCCGGCTCAGTGGTGAAGCGCTGCCTGCCGATCGACTGCTGGCGTTGGAGCAATTAGCCATTCGCCCTGCTCCTAACGCGCCGGTGCTGTTCAGTCTGGATCATCTCCAGGTAAAAAGTGGCGATCGCATCGCGCTAGTAGGTCGTAACGGCTGTGGTAAGTCTTCATTGCTGCACTTCCTTTGGCAGCAGTACCAGCAAGCAAGCTGCCAAGGGGCGGTTTTTCACCCTCGCGTGCGTATTGGTTATTACGACCAGAGTCTGCAACAGCTCAACGATGAAGATTCGTTAAGCGATGCTCTGAGCCACTTCGCCCCCCTGACCGAAGACCAACGGAAAATGGCGCTGATCGGTGCCGGTTTCCCTTACCTGCGCCATCAACAGAAAGTGTCTACGCTGAGCGGTGGCGAGCGTTCGCGGTTACTGTTTGTTGCGCTTACTCTGGCCAACTACTCACTGTTGCTGCTCGATGAACCGACCAACCATCTGGATATGGAAGGTAAAGAAGAGCTGGCCGCAACGTTGCAACGGTTTGCGGGAGCCGTGCTGCTGGTCACCCACGATCGGACGCTGATGGAGCAAAGCTGTAATCGCTACTGGCTGATAAACGATCGTCAACTGACCGAATGGCACGATCTTTTACCCGTCTACACCATACTGAGTGGTGGCAGTCATTCTGAGCTGGCGGCATCCCCTGAACGTGAACAGGTCGCTGAACCTGCAATATCAAGCAATGAAGATCACCTACTGGCAATGCTGGTTGCTTTGGAGCACAAACTTGAGGAGGATTTAACACGTAAACTCAAGCATCAAAAACCACAGTTGCAGCAGCAATGGCGGCGCGAGATCGAGGAGATTAATAGCAAGCTTGGGTTGATTTAACCCAACTATGGGCGCGACTGGCGTATGAACCAAATTGAGTTTGGTCATCTGCTGGTCGCGCCATCCATGAGTCATTTATCCAGACTCATGGAATGTTAACAAATCACGATGGGGCTGATCATCAACGACATCTTGATGGCAAAATTAAGATAAATCGTTACGTTTCCCTTCCTTCTCGCTTTTAACTAGGAATAAACTCAGAAAGCGCATTGTTATCCAAGAATAAACCCATCCAAATATATTGAGATTATTCTTGATTTTGCTGCTATGCGTTATTTATTGCAATTAAGCTCGTGAGGAAATTATTTTTTATCGACAAATCCATATAGATTGTTAATCAATGTCAGTTTCCCCCCCCTCTGCGCCCATTGTGTAACACCACGACAAAATCAATGTAACACTATGATTTTAAATTAAATTAAACTTTATTCCTTGTTTTTTACCTGAATGTGAATTTATCCATCACCTAAGAGTATCTAATTAAAAAAACAGATCGATAAAATTTCGCATATAACAGCAAAGTTTAATTCCCGTATTTAAAACTTTATGTTACGCTCTATGCTATAACAGTACCAACCTAATAATGGATATCCACATACCCTTCACCTAGGAAGCCACACTTCATGGAGAACTGTACATTGACCAGTGTCAGAGAGTTTATATATAGAAAGCATGACGGAGATATTAAGACTTTCGCACAACTTCACAGAACCAGTGTTTACAAAGTTAATGAGTGGATCCGCCGGGATGCGCACATTATTAACGGAAAAATCTGTATCCCTACCCGACATTCCGCTTAATCCTGTACTTCATCACGGGGCAGAATACTCTTAGTAAAAATTGCAGTCCTGCCCCCCCCTACTGGCATAACTTAGTATCCCCCCCAGAACGTAGGTTTAGAACACTACTGAGTAGTGTTTCTGTCAGCCTGGTGAAGGCACATATCATCACCTAAAGACCCCCGCTCAACGGCAGCTTTTATCCCGTCGTGGCTTTTTGGGACTCAACAGATAATCCACTACTGCATCATCCACACAGCTGTCTATGCCCGTCAACGCCAGCGTATGGCCATCCCCTTCGCGGGTGATCAGCGGGCTTTTAAAACTCGAAGCCATTTCACGGCCGTTACGATATGGCGTAACCGGGTCATAGCGCTGGGAAATGAACAACAACGGCGGGAGAGCATTAGAAAGAACGGGAGCATGCGGTTCCAAATGGCCAGGATATGGCCAGAAATCACAGGTCTCGAGTGGATACTCATGCAACGGTAAGTAATTGGGAAATGAGGCTGCGGTATTGATTTGTTGGCGCTGCCGACGTAACAACTGCTGGTCGGCATCAGGCTTCGCCACATCTGCACAGGTGATCACCATTCGCGCATCATCAGCGTCTGGGGTATAGCTTTCGTCGATAAGATCGGTCACCGCATCATCGGCTTTGCCCTCATCAATTTTACGCAAGGCCGTGGCCAATTCGGGCCAACGTTCCCGCCAGGGCAACAGGTTACGCGTCAGCGTGATCACGTCATCGGCAGAGATTTCATAACCCGACGGAGTAACGAAAGGAGCATCGTGCAATTTGCGCAGCATCCTGTGGTACCGCTGGATCGCCCAGTTAGGTTCGCTGGTTAAAGGGCATGAGCCCTTCTTCTCACAGTCATCGGCAAAACGCAGGAAGCTTTGCTGAAAACCCCGTTCCTGATTGATGCGTTGGCTAAAGTCATCTTCTTTCAGGTTCACTACGCCATCGAGCACCAACGCGCGGGTTTTCTTAGGGAAACGCTCGGCATACAACTCCGCGACCTTGGTACCGTAAGAATACGCCACGGCGGTCAAAGCGGGTTCACCCAATGCCCGGCGAAGGGTATCAAGATCGTTAACGGCTTCGTGGGTGCCTATATGTTGCACCACATCGGCTCCTGTCTGCTTGATGCAGGCCGCCACCCTATCCCGTGCCTGTTGCTCTGCACCGGGAATATCGTTTTCATCGGGCGACGGTGTTTCCTCACTGGCTGTTGGTAGACAGGAAATTTTGGGTGTCGATTGCCCCACACCGCGAGGATCATAGCCAATGATGTCGTAAGATTTTTGCAACCGCCAGGCGGGACCCTGCTCGGCAATTTTTGGATTGAGCCCTGGTGAGCCAGGCCCATCCGCGATGATCACCACACTGCCTTTTTTTGGGCCTACCGCAGGTAACCTCGTGAGAGCCAGCCGAACGGTTTGTGCTGCATTCTGGTCACTCAGTGGCGCTTCGACATAGCCACATTGTAACCCGGCCGGAGGCGGCCCATCGCTGAACCAGTGCTGAAAGGCGGTGCTGTTGCAGGGTTGCCATTGAATGGTACCTGGCACAGTGCCGGATGGTTTGACCAAAGGCTTGGCAGAGGCTGGTAGTTGGACCGCAACGGCCAGCAAAAGGAGAACACGAAACGCAGACATGACGAGTCCTTTCAGCAAACGGTTACTCTGGATTTTAACGTCGATACATTAAACCGCCCGCCAACGGATCATGGAAGGGGTATCGAGGGAACCGTATACCAAACGGCAAGAAAGGTTGATTGAAAAAGAACGCATTTGAAGGAGGATAAAACCGGAACCGACGCGGGTAGCGGCGGCTCCGAGGTTTCCAGAAGGCCAGACCATTTTTACCGACAATAATGGCCTAGTGCTGCCCCCTCAAAACCCTTTAGGACATTTCTATCAGAAACGATAGCCTGCACCAACGGTCCAGGTACCGACTTTAAAATCACCCAGCTTTGAATACTCGTAATGAGCATCAAGAGCGATATTAGGGGTAACGTTAACTTGTAAGCCCGCACCGTAAGCGACGCTGGTCTTGCTTTCGTCTGTGTTAGAAGAGTACCCCAGCATTGAGACATTGGTCGTCGCCTTGCCGTGGCCAAAACCGATTAAACCATAGGCGCTGATATAGTCATTAAAGCGATAGGCTGGGCCAGCAGTCAGTGAGTAATATTTTAAATCACCATCGCCCACTTTGTTACTGCCATAATAGAAGTCATACGACTGCGTGGTATAGGTGAATGAAGTGATAAAGCCTAAATTGTTATCAATTTCATAGCGATACTTGAGGTTAAAACCCTTTGGGTTCTCATTCAGATTGTTGCCATCAATCTTGACGTGGCTCTGAGCGTAACCTAATGAAATGGTGCTTTCACCCGCAGCCTGAACGCCGAAAGACAGCGCCATTGCGCCAGCCAGAAGTACTGATAAATATGTTTTTTGCATGTTAATCTCTTAATCCATGAGTAAATAAAAATCGCTCTGCAATAAAATAATGTGCTAATTGAGCGAATTCGGAATTTAACCATGAAGTTTGTGGGATGTCTCGCTCAACTTCACATAAACATCAATTTCTTTGCAGAAAAATCCATAGCAATAAACGAATCAGCTTGTTTTTCAGGCAACCTGAACACTATTTATCTTGGTTGCAGGAAATTTCTTGCGGGACAGTTCAGTTTGCCCTCTTTCACCCCCTAACAAGACCATCCGCAGAACAACCCCGTGATCTGTAATGTTTAATTTTTAAACGCCCATCACAGCCATAGCATACCCAAGTAAGTTAATACCTAATAAAATCAATTAATTATCCAATTTATCACTCATTAAATGCACAACAAACAACCACAAAACACGACATTCCTGCTGATAAAAATCAACAAGTTACAAGTAATAGTGACTTCATTTTTATGCATATTACATCTCTCCGCATAGTCAAGATTTTCTACTAACCCCCTCGACAGCTACCCTTCTTCTATACTCAAAATTTAGTTAAAGGCTTTCACAAATGTTCGGACGATTTGCCCTGGTACAAACTCGAGTCGATTACTTGGACGTTTTGGCCTCAGAACTGGAAGTGGCCAGCGGTCAAGATAACGTTCCGATCGATCGGTATAACGTTGCTCCAGGAACCCGCGTTATTCTTCTCAATCAGCGGGACGGCAAAATCTATATGGCCCCAGTCAATTGGGGTTACGGCCCTGACTGGTGGCTTGAGATTTAGTTAGAATGTAATATAACTAATTGATTTAGTTTTGAAAAAGAATTTATTTTACAATTGATAGATACGAGTAACCATCAACAGCATTACCGCGAAGAACTGATACAGTTTTTGTAGCACTTCCATGCGCAATTACTTGCAACCTGACGGTCTGACCGTTGAATACTGGAATTGATACTGTGCCCGACAAAAAGATGTTAGAAATACCATCACCTCGTCTGGTTGCTAACAAATATTTTCTATCAGTTGTGACCACAAAAAGTTCACATGGCTGGCCAGATGTAACCCCACCTAAGTAGACTCCACCACTGATGGTCCTCACACCACCAATTCCAGCGGTAAAAATACCCACAGTAGCGTTGAACTCATTGCCGCTATCTGCATCAATTGTCGAGTTGTTAAACCTAACTGTGTAAAAATTATCCGTTCCTGTTACGTTAAGCTGGTCATCGCCGATTCGTGCAGAGATTGAAGAAAAACCATGATCTATAGATTCCCGAGACTTCCGAGGGCTAGTATTATACCAAATGGCAGTGTCTCCACGGTATTGCCCTGGGCGTATGAGGACAGAGCCAGCGCGTCCTGACTCAACCCCTGATATCGTGATAGAGGCGTCTATATCTCCTCTGCGCTGTATTTTTGGATAACCAGATGTATACGCGCTACCCGTGAATAGATTATTTTCATAAACAAGAGAAGACCCATCTGCATCCATGACAATTGCAGGCCCATTGTCATGGCAATCAGTGATAATAAGCCGACCACCACCCACCTTGGTTGCAGTGTCCATGGCCTCAAGGTAACCACCAGAGATGAGAAAGTTCCCTCCCGATATGATAGGAGCACCTAACCAATTTTCAATAGCGCAACCAATTAATGCATTACCCCCTCCCGAACGATGAATTATCGGACTACCGCTGTTTTGTTTTGTTTTATCGCTTCGAATCTCACACCCGAACAGTACATTATAATTCACGTATCCATCAGGGTCGGTATCCCGTCCAAAAACAATACCTGTCATTGTGCGATTAAAATTACATCCGAAAAACCTATTAGACCAAGTGTATGACAGAAGCATTGAAATGGAGCCATCAACGTGAGCACCCTCAGTATCACAGTTATAAGAATTGTTATACTGCGGATATGACTTGCTTGTATCACCACTTTTTCCGTCATAAATCCAGGCAATTTGATCTGGGGCATTAAACCGGAAAGTGATGTTCTCAAATATACTTCCGACACATCCCCGTTCCACTTTTAGTCCGAACGAAACGGTTTCATCCATATCAAACATTGCTCTATGCAAAGCCCTTATTCGTTTCTTTGCAGACACAATAACTTCGCCAAGTGGTACTGGCTCAACAAAAATAATTTCGTCATAGTCAATTAGCAATGAATTTACAATCATACCGTTTTGTTGACTGCTATTAGTAGGGAATACCCCCGCATTTCTATCAGCATATATGGTTCTACCACATGCAGGCCGAGGCTGTAAACTTGGTATTAATGTATACCCATCGGGCGCGGTTGCCTGAGTTCTGAACGTTAAGTTACTTACATCTATCCAAGCATTTGGCCCAAATCCGCCTATAGTATCCGGCGTTGACTCTTTTGGAACAGTTTTTGGGAAAGAACCACTCCAAACAAAATACTCATTTGTTTTCTCCAACTGTAGTGCCTGTTCGGGCGAAGCTAGGGTAAAACCTTTTTCGAACGAGTTTACAGGTATATATCCACCACGGATAATTGCGGTTTCCACGTCTACAGTTTGTAACGCACCTTTAATAATATTCATATAATCCTCAGTATCTCATTACTAAATAGTGAGGTTATAGTAGTTATTGTGGGTCAGATAACATATACATACCTTTTGTCCTGGCCACCACACAACAGATCATTAAAATAATAAGGCCGGGATTTCTCCCGGTCCTGAACTACTTCTTCACATCCTCCGTGCACTCCGTTCCTTCATCGGGCTATAGCCATCGCCGCTCTCCGGTTCCGTAGAACTCACTGGTAGCTCGTCTGCTGGCGCTGGTTCCGGTTCAAACTCCAGCTCTGATTCGTCGCGTGCGGGCATTTCAACTCGCAAGTCTATAAAGCGCCCCTCTGGAATGTCGCTCGGTTTTCTACTGCATGTTTTCTCCAGGCATAAAAAAACCCACCGAAGTGGGTTGTTGGTTAATGTTGTTTCTCGTTAGACGCGCCGCTTGGCTATGGGGTAGATCATTTTAACTACTTGTCGCCCACACACAACCTTAAACATTTCTCAACAATATCAGATTTCTCTAAACACCCATCTCAATTTAGCAGGATAGACTTCGCCTGTTTTAGCATTTACAAGTCTTGCTGCGATTAATTCAGCATTGAACGCCACAATATCCCCTTTGATATCATCTGGACTGTCCAGCGTGGGGGACCGGTCCCTCCCCCCAATAACGAAACTATTGCTTAATCCTGTTACTCTCGCTAAATATTCTATTTTGCATTCTTGCATGCTTAAGGTTGTGGGTAGATCACCGATCACCTCTATATCAGCATCAACGCCAAGCTCGCTATCAGGATTGATTCTATTGTTTCCGAAAACTAAGAGTGCCCCCTTATAACGCAGGCGCTCTACACGAGCAGTAACCCCAAATGCATTGGACCCCACATATTTATCATGGCTAGTGGTAACATTATCACCAACGGGGAATCCATGCCAACCAATAACATTCCTTACGGCACCTTCCCGGGTGCCTTGCATTACAAAATACCCTCTAAGGTTGTAACTTCCTTTTTTATAATTCTCTGTTCCTGCAAACCATCCTTTTTTACTCCATGTATTGTTATAAGGTGCATATGTGACAGAGTGAACAATATATCCTGACAACTCACCATTTTTGCTGCGTTTTGCAATCTCTTTTCTGAGTTGAACTCCGTTTATTGGCTTTCCTGAGAAATCACCTTGTGAAGATATCTCTAATATTTTGTAATTCTCTTTTTCCTCAACACGTTGTTCTGCCTGTTTTTCGCGCTGATACGAAGGATTGTGCGAAGCACACCCGATAAGCGATAGTGATAACAGAGATAAAAAAGTAATTTTTTTCACTTCCATGCCCAAAAAAAATAACAAGTGGTAGCATCCTATCACTACTTGTAACCACCAAGCATCTCAGCGCATCACGATCTTGAAAATTATCTCCGATTCAGCACCGTCCATATCTGCCCGCTTGGTTTAAACTCCCTTGCAATGCCCTTCCTAATCGATGCATCAACAACTTGCTGATAAGCTCTAGCAACTGCGTCATTTTTACGGGCTGCGTTTGCCCCCCTCCTTGTTGATTAATGGTCACAGGCGCATTGACGGTTAACTGTGGATTATCAGAGCTACGTAATCCATAAATTGGCGCAGAGTCGGTAACGGCGTTTCCGACTAACCCCCCAGTGGCATAGCCTGGCATCATGGCATACAGATTATCAACGCCAATACGCTGCGTGGCCACTTTGGGCACCACGAACTCGCCACGATGCACAACACCGGCTGGTTCGTATTTATCTACAGCATTCAAAGACAGCAGGCGCGCTTCTGGGCTTGAGTGGAAAACATCCCCGCCTTCATTTCATGAACTGCGCAGTTTGTCCGCAAGACTGCACAAAAAAGAAAATGGCGAGGAATTCTCTCAGCATTTACTTGGCCATAAATCCGCAGAAATGACGGCCAAGTACCATGATGAACGCAGCGATAAATGGGTGTTTGTGTAGGTTAATTATGACCTAATAGTGACTTATAGTGACCTGTCACTTTTAACATTATGATTTTAAATGTTTTATGCGACCTATCACAGTCATAGGTTAATAAACTTAATACTATCAACTACGATTACTCTAAGGCCGTAGGACGTTTTTGTTCCAGGCCTGGTTGATAACCCATTGAGGGATATCATTTTACGTAAACAGTTAAAGCCGTACGCCACAAGGCTAAGAAAGGTTGATTATGGCACGCACTACCCCCATCGAACGCTACCGCAATATCGGCATCTCGGCGCACATTGATGCCGGCAAAACCACGACGACCGAGCGGATTCTGTTTTACACCGGGGTCAGTCACAAGCTGGGCGAAGTCCACGACGGCGCCGCAACCATGGACTGGATGGCGCAGGAACAGGAGCGCGGGATCACCATTACTTCCGCGGCTACCACCTGCTTCTGGAACGGCATGGAGCATAATTATCCTCAGCACCGGATCAATATCATCGATACCCCCGGGCACGTCGATTTCACCATTGAGGTGGAACGTTCGATGCGCGTGCTGGACGGTGCCGTGATGGTGTATGACTCGGTCGGCGGCGTGCAACCGCAGTCTGAAACCGTGTGGCGTCAGGCTAATAAGTACAAGGTGCCGCGTCTGGCCTTCGTCAACAAAATGGACCGTACTGGCGCAGACTTTTTCCGCGTGCGTAGCATGATGATAGAACGCCTGAAAGCCAATCCGGTGCCGGTGGTGATCCCCATCGGTGCAGAAGACCATTTTGCTGGCGTAGTGGATTTGATCCGCATGCAGGCCATCTTCTGGGATGAAGCAACTCAGGGTATGACCTACCGCTTCGAGGCGATCCCAGCTGAAATGCTCGAGCAGGCCCAAGAGTGGCGCGACAAGATGATTGAAGCTGCAGCGGAAGGCTACGAAGCGCTGATGGACAAATACCTCAATCAGGTCGAATTAACCAATGAGGAGATCGTTCAGGGGCTGCGCGCCCGCACCGTTGCCGGTGAGATCCAGCCAATGCTGTGCGGTTCGGCATTCCGCAACAAAGGTATCCAGCGCATGCTGGACGCGGTGATCGAACTTATGCCCTCTCCGCTGGATGTACCGCCGATGGAAGGCCATGATGAACGCGATAACATTATCACCCGTAAGGCCGATGATAATGAAAAATTCTCCGCGCTGGCATTCAAGCTGATGACCGACCCGTTTGTTGGTCAGTTGACCTTCGTGCGCGTCTATTCCGGCATCGTGGCCAAAGGCGATAGCGTCTATAACCCGGTAAAAGGCAAAAAAGAGCGTATTGGCCGTATCGTGCAGATGCACGCCAACGATCGTAAAGAAGTCGATGAGTTGCACGCCGGGGATATTGCCGCCTGTGTGGGCCTGAAGGATGTGACCACCGGCGATACGCTATGCGATCCCAATGCCATTATCACGCTGGAACGCATGGTGTTTCCGGAGCCGGTTATCGCACAGGCCATCGAGCCAAAAACCAAGGCCGACCAGGAGAAAATGGGGGTTGCGCTGCAACGCCTGACTTCGGAAGATCCTTCGCTGCGCGTACGCACCGATGAAGACTCTGGCCAGACCATCATCTACGGCATGGGTGAATTGCACCTTGAGATCATAGTCGACCGGATGCGGCGCGAGTTTGGCGTTGAAACCAACACCGGCAAACCGCAGGTCTCTTACCGAGAAACCATTCGCCAGAAAGTGACCGACGTAGAAGGCAAATTTGTACGTCAGTCCGGTGGGAAAGGCCAATATGGCCACGTGGTGTTAACGGTGGAACCCAATGAACCCGGTAAGGGTTTTGAGTTCTTTGATGAGATCAAAGGCGGCGTGATCCCCGGTGAATATATTCCCGCAGTGAAAAAAGGCATTCTGGAGGCGCTGAATAATGGCGTGCTGGCGGGTTATCAGATGGTCGATGTCAAAGTGCATCTGACCTTCGGTTCCTACCACGACGTAGACTCCTCGGAGCAGGCTTTCCGTATGGCGGCTATCTTTGGGTTTAAAGAGGCCTGTCGCCTGGCCAGTCCGGTGATCCTGGAGCCGATCATGGCGGTAGAGGTGGAAACGCCTGAGGATTATGCCGGAAACGTGATGGGCGATTTGTCGTCACGACGCGGTATGGTGCAAGGGATGGAGGATATCCCCGGTGGCGGAGGCAAAGAGATCCATGCCAAGGTTCCGCTGTCTGAGATGTTCGGCTATTCCACCACCCTGCGCTCCATGTCGCAAGGCCGTGCCACCTACACCATGGAGTTCAGCCACTACGCAGAGGCTCCGCGCAATGTGGCCGAAGAGATTATCCACCACAGTAAACGTTAATCGATAACGGCTACGGGGAAACCCGTAGCCGCTTTTCTAGCTGGGGCCGCCCCTCATCTGGGATGAAGTCTGGCAACCCACCCACCACTTCTCTACAATGCCAAAGGCGGCGCGCCTCTCAGCTGCGTTGCTTTTAGCATCAATCGAGTAGGAGAAGTGATGGAATCTGAAAATAAGCATATCCGCGTGGTTTTCCCTATGTGGCAAGGGGGTAACAACCCCGCCTACCAGTTTGGTGCCGAACTGCTGGCATGGCTGGCACCGCACACCGACTCTCCTGTTATCCATATTCCTGTGACGCCGCCAGGCGAGCCGCTGGCGATAGAAGATGGCATAACCGGGCGCTCTCAAATCAAACAGCAGCTTGCTAGTGCCGAACAGCTCATTGCAGAACAGTCCCCAGACACCATTGCCGTATTGGGCGGCGACTGTCTTGTCGATCTGGTTCCCTTTGCCTGGCTGAGTGACAAATATCAGGAAGGGTTTGGCATACTCTGGATCGATACTCACCCTGATGTTATGACTCCGGCACAATTCCAACACTCCCATGCCCACGTGCTTGGTGCACTGATGGGAAACGGGGATGCGGATTTGACGTCAAAAGTCAGTACACCCGTTCCAGCATCAAAAATCATGATCACCGGTATTCACGGCACAACCCCTTATGAAACCGAGTTTTTGGCCAAACATTCGATTGCCACTTGCTCGCCTGAACAAGCGGCCAAAAGTACCGACAGCCTGAAAGCGTGGATCCAACGTGAGAACATAACGCATCTGGCCATTCATTTTGATCTGGACGCGCTGGATGAGAGGTCATTTAAATCTCTGCTGTTCCAGAACCCAGATGCGGATGAAAATGCCTTCGAAGGGATCGCTCGTGGAAAAATGACGCTGACGAACGTCGCCAAATGGATCGCCGACGCAGAGCAACTTACCGACATCGTCGGGCTGGGGATCACGGAGTTTTTCCCGTGGGATGCCATCAAACTCAAAGAGTTGTTCAGGAAATTGCCGCTGATCGGTAAATAAGCCGTGAGATGGGCCGCCAGGGGTCCACTATGGCGGCAACGGGCGCACTGCGCAGAGTTTGCTCAATCTCTGCCGCAGTCATCCCCATCAAATAAAAAATGTTTTATCCCCGTTCCTCTAACGCAACGACTACCGGTTCCAGCTTGATGCGCATAGCGTAAATCACCCCGATCATCAAACAGGCAATGCCACATAGCGTCATCAACGGCGGCCAGCTATGACGCAGCATAAAGGTATAGGCCAATCCAGCCAGGATCTCGAATACGATCAGCGGCCCAAGCAGCACCGTCGGTAAACGCTGGCTCGCCTCGTTCCAACACAACGTACCTAGCCAGGAACACAAGACGCCAATAGCAATCATCAACGGGATAAACACCTGCGGCCTTGGGCCAAACGGCAGCGCGAACTGCGGCTGTGTCAGCGCCAATTGTCCGCAAACCAGCACATAACCCACCAACGCCAAAGGTAAGGTCACAATCCCCTGCGCCGTGGCCCAGGTTGTGGGCCGTTTATCCGGGTTATCGCGTAGCCAACGCGCGTTACGCAGAGGGAACCAGGTCCAACACGCCACCGCTAATAGTGCCAACCCCAAGCCGCTGGTATAACGCCAGACATCAATAGGCTCGCTATTGCCTTGCAGTTCCGCAACGTTGACCAGCACCAGCCCCAGCGCAATCACCAGCAAGGCCGGAGTCAATTTTCGCCAGGAGAGACGGCCGTCGTGATGGCCGTAAAACAGATTGGCAGCGACCGATATCACCACCGGTAGCGTGCCGATAATCATGGTCGATACCGGCGCTCCGGTACGTTGGATCGCACTGGCCAGGCACAGGTAATACAGCAGATTGCCAATCGCGGTCAGTTTTAACGCCTCTAGCCAATCTTTAGCCAGCAGTTGACGCAGGCGGCGGCGATCCAGCCAGGCCAGCGGCAGCACGACAAGCCCAAAAGCCAGATAGCGCCCGGTGGATTGCAACGCGGCTGGATAGTCCGGCACCAATACCGGGCCAATAAATATCAGCCCCCACATCAACCCGGCAATCAGGGCAAACAACACACCGACAAACATAGTGACTCCATCATCAACAGCCATTCTCAAGTGGCTTAAGGATAGAGGGACGCGGGGGCAGAATATTGTACCAGGTTGCTGTTTTTAGAATGATGGCACGCTGCTAACTATGCATAGGGTCGAACATGCTCACCCCCTGGCCACGCTTGCCCGCCCATAATGTCTCCATTCTGAGCAGGCGATTGGAACAAAATCTCAGCTGAAGAAACGCTCAGAAGATTCAGTGATCTGATCGATTAAACGATGCTGGCGCAACGCATCTTCAAACGTAGTTGCTTCACTGGAGCCCCTCGCTTTGTCCCGGGCATAGGCCGCGTAGAGATAGGCCACATCCTGTGAACTGGCATCAAGATGAGAAACGGGTAAAAACGCATATTCTGCGGGGACAGCCAGAGGTTCAAATGTCTCAACGCCATTGCGCATTATCGCTATCGCGTTATCATCTTTATTCTCAAAACCACGCGCATTAGTAATACGCAGCACGCCTTCAGTGCCGGTGATATCAATCTGCAGGCCGGTACGATGTTTCTGGCCCCCCTCAAGCTGCACCGAGAACAGCCCACCGTTGGTAAGTGTCCCGATAACCATCACTTCATTCGGGCTGGTATAAGGCACTTTCTCACCGGTTTCCGCAATCGTGGTGACAGGAAACTGGTTTTCAGTAATTGCCGTCAGTTTTTGCGGGAAACCCACACCGTGGAACAACATATCGTGGAAATGGCCGCCGTATATCGACAGTATTTCGGTGAAGTTAGCCGCATCCAGCGCCCATTTTGCAAACTCCGGCATAACCTCACCAAAAGCATCGACACCCACGGACATGCGTACCGCACGGATTTTACCGACGCAGTTTTGTTTTATCAGGTCGTGCCAGAAACGCGAGCTGGGAGAAAAGCGCCGCTGAAGGCCGACAATATGTTTAACCCCCTTTTCACGTGCCAGCGCCAGAATCTCTTCTGATTCTGCTGTGGTGGTGGAAAGAGGCCATTCGCTGTAGACATCCTTTCCAGCCTCAATGACCGCTTTCGCCAGGCGGCCATGTTCAGGCGTCGGTGCCAACACCACAACCAGATCTACATCAGGATTAGCCAGCAGTTCTTCCGGGCTACCATAGGCCTGGCCGATGCCGAACTGAGCGGCATATTTCTCAACCTTTTCTTTATTACGCCCGGCCAGCGCCGTAATCTCAAAATCTTCCAGCGACTGAAGGGCCGGAATATGGCCATACCTTGCCCAACCGCCGGTACCAATAATACCTACGCGAATTTTGCTGCTCATGATGTTTCTCCTGTGTCTGTTTATCAGAACTCTGGGACGGTCTTAGTAAGCCGTCCGTTGGGTCGTGTTATGACGGTAATAATAAGCGGATATCCGCTTGCCATTGATGGGGCTGACTGGCATAACACAAGTGACATATTTGTCAGCAATGATCGGGCAGAAACAAATGATGGAAAAAATGACCGGGCTGGAGGTGTTCATGCACGTGGCACAGACGAGAAGCTTCGTCGCCACCGGGCGGGTAAAAGGTATTTCATCATCCGCGGTCAGCAAGAGCATATCGAGGCTGGAAGAGCGCCTGGGCGTACGCCTTTTCCAGAGAAGTACACGCTCGGTGCGTCTGACATCTGAGGGCGAGGTTTTCCTGGAACGGTGTCACCGAATTTTCAGCGAAATTCAGGCCGCAGAAGATGAGATTTCAGCCATGACCGGTCAACCTCGCGGAAGGCTCCGTGTTGGACTGCCGCTAGCCGGAGGGTTGATGCTGCCGATGATTGCGCAATTTATGGAGCGTCATCCGCAGATTGAGCTTGATCTCGATTTTTCCGACAGATTATCTGATGTCATTGAGGACGGGATGGACGTTGTGATACGAGGGGGAGAACTGAGCGATTCCAGGTTGATATCACGTCGTCTGGGGTCATTCAGACTCTGCATTGTGGGTTCTGCTGAGTACTTCGAGCGAAATGGAGCGCCATCCAGTCCGGATGAACTGTCCGGGCATGCCTGCTTTCA
Organism: Serratia sp. Res13-Sevr-LER1-36-b; assembly: GCF_015673035.1. Classification (NCBI taxonomy): domain Bacteria; kingdom Pseudomonadati; phylum Pseudomonadota; class Gammaproteobacteria; order Enterobacterales; family Yersiniaceae; genus Serratia; species Serratia sp. Res13-Sevr-LER1-36-b. The sequence goes on along the minus strand of NZ_JADACK010000005.1, from coordinate 843,996 downwards.
CTATCGCTTCCCCAGTTCAGGGAAAGTTGCACAGTGGCCGTTTCAGCATGTAGGGGCAAGAAGTAGCGGAAAGGTCGCTCCCTTGACACTTGTCTGCAGCAGCCTCGACGTTCTGTTGTTTATGGTAAAAGAGGGGCGTGGTGTCGCCTGCTTGCCGGATTATTCGGTAAAAGATGAACTTGCCACCGGGGAACTGAAGACGGTGCTGGACAGCTTTATGGCTCCCGTAACGACCACTTTTCACATGCTCTGGCCCAGTACCCGCCAGATGACGCCAAAGGTACGCGTTTTTGTGGATTACATGGCGGATATTTTTGACAACTTCATGGTCCCCTCCAAGCGATAAGCCGCAGAACATAGTGTAAAAATACCGTTGGCAGCGTACTGGTATTCCGTTTGCCAAGTGTGCCCTTAACGCATCACCTGCTTTTGGTAGCGCGCAGGCGTGACACCGTAACGATTGACCAGGGCTTTGGTGAGATGTGCCTGATCGGTTAACCCCACAGCTACGGCCACCTGGGCCGCAGGCATTCCCCGCCCGAGCATCTGCTTGGCCTTCTCGAGCCGGATCGCCATCAGCATCTGATGTGGGGTGACATGGAATTGCGCTTTGAATTTACGTTGGAAATGATACGGGCTGAGCGAGACCAACGCTGCCAGATCGCTCAATGTGATCGGTGAAGCGAAGTTATCCCGCAGATACTCCTTCACTATCACCATATGATGAGCGGCTTCATTCTGCTGCGGCTGAGCAATACGCACGTGAGGACGGAAAACATCAACGACGGACAGCAGCAGGCTATCGAGCGCCAGCGTGTCCCGGGTTTGCCATAACGCCGCCAGCGTTTGCGAAAGCCGCTTGGCGGCCGCCGCATCATGGTGGATCACGTCGTGGAACCAGCAGCCCTTCTCACCGGAAATCCGCTCCAGCGCCGCAGGCTCCAGATAGATCATCCGATAGTTCCAACCGCCTGCCGTTTCCGCTTCACCGGTATGCAGCTCGTCCGGATTCATCAGCACCAAGGCACCCGGAGCGGCTAAATGTTGTGCCCCACGGTAGCGAAAACGCTCCGCACCGGCTTCCACAGTGCCGATGCCAAACGCATCATGGGAGTGTGGTTCAAATGCATAGCGATCGATATGGGCCTGATAAAGCTCCACGCCCGGCAACTGCGGCAAATGCCGGAACTGGGCGCGATCTTTCTCAAACGGAAACTGTTCTGGCACACCTTGCACTTCCCTGGCTCCTGTTATCTTTTAGGGCGGATTTAAACCGGTACGCGACGGCTGATTTCGACCACCTGATCGCTGGGTAGGTAATAATAATCGGTCACATGCATGCCATTACGCACCATCAGTGCAAAGAGACCACGCTGCCACGCTGGCATCGCGCCACGGCCTTCACGTTTGACAATGGTTTCATGCCCCAGATAGTAGGTTACGTCGTTGAGATTAAAGCCGCACTGCTGCGCTTCCAGATGACGTAACAACTGAGGAATGTTTGGCCGCTCCATAAAACCATAATGAGCGACGCCACGCCAGAAGTCGGGTGCCAGTTCGGTCATGGTTAACCGTTCTTCGTCGGCCACTCGCGGTACGTTTTGCACTTCGATACTCAATGCCAGCAAGTCGGTATGCAGCGAACCATTGCGTTTGACGTGCCATTTCATTACCGGCGGCGTGCCTCCCTGGGAGCGCGTCAGGAAGATCGCCGTGCCCGGTACCCGTGGGATAGCCTTTTGCTCAATCTCCGTCATAAAGGTGGTCACCGGCACCACTTTCTCGTCCAGGGTTTGCGAAGCAGACACCACGCCACGGTGCCAAATCAGCATCACGGCATACACCGCTGCGGCCAGTAACAGCGGCATATAGCCGCCCTCCAACACCTTACTCATGTTGGCAACCAGGAAACTGAGATCGACGACGAAGAAGCCACCTGCCACTATCAGGCTGGTCGCCAGGCTCCATTGCCAGACTTCGCGCATGGCGACAAACAACAACCCCGTAGTCATGATCATGGTCAGGGAAACGGCGATCCCGTAAGCCGCCGCCAGATTATCGGAGGATTTGAAAAACACCGCCAGGAACACCGTTACCGCCATCAATAACCAGTTGATCGCGCCAATGTAGATCTGCCCGTAGCTCTCTTCGGTGGTTTGTTTAACCCGTAAACGTGGTAACCACCCCAGTTGGATGGCCTGACGCGTCATGGAAAACGCACCGCTGATAATGGCCTGGCTGGCGATAATGGTGGCTAGCGTGGCCAAAATAACCAGCGGGATCTGCAGTACGGGTGGGCACAGGCGGAAGAAGATGTTTTGTGTCACATCTGCACCGGACAAGATCAAGGCCGCCTGCCCCGCATAGTTCAGTAGCAGGCTGGGGAAGACGATAGCAAACCAGGCCAGCCAGATAGGCTTTTTACCAAAGTGCCCCATATCGGCATACAGCGCTTCCGCACCGGTCACGCAGAGGAAGACCCCGCCGAGCACCAGAAAGCTGACCATCCCGTTGGAGAACAGAAACTCGACGCCATACATCGGATTGATCGCCATCAGCACCGCTGGGTGTTGGATAATGCCCCAAATGCCCAGCGCAGCAATCACCGCAAACCACAGCGCCATAATCGGCCCGAACACTTTACCGATGCGGGCCGTGCCCAGCGCCTGAATGGCAAACAGACTCACCAGGATCGCCACGGTTGCGGGCAGAATATAAGGCTTGGACTGTGGTAAGACGATGTTCAACCCTTCCAACGCTGAAAGCACCGAAATCGCCGGGGTAATGGCCCCATCGCCGTAGATGAGTGCTGCACCAAACAGCCCGGCAAATACCACCACCGGTCGAGTGCTCTTCTTACTGACCAGCAACGACATCAGCGCCAGGATGCCGCCTTCGCCGTTGTTATCGATACGCATGGCGAAGGTGGCGTATTTTACCGAGGTGACGATCACCAAGGTCCAGAAAATCAGCGACAGCAACCCGAGGATCACCGCTGGTGTTGGTGCATCCCCAGACAGGAACAGCACGGTTTTCAGGGTATACAGCGGGCTGGTACCAATATCGCCAAATACCACACCCAGAGCACCGCCTGCCATCAGCGTCAGGCTGCTCTTGTTACTACCTTCGGCGGACATTGCATCTTCCTTAACTGTTTGATCGGACAAGGTGAGTCTTACGTAACAAGGATAGTGCAAAACAACACAAACAGGTCTATTGCCCTGCCTTCCTTGGCGGGCAACAAATTAAGGCAATGCCTCCAGCGCAGTAAATAAAACCTGGGCAGCCGGAGTCAAACCGGTCATATGTATACAAGCATGCACCATCCCAGGCAAACGCTGGCAATTCACGTTAACGCCTGCTTCTTGCAGTCGCTGCGCATAGCGTTCACCTTCATCCCGCAGCGGATCGTATTCGCATACCAGGATCGTCGCTGGTGGTAAACCTGCCAACGTTGACGCATACCAAGGAGAAGCGTAAGGCTCCCGAGAGTCGGTATCCTGCCCAAGGTAGTTTGCCCAGCACCACCCCATGATCTCTTGTGTCAGGTAGTAACCTTCGCCATAAGCGGCAAAGCTGGGCATCGCCATCTCGCTATCCAATGCAGGGTAAAGCAGGTATTGATGTTCTACTGCAGGCCCTGACCGATCTCTTGCAATCAGAGCGGCCGCAGCCGCCAGGTTCCCCCCCGCACTATCCCCGCCAAGCGCAATTCGCAGAGGGTCAATGCCGATTTGCGCTGCTTGTTCCGAGGCCCAACATAGCACCTGATAAACGTCATGCAACGGCGTCGGGAAAGGGTATTCCGGTGCCAGGCGATAGTCGACAGACAGGATCACTCGCCCAGTGGCATTGGCCAACGCGCGGCAAGGCCCATCGTAAACGTCAAGCGAGCCCAGACACCATCCGCCGCCGTGAGCGAACACCATCGCCGGAAGCGGTATTTTCTCCAGTGCATTAAGGGGAATATAACCGCGCACGGTAATAGTTTGCCCACCGCCAACCAGGATATGGAACTCAATTATTTTCTGGACGGGCTGGAGTGCACCCTGCAAGCGCTGTAACCCAACTGCCGTCTGCGCACGTAGCTCCTCCAATGAAGATGGTGCGGGCGCATCGTCCTGTTGCTGCAAAAATAGCGCGATCTGCTTATCCAACGGCATGGGCTTTACCCTCCTGTAAAAAAGGCAGGATCAGGGCGATAAATTCCTCGTGGCACTCCTCGGTAATGAAATGCCCACAGCCAGGCACCACTTCCCCTTGGAGTTGATGAGCCTTGCCCTGCAAGGTAAGGAATGGCGCATCGCGGGTAGCATGCTCTGCGCCAATCGTCATTACTGACATCGTTAGGGGCATTTTAGCCCGTTGTTGGTTTTGTCGAATGGTCTCCGGTATGGCCCGATAATAATCAAAACCGGCCCGCAAGCTACCAGGCACCGAGTAAGCCGCGATATAGGTTTCTGCGGCAACTCGATCGCGGCGGTAAGACCAGCGGTTGAAAATGTACCCCAGATACTCAGCCTCTCGGCCGGTGGTCAAGGCTTCGGGCAGGTCGGTTAGCTGGTTAAACATAAAATGCCACAGGAAGATGTTGTCCTCGGCGGGAACAAAGATCGGCGGTGCCTCTGCCAAGCCGGGGATCACCGCTTCGGTCAGCACCAGTCTGCTAACCGCATGAGGGTAATCGCTTGCCAACGCATAACCCAACCACATGCCAATATCATGGCCGATCACCGCATAGCGCTGATGCCCCAGTTGCGCCATGACCTGATGGAGTTTTTCGGCAACGCTGCCGGTGTCATAACCGCCGAGGGGTTTGTCCGAGTCTCCAATACCAGGAGGATCTACAGCAATAGCCTGAAAGCCCGCATTAGCTAACGCCTGCATGACGTAACGCCAGGTGTACCAGGTTTGTGGCCAGCCAGGGATCAGCAGCACCGGTTGCCCACTTCCGGCGATGGCGCAGTGAATACGGTGGCCGTTGATTTTAATATAGACGTGTTCGGCCTCGAGCCCATTGGATAATGGCCCGTGAGTCAGCATAGTCATAAGGTGCTCCGGAGGTTAGCGAATGCCCAGCAAGGCGTTGATTTGTTGTTGGTTGACCGGCGCACCGGCAAAGTCATCGAACACTTTATCCGTGATCGGAATAATATGGTTGCGGATAAACGCAGCTCCTTCTTCCGCCCCGGTTTGCGGATGCTTCAGGCAGCATTCCCATTCGAGCGTGGCCCAACCGGCATAATCGTACTGCGTCAGCTTGGAGAAGATGCCTTTAAAGTCTACCTGCCCATCCCCTAATGAACGGAACCGCCCCGCCCGATCCGCCCAGGACTGATAGCCGCCATAAATCCCCTGCCGACCACTTGGATTGAACTCCGCGTCCTTAACGTGAAACATACGGATATGATCTTTATAGATATCAATAAATTCCAGATAGTTGAGCTGTTGCAACACGAAATGGCTGGGATCGAACAGCATTTGGCAGCGTGGATGAGCCGCAACGCGCTGATGGAACATTTCAAAGGTAATGCCATCATGCAGATCTTCGCTGGGGTGGATCTCATAGCACAGGTTGATGCCCTGCTCATCACAGGCGTCGAGCACGGGTAACCACCGTTTGGCCAGCTCATCGAAGGCCGTTTCAATCAGCCCTGCTGGCCGTTGCGGAAATGGAAACAGATAAGGCCAAGCCAACGAACCGGAGAAGGTGCCCATTTCAGTCAGGCCTAAGCGTGCAGAAGCTTTTGCCGCCAGCAGCAGGTTTTCTTTGGCCCAAAGCGTTCGCCCTTGCGGATCGCCACGCAGCCCCTCCGGTACAAAGCTATCGCATAGCGCATCGTAGGCTGGATGCACCGCCATCAGTTGCCCGAAAATATGCGTGGTCAATTCGCTGACCACCAGGCCGTGCTGCGCCAGCATGCCAGTGATGTCATCGCAATAACTTTGACTTTCCGCCGCCGTTTTCACATCAAACAAACGGCTATCCCACGCGGGGATCTGCAAAGCTTTAAAGCCGGTCTCTTTTGCCCAGGCGGCAATCGTTGGCAGGCTGTTGAACGGAGGAACTGCATCACTAAATTGGGCAAGGTGCAGGCTGGGGCCTTTGATCGTTTTCATCGTCTTTCCTATTGTTTGTCGATTGACAAACAATAGGCTTAAATCCAATTATCGGCAAGAGGATTTTGAAATTCGTTGGCGTTATCCGCCATTTAAGCGATCCTGTAGCCCGCAGCAATATCACCGGAGAAGATGACGATGGCAGGCAGACCCAGAGAGTTCGATCGTGAACAGGCCCTATTGCAAGCACGTGACTTATTTTGGCGACAGGGATTTGAAGGCACCTCAATGTCCGACCTGGTGGCCGAACTGGGCATTGCCTCGGCGCGGATCTACAAAGCCTTTGGTTCGAAAGAGCGACTGTTTCGTGAAGCAATAGCACACTACGAAGCCCACGAAGGCGGCTTTGCCGAGCGTGCGTTCGAAGAAAAAGCCAGTGTGCGTGAAGCCATCAAACAAATGCTGAACGACGCGGTTGCCCTCTACAGCCACGGTGATCTTCCCCAAGGATGCATGGTGGTTTCATCTGCGGTCAGCGTCAGTGAAGAAAATCAGGGTGTCAGGCACTGGTTGATGGAACACCGCCAACAGCGCACCCAAGGCATTATCGACAGATTACAGGCTGCGATTGAGGCTGGTGAACTGCCCGCCAACACCGATGCAGAGAGCCTTGGCGATTATTTTGCGGCGTTCCTGCATGGCTTGTCCGTTCAGGCTCGGGATGGCGTGAGCCGTGCCCGGCTGGAAAAAGCGGTGAATGTCGCCCTTACTATGCTCGATCGTTCTCCGGCGTAACGCCTTACCCACACTTTTATTGTGACAAGGTTAAAAAATATTCAACAAACCGGTTGAGTATTGACGTTGACGTTCTATATTTAACCATATGGTTAAATTATCTTCCTCACCGCTGGACGCCATTTTCCACGCACTGGCCGACCCGACAAGGCGCGCCATTCTGCGCACATTGGCCGAAGGCGAACACAGCATCGGTGAACTGGCTGCGCCGTTCGAGATGTCGTTTGCCGGAGCTTCCAAGCATATCAAAGCGCTGGAGCTTGCCGGGCTGGTGCAACGCACCGTGCAGGGAAGAAACCATATCTGCCGGCTCGCTCCCGAGCCAATGGTGCAGGCCATGCAGTGGCTGCAAACCTACGAACATTTCTGGAATGAGCGGCTGGACGCGCTAGAACAAGCGCTGTTGCAGGCCGACTCGCATCCTCCGACGGAGTGAACCCATGAACGACTACGGTATGATTATTGAAACCGGTACGCTGCGGATCCAGCGGCTGCTGCCCGGCCCGCTCAAACGCGTCTGGGCCTACCTGATCGAATCCGATAAACGTGCCAGCTGGCTGGCCGCCGGTGAGATGCCCATGCAGGTCGGGGCCAAGATCGAGCTATTGTTCTGCAATGCCGATTTGGCCGGTGAGGATGAAAAACCGCCGGCAAAATACAAATCCTGTGCCGGTAAAATCGCCCAGATGGGGCATATCACCTGCATTCTGCCACCGCGCCTGGTGAGCTTTACCTGGGCAGAAACAGGGGAAGCCCGCCCTTCTGAAGTCACTATTGAACTGACCGAGCAAGAGGATAAGGTGCTGTTGACTCTTACCCATCGCCGTCTGGCCAACCGCGATACCCTGCTCAGCGTTGCCAGCGGCTGGCATACTCATCTGGATCTTCTGGCCGATCGCCTGCTGGAGCGGACACCAAGCCCGTTCTGGGCCTCAATGAGCCGGTTGGAAGACGAGTACCGGGCCAAACTGTAAGCCAGCGGGATGAGGATTGCGGTTCTCATCCCCGTTACCGCTCAAAGCCGGAAGATGAGAATTTAAAACTCCGACCTGGTGACTGGCGTATAATGCGTTGCACCAATATGATGCCCTTGAAACATGGAGTTACGATGCGTCAACGTATTATTGTTTGCCCGTTAATTGAAAACGATAACGCCTATCTGCTATGCAAAATGGCGGCCCATAAAGGGGTGTTCCCCGGCCAGTGGGCGCTATCCGGCGGCGGGACCGAGCCAGGAGAAACCATCGAGGAGGCGTTGCGTCGTGAAGTAAGTGAAGAACTGGGTAGCGATCTGGTGCTGGACCGCATTCAACCCTGGACGTTTCGCGATGACGTGCGGGTAAAGACCTACGAAGACGGCAGCAAAGAACAAATCTATATGATTTACCTGATTTTTGATTGCCATGCCGCCAACCGCACCATCACGCTTAATGATGAGTTCGAAGAATATGCCTGGGTGCGGAAGGAAGAACTGGCCAGCTACGATCTGAACGAAGCGACCCGATTCACGTTGCGCCAGCGTGGGTTGTTGGAGTAGTGATGCCCCTCACCCTAACCCTCTCCCACAGGGAGAGGGAACCGATCGAGTTCGTTGATTGTCTTGAGTAAAACCGTGCCTTTCTTGTTTTTATTCCCTACTTCCCGAAGCAGCACAACCTCATCAAAAAAACCGGGCAGATCCCTCGCCTACGGGAGAGGATTGGGGTGAAGGGCAATCGAGGACGGATTAGCCTGCAATAGCCCCGGTTCTTCAAATCCCCCCTAACCCGATAAACAACCCGGCAATGGTGGCGCTCATCAGGTTGGACAGCGTCGCCGCCAACAGGGCCCGGAACCCTAACTGGGCAATTTCCGAGGCCCTTTCCGGCACCACCGCACTGAATGCCCCCACAACCACGGCAATCGAACCGAAATTGGCAAAACCGCACAGTGCGAACGAAATCACCGCGATGGTTTTCGGATCGAGTAACATCGCGCTTTCTTTCAGGTAAGGAGAGAAGCTGAGGTAGGCAACAAACTCGTTAATTGCCAGTTTCTGGCCAATCAGCCCCCCTGCCAGATCGGCATGTTCCCAGCTCACGCCCATGATGTAGGCTAACGGAGCAAACAGATAGCCCAGCAGGCTTTGCAGGCTGACGCTTTCAACGCCAAACAGGCCGCCAACGCCCCCGATAATGCCGTTGATCAACGCGATCAGCGCGACGAATGCCATCACTACCGTGGCAACCCCCACCGCAATTTTCAGCCCCAACATCGCACCGTTAGCCGCCGCTTCGATAATGCTGGCGGGCCGTTTATCGCTGAATGACATTTCGCTGAACTCAACGCGGGAAGGCTCCGTCGCCGGGCTGAGCAAACGGGCAAACAGGATCCCCCCTGGGATAGCCATCAGCGAGGCCGCCAGCAGATATTCGATGGGGACGCCCAAACCGGCATAACCGACCAACATCGAACCGGCAATCGAGGCCATACCGCTACAGATCACCGTGAACAGTTCATTGCGGCTCATGTTTTTAACAAACGGCTTCAATACCGCAGGCAGCTCATTTTGCCCCAGGAAAATGGTGGTGACGGCAGCAAAGGACTCCACCTTGCTGATATTCATAAGCCGCTGGAAGACATAGCCAAGGATATTGATCACCCATCTCATTACCCCTAGATAATATAAAATAGAAATCAACGAGGTGATAAAGATGATGGCGGGTAGCACGTGAAAAGCGAACACAAAACCTGCACCATCGAAAAGCTCATTCATTTTCGGCCCAACCAGGCCGCCAAAAATAAATGCGCTCCCCGCATCGCTGTACGAAATCACACGATTGACACCACTGGCAATGGCATTAATTAACCATTTGCCAGCGGGGACATACAGCATAATAGCACCAAGCAATACCTGGAGTAACAATGCCGCACCGACCGTGCGCAAACTTATTTTTCTTTTATTGACGGAAAACACAAAGCCGATTAATAACAGGATCGACATGCCTGCAAGACTGCGCAACAACTCCATAAGGCCCCCTTCTATTTTGTTTATTTCCTTCTTTACTCGGCAAACGGCAATAGCCTGCCGCCTGCCGAGGCAGAAGTGTTTTATCAAGGACAAACGTAGAGTGCTAATTTAAGCGTTAAGCGCAATTTAGCTGATAATGACCCGCGATCTTGGCTGCCAACTCGGCATTATTAAACACCAGCTGAATATTGGCCTGCAGGCTATCGCCGCCGGTCAATTCAGCGACTCTGGCTAGCAGGAATGGCGTACTCTCCTTGCCGGACACACCCTGCTGCACGGACTCCTGAACAGCCTGCTCAATGGCCTGGTTGATCTTCTCTTCAGACATGGCGTACTGCTCTGGGATTGGGTTGGCAATCACCATCCCGCCCTGCAAGCCAGCAGCCCACTTGGCGGCCATTGCCCGCGCGATTTCCTGTGGCGTATCCAGGCGCACGCTAACGGAATAAGGGCTGGTACGGCTGAAGAATGCGGGCAGACTATCGGTGCCATAACCCACCAGAGGCACGCCGTGGGTTTCCAGATATTCGGTGGTCAAACCAAGATCCAGAATCGATTTGGCGCCGGCGCAAATCACCGCCACATTGGTTTGTGCCAATTCCTGTAAATCGGCTGAAATATCAAACGTCTGCTGTGCTCCACGGTGTACACCGCCAATCCCACCGGTGGCGAATACGCTGATCCCGGCCAGTTCGGCAATGATCATGGTAGAAGCCACGGTAGTTGCGCCGTTTTTGCCACTGGCAATCACAAACGGCAAGTCGCGGCGACTCACTTTGGCGACCCGGTGCCCTTCGCGGCCCAGCGTTTCTATCTCATCATGGGATAGCCCCGCCTTCATCCGCCCATTGATCACCGCAATGGTCGCTGGTATCGCCCCGTTGGCACGGATCTTTTCCTCTACTTGTAAGGCGGTTTCAACGTTTTGCGGGTAAGGCATGCCGTGGGAAATAATCGTCGATTCCAACGCCACCACCGGCCGATTTTCGGCCAAGGCTAGCGCCACTTCAGGCGCGATATCCAGATATTGATGAGTGATTAGGCTATTTTGCATGATTGTAATTCCAAAAGTTTTTGAACGCTGCCTTGCGACAGGTTCGGGTTATTGGTGAACTCAGAGGCCAGGGTCATTGCCGAACAGCCCTGGGCAAAACGGATACTGTGATCGAGTGGGAAATCCTCCAGCCAGCAACTCACCAGCCCCGCCATCATGGCATCCCCGGCTCCAGTGACGTTGACGACCTGAGTCGTCAGCGGTGCCGACCAACCGTGCTGGCCGTCCACTTCGCTGAAATACACGCCGTGGCTACCCATACTCAGCGCTAAACGCTGCACGCCTTGCTGGTGGAACCATTGGGCGACTGCCGGTGCATCGCTCGCCTGGGATATTTTCATCCCACTGAGGATTTCTGCCTCAATCCGATTTGGCTTCAACGTATGGATATGCGAGAGCCAGTTTTTGATTTTTGGCGCTTTAAAAGCGGAAACCGTATCGACAAATACCGGTACATTACCGGCATTGCTAAATAACCAGGCCAACGCGTCTTCGGTCAGGTTGCAGTCCAGCACCAATACGCCACTGTGCTGAATTAAATCCTTGGAATGGGACAACAGCGCTGGGGTCAATTTTTCCAGGATGCGCATATCATTGATAGCGACCAGCATTTCACCATTGCCATCCAGCAACGAAACGTAGGTCGAGGTATTTTCACCATGCAGTCGGTGGCAATTATCCACGTTAACGCCCGCCAATTTCGCCTGTTCCAGCAGCGTAGTGCCGTAGAAATCGTCGCCAACCACGGAAACCAGGTGGCATTCGGCACCTAATAACGCAATATTTTGCGATATATTTCGGCCAACGCCTCCCGGGGTACACTTTATTTTCCCTGGGTTGGAGTCTTCATAAACCAGCTGCGTATTGGCATAACCACAAACATCCATATTGACCGAACCAACGGTGACCACATAGCGGTGTTCGGAGAGAATATAGCCTTTACCTTTAATATAGCCTTTATTCATCAAATTCATGATGTGGCCTGCCACACCAGAACGGCTAATACCTAGAATATCGGCGATTTCGTGTTGTTGAATCAACGGGTCCCGCCGAAGGAGTTGCAGTATCTGTTTTTCCCGGTTGGTCATAATTAACACTTGTTTGTTTTTGAACAGGTGTTTGTTTTAAATCGGAACCCGACAACAGTAAAGCGACAACTATCGGAGTTGAGATTATGATCGTAACTTGTCGCTACGCCGTTTTCAGCGGTTAATTTGTGACGTTAATCATATTAACCCAGGCTTAACACGTTTTTTCTTATGGCTTTTCGGCGGGGGCAAAATTTTGTGCTGAAGATAAACTCATTAAAACAATGGGATGGATTTTGCCGTTATTTAAACCAACACGTGTTGGTAACCCTGTTAATTAAAAGGATTAATCTCACTACGGTTAATTTCGGTTGCATAGAAAAACGATCGGCCTCACACAATTCTCTTTCAGGGCATCGATTATAACCATCCGAGAGCAGTCACCTGCCCTCGGAGAGCGTTAAACGGTAGTTACTTATCCTTCAGCCCGCGGTTGATCAGCATCGGTTCAATGCTCGGCTCTTGCCCACGCCATTTAACGTACAGCTTTTCCAGATCCTGACTGTTGCCCTGTGACAACACCTGCTCGCGGAAACGCTGGCCATTCTCTGCCGTTAATCCGCCGTTATCGCTGAACCATTGGAAGGCGTCATCTGCCAACATCTCCGTCCACAGATAGGCGTAATAACCGGCGGCATAGCCGTTGCCCCAGATATGCTGGAAATAGCTGGAGCGATAGCGTGGTGGCACATAGCTGAGGTCGATCTTGTCCTGGCGCAGCGATGCGGCCTCGAACTTGTCCACGTCCTGCTGCGGTTGATCGGCGCCCAGCATGTGCCAATGCATATCCAGCAGCGCGGCGGCCAACAGCTCGGTCATGGCGTAGCCCTTGTTGAACTTGTCGGCCTTGTTGATTTTATCGACCAACACCTGCGGCATCGCCTCACCCGTTTGGTAATGCTTGGCAAAGTGGGCAAATACCTGCGGATCGTTGACCCAGTGCTCGTTAAACTGCGACGGGAACTCGACAAAATCGCGGGCAGTGTTGGTGCCCGACAGGCTTGGGTATTGCTGATCGGCAAACATGCCGTGCAGCGCATGGCCAAACTCGTGGAACATGGTGATCACGTCGTCATAGGACAGCAACGCCGGTTGACCCGCTGCGGGTTTGGTGAAGTTGGAGACGTTGTAAATCACCGGCTTGGTACCGTAGAGTTTGGACTGCTCAACGAAGTTGCTCATCCAGGCGCCGCCGCCCTTGTTGTCACGCTTAAAGAAATCGGTGTAGAACAGCGCCAGAGACTGGCCGTCTTTATCAAATACTTCGTATACCCGCACGTCCGGATGATAAACCGGGATATCTTTGCGCTCTTTAAAGCTGATGCCGTACAGCAAATTGGCGGCGTAGAATACGCCGTTATGCAGCACGTTGTTCATCTCAAAGTAAGGCTTGATCTGTGATTCATCCAGATCGTACTTCTCTTTACGCACCTGTTCGGCATAGAACTGCCAATCCCAGGCGGCCAGCTTAAAACCGCCGTTTTGCCGATCGATCACTGCCTGAATGTCTTTGGCCTCACGCTCAGCCCGGGCCGTGGCGGCAGGCACGATATTACGCATAAACGCCAACGCCGCATCCGGAGTTTTCGCCATCTGATTTTGCAACTTCCAGGCGGCATAGTTCGGGAAGCCCAGCAGTTTGGCCTGCTCGGCACGCACTTTAGCTAACCGCGCCAGGGTTTGGCGGGTATCGTTGGCGTCATTTTTTTCTGCACGGTTGATCGAAGCTTCGAACAACTTTTGACGAGTATCGCGATCTTGCAGGTTTTGCAAATCAGGCTGTTGCGTGGTGTTTTGCAACACCAACAGCCATTGCTTATCCAGCTTACGTTCACTGGCCGCCTGCGCTGCTGCCGCCAACTCACCCTCTGAAAGCCCGGCCAGCAGGGTTTTATCCGTTATCGCCAACGCACCGTTTTTGCTGGCAGCCAGTAATTTATTGGTGAACTGAGTGCTCAACGTCGCCGCTTCCTGGTTTAACGCTTTCAGTTGGGTTTTATCCGCATCCGAAAGATTGGCCCCGGCCAGCACATAGTTCTTGTAGGTAACCTCTACCAGCCGCAGGGACTCGGCGTCCAAGTTGAGGCTATCACGCCGATCGTAAATCGCCTTGATGCGCGCAAACAGTTTGCTGTTCAGCATGATGGCATCGTCTAACGCCGCCAGCTTCGGTGAGGTTTCTTCATCCAGCTTTTGCAGTGCGTCGCTGGTGTTGGCGGAGGTCATCGCGCCGAACACGTTCATGGTGCGCGTCAGCAGGGCGCCACTTTTTTCCAGCGCCACGAAGGTGTTGTCGAACGTCGGCTCAGCCGGGTTATTGGCGATCTTCTCGACTTCTGCCAGTTTCTGCTGGATACCGGCGGCAATGGCCGGCGCATAATCGCTTTCGCTGATGACATCAAAACGCGGGGCCTGGAATGGTAACTGGCTGGCGGCAAAGAACGGGTTTTCTCCCTGCTTATCCTGTTTAACTTCTCCGGCCACTTTCGCCTCCTTTGTCTGGGTATTGGTTTCTCCCAGCGCGGGCGTGCTTAACGCAACGCCGATCGCCAGTACCAGGGTTGATAAACGCATCAAATCGAAACTCCTCCATGTCTTAATGTAGGGACGCTGCGTCCAATTGGATAGAAGCTGTAAATTCAGCAACATAGCCTAGCTTAGGCTCAGATGGTCGTTTGAGCAAAAATAACTGGAAATTTCTCAACAGGCTAGCGGCTGCATACTGCGGGGGGAGAACAAAGAAAAAACGCGGCCAGAAGGCCGCGTTACCATAAGCTGACTTATTTCGCTGTCATTAGAACTGATAAACCAGGCCGACAGCAACCACGTCGTCGGTATTAATACCGGCCGATTTGGTGAAGTCATTTTCATCCAACAGGTTGATTTTATAATCCACATAGGTGGACATGTTTTTGTTGAGGTAATAGGTCGCACCCAAGTCAACAAACTTGACCAGGTTTTCACTGCCGTAGGTATTGCCGTTGGCAGCTTGCCCCAGATTCTTGCCGTTGGTTTGGTTATAACCCACAAATGGACGCAGGCCGAAATCAAACAGGTAGTGTGCATAAGCCTCAAAACTTTGCGCTTTATTGGCGTAGCCATAAGCCTCGCTGTCTGAACTGCCGAAACGCGCTGCATTATAGGACTGGGTAAACATAACGGCCACATAGGTATTGCTGTCGTCATATTTCAGGCCGCCTGAATAACCTTCTGCATGGTCACCACGCCCCATGATGCCGCTATATGCGCCACCGCCATTTTGCTCGCTGGTACGTTTGGAATTAAAGAAGGCACCTGCTGCACTAATGCCGTAGCCAATATCATAGTTCACCGACATACCATAACCATCACCATTCTGACCCAGAACGTCGCGACCATTATTAGTTTCTTCCGCACTGCCGTTTTTACCCTGGTATTGCACAGCAAAATGCAGGCCATCAATCAAACCAAAGAAATCATTGTTACGATAGGTTGCCAGCCCGTTTGAGCGTTGGAACATGAACTGGTCGGCTCCATAGGTGGAACCGTCAAATTCTGGCTGCATGTCGGTATAAGCTGCCACGTCATACAGTACACCATTGTTACGGCCATAATCGAATGAGCCATAATCAACGGCCTTCAGTCCTGCAAAACCATAACGGGTGAAGGCATTGTTTTCGCTTTCCGGGGTGTTGACGTTGACCTGGTATTCCCACGTGCCATAGCCAGTGAGCTGATCGTTAATCTGCGTTTCACCACGCAGACCCATACGTATGTAGGACTGGTCGCCATCAACGCTATTGTTATCAGAGAAATAGTGCAGGCCATCAACTAAACCGTACAAATCCAGTTTATTACCGTCTTTGTTGTAGATTTCAGCGGCGCCTGCGTTGCCAACCATCAGCAAAGCAGGCACCATCAGAGAGAGTACTCGAAGTTTCATCGTGATTATCCTCTATTATTATGTCGTGCTATAGCCACTGCTGTTACGAGCATGATTAGCTCGTGGGTCTATTACCGTTTTAATGGCGGTAATGATATTAATTTATACCGCCATGACTTGAATGCAAGGTCGGCTGGGCGTTTTTTGACTATGAATGAGTGTCTAAGACTGGGCCAAAGTGGCGTAATGGATAAAAGAGGGTTATGTCAGGATGAAAAACATAATTGATGCAACAGGTTGGAATTTTGGCAATTCATTGCCCATGCATCAATTAATAAAACCAATCATTCACGTTGACTTTATATGACTTTATGCTACCCACTCAGTGAGTGTAATAAAACGATTTCAAAACATTGCCAATCATTTCTTTAATAAAGATATCAAATGAAATACGTGAGTTCCGTATCTGCCTTAACTACAAAACCAGTGTCATAAATCTGCTGTTTGGATCAGGCTGATATTCTGCAAACGGTTCGCAATCCACAAAGCCATGCTTGCGGTAAAGTTGATGACAGGCGGCAAATCCCGGCTGTGTCCCCGTTTCCAGGCGGAGACGCGAAATGCCCCGTGCGCGCGCGACTTGCAGGATGTGCAGCAAGAATTGATCCGCCACGCCACGACGTAAAAACGCCTCCGCCGTGCGCATTGATTTCAGCTCGCCATGATCTGCATCCAACATTTTCAACGCACCAATCCCGGCTAATTGATCCCCTTCCCACGCAGACCAAAATGTCACGGCCGGGTCACGAAGTTTTTGAACGTTCAACGCATGGCTGCTCTCTGGGGGAGATTGCTCCAGCATGCCAGAAATATGATAAGCCACTAATGTTTGCACGGCATGATGGGTTAGATCGTCAATTTTGATGGTGAACATACTCGGTTTCCAAAGGTTGATTTTAATTGTTTGCACTATTAAAGCGAACGACCGATTTTTCGTCCAATATCGATTTCTTATGGTGGTAGCAAACCGACAGGCAAGATGGCCAACGCAAGTGTTTACGCTCAGAGCAGGCAGAAAGTTAATTCGGTAAGGCACACCAGGGCCGCATTTTTTCACTTTCCGGCGGTGGTTCAGGCCATCACTTGATTTCTGTCAACAAGGCCTTACCGCCACTCTGTTGTTATTGGGAAACCGAAGCTTTAAATCAAAGGGACTTATGAACGCTATCGCTTGCAAGGCAGTACTGTTTGACCTGGACGGCACCCTGGTGGACTCAGGGGCCTGTATAGAGACATTGTGGGCCGAATGGGCAACCCGGCATCATCTGGATGTAGACTATGTCCTGGCAAATATTCACGGGCGCACCATCGAGGAAACGCTGCGGATCGTCTCCCCTTACTTTGACAATCCACAGTGCGTTGATGAAGTCAAAACGCTCGCCATTGAGGCTCTCAGCCAGGTTGGTGCCATTACCGGTGCCGTTGAGCTGGTGCGCCAGTTGCCGCCGCAATGCTGGGCAATTGTCACCTCCGGCGCCAAGAAAGTGTCGATGCAAAGCATGATCAGCGCAGGCATCCCACGGCCCCACATGATGATCACTTCGGAAGATATCGTGCACGGCAAACCCCATCCAGAACCCTATCTGATGGCGGCAGCCGGATTTGGCCTGCCGGTGCAGAAATGCGTGATTTTTGAAGATGCGATTTCTGGCGTGAACTCCGCCCTTGCCGCCGGTGGGCAAGTGATCGTCATCGGTGACGGCGTGCCGATTTCCTCCCCGCAAATCAAGGCCACCGTGGCCGACCTGAGTAGTTTTAAAGCCGAGTTTATCGACGGTATCATACATTTATCCTGGTAATTACCATACGCGGGCGGACACACGATACATCTAGATGGGCACACTTGCTGTGCCCGCTAATAATCACCCCATTAACTTCTTTTTAACCTCCCTATGATGCGTTATGCTCAAAAATCCGACGTGGTGATTTTTGAAACGGGATTTCTGTTATGCATGCGTATTTACCCAGCTCCAGTTGGGGGCGTCCATGAGTTGGTTCTCCCGCGCTAGCGCGCTCCCCCTGCTGGTTGCCGGGGCGTTCTTTATGGAGAACCTGGACGGCACGGTGATCGTTACCGCAATGCCGCAAATGGCGGCGGCTTTTGGCGTACAGCCGGTAGATATGAACATTGGGGTTTCGGCCTATATTCTTACCCTGACGGTGTTTATCCCCGCCAGCGGCTGGATCGCCAACCGCTTTGGTGCTCGCAATATTTTCACCGCCGCCATCGTTATTTTTACCCTGGCCTCGGTGCTATGCGCCCTCAGTACCACCTTGCCACAGTTTACCGCGGCTCGTATCCTGCAAGGCTTTGGTGGCGCGCTGATGGTGCCGGTTGGCCGCCTGGTGGTGCTGCGCAATACTGCCAAACCCGATTTGATCAACGCCATTGCCACTATCACCTGGCCGGGGTTAGCCGCCCCGGTCCTCGGGCCACCGGTTGGCGGTTTCATCACCACCTACGCTTCCTGGCACTGGATTTTTATCCTCAACGTGCCGCTTGGCCTGTTGGCCCTGTTCTTCGCCTGGCGTTTGATCCCTCATGAACCCGCGCAGAAAGGCGTTCCCTTTGATGGATTGGGTTTTGCACTCACCGGAGTCGCCTGCTTTGGGCTGATGTTTGGGCTGGATCTGATCAACAGCCCGCAACTTTCCTGGCTGGTGCCTCTGTTATGTCTGGCTGCTAGCCTGGCGCTGGGAAGCCTGGCGATACGTCACGCCAAACGCCACGCCTATCCCTTAATGGACCTCTGGGCGATGCGGATAAAAAGTTACGCCGTCACGATTAAAGGCGGCACGCTCTTTCGCATCGCCATCGGTGCCGTGCCGTTCCTGCTGCCCTTGCTGTTCCAAATCGGCTTTGGGCTGAATGCCTTCGATGCGGGGTTACTGGTGCTGGCGGTGTTTGCCGGTAATCTGGTGATGAAGCCATTCACCTCACCTATCCTCTACCGGTTCCGCTTTCGTACCACGCTGGTGGTCAACGGCTTACTCAATGCCGCCACCATTTTTGCCTGCGCGCTGCTAACCCCGCAGACCCCCATCTGGCTGATCTTGACGCTGCTGTTTGTCAGTGGTTTGACACGTTCAATGCAGTTCACCGCGCTGAATACGCTGGCGTTTTCCGAAGTGCCGCAACCCCGCATGAGCGGTGCCAACACGCTGTTCAATATGACCCAGCAGATGGGGAGTGGCCTTGGGATCGCCATCGGCGCACTGGCACTGAGGTTGGCGGAGATGCTGATGCCGCAGCAACAGGGCGTAGTGCCGCTGGCCGACTTCCAACTGGCCTTTATTGTGATTGGCGTGATCGCCCTGGTGGCGGTGCTAGATAGCTTTACGCTGGGCGCAGAGGCGGGCAATGAAATCCGCCAGAGGAAAAGCGCCTCTAAGTCTGAAAAATCTATGGCAACCAAAGTAAGGAGTTAAACGATGCAATACCGTCAACTTGGCCGGTCCGGCCTTAAAGTTTCGGCTCTAAGTTTAGGCACCATGACCTTTGGAGGACAAGGCAAGTTCGCCAAAACCGGCGCGACAGACGTTAACGAGGCGCGCAATCAAATCGCCATGTGTATTGATGCGGGGATCAACCTGTTCGATACCGCCGACGTCTATTCCGCAGGCCAATCGGAGGAAATCCTCGGTCAGGCATTGGACAGTAAACGCCACGAAGTGCTGGTCGCCAGCAAGGCCCGTTTCCCTATGGGCAGTGGCCCGAACGATGCCGGGTTATCACGTCACCACCTGATCCGCGCCTGCGAAGCCAGCCTGAAACGCCTGAATACCGACTATCTCGATCTCTATCAGCTACACGAGTGGGACGGCATCACCCCGGTGGAGGAAACGCTACGGGCGCTTGAGGATCTGGTGAGCAGCGGCAAGGTGCGCTACACCGGTTTGTCCAACTTCTCCGGTTGGCACCTGATGAAACACCTGGGCAGCGCGGAACGGTTGGGATTGGTGCGCCCGGTCAGCCAACAGATCCATTACAGCCTACAGGCGCGCGAAGCGGAATATGAACTGCTGCCTGTTGCTCAGGATCAGGGGCTTGGAGTGTTGGTCTGGAGCCCATTGGCCGGTGGCCTGCTCTCGGGAAAATACCGCCGTAATCAACCCACACCGGAAGGCACGCGCCATCTGGCCAACTGGGGTGAGCCGCCGGTGCGTGATCAAGACGCGCTGTTTGATATTGTTGAGGTGCTGGTGGATATCGCTCATTCCCGCGGTATCTCTGCGGCACAAATCGCGCTGGCCTGGCTGTTGGCTCGCCCAACGATCACTTCGGTGGTCATCGGTGCCCGCAACGCAGAGCAGCTCAAAGATAACCTGCACGCGGCCAACCTGATCCTCAACGAAGAAGAGCTGCAGCGCTTGGAAGAAGTGAGCCGTCCGCCGCTGATTTATCCCTACTGGCACCAAGCCTCAACCGCGCCGGATCGTCTCTCTGCGGCCGACCTTTTGCTCCTTGCCCCTCACCTGGTAAAAAAATAAGTCGCATCTGCCGCTAATCAACGTAATATCGATGATCCGCCCCGTTTTAACGGGAGCGGATTTTTGCCGTTTTAGGCCTGAAAAGCGAGGTAATAATAATGATGCACAGTGACCTTACTCAGTGCCGTGTGAATACCGATCGGTTGTTGATTGCCCCCTTTACCGCAGCAGACGCCGACGATGTTTACCAGGCGATCACCCCTACGCTAACGCGTTTTATGACCTTTGAACCAGAAGAGTCTCCCGAGGCATTTGCCAACGTCTGGGAAGGCTGGCTACCGTTGATCCGTGAAGGTGAAGAAGTCATCTTTGTGGCACGACTGCGTGACAGCAAGCAGTTCGTTGGCATGGGTGGAGTGCATAATCTGCACCAGCAAAAACCGGAGCTCGGGATCTGGGTGAAAGAGAGCCTGCACGGTAACGGCTATGGCCGCGAAATCGTCCATGCCATGGCGAAATGGGCCAGCGAGCGCTACCACCCGCCGTATTTCATTTACCCGGTCGCCGAGCAGAACACGCCAAGCCGCCGCATTGCCGAATCGCTGGGTGGCACCGTGCAAGGCCGCCGCGAGAATATCAAATACGACTGTGTGGTTTACCACGTGCCGGCCATCACCGGTTAAAATTGCAGGGTTAACGCAACCGCGTTAGAGTGGATGCAGGCTAAAAACAGTTAAGGAACAGCAGCATGATTATTTTTGTCACGGGCGCTACCTCCGGTTTTGGTGAAGCTATTGCCCGCAAGTTTATCGGTGAAGGCCATCAGGTGATTGCCACTGGCCGTCGTGTGGAGCGCCTGGAGGCTCTGCAGGCAGAATTAGGTGAGGCGCTGCATATCGTGCGTTTGGATGTCCGCAACCGTGCGGCGATCCAGCAAGCCATCGAAGAGTTACCCGCTGCACTGCGCAACGTCGACGTTCTGGTGAATAACGCTGGTCTGGCGCTGGGCCTGGAGCCTGCGCACAAGGCTAATGCGGACGATTGGGAAACCATGATCGACACCAACACCAAAGGGTTGGTCAACATGACCCGCGCGCTGCTGCCAGCCATGGTAGAACGTAACGTTGGCCATGTGATCAACATCGGCTCCACCGCCGCCAACTGGCCTTATGCCGGTGGTAACGTTTACGGCGCTACCAAGGCCTTCGTTAAACAGTTCAGCCTGGGTCTGCGCGCCGATCTGCACGGCACCCATATACGCGTTACCGATATTGAGCCAGGCATGGTTGGCGGCACCGAGTTCTCCAACGTGCGTTTCAAAGGAGATGACGGCAAGGTAGATAAAACCTATCAAGGGGTAGATGCCCTGACGCCGGATGATGTTGCCGAAGCGGTATTCTGGGTGGCAACGCTACCTGCCCGCGTCAATATCAATACCTTGGAAATGATGCCGGTCAGCCAGTCCTTTGCCGGGCTGAGCATTCATCGCGGTTAATAGTCCTACTCTGTGGCAGGGCACCAGCCCTGCCATTTTGGCTCACGCAGTACGCCAGCCAGAAACGATAATCAGCATCCCCAGCAGTGCCACTCCGGCCCCCAACCAATCCATGGTCGACAACTTCACGCCATCTACTACTCGCAGCCAAAGCAGCGCCGTTGCCACATAGACTCCACCATAAGCGGCATAGACTCGCCCACTGGCAGCAGGATGCAGCGTCAACAACCAGACAAACAGCATCAGGCTGAGGGCCGCAGGCAGCAACAGCCAGGCGCTGGCGTTTTTCTTTAGCCACAGATAAGGCAAGAAACAGCCAATGATTTCGGCCAATGCTGTGGCAAAAAACAATAAAGTGGTTTTTAACATTACCGCTCTTTCTCTCAGTAAATTAAACGAACAAGGCGATGCGCTGGTGCAATATTACAGCACGGTGATATATTTAACCCATGCTATAGCCAGTGTTGCTGGTGGATGCAACACTCACTGATAAGGATGAAACGATGAAATTACTTTCCCTTCCGCGCCTGATGTTACCGGTTGCCATGTTGTTGCTGGCCGGTGCCTGGCAAGCTCCTGCCTTCGCTGCCTCTTGCACCCAGGGCAGCACCTGCGTCACGGTTGACGGCAGCGGCGGCGCAGCCATGAGCAACGAACAGGCTCGTCAAAGCAAAGAGCAGTGGAACGAAACCAAATCGCTGCGCAGCAAGGTCAACACCCGTGTCGAGAAGGAGTTTGACAAGGTTGACCGTGCTATTGATGACGAAGATCGTTGTGATAACAGCTACAACGTCAATGCCTATTGGGAATCGTCAACCCGTAAGTGTCTGGATCGCACCACTGGCCGTCCAGTCACGCAGTAATAGCGAGTAAGGGTAAACTATTCAACCTGATGCTGCTATCCTGACAAAGAACATTCGTCTCAAATAAGGATCCAATGATGAAAAAAGCGCTTGTAGTAGGTGTACTGCTGTTAGCCACCGCGCCGCTGGCCGCTTTTGCCTCATGTGAGAGCATAAAGGCGGATATTGCCCAGAAGATTGTCAATAACGGTGTACCCGAATCCGGCTTCAAGCTGGAGATCGTGCCTAACGATCAGGCGAACCTTGCCGGTGGACAGGTGGTCGGCCACTGTGGCCAAGACACGCAGAAAATCGTCTATACCCGCCTGATTAACGGCGACGAAAGCGGCGACGCGGCGCAAACTGGCACCAGCCAAGACACCCAAGCCCCGCAGTAACCGGCTACAGGGCGCAGTTCGTTACTGCGCCCTTCTTCTTCGTTACGCCTGTTTAACCTCTTCACCTTCGCCCTGTGGCCGATGACGTGCCGGGATCAGCATAGCCGCGCCCAAGGCAAACAGCGATATCAACGCCGAGACCAGGAATACCCAATGCATTGAGGCGGCAACATGCCCAATGAGATCCGCCAGCGCCTCTGGCCGCATGGTGTTGCGAACCTCTGGCTCCATCAGCTGCTGCACCGGATCAACCGTGTGTGGCAGCCGCAAATGCAGGTTGATATTCAACGTGGCCCCCAGAATGGCGGTGCCGATGGCCGAACCGACCATCCTGGTGAATACCGTGCAGGCGGTGGCGATACCGCGAATACTGTAATGTGCCGCATTCTGTACTGAGACCAGGAAGGTGGTGTTGCACAACCCCATACCGACCCCGATGATGAACGCCGCAACCCGCCCCCACAGTAAACCACCTGAAGGCTGTAACAACAGCAGGATAAAGCCCCCGCCCGCCAACAGCAGCGCACCAAGCAGTGCTGTGGTGCGATAAGACGTCAGCAGCATCAAACGCCCACTCAGCATACTGGCCAACGGCCAGCCAATCGACATCAAGGCCAACGTGGTTCCGGCTTCCAGCGGAGTTCCCCCCTTCACGCCCTGAATAAAGGTTGGCAGGAAGGCGCTGATGCCCATCATGGCAGCACCGATCACCACGCCGCCAATATTGCCAGCCACAATCACGCGGTTTTGCCACAGGGCCAATGGGAACAACGGTTCAGGAGCACGGCGCTCCTGACGAATTAACAGGTTGAGCGCCACTAACGCCAACGCCAGCAACGGTATGACCCACCATCCCAGCATTTCCGCCTGCAAGAGTGAAAGCAGCAATGCAGCGACAAAGATCGTCAGCCAAGCCGTTCCCGCCAGATCCAACGCATGTTTGCGCCCCTGTTTGAGGTCTGGCAGGTAGCGCCCCAGGAAATACATCGCCAGCAGGCCAATGGGCAGGTTGACCCAAAATACCAGGGCCCAAGACGTGTGTTGCACGATAAATGCACCCAGTAACGGGCCAAGAATAGCCGAAACACCCCAGACGCTAGAAAGATACCCCATCACTTTTGGCCGTTCGGTGGCGCTGTAAATATCACCGATCACAGTGGTGGCGATCGGCATGATCGCCCCGGCGCCCAGCCCTTGCAGCAGGCGGAAGGCAATCAGCCAATACATATTCGATGAGAAACCGCACAGGACCGACCCCAACAGGAACAGCGTGGCGCCAAAGAAAAAGATCGGTTTCCGGCCGTATAAATCTGCCAGGCGCCCGTAGATCGGGATGGTAATGGCCTGTGCTAGCAAATAGACCGAAAACACCCAGCCCAGCAACGAAAAACCACCCAGATCGCCAATAATCGTCGGCATCGCGGTAGCGACAATGGTCGCTTCAATGGCAGACATGAACATCGCCAGCATGCAGGCAATCAGAATCAACGGCCGATGGGCTACTTGGGCGGTGCTCGCAGAAGTGTTAGTGGTCATCAGTTTAAAATGTGTCCCTATGTCTTTTATTTTCCCCGGATTATAACAGCCAAGGGATATTCTGTAGTTTGTCTGGGGAGGTGGTGCACCAAATTCCCGCAACAACGCACCAATCGAACAAATTGTGACGGCGTCACCTATAAATCGTCACCTAATTGAATAATAAGGTATTTCTTAGAAATGGCCTGTAAGCCTCGCCACGCCTGCCTCATCGTTAAAACCTATCTGAACGATAGCGTACGCCAATGATAGTGATTGATTTTAATCAAGTTGCCAACCGCCCCTGGCCATGACAATCCGATTGCCCAATTTATTACCTCTTTATATGTAGGGTTATCTGGCAGTCAACTCATTGGAGCGAGAACATGATTAAAAAAATTATTCTGGGATGTGCCGTTACCGCCGTCGTCGGCTATTTGGGGACCGTCGGCTATGTCTACCATTACGATCAACAGCGTAACCCCGTCGTTGCCAGCAATCAAATCGATACCCTGTTAACCCGCAATGGCTGCGACTATTGCCACTCCAACTCGGCCAAGCTTCCCTTCTATGCCGAGTTGCCGATCGCCAAACAAATTATGGCGCAGGATATCCTCAGTGGAAATCAGCATTTCAACCTTGATGCTACCCGCACTGCTCTGCAACAAAAAACCGCGGTACCTGAAGTCGATCTGGCCAAGCTGGAAGCCGTGCTGCAAAACCAGGAAATGCCACCGCCAATGTACAAGATGGTCCACTGGGCCGGAAACGTCAGCGACGGCGATCGCAATGAACTACTGAGCTGGGTTCGTCAACAGCGCGAACAGTTCTACACTTTGCCGGATACGCCAGCCGAACTGCGCGGTGCCGCTTTACAGCCGGTGCCAGCCTCGCTACCTACCGATCCGCAGAAAGTGGCGCTGGGCTTCCGGCTGTTCCACGATCCGCGCCTGTCGAAAGATAACAGCATCTCATGTGCCCACTGCCATAAGCTGGGCGAAGGTGGCGTGGATGGCCGCGTCTCATCGTTGGGGGTTGGCGATCAGGTTGGGCCAATCAACGCCCCGACGGTGTTTAATGCGGCCTTCAATATGGCGCAGTTCTGGGATGGCCGAGCAGCAGATTTACAGGCCCAGGCCGGTGGCCCGCCGATGAACCCGATCGAGATGGCCTCTGAGTCCTGGGATGAAATCATCGCTAAATTGGATCAGGACGCCTTGCTGAAGGCCGATTTCCGGCGCGTCTATGCTAACGGCTTCACCGGCGATAACATTACCGACGCCATTGCCGAGTTCGAAAAGACGCTGATCACGCCAGATAGCCCGTTTGACCGTTACCTGAAAGGCGATAATGACGCTCTGACGGCGCAGCAAAAACACGGTTATCAACTGTTCCAGCAAAACAAGTGTGGCACCTGCCACACCGGGGTCAACCTTGGGGGCCAGTCCTATGAGGTGATGGGGCTGAAAGCGGATTACTTTGCCGCTCGCGGTAACCCCACGGAGGCGGACCTTGGGCGTTACAACGTCACTAAAAATGATAACGATCGCCACCGCTTCAAAACCCCTACGTTACGTAACATCGCCCAAACCGCCCCTTACTTCCACGATGGCAACGTGGCTTCGCTGCAGCAGGCAGTCAAGGATATGCTGACCTACCAGGTCGGCGTTGACCTACCAGAAAGCGACATCAAGGATCTGGTTGCGCTATTGGAAGGTATGAGCGGTAAATATCAGCCTGCCACGCCTCCTGGAGGTTAATACTTTGGCCACAACACCAGGGTTCTGATAAAGATTCTCTGGTTTTCAGGTGGGTAGACAAGCACAATGCCCACCTGAACCTCTTATTATTCATCATCTGCCAGCACATGAATCAATTGGTCCCTCTGCACCACTATCGCGCCCTGCTGCGCCATCTGTTTATTGCCATCCTACTCGGCATTTGTGCTGCGCTGGCCGTGTGGTTATTTCACCGCGCCATGTTCGGGCTTGAATGGTTGTTGCTGGATCACGAGGAAGGCAGTTTGGTGGCCGCTGCCGCTGCACTGCCCGGATGGCGGAGAGCGTTGACGCCAGCATTGGGTGGATTGGCCGCCGGCTTTTTGTTGTGGATCTACCAGCGGTACCAACATCAAAAACCCATCGCTCCAACGGATTATATGGAAGCGATCGAAGCCGGTGACGGACGATTGGCCGTTAACGCCAGCCTGATAAAATGCCTGGCCTCGCTGTTGGTGGTTTCCAGCGGCAGCACCATTGGCCGAGAGGGGGCGATGATCCTGCTGGGGGCGTTGGTGGGTTCGGTATTTGCCCAGCGCTTTACCCCGGCAAAAGAATGGAAATTGTGGGTGGCTTGCGCTGCCGCAGCCGGGATGGCTAGCGCCTATCATGCCCCGTTGGCGGGTAGCCTGTTTATCGCAGAGATCCTGTTTGGTTCGTTGATGCTGGCCTCGCTTGGCCCAGTAGTGATTGCCGCCGTGAGCGCGCTGCTGATGACCAATCTGCTGAATGGTGGCCAGGCTCCGCTCTATATCGTGGAGCCGCTTGCTGCACCCTGGCCGGTGCAGTATCTGTTAATGGCTTTGGTGGGCATACTGGCAGGCGTTTGTGGCCCGCTGTTTCTGTGGGCGATGGCGGCCAGCGGCCGGGCATTTCGCTCACTTAACCTCATACCGCCATTACAGCTGGCGCTTGGCGGGCTGATCGTCGGGCTGCTTTCCTTGTTGTATCCAGAAGTCTGGGGAAATGGCTATAGCGTGGTGCAATCTTTGCTCTCGGCACCACCGGGGATGCTGCTGGTCAGTGCGATCCTGATTTGCAAACTGTTAGCCCTGTTGGCCAGTAGTGGATCAGGTGCACCTGGTGGCGTGTTTACGCCGACATTGTTCGTGGGGGCCGCATTGGGCTCGGTGGTGGGCCAGATGTTTGGCCTATGGCCAGAGTTGGGTACCGCAGTGCCCATTTTGCTGGCACTGACCGGTATGGCGACATTGCTGGCTGCCACCACTCATGCGCCAATTATGGCGGCATTAATGGTGTTTGAGATGACCGGGGAATATACCCTGCTGCCAGGCATTCTGTTGGCTTGCGTTATCGCCACTACCATTGCTCGCGGGCTACGCCCACAGTCGGTTTATCACAACGCGTAGCGGTCAACCAGCTGCGAAATGTCCAAATATTGTGCCAGCTCACGTTGTTCCGCGCGTGGCAGATAAGGGATCTCACCCAGCAACGGAGCCGGAATACGCTGCTGCATCGCATCGATAGTTTCTGCATAGTGCGCTAAACCAGGGTTGATACGATTAGCCACCCAGCCCAGCAATGGTAAGCCATCGTTAATAATTGCCTGTGCGGTCAATAGTGCATGGCTGACACAGCCCAGTTTGATCCCGACCACCAGGATAACCGGCAGTTGTTCCTGTACCACCCACTCGGCATAAGGACGGAGATCGTTCATCAATACCCGCCAGCCGCCGCTGCCCTCAACCACTACCGTATCGGCCTTGGCGGCAAGATGGTGCAAACCACGGCTCATCAGGCCGTAATCAATATCCTGGGTTGCATGGGCATGAAAAACCTCATCCAGACAGGTGATCGGATTGATTTCGTCATAGGACAGCGGCAGTGAGGAAGAGGCCTGTAAAACTAAAGCGTCTCGATTGCGGATGCCTTCACTGGTTTCCTGGCAGCGTGCCGCAATGGGCTTATAACCCGCCACTGAGCGACCTTGTGCAGCGAAAGCCTGCAATAAACCGCGGGAAACCACAGTCTTACCTACGTCGGTATCCGTGCCTGTAACAAATAAACGCTTTAACATGAATAGATTGCCTTGAAATGCCTCGTTAACCTAAAAAATCGCCGTAAATCACGGCGAGAGTCGTCCTACGGCAAAAGTCTAGGGGATGCAACTCAACGGGGGCTTGAGGTAGCTCAATCTTTTGGCGGTAAATAATAAGAAACTCTGATAAGGGGCATCAAGGCCAATGGAACGAAAACGTACCCAGGTTTTTGTGGCGCCGAGTGCCCCGTATCGGCATGCACCGGGGATCTCACTACCGTTGTTTTAATGGTCGTTGAACCTAACCCCTATTGTCTTTTTGTCCACCACAGTGGGGAGATTTTCTGGATGAATAACTTTCCCGATGGGGGTATAGCGGTAGGAGGATTCAAATGATGTATAGAACAACACCAACGTTTGCGTGTCGTACAACATGAGATCGCCGGCCTGAATGGTCCCAGGCCATACAGGACTTGAAGGCAACTTATAAGGAAGGTCGGCAAATATCTCATTACCATTCAACTCTTCCATGCCAAGTTGCAATGGTAAAGTATTAACAAATGCTTTAGCCGCTGGATTGTCGTGAAGTTTGACCTCAAATTGTTGGTCATCAATATTCATTTTAACCGTCATCGGGCTCTCCTTAAGGGGCGGGTTAATGATCATGTCGGCATGAGCTGCCAAAGTACAAGCCAGCAGCAGACCCGGTATTAAAGTGCTCTGATATTTCATACGATGGATCCAGAAAGGATTAGCCACACCCGTCAGAATGCGGCTTTGGACATTATTTGAGATTAGTTTTAAAGAACGACGTCAGCTTGGCAAATGGGATCATATCGCTACGGTCATACAGATCGACATGGCCTGCCCCCGGCACTATGTACAACTCTTTCGGCTGTCCGGCACGTTTGTAAGCATCTTCGCTAAATTCTTTCGAATGCGCCCGTTCGCCGGTGATGAACAGCATCGGGCGTGGCGAGATCGTTTCGATATCGTTGAACGGATAGAAGTTCATAAACCTCCCAATGCTGCTCAACATCGGTTTTGTTGTCAGCTCTTCTTTCTCACCCGGTGGCGTATAGCTACCTCGCGGTGTGCGATAGAAGTCGAAGAATTCTCGTTGAATTGCAGGCGTTGAATCATCAATCTGGTTAACGGTACCTGGGATATAAACAATGTCTCCGCCATTAAACTCAACAACTCGTTGTTCTATTGCAGATTTAATGAATGCTTTACGCTGTTCAGGCGTAACGGAATGATGAAGACCATGACGGAAAGCAGCCCCCATGTCATACATACTCACCGTGGCCACGGCCTTCATTCTCGGGTCAATTTTGGCAGCACTGATAACGAAGCTCCCGCTACCACAAATACCCAGAACGCCAATTCTCTCCGGATTAACGTAAGGTTGAGTATTCAGATAATCGACTGCGGCACTGAAATCATCCGCATAAATTTCCGGAGAAATAAGATGGCCAGGTTTTCCTTCACTCTCTCCCCAGAAGGAAAGGTCAATTGCCAACGTCACAAACCCTTGTTCTGCCAGTTTCTGGGCATACAGATTTGAACTTTGTTCTTTTACCGCCCCCATAGGATGGCCAATGACAATCGCCGGGTGTTGAGCATTCTGATCCATGCCTTTCGGCATAAACAGATTACCGACCACATTCATCTGATACTGGTTTTTAAAGGCCACCTTTTGCTGGGTGACCTCATCGCTTTTGTAAAAGTTATCGGCTCCGTTAGACATATCGGCTCCAACTGCCGCAAACGAACTGATTAACAGCCCTAACAGCATGGTAAATTTTCTCATCAGAGAATTCCTCATTGGGTTTGGTGGATATCTTTACGTGACGTCAATAGCGCCAGGGCGGCGGCTATCACTAACAAAATGCCGCTGATGGTGAAGGTGCTTTGATAACCGCTATGGTCAAATGCTAACCCGCCGATTGTGGAGCCTAATGCGATGGACAGTTGCACTATGGCAACCATCAGGCCACCGCCAGCTTCCGCATCCTCCGGCAGTGTTCTGGCGATCCACGTCCACCAACCGGTAGGTGCAGCTGTGGCGATTAAGCCCCATAAACCAAGTAGTGTTGCCACGATCCAAACACTCTGACCAAAAGCGATCAGTGCTCCGGCAATAGCGGCCATCAGCAAAGGGATGGCAATGAGTGTGGGGTAAAAACCTGATGCCAAAAATGCGCTAATCACCAGGGTTCCCATAAAGCCAGCAACTCCGATTGTCAGTAAAATAAGCGACAACGTGGTGATATCTACCTGCGTTACCCTCTCAAGGAACGGACGTAGATAAGTAAACAAAGCAAATTGGCCCATAAAGAATAATCCGCAGGCCGCAAGCCCCATCGCCACAAGCGGGTTAGCCAAAAGACGAAAAACAGTACCGGTAGGCTTATCGCTTTTATCAGCCGTCATTGCAGGCAGGCTGAACCACTGCCAGATAAAAACAATCACTCCGACCGGAACAAGGCAAAAGAATGCGCCTCGCCAACCGATGACCGAGCCCAGATAACTGCCAAGTGGTGCAGCTATAACGGTTGCCAACGCGTTACCACCGTTAAAAATGGCCAGCGCACTTGGAACCTTGTGTTGCGGAACCAGGCGAAGAGCAGTAGCGGCTGATAAGGACCAGAACCCACCAATAGCAATACCAATCAGGGCACGGCCAACCATGTAAATCAGGTAACTGGGTGCTAACGCGAGAATGGCTCCGGAGAGCGCCATCAACGCAGTCATACTCAACAATAATGTCTTGCGATCGAGACCTCCGGCCAATGTGGAAATGGAGAGACTCGTCAGTACCGCAAATACGCCGGAAATAGCGATCCCCTGCCCAACCAGCCCTTCACTGACGCCTAGATCTCCCGATATGGGCGTCAGCAGGCTGACAGGCATAAATTCCGAGGCAATGAGCGCAAAGACGCACAACGTCATGGCGAATACTCCGCTCCAGTACGCGCGTTCTTTATGAGGAGAGAGGCCGTTCGACAATATGGGCATAAATTGCTGCTCCCGAATAATCCCCGGCAGTTTTGAGGCAAACCGTGGCCGAACGCTATTCGCAGGAATAACGTCAGGAAAGTAAAAATGAAAAGAGCAACAGCGTTTATCTGCCATCGCTTAATAATCTCTTGCTGGAAATTTTACACTCAGGGTGCATCATTACTAGCTAATGAATACTTAATATGTTTATAACTGTAGCTTATTAATAACACGGGCCATATCTGATGAAACGCAACCTGAACGACCTGCTCTATTTTGTCACGGTCGCACGTGAAAGCAGCTTTACCCGTGCCGCGGCAAAGTTGGGCGTCACGCAGCCTGCACTCAGCCAGGCGATTTCTGCACTTGAAGATCGTATGCAAATTCGTCTGCTGACGCGCACCACCCGTAGCATATCGCCGACTTCCGCCGGAGAGCGGTTGCTACTGGCTATTGGTAATCGCATCGATGAGATTGAAGCCGAACTGGATATGCTGACCGAGCTGCGCGATAAGCCTGCAGGTACGGTCCGTATCACCTGCGGGCCAAATGTTTTACACAGTACCCTGCTGCCAAAGCTGACCCCGCTGTTGCATGAGTACCCGGATATTAATATCGAGTTCGACGCGAACCATGGTTTTCGCGATATCGTGGCAGATCGTTTTGATGCCGGAGTTCGACTGGGTGACACCATTGATAAAGACATGATAGCGGTCCCCATCGGGCCCAAATTACGTATGGCCGCAGTCGCATCTCCGGGCTATTTTTCACGTTATCCTGTCCCCAACACCCCTCATGAGTTAACGCAACACAGGTGCATCAATCAACGTATGGTCAGGTCTGGAGGGTTGTATATCTGGGATTTTGATCAAGATGAGGGGGATCTTAATGTCCGCGTCAGCGGACAGCTCATTTTCAATACCTCTGAACATATTGTTGCTGCGGCGCTCGCAGGACACGGGATTGCTTTTTTGCCAGAAGAAGAATTTGGAGCACATATTAAAGAAGGTAATCTGGTTCGTGTGCTGGAGCAATGGTGCAAACCCTTCCCTGGCTACTACCTGTATTATCCCAGTCGCAAACAGCCTTCTCCTGCATTCTCGTTGGTCCTTGAAGCTCTTAGGATCGGCCAAAAACGCACCCCCGCCAAGGAGACGCTGGAAGTGTAGCTTTTGGATCCAATCCCAGGCAATTAACGCCGTAGCGTGAAAGACGACCGCTAAATCAACCTTGTAGCAACTTCACCAACAATGAACCGTTATACATGGCTTCTTTCACCAGTGCGGCTCCCGGCATGGTGCCTTGGTTGAAGAACTGGGTGGACTCAACTTGGACATGCTCGCTGTACGCAGGCAAGGATTGCTGACGAATGCAGGAAGCAATCGCCGGATGCAGGATTTCTGCGGCACGGTTCAACGGTGAACCCACCAGGATTTTTTCCGGGTTGAACAGGTTGACCATGATCGCCACGATGCGCCCGACGCTGTGCCCGACGCCAAGAATAATATCTTTGGCTAACTGATCGCCAGCCAAAGCCGCATCGCACAGTGATTCCACGGTCAATGGCGCACCATGCAGCATGGAAGACATCGAACCTCCCAAACGTTGCTGGGCAATTTCCAGCATGTTTTCAATGCTGGCGACCGTTTCCAGGCAACCGTGGTTGCCGCAATAGCAGCGCTTACCGTAAGGATCGACCTGTGTGTGACCAATCTCCACCACGCTGCTGCTGCCCGCATGCAGTACGCGTCCGTTAGTGATCACCCCTGCGCCGACGTTATGATCAATGACAACCTGAATGACGTTGTGGCTGCCACGGGATGCGCCATACAGCGCCTCTGCCATCGTCCAGGCGCAGATATCATGTTGAACATAAACCGGCAGGCCAGTCAGTGCCTCTAGCGCTGGCCCCAACGCCATTTCGTTGACGTCATAAAACGGCATGCGGTGAACAATACCCGCGGCGGTATCAATCATGCCGGGCAGCGTAATGGCGATGGCGGTTAAACGTTCCAGTTTGCTTTGGTGGCGGATAAAGAACTGCTCTACTTCGCTGACGATGCGCTGTAATAAAGGCTCGGCATGTTCGGCTTTTAACGGCAGCAGTTCTTCAACCACCATCTTGCTACTGAGATCGCGCAGCGCCAGGGTAATGGTGCCACGGCTGATGCGTGCAGAGAGGTAATGCCAGGCTTCGGTGTCCAGCACCAGGCCAACGGCCGGCCGGCCACGGCTGCCCACTTCCTGATATTCGGTTTCTTTAACCAGATGCGCTTCGAGCAGCTCACGCACTATCTTGGTGATACTGGCAGGTGCCAGCTGTGCCCGCTTGGATAATTCGATGCGCGAAATCGGCCCCAGCCGATCTATCAGCCGGTAAACTGCCCCTGCATTGGTTTGCTTGATCTGATCAATATGCCCAGGCTGCCCATCAGCAATCACACACCCGCTCCTGCTATTTTTCGCGCTTCTAAATAAAGATTAGAGGCTATGGTGGGGCTTTTGGAATACAGCGTCAACTATTTGATTCGTTATGTGATTAACAGCACAAATTCACCGAGCTTTCCGCCAAGAACGCCTCTTATTTACACAGCTTTGGGCTCGAGCATCAGCGCCATTAACGCCTTGGCCGCTGCCGTTAACGGCCTGCTACGATGGTGCACCAACCAGACCTCGGTCATCGCCTCCGGCTCGGCCAACGGGAGATAGGTCACCCCATCGATCTTCACTCTGCCAAATGACATCGGCAAAATGGAAATCCCTAACCCGGCAGCGACCAGACCGATAATAGTCATCGCTTCCCCCACTTCTTGCGTGATGTAAGGGGCGATACCAGCATTGGCCAGTAAAGCCAGAATTTCGTCGTACAGCGCGGTGCCCACTTCGCGGGAAAAGAACACGAAAGGTTCCTGGGCCAAATCACTGAAACGCAGCGTGCCGGGTGCCTTTAGGGTTAACGGGTGGCCATTTGGCACCACGGCAAGCAAGGGTTCGCGTAATAACAACTGATGCTGCAGCGCATCCGGCAGGCGGGTATTGCGCATCACGCCCAGATCCAGTTCTCCGTTGAGCAGCGGCTCAAGCTGCTGCTTGGTGTTCACCTCACGCATTTTGATATGCACATCCGGTGATAACTGGCGAAAGGCTCGCAAGCTACGGGAAACCACGCTGATAAACGGTGCCGAAGAGGTAAAACCAATCGTCAGTTCACCCAATTCGCCACGCTCCAGGCGCGCCGCCTTCTCTGCTGCCCGGTTGACCTGGGCAAGCACCTGATAGGCTTCTTTCAAGAACATCTCCCCCGCCTGGGTCAGGCTGACGTTACGGTTATTACGCGCCAGCAAACGCGCACCCACCATATCCTCCAGTGCCTGGATCTGTTGGCTAAGGGGCGGCTGGGAAATCCGTAGCCGCTCCGCCGCCCGGCCAAAATGCAGCTCTTCGGCGACGGCCACAAAGTATCGTAAATGTCTGAGCTCGATATTCATACTTTAAACGTCTTAATTAGGATGATTAATATATTAGACAAAAAACTGGCCGCTCCCTATGATTTTGTGACTCAAGACGTATTTTTCATCTCCCGAACCCGGTAAGGAACCGCTGTGACAACCGCTTCGCGTTCTGCGGCCAGTATGCCAAAAACGCTGCCTGCCCCTGACAGTGCCCCAACAACCAAACGCACCACGCTGAATAAACTCCCCTACATCGAACGCGGTACACCGCAGTTTATGCGCGTGACCTTGGCGCTGTTCTCTGCCGGGCTGGCTACCTTTGCGTTGCTGTACTGTGTGCAACCGATCTTGCCGGTGCTTTCGCAAGATTTTGGCATCTCCCCAGCGGAGAGCAGCCTTTCTCTCTCCTTCTCCACTGGGATGTTGGCCATCGGCCTGATGTTTACCGGCCCGCTGTCAGATGCTATCGGCCGCAAGTCGGTGATGGTAGTAGCCCTGCTGTTGGCGGAGATCTGTACGCTAATCTGTGCATTCATGACCAGTTGGCACGGCATCTTGCTGATGCGGGCGCTGATTGGGCTTTCGCTGAGCGGGGTTGCGGCAGTCGGTATGACCTACCTGAGTGAAGAGATCCACCCGAGCTTCGTGGCGTTTTCTATGGGCCTCTATATCAGCGGCAACTCGATCGGTGGGATGAGTGGGCGCCTGGTGACCGGGGTGCTCACCGATTTCTTCTCCTGGCGGATCTCGCTGGCGGTGATTGGGGTGTTCGCCTTGGCGGCGGCCTGCATGTTCTGGCGCATTCTGCCCGCGTCCAAGCACTTCCGCGCCAGTTCATTGCGGCCAAAAACGTTGCTGATTAACTTTAAGCTGCATTGGCACGACAAAGGGCTGCCGCTGCTGTTTGCCGAAGGTTTCCTGCTGATGGGCAGCTTTGTGACGATGTTCAACTACATTGGCTACCGCCTGCTGAGCGATCCTTATCATCTTAGCCAGGCCATTGTGGGCCTGTTGTCAGTGGTGTATCTCACCGGTTCATACAGTTCACCCAAAGCGGGTGCCCTGACCTCCAAATTTGGTCGCGGTCCGGTGCTGCTGGCGTCCATTATCATTATGCTGATCGGGATACTGATCACCGCCCTGGCCCCTGTCACAGTGATCTTTATTGGCATGATGCTGTTCACCGCCGGTTTCTTTGCCGCCCACTCGGTTGCCAGTAGTTGGATTGGCCGCCGCGCACGCCGCGCCAAAGGCCAGGCTTCTTCGCTCTATCTGTTCTGTTATTACGTTGGTTCCAGCGTTGCCGGGACGTTGGGCGGGGTGTTCTGGCATAACTTTGGCTGGAGCGGCGTAGTTGCCTTCATCAGCGTGATGCTGTTGCTGGCCCTGCTGGTTGGCCATTACCTGAAGAAATTGCCGGAAGCGGCGCGTATTTAATATCCCGCTCAGGGAAAACCAAGGGGCGCACATGCTGCGCCCCTTCGGCGCTTATTATGACTGAGAAACGCTACTGTCATGATTTTGCTTAATTGGTTTTACCCGTGCTTTTTCCAACATGCATTTTATGGGGCTGTCGCCAGGCGCCGGGCAGCCTCAACGACAGAAGCTCTCCGTCTGGCATGTTCTTCAGCGCTGTCTGGCCCCGTTAACATACGCGCGACCTGTGGCACTGCAGACCACCATCCGGCCAGAGCCAATATCAGAAAAGCCAGGTGATCGGCGTCAAGGGCCTGGGTAACAACTCCCTGGTGCTGCCCATCGGTCACTGCCTGAACCTTATACCTATAATATTCACGTCGCAGTTCTTCGTCTGGCACCTCTCCGTCGTAAGCTAGCCCTTCCCAGCGCATAAGCCTGCTAAGCTCAGGGTTTTCGAGGTGATAGTCATACGCACGCCCCGCGTAATCACCAATATCTTCGACAGCAAAGGATTGTACAGGCACAGCCAATGCTACCTTGGCTAGTTCATTGCGTAACACGGCTGCGAATAACGCTGGCTTGTCGCCAAAGTAATTGTAAACACGTTCTTTATTTACTCCAGCCTGCTTGGCGATCCGTTCGTGGGTGGTGCCATTCGGGCCAAACTGGGCAAATTCAGCCATCGCTGCTTGCAGAATTTTACGTTTCGTCCCTTCAGTATCCCAGGCCATTTTTTACTCTCTTAACTATCGGTTGTGGTTGTCGCGTAATCATACTATAGTAATTTCCAACTAAAACGTTGGAGTTGTAATTTTACCTGTTAACTGGAGTATGAACTATGAAGAACACCATTCTTATCTGTGGATATGGCCCGGGTATCTCCCACGCAGTTGCCCGCCGCTTTGGCAAGGCAGGTCATCCTGTTGCCCTGATTGCACGCAATGTTGAACGTCTTGCTAAAGCGGAAGCAGAGCTGACGGCCGAAGGTATCAAGGTTCAAGCTTTCTCGGCCGATTTGAGCGACGTTAAGGCGATACAGCATGTCGTCAAGGGTGTCCGTGAGATACTTGGCCCCATAGGTATCCTGCACTGGAACGTCTTTCTCGATATCGAAGGCGACCTGCTATCCACCTCTCCTACGGAGCTGAGCAAGAGTTTCGATCTCCGGGTTGCTGGCTATATCGCTGCGGTACAGGAGAGCCAGGAAGACCTTGCAGTATCGAAAGGCACAGTACTGGTGACCAGCGGCGTCATGGCATTGGATCACCCGCAAATCAATGCATTCGCCGTCAATTATGCTGCGCTGGCCATCAGTGTTGCAGCGCAACGTAAAGCCACCCATATCCTGGCGCATACCCTCGCACCACGTGAAATTCATGTCGGTGAGGTGGTCGTCAATGGTTTCGTTGAGGGAACGCCAGGCGGGATTGGAAAAAGTGATACCGTCGCACCGGCAGACATCGCTGAACAATTCTGGGAATTACACGCAGCACGTCAGGTGCACTCCGTTATGGTTGGAGGAGCCGTTCCGGTATCGGAAACAGGATTCTATGGCTGATTACAACAACACTCTAGATCTGGCGGCTAACCCCGCCAGCAATCACACCCACCAAAGCCCAGCTCATAGCGCGAGTGGACGTGAAGTGACGTTACTGGTCGTAGTGGCGTTGTTGGTGCTGACCCAGCTTTATCTGGCAATCCCTCTACTCACACCTGTCGGTCAATCTTTCAGTTCGGCAACACCAGGCTCAGTCACGTTCGCGCTAGCCAGTTGTTTCAGCCTTGCCTATGCTGGAGGATTCCTGTTCTGGGGGCCGTTATCCGATCAGTATGGTCGTCGGCTAATCATGCTGGTCGGGCTGAGTGTTCTGTCGGTTGCCACACTCGCCTGCGTTTTTGCGCCTTCATTGCCTTGGTTGGCAGGGCTAAGGATGTTGCAGGGGCTCGCTGCATCCAGTTTCGCCCCTGCGGCACTGGCCTATCTTTCCGAAGCGGTATTGCCACGCCATCGGGCAATTGCCATCGGGGCCATGTCTACGTCTTTTCTCGTGGCGGGTATCCTAGGGCAAGTGTTCGCGGCTTGGGTGGCACTACAGTGGGGTTGGATCTGGGTATTTATAGCCACGGGAACTGGCCTGATGGCCGTGTTCCCATTCATTGTGCTACTGATCCAGGAACCCGTCCGCACTGCCGTTGATGGCCACCTGGGCCATCGTTTCATCGCGCTAGGCAAGATTGCCATGCGGCCTGCCATTGTGCTGCTTTCATGCGCGCATATCACACTTCTCCTGTCTTTTGTTGCGATGTATACACTGTTGGGGCCGCATTTGGCTGGGTTGAACCTGGATCCTGACCTGGTTATTGCACTTCGCCTGTCTGGATTGCCAGGTATGTTCATGGCCTTGCTGGTTGGGCCGCTTGCAAACAGATTCGGGATGCCGGGCGTCGCAAGTGTGGGTTACCTGGTTGCGGCCGTCGGCCTCACCCTGGAGGCGATTCTGTCGCAGACGATAATAGGTATTGGCATCGGGAGCCTGCTCTTCGTTACCGGTGTAGCTTTGGCTGTCCCGGCAATGATTAGCCGATTTGGCGATCTGGCCGCACCTGACCGCGCAGCTGGCATGGCACTGAATGGCTTTGTCTTGTTCATCGGTGCCAGTATTGGCCCGCTTATCGTGTCATGGGTACCCGATTTCGTCCCGCTCCTTGCGGGGCTGACGGTGGTGCTTTTACTGGCCAGTATTTGCGTGATGAAAAGCGCATCACTTACCTCATCCCCGAGGAAATCATGAACGCTAAACATTCTTCGCTCACTTCGGTCCTCGCTGTCTGGTGGAACTTCTACCGTTTTGTCCTGGTGCTCCACATCGGTATTGGGCTTACTGCTGGTTTTTCTGCTTTCGGCTTGCAGGCAGCTACTGCCGCAGTTGATCATGAATCAGCCAGCATCCCTGATACTCATCATCTCGCCAGTCAGCGTTCAGTTACTCTGGATGGTAAGGTCGTAGTGCTTAGCCGCTACGAGAGGCGTGACGGTCGGAATGCCGCCCTGGAGGGTGAACACTTTAGTACTGTGATCGCCTCCGATGGAACACTCAAAGGTTTTGCCAACATCTCGCTAGAGCTGGCAGGAAAACCTTTACCATCCCGAGAGCGCTCTGAGCAGATTGCAACAGAATTCCTGCGCAGGGCTGCGCCCGATTTACTGGTCAACATGAAGGTGGCTTCTGTCGCTCCCCACAGTGAACCGGTGCGTATTACACACGCTGGCCGTAGTGAGACCGTTCAGATCACCGGCGTAAAGTTCAAGGCGCGTAATCTTGCTGATGGGAGTTGGTTCTGGGTCATAGTCGGCAGCGATGAGAAACCCATGTTGTTCGAACGAGATTTGCAATGGGCAACGCTACTTGCTCGCCGTAAATCGGAACAATGGCTGCATGACCGGTGGATAAAGGCACAGCTTGCCCAACAGATCGATAAAACAGACCATTGGAGCCTACCATGGACTCATTAACACAAATTGTTCTTGGCAGCAGCGTTGCTGCACTTGTCGTCCCTCCACGCCATCGGCGTATGGCGATACTGGCTGGCGGTATACTCGGGACTTTGCCCGATCTGGACGTGGTTTGGTTTAAATTGTTCAGCCGCGATGTTGTTACAGAAGTGACCTGGCACCGGGGGCCATCGCATTCACTTTTGCTGTTAACGGTGTTGGGAATATTGCTCTGGTTAGTGCTTAAATCCCGCAGCAGCCTAGTGCAAAGCTCCCCGCTGCGGTGGCTATTGGCGATCTGGCTTGCCTTGATAACACATCCTCTGCTGGACGCTTTTACCGTCTACGGTACCCAGTTGTTCTGGCCCATGAATACCCCGCCAGTGATGTGGGCGACAATCTTCATCATTGATCCGTTGTATACCGTACCCTTGTTGACAGGGGTTATTGCTGCCTGGCGGCTAACCTCCCAATCCTCGCAGCAAACGAATGAGCCAGGCCGAGACAGGGCGGCACGCAACTGGCTGGTAGCTGGCTTGCTGGTAAGCTCGTTTTACCTAGCGTGGAGTGTCGGCGCCAAAGCACTGATCGACAGAACGGCATCGCAAAGCCTGGCGGTCCTGAACTTACAGAACGCACCACGTTTTTCAACCCCCCTGCCGTTCAATACCCTGGCATGGCGAGTGATCGTGATGGAACCAAAAGGTTACTGGATCGGTGACCGGTCCCTTGTTGCAGATCGAGAGGCAATGCCATTTACTTTTTACCCAAGCGACAACGTTATACTGGAGCAGTTGATATCCGAGCCGCAGTTGGAACGTCTGCGGTGGTTCACACATGGATTTCTCGCTGCCCATACGCAACAACGAAACGATGGTGAGCTTCGTCTGATCCTTGCCGATCTTCGCATGGGATTAGAACCCGACTATCTTTTCCGTTATGACATTGCTGGCAAAGATGAACATGGCGTTTGGTCCGTCACCCCCGAAATTACCCAATTATCCACATCTGCTAATTTCTTCAACACGCTAAGCTGGGTGTGGAGGCGCATTTTTGACAGTAAAGCAATACCGTGATCAGGGCGCATCGATGGAGCACGGTTCATGCTGGATTAGTATCGTGCTCCTCGCCTCCTCATGCCAGCCGGATTATGCGGGGGATATTTTCCGCTCCTAAGCGGCCCCTACTCTTAGGCTGAAGTTGCCACCCTGGTGATACTGCCCTACAATGTATGTTGTAACTAAAATGCGAGGTGATGATGGATAAGTACAGCCTGATCGGCAGAATGAATGCGCGTTTTAGCGAGCTGGAACAGGCGCTGGCGCAACTCCACCAGCAAATCCAGCCGTTGCGATTGCTGGCCGCAAGGGTATTCAGCCTGCCAGAAATCGAGAAAGGTAAGGAGCATAGCGCCATCGAACAGATCAGCGTGCAGCAGCATGTGGGCCAGGCTGCCCGTGACCTTGCCCTGGAACACTACCAACGGCTGTTTATCCACCACAACCGCCAGCATATCAGCAGCAAGGCGGCGGTAAGATTGCCCGGTGTCATTTGTCTTGAGACCGAACGAGCCGAGTATCTGGCGCTACAGCAGCAGATCGCTCTGATCAACCGGCTGAAGGCGGAGCTGGAACAGATCATTACCGTAGAATCTGGCCTGGCACCTGAGCAACGTTTTGAGTTTGTGCATACCCACCTGCACGGATTGATCACCCTCAGCGCCTATCGCTCCATCACCCTGCTCACCAACCCGGACTCGGTGCGTTTTGGCTGGGCCAACAAGCACATCATCAAGAAGGTGAAGCGCGATGATATCCTGGTGCAGTTGGAGAAAAGCCTGAAAGCCGGGCGCGCCGTTCCGCCCTTCAACCGCGAACAGTGGGCGGAACTGGTCAGCCGTGAAATAGATGACGTCAGCCGCCTGCCGCAGAACGCGACGCTAAAAATAAAACGGCCAGTGAAAGTGCAACCCATAGCGCGCGTATGGTATCAACCGCAGCAAAAGCAGGTGCAACACCCCTGCCCGCTACCGCTGATTGCCTTGTGCCAACCAGAGATGGGTGCACAGGTGCCAAAGATCGGTGAACTGCTCAATTACGACGTGGCGGCGGTAAAACACAAATATAAGCCTGAGGCTAAACCCCTGCGCCTGCTGGTGAAACGCCTGCATCTGTATACCGATATTGAGGGATAATTAACGGACGTAAATCGGTTTATCAGGGTATTTGGTTGAACGGGCACAGCATGTGTGCCCCCGCACGTCAAATCGAGCAGTGAAAGTAATTACTCGTCGTTAAGCTTGTAAACACGCAGCCTATGACCATCGGGATCGGCGGCAACAAAGGTGTAGCCGAAGTCCAGTTCGACCGGAGATTGCACGATAGTTAATCCTTTATCCCGCCACTGTTGATAGAGCGCATCGACCTGTTGCGGTTGTTCGCACATAAAACAGATCTCTGTGCCGCCACCGGTCGCCGCCGGTGCAGGCTCTACGGTATGTTTTGACCACATGCCCAGCTTGAAGCCGTTATTCAAGATAAATAAGGCAAAGGTGGGAGACTGCTCGACAGGTTCGGCTCCCAACAGCTGGCGATAAAATTCGGCGCTTTTTTCTGGGCTATCGACATAAATCATGGTCATGCTTGGGGTAGTCATTACGTTATCCTCTGGATGGGAACCGGCTGGCTCCTGATAACGTCACTCTAGTGCACCCTACTGTCAGTTTATGGCAGTAGGGTCATTGGGCAATGCCCTCACTTTCCCGCCACAGCTTCATCAATGCCCGGCGGCCACGCGGATAACGTAGCTCCAACAGCGTTAAGCGGCCAATACGGTCAAGGCGGAAATGGCGTATCGAGCCACGCAATTCGCACCAGGCCATCAGGATCTGCACCTGTTCAAAGTAGCCCATGGCAAACGGCCACAAGATACGCTCGCTGCCATTACCGGCATAATCCCGATACTCCACCTTGATTTTACGCTCTAAACGGATGGCCTCACGGATCGTCACCAGGGTCTCATCCGCCACATAGGCAGTAGGCACCGGGCCGATCAGCAGCGTATTGGCATCCAGCTCTTCACGCAGTTCCGCAGGCAACACGGCGGCAATTTTTGCCAACGCATTGGTTGCCGCCCCGGCAAGTTGGCTGTCACCCCGGCGTTCCACCCAGCGCATACCCAGAACCAGCGCCTCGATCTCAGTTTGCGAGAACATCAGCGGCGGCAGCATAAATCCCGGCCGTAATACATAACCGATCCCCACTTCACCAACAATATCCGCCCCCTGTTGCTGCAGGGTGGCGATATCACGGTATAACGTGCGCATGCTGATCCCCAGTTCTTCGGCCAGGGAATGCCCGGCGACAGGGTAACGATGGCGGCGCAGGATCTGCATCAGGTCGAGCAGGCGTTGAGTGCGGGACATGGGTTACTCCCGTTGCAACAGTTGTTGAATAAAGTCGGCAAAGGCACGGGCCTTGGCCGAGATGAAGTGCCCACTGGGAAACACCGCCCACAGCGCCAACGGTGGTAACTGCCATTGCGGCAAGACGGCAACCACCTTGCCCTCACGTAATTCACTACGAAACAGCCCTTCACAGGCTACCGTCGCACCAAAACCAGCCACCACCATTTCACGTAAGCATTCGGTAGCACTCACGCGCACCCGGCCCTGCAATCGGACCTGTTGCTGCTGTTGCTCATGGGTGAACAGCCACTCCTCAGCGCCACCAGCACGGTGATGGATCACCATATCATGCTGTAGCAACTCCCGGGGCATTTGGGGCATCCCTGCTCTGGCAAAATACGCCGGGGCCCCAATGACTCGTTGGGTTGCTGAGCCCAATTTGCGGGCGGTAAAAGCAGAGTCGGATAAATCACCAATACGCAAAGCGATATCGATCCCCTCAGCGATCAGCCCTAACTCGCCTTCATCAAGCAGCAGATCCATTGCCAACTCCGGGTTGTCGTGTAGAAACCGGCTCAAGTCCGGCAGTTCAATCAGGCGGGAAAACACCGCAGACGAAGCGACCCGCAGCCGACCGGTCAACACCTCGGCCACGCCTGACACGGCCGATTCGGTTTCTGCGACTTCATGCAAGATGTGTTTGGCCCGCAGATAGAGCTGTTGCCCAGCTTCCGTTGGCCGTAAACCGTGAGTGGAGCGGAGAAGCAAGCGCGTATTCAGCTGTTGTTCCAACCGGACAATCGCCTTGGATACCGCCGGTTGACCAACGTTAAGCCGCCGGGCCGCAACGGAAAACGATCCCGCCTCAAACACGCTGATATAGGTGGCGTAGTCGCCTAGCTTGTCCATTCTGCCATTCCCCGTTGGAATAACCATTAGTGATCACTGCACTCTACCCCCATACAACGACAATAGGCAAACTGGTTGCTGTCCATTCGTTATCTTAAGGAACAACATGAAACTTCAGGATCAGCTCGACGCATTCAAGGCCGCTTTTGAAGCAGGCCAACTGCCCTTCAAGCTTGCGCCCTCGGATCATGAACTCTTGCGTCAGGGTATCGACGAGCTTATCAGTACAGAAATGGCCAACAACGCCTTGTCGGTCGGTGATCGCGCCCCTGAGTTTACTTTGCCGGATACCCAGGGTAACCCAGTCTCTTCCCAGCAATTGCTGGCACAAGGGCCGTTGGTCGTCAGTTTTTATCGGGGAGGATGGTGCCCATACTGCAATATGGACCTCCAGGCACTGCAGGCCGTTCTGCCTGAGTTGCGTAGCCGTGCCAACCTGGTGGCCATCTCGCCACAGTTGCCGGTTAACGGCCAGCAAATGCAGCAAGCGCATGGCTTAACGTTTCCTTTACTGACGGATAGCGGCAATAGCCTGGCAGCACAGTTTGGTTTACGTTTCGCGTTGGCGGATGAACTTGTCGAGCTGTACATCAACAGCTTGGGTATCGACCTGACCAAGCTTAACGACGAAAGTGGTTGGACATTGCCGATGCCTGCCCGCTTCGTTATCGCGCCTGGCGGTGACATCATTTATGCAGAAGTTAACCCGGATTATACCCAGCGTGCGGATCCGTGGGCGTTGGTT
Source organism: Serratia sp. Res13-Sevr-LER1-36-b (assembly GCF_015673035.1). Classification (NCBI taxonomy): domain Bacteria; kingdom Pseudomonadati; phylum Pseudomonadota; class Gammaproteobacteria; order Enterobacterales; family Yersiniaceae; genus Serratia; species Serratia sp. Res13-Sevr-LER1-36-b. The sequence goes on along the minus strand of NZ_JADACK010000005.1, from coordinate 799,182 downwards.
TCATTGCTGAAGGGGTGAGCCGCATTGCCAGGCGCTATCACAGCGCCTGGCCTTTGGCGTTATTTCCTCATGCTGCCGACCATCTCCTCTGGCCGCACCCATTCGTCAAACTGCTGCTCGGTCAGATAGCCCAACTTCAGCGCCGAGGCTTTCAGCGTCAATCCTTCCTTGTGGGCCTTTTTGGCGATTTCCGCCGCCTTGTCATAACCGATATGGGTATTCAAGGCGGTAACCAACATCAGCGACTCGTTAAGCAACTGGCCGATGCGTTCGCGGTTTGGTTCAATCCCCACCGCACAGTGCTCATTGAAGCCGCTCATCCCATCTGCCAGCAAACGAATAGATTGCAGATAGTTGTGAATAACCATCGGGCGGAATACGTTCAGCTCAAAGTTACCGGACGCGCCGCCAATATTCACCGCCACGTCGTTGCCCATCACCTGCGCACAGAGCATGGTCATGGCTTCACACTGCGTTGGGTTGACCTTCCCCGGCATGATTGAGCTGCCCGGTTCGTTTTCTGGGATAGAAATTTCACCGATGCCGCAGCGTGGCCCAGAGGCCAGCCAGCGCACATCGTTGGCGATCTTCATCAACGAGGCGGCCAATCCCTTCAAGGCACCGTGGCCATGCACCAGCGCATCGCAGGTTGCCAGGGCTTCGAACTTGTTCGGCGCGGTGACAAAAGGCTGCCCGGTCAGATCTGCCAGCGCCTTTGCCACACGCACCGCGTATTCGGGATGAGTATTCAGCCCGGTCCCCACCGCCGTGCCGCCCAAGGCCAACTCACTGAGATGTGGGATACTGGCTTCGATATGTTTGAGGTTATATTCCAACATCGCCGCCCAGCCGGAGATTTCCTGGCCCAGCGTCAGTGGCGTAGCATCTTGTAGATGGGTGCGACCGATTTTAACGATATCGTGGAAAGCTTCCGCCTTGGCATGCAGCGTGCAGTGCAGCGCTTTCAGCTCAGGGATTAGATGCTCGCGCACCGCGATCACCGCCGCCACATGCATTGCGGTAGGGAAAACGTCGTTGGAACTCTGGCTTTTGTTGACGTCGTCGTTGGGGTGCACCCGCCGCGCTTCACCGCGTTCGCCCCCCAGCAACTCGCTGGCACGGTTGGCCAGCACTTCGTTCATGTTCATATTGGTCTGGGTGCCGGAACCGGTTTGCCAGATCGACAAAGGGAATTCATTGGGGTGCTTGTCCGCCAGCACTTCATCGGCAGCCTGGATAATCGCCTTGCCCCGCTCTGCTGGCAGCAACCCCAGATCCATATTGACGCTGGCTGCCGCACGCTTGGTCATCGCCAACGCATGGATCAGCGCCGGGGGCATTTTTTCTGACGAGATACGGAAATGTTCCAACGAACGCTGAGTCTGCGCGCCCCATAGTTGGTCGGCGGGTACTTCGATGGGGCCCATTGAGTCTTTTTCAATCCGAACGCCTGCCATCACGGTCTCCTTAGCACAATTCCTAAAAATTAAGGGGAAATGCCAACGAGTGATAGCCCGTTGGCGAGCCTCTTCAGTATAGCCAGATAATAACTATTCGCATTAACGTCCAGAGCAAAGAGCATTTTTAGCCATCTTGGCTTGCATGCGCCTGCGCCACATTGTTTACTTAGCGCAATTTTCTTGAGAAAGCAGGGATACGATCATGCAAAAAATGACAAATGCCATCCAAAACTACGCCTGGGGCAGTGTTGATGCGTTAACCAAGCTGTATGGCATTGCCAACCCGACAGGCAAGCCAATGGCCGAACTGTGGATGGGTGCCCACCCTAAAAGCAGCTCACAGGTCGCCGATCAGGCGGGGAACCTACGCTCTCTGCGTGAGGTGATTGATACCGACCAGCCGAAACAGCTGGGTACCGAAGTGGCGCAACGCTTTGGTGAACTGCCGTTCCTGTTTAAGGTGCTGTGTGCCGACCAACCGCTCTCCATCCAGGTCCACCCGAGCAAGAGTGCCGCAGAGGTGGGCTTTGCCAAAGAAAATGCCGCCGGTATTCCGTTTGATGCCGCTGAGCGCAACTATAAGGATCCGAATCACAAGCCGGAGTTGGTGTTTGCCCTGACGCCGTTCCTGGCAATGAATGGCTTCCGCGAACTGGACGATATCGTTGCGCTGTTACAACCGATTTCCGGCGCACATCACGATATCGCTGCTTTCCTGCAACAGCCGGATACTGCCCACCTGGCGACCCTGTTTGCCAGCCTGCTGGGGATGAGCGGTGAGCAAAAAACGCTGGCGCTTGGCGTGCTGAAAGCCGCCTTGAACAACCAGCAGGGGGAGCCTTGGGACACCATCCGCTTTATCGCGCGTTTCTATGCCGACGATAGCGGCCTGTTCTCTCCGCTGCTGTTGAACGTAGTCAAACTGGCACCGGGTGAAGCCATGTTCCTGTATGCCGAGACCCCACATGCCTATCTGAACGGCGTCGCGCTGGAGGTGATGGCAAACTCGGATAACGTGCTGCGCGCAGGTCTGACGCCAAAATTCATCGATATTCCTGAACTGTTGGCCAATCTGCAGTTCCGCCCACAACCAGCGTCGGGCCTGTTGACTCAGCCAGAGCAACGTGGCAAAGAACTGTTCTTCCCGATCCCCGTTGAGGACTTTGCCTTCTCGTTACACGATCTCGATGCCACACCGCAGCCACTGGCGCAAAACAGTGCGGCGATTGTATTCTGCGTAGAAGGTGAAGCAACACTGGAGAAACAGGGCCAACAGGTCATCTTGCAGCCAGGTGAATCCTGCTTTATTGCCGCCTTTGAATCCCCGGTTAACGTCACCGGGAGTGGCCGTATCGCCCGCGTTTATAATCAGTTGTCCTAATTGACGGTAAAATATAGGTAAATAAGTTGCTAAGATGATTAGTTTACCTACACAATAAAACGCCTACGGGCGTTTTTTCGCAGGCCCAATTGGTCGCCCTGCCCTCTACCGGCTTAACAAAGGAATAACAGAACTATGAAAAAATCGTTAGTCGCTGTCAGCGTCATTGTGGTGCTCGGCGCAGCATGGACTGGAGCCTCTTGGTACACCGGCAAGCTTATCGAGCAACGGATGGGGGAAATGGTAGACACAGCAAATAGCCAGTTGAAAACCATACTGCCTAAGGCTGGGGTCAAGATGAGCTATGAAAACTACCAACGCGGGATTTTCAGCAGCCAAGCCCGTTTTGTGCTGCGTGCCGATGGTAGCATCACCACCGACGATGCCCTGCTGAAGTCCGGCGAAGAAGTGGCCTTCATTGAAACCGTCGATCACGGCCCATTCCCGCTGGCCCAGTTGAAAAAATTCAACCTGATCCCAAGCATGGCTTCGGTACATACCGAGCTGGAAAACACGCCAAAAGTCAAAACCCTGTTTGAAATCACCAAAGGTAAGTCGCTGTTCAGCGCCGATTCACGCATTGCCTACAGCGGCGATGTTGCCAGTTCCATCGATGTGATCCCGGTGGAATACCAGAAAGATAAGTCCTCACTGAAATTCAGCGGTGCAAAAATTGACGCGGATGTCGGCAAGGACATGCAAAAAGCTATCCTGGACGCCAGCAGTGACAGCCTGGTGATCAGTGGCCCGAACCAGTCCGGCCAGAACGAACAGATGACGATGCAAGGGCTGACGCTCAAAAGCAACACCCATCTGGGCCAGTACGGTCTGAGCTTGGGTGAGCAAGCGCTGGGCATGAAGCAACTGACCGTGGCTGTCGACGGTAAAGACGCCATGACGATGGAAGGCTTCAACCTGGCCAGCCAGTTCGGCGAGAAAGGCAACAGCCTCGCAGGCCAGTTGGATTACACCATGACAGCGTTAAAAATTCAGGGCACCGATTTTGGCGCGGGTAAACTGCTGCTGAAAATCGACAACCTGGATGCTAAAGGGCTGAAAGAGTTTGCCGATCGTTACAACCAGCAGGCTATGGCCTTGCTGCAACAGGCCGAAACACTGTCGCCAGAAGCCTACCAACAGCAAACGGCTGAGATGCTGGTGCAAAACCTGCCGCTGTTGCTGAAAGGCAACCCAACCATCAGCATCGCACCGCTGAGCTGGAAAAATGCCAAGGGTGAAAGCACCTTTACTCTTAACCTCGATCTGCTGGATCCCGCACAAGCTGGCGCTGCGGCCGAATCACCGGACCAACAGCTTGCCCGCTCGGTCAAGAAAATCGACGCCCAGTTGACTATTCCAGTCGCTATGGCGCAGGAAACCATGGCTCAGGCGGCACAGCTGCAAGGTGCCAGTGCGCAACAAGCACAGCAGCAGGCCGAACAGCAGGTGAAAAGCCTGGCGGCGATGGGCGAGATGTTCAAGATCACCACGCTGAAAGATAACGTGATTGGCAGCAGCTTCAAGTATGCCGATAACCAGATCGAGCTGAACGGCAGCAAAATGTCGCTGCAGGAGTTCGTGGGTATGTTCGGGATGCTGGGCGGCGGTTCCGCACCAGAAGAAGATAGTGCTCCAGAGCCAGATGCTCCGGCACCAGAGCAACCCGCTCTGCAAGGGCAATAAAAACCTTCTGGGGTCAGATGATATCTGGCCCCTTTTTTCTAACCGTAAACCGCATCGCGGATCTGCACGGGATATAAACCGCTCATTCCTTCAATCGCGGTGTTGGTCAACGCTACCACACTCAACTGCGCGACCGGATCGTAAAACCAACTGTGCCCATATACGCCGCCCCACTGCATAGTGCCATTATTCTGCGGCGTTGCTGCCAATGCGGCATCCACCAGCACCGCGCCACCAAAACCAAAGCCCCAACCCGGCCCCTGAATTTCTGCCTGCGCTCCTACATGGGGTTGACGCATCAATGCGGCGGTTTCTGGCTGTAAAACTCCGTCGCCACCATTACGCAGCGTCTCCACCAGGCGCAGCACATCGTCAGCGTCACCAACCATCCCCGCGCCAGCCGAAGGATAAGCGTGGCGGTCAAGCGCTCGCGAAGGCGCAAACTCCACGTCAAAACCAAACTCCTCAGGAAGCCTCAACAGAAAGCCGTCATACATCGCTGCCGGTTGCGGTTCAGCATTGTAATAGGCCGTAGCCAGCTTATCGGCGTTCAACGTATAAAAACCGGTATTCCCGAGCCCTAACGGTTGACCAACCCAGCGCTCGAATAGCTGTGGCAAAGGCATACCAGCCACCTGCTCCAGCACCGCACCCAATACGTCAATTGCCAATGAGTAGCTGAATTCGCTCCCCGGCTCTGCCTGCAATGGTGCCTGCGCCAACCGACGCAGATTTTGCTCCAGCGTTAACGAGGACATCTCCATGCCGTCGTGGATCCCTAACCGCTGGTAGATCCCGCCCTCTGGTTGCTTGAAACGGTAATCAAGCCCGGCGGTGTGGGTTAACAGGTGGCGAATAGCGATCGCTGGCCGACGTCCATCCGGCAACGCCGGAGTAAACCACGGTAGCCAACGGCTAACGGCATCATCCAGACTCAGCAGTTGCTGTTCTATCATACGTAGCGCCGCCAGTGTGGTGTAGGGTTTAGAGACCGAAGATAGCCGGAATTGGCTGTTACGCTGCATGGGTTGCCGCTGCTCGCGATCGGCATAACCGCTGGCACCGGCGTAAATCACCGCCCCCTGTTGAGCCACCAGCACCACGCTACCCACGATCCGCCCTTCGGCGATCGCCTGCTGATTGACTGCCTCTATCCGTTGTGTCAATGCCTGAGCCATAACTGTGATCCTCTTAAGATAATCAGGCCAGTCTACGGTTTTGATCATTAAATTAAATAGGCTAAAATTTAATGAATCATTAAGTTGGAATTATCGATAGATGAGCTCACTACTGCAATTACTGCCGTTTTTCGACGCCGTTGCCAAATTGGGCAGTTTTACCCAGGCGGCCAATCATCTGGGCGTCACACCGCCTGCGGTTTCACAAAATATCCGCGCGCTAGAGGCCCATCTGGGAGTACGCCTGTTCAACCGCACCAGCCGTTCAGTCAGGTTAAGCGATGAAGGGTTGGCATTTTATGAAAAAATCGCCCCCGCTATGGGCCAGATTGAGATCGCGGCAGAAAATGCCAGCAGTCAACGTGGTGAGCCAAGCGGCTTATTACGTATTACCTTGCCGCAGTTGGCCGCGTCGATGCTGGTCATGCCCTATCTGCCGGAGTTCCATGCGCGCTATCCTGAACTTAAGCTGGAGCTGTTTACCGACGATCGTTTTGCCGATCTGGTGCTGGATAATTTTGATGCGGGCATCCGCATGCAGCGCATGTTGCAAAAAGACATGGTGGCCGTCCCTATCGACCAAGGCCAACAACATGTGATCGTGGCTTCTCCGGGCTATCTGGCACAACACGGTCAGCCCGAAACGCCGCAGGAGTTACAGCAGCATGACTGCATGCGCTACCGCTTTCCCGGCAGTGGTAAACTGGAACCCTGGTATTTCAGCAACGGGACTGAGCAGTTGACGCTGGAGGTCAACGGGCGGCTGATCTTCAATGAAAACCAGTTGCTTAAAGACGCGGCGATAGCGGGATTAGGGCTCAGCCAACGCTTTCGGGCTGCCGTACACCAAGAGTTGCAGAGCGGACAACTGCGAGAGGTTCTGCAGGATTTTAGCAACGTCGCGCCGGGGTTCTTTATCTACTTTCCAGCGGGCCGCCATATGCCGCTCAAGCTGCGCGCCTTTATCGATTTTATGCGGGAAAAACGCGAGCGGCAGATCAAGCCGATCCGCGCTTGAGCTTCTGGGTATTGAACGCCTCGGAGGTTGCGAAAGCCGGGCCAAAGTCTTTCATTTTTTTGTTTTCAGCGTGGCTTCAGAATGCGGTTCACTCATGACATTGCTGACTAAGTATCCAGTCTGAAATAGCCCTTAGTGAACCCGGCGAGTAAGCATGCTGCCCGGACAACAGAAATCCACCTTGCTTCCACCAAGGCCACTGCGAGGATAGCTGGTAGTCAAACCATTCGCTCCGCAAAAGCCCATGGGTAGCCTCAGCAACCAGCCTGATGCAGCGAGGTGTTTTGGCCGGGAGTTCTTCGCTCCAGACAGCGATCGTTTCGTGAGGATCGACATTGCGATCATCCGCCCCCATCAGGATCATTACCGGCGTTTGCATCGCTGAAATATCTTTCCTTGCATCGGCCTGTGAGTTTCGACGCTCAAAGTCCTGCCGGGTACAACGAGAAATACAGGGAGATGCGGCTTCCTCCTGCGTAAACTGCCTGTCAAAAGCGGCAGCTTCTCGTGCTTGCGCCTTCACGATATTTTCAGCTGACAGGCCCTCAGATTGCAGACGTTGCCCCGTATAATAAATCCCCTGAGCTCGCCAATTTATCGCCGCGCCCACCAGAATAGCAAAGTCGGTTTTTACCTGTTGACTGGCCTTTGGCACGACCCAGCCCGCCTGAGAAAAGCCAAGAAAACCTATATCGCTGTGCTTAAACTCCGGTTCCTGTTTCAGTCTTCTCAGAGCCGATGCCGCTTCATCTGCGCGATCTGGCAGGGTTTGTGCCAGCCAGTTACCACTACTTGCCCCAACGCCGGGTTTATCCCATGAATAAACTGCGATCCCCTGGGCAACCAGGAACTTCACCAACGGAATATAGCCGCCTTCAGACCAACGATCTTGAGCGCCATCGCCATGTACCAGCAGGATAAGCGGTGGCGATATCTTCCCAGGAGGAAGGATTAATGTACCTTCCAGAACGTCCTGATGATGCTCAAATGTGATAGTTCGTTGGTGATCATCATCGAAAAGTTCAAATTCAGATAACCGAATCAGCAAAAAAACGATCAGGAAGCTCACCATGCAGAAACCAAATATCCCATATCTGTTCACAGCAGCTCCCAAATTAAATCTCATATCGTGTCGGTTATATCAAAAATTTCGCTTTAATTTAATCGGCTTCAGAGCAAGGCTGTTTAGAGACATCTGAGAATTTATATTATTGGGACAACGGCAAGATTAGAGATTTAGCTACGGATCAGGCCGATCCGCGCTTGATCAGCTCTGGGGACAGGATCACATTCTGCGGCGCCAATGAATCATCGCCAATACGTTGCAACAGCCGCAGAGCAGCACTGCGTCCAACCTCACGAGCCGAGCTGGAGATAAAGGTCAGCGGGGGTTCGGTCAGTTCGGCCTCCGGCACATCGCCAAAACCGATCAGCGCCACCTGTTGACCATAAAAGCTGTCCATCCCTTCCGAGCCAATACTACGGCCACTGCGCACAATACCAAAATAGGCACCCAACGCCACCGAGGCCTTATGGCACACCAACGCACTGATATTGGGATACTGACGCAACAGATTTTCGGCAGCTTCAGCCGCCGCCCGTTGATGACAATCGCATTCGACGATCCATTCTGAGCGGAATGGCAGGCCGTATTGCACCAGGGTGGCACAGAATCCCCCCAGACGTTCGGCGCGTGTGAGCGAATCGCTTTGTCCACCAAGGTAGGCGATCTGGCTATGCCCCCGTTTGATCAGAAATTCGGTGGCCATTTTCGCGGCCTGCATATTATCGGGCCGCACCACGTCTACACCTTCCAGCCCATTGGAGCGCGCGGCACACACCAGCGGTACCCCCTGAGCCTCGGCTTTCTCTTTCAGCCCTTTCGCGGTACGTACCCCACCCGCCAACACCATGCCGTCAACGCCATGCTCCAGAAGCATATCAAAACAGCGCATCAGCCCTTTGCCTTCGCGCCCGCTTTGGGTCAGAAACAATACTTTGCCATTGGCTTCCAGTACCTCACTCACCCCGGCGGTCATCTCGGCATAAAACGGTTCGCAGATATCACGCAGGATCAGCCCTACCACCCCCGATTCGCCGCCGCGCAACGTAGCGGCCTGACGGTTACGCACATAGCCAAGCTGCTCGATCGCCTGATTCACACGGGTCATGGTGGTGGGTGAAATACGCCCTTTGCCGCTCAGCACCAGAGAAACGGTGGTCACGGATACGCCTGCCAACTGTGCGACGTCAGTGATAGTGATCTTTTTGATGGTAATAACCTCTGCAATGCCCTATCAGGGCGAGTTTCACCCTGATAGCAAATGGTATACCGAATCTCTCAATGCAGTAAAACGATTTACCCACATAAGCATTGTCACCGCAAAGCACCGTTCATAATTGTGATTAGGGACGCATTTTTACTAGGTAAAACGTTTTATCTTATTTTTACCTAATCGGGTACACACAACATTGCATGCTTTTTCGCCAGGAGTCGTCGGTTATGCCAGCGTCTAAAAAACAAAAAATTACGCTTTGGGAGTTTTTCCAAAGTCTGGGCAAGACATTTATGCTGCCCGTCGCACTGCTTTCATTCTGCGGCATCATGCTGGGGATCGGTAGCTCACTAAGCAGCCGTGACGTGATCACGTTGCTGCCTTTCATTGGTCATCCGGCTTTCCAGATGCTGTTCACCTGGATGAGCAAGATCGGCTCCTTTGCTTTCAGCTTCCTACCGGTGATGTTCGCCATTGCCATTCCTTTGGGCATGGCGCGTGAGAACAAAGGCGTGGCCGCCTTCTCTGGGTTTGTCGGCTTTGCCGTGCTGAACCTGGCGACCAACTTCTACCTGACCACGTCAGGCGTGCTGCCTACCGTCGATCCGCTGGTGCTGAAAGCCAATAACATCCAGAACATCCTGGGCATTCAGTCTATCGATACCGGTATCCTCGGCGCGGTGATCGTCGGGATCATCGTTTATCTGCTGCACGAGCGTTTCAACACCATCCGCCTGCCGGATGCGCTGGCGTTCTTCGGCGGTACTCGTTTTGTCCCAATCGTCACCACCGTGGTACTGGGCCTGTGCGGTCTGATTATCCCGCTGATCTGGCCTTGGTTCGCTGCCGGTATTAACGGGTTGGGCCGTATGATTAACGGTGCAGGCATGTTTGGACCGATGATTTTCGGCTCCGGCGAACGTCTGCTGCTGCCATTCGGGCTGCACCACATTCTGGTCGCTCTGATCCGCTTTACCGAAGCGGGCGGTACGCTGGACGTTTGTGGCCGTGAAGTCAGCGGTGCATTGACCATCTTCCAGGCGCAGCTCTCTTGCCCAACCACTCACGGCTTTGCCGAAAGCGCTACCCGCTTCCTGTCCCAGGGTAAAATGCCTGCCTTCCTAGGTGGCCTGCCGGGTGCGGCGTTAGCCATGTACCACTGTGCCAAGCCGGAGAACCGCCACAAGATCAAAGGGCTGCTGATTTCCGGTGTAGTGGCATGTGTCGTCGGCGGTACCACCGAGCCGATCGAATTCCTGTTCCTGTTTGTGGCTCCGTTCCTGTACCTGATCCACGCGATCCTGACCGGTCTGGGCTTCACTGTGATGGCCTTGCTGGGCGTCACTATCGGTAACACCGACGGCAACATTATCGACTTCGTGGTGTTTGGCATCCTGCACGGCACCGCCACCAAGTGGTATCTGGTGCCGTTGGTGGCCGCCATCTGGTTCGTTGCCTACTATGCGATCTTCCGCTTCGCCATCCAGCGCTGGAACATTAAAACGCCGGGCCGTGAGACGGAAACCACCGCTACACAGAGCGCCCCTGTCGGTGCCGTGGGTAAATCCGGCTATAACGTGCCTGCTATCCTGGCGGCGTTGGGCGGTAAAGAGAATATCGTTTCGCTGGATAACTGCATTACCCGCCTGCGTATGTCGGTTAACGACATGAGCAAGGTGGATGATGCAGTGCTGAAAGCCAACCGGGCTATCGGCGTGGTGCACCTTAATGACCATAACCTGCAAGTGGTTATTGGCCCACAGGTGCAATCGGTGAAAGATGAGTTAGAATCACTGATGGCCAACGCATAACCTTCCCTCCGGGCGCAGCCTGCTGCGCCCTTGTTCGGAGTTTCACATGTTTGATTTTTCTACCCCGGTAGATCGTCACGGTACCTGGTGCACCCAGTGGGACTACATCGCCGACCGGTTTGGTACCGCAGATCTGCTGCCTTTCACCATCTCCGATATGGATTTCGCCACCGCCCCCTGCATTCTTGAAGCCCTGCAAAAGCGCCTGCAACACGGCGTATTGGGATACAGCCGCTGGCAGCATGAAGACTTTCTTGGCGCGGTGCGGCATTGGTATCAACAACGCTTCAATGCCCCTATCGATACGACCAAGGCGGTCTATGGCCCTTCGGTAATTTACATGGTGGCACAACTGGTGCGTATCTGGTCGGCTCCGGGGGAATATGTGGTCACCCATACGCCAGCCTACGATGCGTTCTATAAGGTGATCCTGGGTAATCAGCGCCAGGTGTTACCTTGCCCGCTACACAAAGTGGATAATGATTGGCAATGCGACATGGCTCATCTGGAAGCCCTGCTGGCCCGGCCACAAACTAAGATCCTGCTGTTGTGCAGCCCGCAAAACCCCACCGGCAAGGTGTGGACACAGCAAGAGCTGGAGCAGATGGCAGAGCTGTGCGAACGCCATGACGTGAAGGTGATCAGCGATGAGATCCATATGGATATGGTTTGGGGGGAACATCGTCATACGCCATGGAGCCAGGTGGCCACCACCCCGTGGGCGTTGCTGACCTCCGGCTCTAAAACCTTCAACATTCCGGCGCTCACTGGAGCCTATGGCTTTATCAGCGATGATAGCGCGCGGGATAGCTACGTTCAGGCACTAAAAAGCCGCGATGGATTATCCTCACCTGCGGTGCTGGCGGTGGCAGCCCATATTGCCGCCTATCGCCACGGCGAGCCTTGGCTAGACGCGCTGCGCGACTATCTGCAAGATAACCTGACCTACGTGGCCGAACGGCTCAACCAGGCATTGCCACAGCTAAACTGGCAGCCACCGCAGGCAACCTATCTGGCGTGGATCGATATACGCCCGTTGGGCATTGACGACCGCGAATTGCAGCAGGTGCTGATCGAACGTGAGAAAGTCGCCATCATGCCCGGCTTTACCTATGGCGAAGAGGGCCGTGGTTTCCTGCGCTTGAACGTCGGCTGCCCACGCAGCAAGGTTGAAGCTGGGATGGATAAGCTGATCGCCGCGTTACAATTTGTCCTGGACGCAAAATAGGTTATATCGCCAGGGGCGGAGTGCCCCTGGTTTATGGACTGACTTCACTTCTCCAAGGTGCCGTTCAACGCTACGTATTGCAGCAGCATGATGGTTTTAGCGTCGACAATCACACCCTGATTAATCGAATTTAACGCTTCTGAAAGCGACATCTCCAATACCTCCAGATCCTCACCCTCTTCTTCGATACCCCCTCCGGCAGCCACTTTGCTCCGTGCATCGTATTCTCCGATAAAGAAGTGCAGTTTTTCGGTTACCGAACCCGGACTCATATAGGCGGCAAACACCTTCTGCACGTTTTGCACGAAATAGCCGGTTTCCTCTTCTGCCTCGGCCCGAATGCGATCTTCGGGGGAAGCATTATCCAGCAGGCCTGCGGCGGCCTCTATCAGCATGCCATCGTGACCATTAACGAACACCGGAAAGCGGAACTGGCGCGTCAGCACCACGGTCTGATGCTGGCGATTGAACAGCAAAATGGTGGCTCCATCACCACGGTCGTAAGTTTCACGGCTCTGCCGCTGCCATTGCCCATTACGCCGCAAAAAGTCAAAGGTGGTTTTTTTCAGCACGTACCAATCGTCGGACAACACTTTACTTTCAATAATACGCACTCTGTCTTGGGTGGAAACCATCTGCTCAACCTCGTTGTGGCCGGAAAGAGCGTTGATATTATCGTGCAGTTTCGTGTATTATCAAGATAATTCATGCATAAAAAGAGATGGGGATCCCACATGCTGACCAGCCAACGTAAAAAGATCATTCTTGAAAAACTGGCCCAGGATGGGCAGGTTGTCGCCAAACAGCTGAGTGAGTTTTTTGGGCTTTCCGAAGATACCTTACGGCGAGATCTGCGCGAATTAGACAGCGAGGGGTTGCTACAGCGGGTGCATGGGGGCGCCCTGCCGGTTTCATCCGCCATTGCCACCTTTGCCGAAAGGAATACGCTGGAATCTGCCGCCAAAACCGCCATCGCCAAAGCAGCAGCCGCCATGATTATGCCTGGGCAAGTGGTGATACTGGACGGCGGTACCACCTCTGCTGAACTGGTAAAGCAGCTACCGCGTAATTTGCAGGCCACCATTGTGACCCACAGCCCAAGCGTCGCAGTGGGTTTGGTCGAACACCCCAATATTGAGGTGATCATGATCGGCGGACGGCTCTATAAACACTCTATCGTCTGCGTAGGCGCCGCGGCGGTAGAGGCCATGTCACATATTCGTGCCGATATCTATTTTATGGGGGTCACTGGGGTACATCCCGTTGCAGGGCTGAGCACCGGCGATCTTGAAGAAGCCTATATCAAGCGGGCGTTAGCCGCCCGAGCGGCTGAAACCGTGGTGCTGGCCTCTGCCGCCAAGTTAAATGCCGCCTCACAGTATGCCATTGGTGAACTCACCTTGGCGCAGACGATCGTGGTGGAAGGTGATACCGCTGATGCCTTAATCGAGCCGCTGCAGCAGGCTGGCGTGACCGTAATCAAAGCCTGAGGCTAAACACACATAGCCCAAGGTGACTTAGCTTTACCCTAAACTGCGATCGGCATCGCAGTTTAATGTGACTTGAGTCACTTTTTCATGCAACGATATGGCTATTTTCATTCGTTTGTTTTTATACTGATCTGCACTTTACCTATACAAAAATAATGAGTGCCGCCATGATTGACTCCCGCTTGCCCCTTACCGATATTCACCGTCATTTGGACGGTAACATCCGTGCGCAAACCATTCTTGAGCTGGGGCGCCAGTTCAATCTAGCCCTGCCAGCCAACGAGCTGGCTGCCCTGCTTCCCCATGTGCAAATCACCCATACCGAACCCGATCTGATGAGCTTTTTGCAAAAGCTGGACTGGGGGGTGGCGGTACTGGGCGATCTGGACGCCTGCCGTCGCGTGGCCTATGAAAACGTGGAAGATGCGGCAAACGCGGGGTTGCACTACGCCGAGCTGCGTTTCTCCCCTTACTACATGGCGATGAAGCACCAGCTACCGGTGGCTGGCGTGGTGGAAGCGGTGATTGACGGCATTCGCTCTGGTTGCCGCGACCGCGATATTGACGTGCGCCTGATTGGTATCATGAGCCGCACCTTCGGCGAAGCCGCCTGCCTGCAAGAGCTAGACGCTTTGCTGGCCCACCGCGACGGCATTACCGCGTTGGATCTGGCCGGTGATGAGCTGGGCTTCCCTGGCAGCCTGTTCCTCAACCATTTCAACCGTGCTCGTGACGCAGGCCTGCGCATTACCGTTCATGCCGGTGAAGCGGCTGGCCCAGAAAGCATCTGGCAGGCGATCCGTGAGTTGGGTGCAGAGCGCATCGGCCATGGGGTTAAAGCAGTGGAAGATCCGGCACTGATGGATTACCTGGCGCAGCATGCCATCGGGGTTGAATCGTGCCTGACCTCGAATATACAAACCAGCACCGTGTCTTCACTGGCACAGCACCCGCTGGCCACCTTCCTACGCCACGGCGTGCTGGCCTCAATCAATACCGACGATCCGGCCGTGCAAGGCATCGAGATTGAGCATGAATACCGCGTGGCAGCTCCACAAGCCGGATTAACCCCGCAGGAAATCCGCACCGCGCAGGAAAACGGCCTGAAAATGGCGTTCCTCAGCGAGCAGGAAAAACAGGCGCTACGCGCTAAAGTGCTTGGCTAATCCCCTGTTGCAGACTCAGCGGCCTTGCCCGTTGAGTCTGCTCTCAAGACCTTGCCCTGGCGGTTCTGGATATTCTCATCTCAAAACGCAAAACTCAGTAATCATGAGTGTTCGCTCTATAAGTATCAGACTATAGCCCCAGAATAAAATGTGTTATGGTTTATCTTTGAACTCATCATTTGTCCTCAACAGCATAAACGTCAGAAACGAAAGTTATAAATGGTGTGCATATGGACTTGTACAGATATACGGAAAACTTATCTCTATTTATTGATATTGCCAGAAATGGTTCATTTTCTTCTGTTGCACGCAGGCACGGGGTGAACCCATCCTCGATCATGCGCAAAATAAACAGGCTTGAAGATGTGATGAGGATAAAATTATTTATCCGTTCGCCCCGTGGTCTAATGCTTACCGATGCTGGAGAGGCCTTATATCTTCGATCAATAAAAATCCTTGATGCTCTCTGTGATATGTATAGTGAAATCGGCTCAATGAATACAGGGCTTAAAGGAACTTTACGTGTTAGTTGTTTGCCCACCTTCGCCAAACTTCATATATTCCCATGGCTATCTGAGTTCAAGAAAAACTTCCCTGATATTGATCTTGCGTTGGATTTGACTGAACGGTTGACTAATCCATCGATCGAACGGCTTGATGCCGTCATCAGAATTGGTCCCCTAAAGGACAGCGTACTGTATGCCACTCATATTGCGGACCAGTATTGGATAGCATGTGCAAGCCCGTTTTATCTGCAGAACCATGGTCATCCAAGCGGACTTGATGAACTTGAAGGGGATCATCTACTAGATAAATTTCAGGATCCCTATTCGATATGTTGGCGGAGGGTGATCTATCAGGATCCCGAGAGGAAGCACCATATCTATTTACGCTGCAATGATTTTGACGCACTGCGCATTTCGGCTGTCCATGGATTAGGTATTGCATTCCTTCCTAACTGGGTAGTCGGTAATGATATTAACGCAGGGCGACTCGTGAAAGTCTTTGATGATCCTCAACGGCAGACTCAGGAAATCCACCTATTACGTGCCGAGCCAAAAGTCTCCCCTAGGCTGACGGTGTTTCTTCAGACGCTATGTAAACACCTTGCCAACGAATTGGGGAAACCTTAGACATAATCCTCATATTACCACGAAGGGGGAGATGGCCGCCGGAACAAAGACAGCATCCCTGTGAAGTTGAAGAACATGACGATCAGGGAAGTGATAACGCCAAGCAACGCAATGCCAAACCATCCAAATCGCAGGCTTAGCTCTGCACCTATGTATGTGCCAAAGGCTCCGCCTAGAAAATAGCAAAACATAAAGACAGTATTGAGCCGACTGCGAGCGGTTTCCGACAGTGCCAAAGCACGTAATTGATTGCCAACTAAGCCTGCCCGTCCCCCTACATCTAGAAAAATGACGCTGATGATGAGGGCGGTCAAATAGTGTCCTGACATTACCAGGAGTAAAAAACCGACTATAGTGCAGAGGCTGCCTAAAAAAACAATCGCCTGTGGTGTATACCTGTCCGCTAAATTACCGATAATCGGTGTCATCAGGATCCCTGCAATTCCTGCGAAACCGAAAGCACCAACAATATCACTGCCGAAATGATAAGGAGGACGAGACAGAAGCAAAGCCAGAGCCCCCCATAATGCACTGAAAGATCCAAACATTAAGGCTCCAGACAGACAGGCTTTGCGTAACTCACTCTCTTGCCGGAAATAGGTTAAAAGCGATACGATTAGCTGCCGGTAAGGCATCGGATTTTTTGATGGGCTGTTATGAGGCAGTAGACGATAGATTATCACTATCATTATCACATTGATGGCTGCTGCCACGATATACATGGCACGCCATCCCCAGTGCTCACCAATCACGCCGGAAAGGATGCGAGCAAATAGGACTCCGGCCATCAGTCCACTCATCACTATTCCTACAGCCCGCCCCCGTTGTTCCGGGGGGGCCAACAAAGTCGCCATTGGAATAATTATTTGTGCACCCACTGCGGTCATACCAATAGCGATACTGCTCATCAGCAGTTGTGCAATATCTTGAGCCATAGCGGCGAACAGTGAAGCAACAGCATTAATCCCCAGCAAAAAGCTCAGCAACTTTCGCCGCACAACGCGATCGCCCAAGGGGACAAAAAAGACCAATCCTGCAGCATAGGATAACTGAACAACCATCGCAATTGAGCCTACGGTCTTGGTATTAGCGCTGAATTCCCTGGAAAACAACTCCAGTAACGGTTGGTTATAATAAATATTTGCCACAGACAGCGCACACAAACAGGCTAACGAAAAGTAAACCCTTGTATCTATCATAGTAAATTCACCATTATCATTAACTGCTTCAGTAGAATTAAAATGAGTCTAAAATAGTAAACATCCAGCCTTCATTTTATTTACTGGTGACAATAGTGGAATACCATTAAATCAGATAATGGCTTTGCAGATACCGCAAAGCTCATGCTGAGAAAATAAGAGATTTATCCAAAGCCTGAAATACGTTTGCCCGTTGGAGACGGCACCGTTCCCGATATCCACCAGTGCTAAATCCCCGACCGGACAATTCCATTTAGCCCACAACCCACGGCAGATCAGGGCTGACATGGCAGCACCACCCGGTGACTCTCTTCAATCAGGGTCACAATCTCGGTACGTGGCCCCTCCAACCAGGCTTGGCTGCGGTAAAAGGCCTGCAATACCTGTTCCATTTCCACCATGCCATCAAACCGCCGCAGCAGGTAATAGGCATCGGGATCGTGAAGTGAAACACCGTACTCAAGCACGGTGATCCCTGCGGCCTGATGCAGCGGCACGCTATCATGCTGCATGATGTGGTGAAAACGCTCGCCACTGCCCGCTTGTAAACGATATTGCAAAATTTCGACTACCTTGGTCATGCTGCATCCCTGTTTTTTATTTAGTTACGGCAACTTCGCGCTGCTGGGCTGTTTTACGCGCATAGCGCTGTGCCAGCACCGCACATACCATCAACTGTACCTGATGGAAAATCATCAAGGGTAATACCATTGCCCCAACGGCAGCGGCTGGAAATAGCACGTTGGCCATCGGAATGCCGTTGGCCAGGCTCTTTTTCGAACCGCAAAATACGATAGTGATCTCATCGGCTGTATCAAAGCCCAGCCAACGTGCGGCATAGGTGTTGATAATCAGTACCACCGCCAATAGCACCAGCGACATCACCAGGATCGTCAGCAGCGACCAGCCATCAATGGTGTGCCAAATCCCCTCAACCACCGCAGCGCTGAACGCGGTATAGACCACCAGCAAGATCGAGGAACGATCGGTGAGGTTAATCAGTTTGCGATGGCGATCGATCCATTTGCCAATCAGCGGACGTGCCAGATGGCCAATAACAAACGGCACCATCAGTTGCAGAATAATCGAGCCGATGGCATGCAACACATCAGTATTGCCTCCTTGCGTATGCATCAATGCCCCCACCAGCAGCGGAGACAGGAATACCCCAAGAATGCTGGATGCCGAAGCGCTGCAGATCGCCGCCGCCACGTTCCCTCCAGCTGCGGAGGTGAAAGCGATTGCCGATTGCACCGTGGCAGGCAGAGCACACAGATAGAGGAACCCCAGATAAACGGTGGGCGTCATTAAGCCCGGCACCAGCAGGTTCATCGACAACCCTAGCAGCGGGAAGAGCGCAAAGGTACTGAGAAACACCACCAGGTGCAGCTTCCAGTGGCTCATTCCGGCAACGATCGCCTCACGGGAGAGTTTCGCCCCATGCATGAAGAACAACAGGGCTATTGCGGCGGTGGTTAAATGTTCGAAGAAGGTCTGCCAAATCCCTTCACAGGGCAACAATGAGGCCAACAGCACCACCATCAGCAGTACCAGTAAAAACTTGTCGATACGTAGACGTTGTAACCAGGACATCCTGCAAAATTCCTTGCTATTAATGCGTAAAAAAGGGTTCAGAAGCGCTCTGAACCCTACTGTTATTATTGATATTAGCTGACCGATAGCGCTTTTTGCTGTTTGGCCGACTCAATGCCCAGCTCGATCATTTCCATGACCTGTATCGCCTCGCTGGCCGGAACCGGGTTGGTACCGGCACCGGAAATTGCGTCGCGAATGGCGGCGTAATAGGCCGGGTAATTGCCCGGAATGGACAACAGCGGCTGTTCCGCCAGCATGCCGTCACGTGACAACGTCACCACTCCGTCGCGCATGTCGTAACCCCAGTCGGCCTGCGGCAAACGCTCACCGGCTTTCAGGCGGTCTTCCTGCGGATCCAGACCATATTTGATAAAGCTGCCCTGCGTGCCGTGCACAATGTAACGAGCAGTTTCTGCCGCGGCCAGCACCGTGCCATGCAGCACCACACGCCGATGGCCGTAATTAAGCACCGCATGGAAGTAATCTACCGATTGTGAACCCGGACGTAGCTCGCCGAGATCGACAAACAGCGTTTGTGGCTTGCCAAACAGCTGCAACGCCTGGTCGATCAGATGCGGCCCCAGATCGTACCAAATACCGCTGCCAGCCCCACCTTGCTCACGCCAGCGCTGGCGGACTTCCGGGCGGAAACGATCGAAATGGGATTCAAAATAGACCACTTCTCCTAAAGCGCCGTCTTTCAGCAAGGCTTTTAAGGTCAGGAAATCGCTGTCCCAGCGGCGATTGTGAAACACCGAAAGCAGTTGTCCACTCTGCTCTGCCTGCTGTTGTAGCTGCTGCGCCTGTGACAGTGTCACGGTAAACGGTTTATCCACCACCACATGCTTGCCCGCCGCCATCGCCTGTTGTGCCAATGGGAAGTGGGTATCGTTCGGTGTTGGAATGACAATCAGGTCAATCGAGGGATCGTTAAACAGCGCCTGCGGGTCGCTGACCACCGTCATCATCGGCCAGTCGGCGTGGACTTTACCGGCGTCGCTGCTGGAAACAGCGGCCAACTCCATGCCAGGGGTTCCCGCGATCAGCGGAGCATGAAAGGTCTTGCTGGCGTAACCATAGCCCACCAGGCCAACGCGGATTGTTTCAGACATCTTGTTTCCTCATACAGGGCGATATACGCATCAATTCCAGGCGGTTGAATTGCTACGTCCGTGTAAGTTGGAGTGAGAAACCCGCTCCTGAGTGTTGCCGCGAGAAAAAGATGAAGTAGCGATTGATTCGATTTGACACCATGATGCGGGCTGGAACAAGAGCTAAATGCAGATTGATAACAAACTGGCAATATGGCTAAGCGGGCATGGTATGTGGTAAATCGGGCGCAGCACGCGGCGCCCCCAACAACGGTCCTATCCGCATGCCGATTAACGGGATGCGGCAATCAGTGGCCGATCCCGAGAATGGTTCACCGGGTAGTTGATCTCCAGGCTACGGCGGCGAAAATCGCTGGGGCTGACGCCAACCCGCTTGCGAAACACCCGGGAAAAATAGAGCTGATCGTCATAGCCAACTACCCGGCCAATAGTGGCAATCGACTCCTGAGTGGTTTGCAGCAACAGTTTGGCGCGGATCACCCGCTGATCTTCACGCCAGCGCAGGATATTTATCCCGACCTGGTCACGGAACAGATGTGCCAGCCGCGAAGGCGAAAGACAAACGTGGCGGGCCACTTCATCGATACGCAGCTCCCCTGCCAGATTGCCGGTAATAAACTGGCAGGCCTCAATCACCCGTGGGTCCATAATCTTCTGTGGGCTGAGGGGATCCTCCTCCATCGCGCGGAGCAACAGTCGTTCCAGCAGGTTCATGCCAATTTCTTCGGCAAAACGGCGGCCGGAGCGTTGGGTCTGCTCAATGTTGGCAAACAGCCGGTCAAACTCGGTCAGCAACTGGTTGTTGGGCAAGGTCAGACGCCCTACCTGATGCGCCTTGCTGTGCCATTCCAGCCAGTCGGCCCAATAGGCCCGCGGGCGGAAATAAACCCAGCGGTGATACCAGCAGTCACTATCCGGTGATCGGCCATAGTTATGTGCAGCCTTGGGCGGAAACAGCAGTAGATCGCCGGGGTTACAGTAAAGCGTCTCCTCACCGTCAAACACTTTGCCCTGGCCTTTAATGGTCAGATTGAGGATGTAACCCTTCATGCCGCCGGGGCGGTCGATAAAGAAATCCAGCGGTCCGTCCGCCATAATCGGCGTCAACCCGGCAACCAGGTAGGCGTTAAAGGTGTAACCCGGCAACAACGGGTTCGGTTGGGGTTCCTGAACCATGCGATGATACATCTGGCCTCCAAAAGTGTCGTTTCTTTATCCCAAAACTTGGCAAGATGAGTGGCCTGTTCCCCTCACCCTAACCCTCTCCCACAGGGAGAGGGGACCGATCGAGTTCATTGATTTTTCTGTGTAAAACCTATCTTTCCTCTTACTCCCTACTTTCCGAAGTTGCACGGGCCAACCACGCGCTCCATGCAGCTCCCACTCCCTACGGGAGAGAGCTCATCGATTTTTCTGTGTAAAACCTATCTTTCCTCTTACTCCCTACTTTCCGAAGTTGCACGGGCCAACTACGCGCTCCATGCAGCTCCCACTCCCTGCGGGAGAGAGTTCATTGATTTTTCTGTGTAAAACCTATCTTTCCTCTTACTCCCTACTTTCCGAAGCTGCACGGGCCAACCACGCGCTCCATGCAGCTCCCACTCCCTGCGGGCTGAGGAATCCCCACTAATTTTTTCTTAGTAGTTTCAGAGAATTAGAGCGAGTGTTTTACGATCAATCGGTTCCATTTTGTTCGTAAATTGGCAGTGAGAGAATGACGAACCACTTCTTCCCGTCTGCTTTAGGCTATTTTTTAGTCCTTTTTTGGGCAAAAAAACAGCCTATTTCTCGTCTCAATTTTTCTGGGGATTCCTCAGCCCTGCGGGAGAGAGTTCATTGATTTTTCTGTGTAATACCTATCTTTCCTCTTACTCCCTACTTTCCGAAGTTGCACGGGCCAACCACGCGCTCCATGCAGCTCCCACTCCCTGTGGGAGAGAGTTCATTGATTTTTCTGTGTAAAACCTATTTTTCCTCTTACTCCCTACTTTCCGAAGTTGCACGGGTCAACCACGCGCTCCGTGCAGCTCCCTCTCCCTGAGGGAGAGGGTTGGGGTGAGGGGGAAATAGAGATTGCTGAATAACGACAAAACACTATCGCACCTATAGCAAGTTTACCCATTCGGCAAAATGCTGCTCATAGCAATCGCAAAATTGTGATGGGTCTTCACGCCCTGCTCTTCGCTTGTTGCTTGTAGCGGTCAAAAATCACCGCGGCCAGCAGGATCACACCGCGCACCACATACTGCGAGAACGGTGAGATATTCAGCAGGTTCATGGCGTTCTCCACCGTGCCCAGGATCAGGATCCCAGCGATAACATAGGAAATTTTGCCAATGCCCCCTTTGAGCGAAACGCCCCCCAGCACGCAGGCGGAAATCACGATCAGCTCATAGCCGATGGAGGTCATCGGCTGGCCGCTGGTCATACGCGAAGCCAGAATGATGCCCGCAGCGGCAGATACCAGCCCGGAAAGCACAAAGATGATGATCTTGGTACGCACCACCGGCACCCCAGCCAGCCGAGCCGCCTCCTCGTTACCACCGATAGCCAGAGTATTACGGCCAAAGGTGGTTTTATTGAGCAGGAAACCAAACAGGATCAGGCAGCCAATGGTGATCCAAATCGGTGCAGGCAGCCCCCACCAGTTGGCATAGCCGAGCGCAAAGAAACGCTCGTCTTCGATCCCCACCGCTTTCCCATCGGAAATGATATAGGCCAGGCCGCGGAAGATCTGCATGGTGGCCAAGGTGGTGATCAGCGCGTTAATCTTCAGCCGGGCGATCACAAAACCATTGATCAGCCCAGAGAGCACGCCCAACAGCAAACCGGCAGCCACGCCGATCCACAAGCTCTCCGTCATGTTGATGACCACCGCCGCGGTGACACCCGCACAGGCGATAACCGACGCCACCGACAGGTCAAAATCGCCCGAGGCCAGGCAAAACAGCATGCCGCACGCCACCATACCAGACATGGAGATCGCCAGCCCCAGACCCTTCATATTGATAAAGCTGCCAAAATTCGGCACAAACACGACGCAGGCAACAAACAGCACGGCAAATACCACCAGCATGCCATAGCTGTCCCAGATACGCGCCAACCCAAGGCCGCCGCGGTTTTTCACAGAATTGGTTGTCATGCTCGACATCTCTTGCTCCTTCACAATCAGGCCATCGCCGCTGCAATATCGGGGGTACGTAACATCGCCAGGCTGAGGGCTTTTTCCTCAGTGGCCTCGCTATGGGTCAACTCGCCAGAGATTGCCCCTTCACGCATCACGATGATGCGATCTGCCAGCCCCAGCACTTCGGGCAAATCGCTGGAGGCGAACAGCACCGCAATGCCCTGCTGCGCCAGTTGATAAATCACGTGGTAGATTTCGTGTTTTGCGCCAACGTCAATGCCGCGTGTCGGCTCATCCAGCAGGATCACCTTCATCTCTTCCGACAACCAGCGGCCCAGGATCGCCTTCTGTTGGTTGCCACCGGAGAGGTTCATGATCAGCTGTTCGGCGCTGGGGGTTTTGATATTCAGCGCGCGGATATGGTGATCGGCATTGCTGGTTTCCCAGGCGTTATCGATCAGGCAGCCCGCCTTGATGCTTTTGCGGCGCGCGCTAATGTTGATATTGTCGCGTACCGAGTGCACAGGAATGATGCCGTCGGCCTTACGATCTTCCGGGCACAGCATCACGCCCGCACGGATAGCGTCGATCGGTGAACGAACATCGAGCCGCTTGCCATCCAGCATCAATTGGCCCGCAGTTACCCGCGTAGCGCCAAAAATTCCTTTCATCAATTCGCTACGCCCTGCGCCTACCAAGCCAAACAGGCCAACAATTTCTCCAGCGCGTACGTTAAGGCTGATAGGCGTTTTCACCCCGGTGGCCTGCAAATCGGTAAGCTGCAACCGCATTTCTCCCAGTTCGCGTGGCTGATAGCCATAGACATCACCGAGCTCCCGCCCCACCATCGCTTGCACCAGCACTTCATTGTTCACCTGCTGCATATCGTCGAAGGTGCGTACATAGCGGCCATCCTTAAACACGGTAATGGCATCGCTCAGCGCAAAGATTTCCTCCATACGATGCGAGACATACAGGATCACTCGCCCTTCGGACCGCAACTCGCGGATCACCCGGAACAGTTGCTCAATTTCACGTGCCGACAGCGAACTGGTTGGCTCATCAAACGCAATTACTTTGGCGTTACGCGCCAGGGCCTTGGCAATCTCCACCATCTGCCACTGGCCAATCGACAGATACTTCAACGGGGTATCCGGATCGATGTCCAACCCGAGGTGTTCCAGCTGTAAGCGGGATTCATAACGCAGCAGTTTGCGATCCACCAGGCCGTGTTTGGTCGGCAACTGGCCAAGGTAGATGTTCTCTGCCACGGTCATTTCCGGCACCAGGTGCAGTTCCTGGTAGATAATCGCCACCCCGGCGTTTAACGCGTCGGTGGTATTGGCAAACTGCACCGCTTGCCCCTGGAGGTGGATCTCCCCTTTGCTTGGGGCGTAATTACCGCTGAGAATTTTCAGCAACGTCGATTTCCCGGCGCCGTTTTCCCCCATCAGCGCGTGGATCTGTCCGGCCTGACAGCTGAAACTGATATCATCCAGCGCTTTGACGCCAGGGAAGCTTTTACCGATGCCTTTGAAAGCCAGATAGGGCGTGACGGCAGTCATAGTGCTTTCCTCAATGCTATGCGATAAATGGCCGCCCGCTTGTTGCAGGCGGCTCGCCCCTTACATCAGACCTTTTTTCTGCAGTTCCACCTGGAAGTTGTCGCGGGTGATCAGCACCACGTCAGTCACTTCGGTGAATTTCTCTGGTTCTACGCCTTTCTCTACCCAGTCATGCAGCATCTGAATGCTCTTGTAGCCATGAATATCCGGGCTTGGCAGCAGTGAACCGTAGAAGCCGGTAGCCTGTTTCTTGGAAAGCTCGCTTACCGCGTCAACGCCGTTGATACCAATGCCGATCACGTTAGGCGCTTTAAAGCCCTGGCCTTCGGTGGCTCGCACGCCGCCTAGCACGGTGTTGTCGTTCATCCCGACGATCAGCCAGTTTTTCACTTCCGGATGCTGCACCAGCATCGAGTTGGCGGCATCGAACGCCCCAGGGATATCGTTGGATTTGGTCGGTACCTTGTAGATCTGCTGCTCTGGGAAACCAGCGGTTTTCAATGCGTCCATCGAGCCACCGGTACGGCGGCGTGCAGTGTCCAGTTCATCGGAGGTGATCGCCATTACCCCCGTCTCTGCCACTTTCCAGCCACGCTTGTTCATCTCTTTCCACAGCTCTGCGCCTTGGCGTTCACCTATCTTGGTGGCCGCCATCATCACTAGCGGCACGCTCTCCATCGGTTTGCCTTTGGCGTTAACAAACTGGTCGTCAACCGCGATCACTTTCAGATCGTAGCTGCGCGCCTTGGCGACAATCGCCGAGCCGAGTTTCGGATCTGGGGTGCAGATGACAAACCCCTTGGCCCCGCTGGCTGCCAGGCTGTCGATGGCATTGAGGGTTTTCTCGCCGTCCGGCACGGCAATCTTGATCACTTCAAACCCCAGGTCTTTACCCGCCTTGTCGGCAAATTTCCATTCGGTCTGGAACCAGGGCTCTTCTGGCTGTTTAACCAAAAAACCCAGTTTCATGGTCTCTGCGACAGCTGAATGTGACATAACCGCCGTCAGACCAATCACTGCCAACGCCTTAGTGAATTTATGCATGGTACTCTCCGCTGTTTTGCTTTCATCGGCAGAAAAACCGGGCCACCGTGAAAACGTTATCATTATGAGATCCTGTCACGACAATGGCCTTATATCTCGCTTATTGCCGTCGACTCAGGTAAGACGCAAACAGTTTTAGCCGGTATTTGTTAGTTAAATGTAGAGCGCTATCACATCCCGAGATAACAGCAGATATGTGCATACATTTAGCAAATTTAACCAAGTGATAACTTTTGACCCCCATCACAAAATCACTGTAGCAAGCAGAAAAGTGCATACTTCCAGCCAATGATTCCTCACCTGCCTCCCCGTCCCGCTCCTATCGTTAACCTCAACCTAACAAGTAAGGAGTCCGCATCATGACGGCAGGTGCTATTGCCCTGGGATTAGACTTCGGCAGTGATTCAGTGCGGGTACTGGCTGTCGACTGTCAAAATGGTAACGAACTGGATACCGAGGTGGTCTACTACCCTCGCTGGCAGCGTGGTGACTTTTGTAACGCCGCGCAGAACCAGTTTCGCCACCATCCACTCGACTATATCGAAGCCATGGAACAGGCCGTCGTCGCCGTGGTGCAGCGCATGAGCCAGGAACAGCGGCAGGCCGTGGTCGGGATTGGGGTAGATTCCACCGGATCCACTCCCGCACCGATTGATGAACATGGCGACGTATTGGCGTTGCGGCCGGAGTTTGCCAGCAATCCCAACGCCATGTTTGTGCTGTGGAAAGACCACACCGCCATCGAGGAGGCGGAGGAGATTAACCAACTGTGCCGCCGTGGCGATTTTCCCGATTATTCGCGCTATATCGGCGGCGTTTACTCCTCTGAGTGGTTCTGGGCCAAGATCTTGCACGTTTCACGCCAGGATGAAGCGGTACGCCACGCCGCCGCCTCTTGGGTAGAACTGTGCGATTGGGTGCCGGCGCTGCTTTCTGGCACTACCGCACCGGATCGGTTAAAGCGCGGCCGTTGCAGCGTTGGGCATAAAACGTTATGGCATCCGGACTGGGATGGTTTACCACCTAAAGCCTTCTTTGCGGCCTTGGATCCGTTGCTGGTGGAAGATCTGCCCTATCCGCTGTTTACCGGTTCTTACACTGCCGATCTTCCGGTAGGGACTCTGAGCAAAGAGTGGGCCACACGGCTTGGGTTGTCAGAAAGCGTGGTGCTGTCAGGTGGTGCGTTTGACTGTCACATGGGGGCCGTCGGAGCCGGTGCGCAGCCTTATACGCTGGTGAAGGTGATTGGCACGTCGACCTGCGACATTCTGATCGCCGATCGTGAGCGCGTGGGCGATCGTGCCATCAGCGGCATCTGCGGCCAGGTGGACGGCAGCGTGGTGCCGCAAACCATCGGGATGGAGGCCGGGCAATCCGCTTTTGGCGATATGTACGCCTGGTTCAGCCGCCTGCTGAGCTGGCCACTACGTGAAGCCGCCAAGACGCAACCGCAACTCCAGACACAGCTGCAACAAATCGAGCATGACATGCTGGCCGCCCTGACCGCCGCCTGGGCCAAAAACCCGTCGCTTGACCATCTCCCCGTGGTTTTGGACTGGTTCAATGGCCGCCGCACCCCCTACGCCAACCAGCGCCTGAAAGGAGTGATCACCGATCTCAACCTCGGCACCGATGCGCCCACGCTGTTTGGTGGCTTTATCGCCGCAACGGCTTTTGGCGCTCGTGCCATCATGGAGTGCTTCGAACAGCAGGACATTCCCGTCGATAACGTGTTGGCTTTGGGCGGGATTGCCCGCAAGTCACCGGTGATTATGCAGGTTTGTGCCGATGTGATGGATCGTCCGCTACAGATCGTCGCCTCCGACCAATGCTGTGCACTGGGTGCGGCCATTTTCGCCGCAGTGGCTGCCGGGCACTTCAGCGACGTTCCGCAAGCTCAGCAGCATATGGCTTGCAGTATTGAACGTACTTTGCAGCCCGATCCGGCAAACGTCGCGCGCTACCAACAACTTTATGAACGCTATCAACAGTGGTGCCAAGCCGCAGAGCCGCGCTTTGCCGCAACCACCAAAAATTAATACGCCGGGGCCGACCCCTCGGCTCAATAAAACCTCTAGATCCAGGAGTTTTTGATGAACATCTTTAAGCAACGTGAAGTGTGGTTCGTGATCGGTAGCCAGCATCTCTATGGTCCCAAAACCCTGCAACAGGTGATGGGAAACGCCGAGCAGGTCGTGAACAGCCTGAACCGCGACGCAGGTTTACCTGTGAAGATGGTGCTGAAACCGCTAGTCACCACGCCGGATGAAATCACCACCGTCTGCCGTGATGCCAACTATCACCAGGACTGTGTTGGCATCATCACCTGGCTGCACACCTTCTCACCAGCCAAAATGTGGATTGCCGGCCTGTCGATCCTCGATAAGCCGCTGCTCCAGTTCCATACCCAATTTAATGCCGAGGTTCCCTGGGACAGCATGGATATGGACTTTATGAACCTGAACCAGACCGCCCACGGTGGCCGTGAGTTCGGGTTTATCGGTGCTCGTATGCGCCAGCAGCACAGCGTGATCGCGGGCCACTGGCAAGACAAAAATGCCCAGGAACGTATCGCTCAATGGATGCGTGTTGCCTGTGCCAAACAGGAAAGCCAGCAGCTGAAAGTGGCGCGTTTTGGTGACAACATGCGCCAGGTCGCCGTGACCGATGGCGATAAAGTGGCCGCGCAGATCCAGTTTGGCTACTCCGTGGATGCTTACGGCATCGGCGATTTGGTCAGCGTAATCGATGAAGTGAGCAAGGGCGATATCGATACCCTGGTCGAAGAGTACGAAGCCAGCTATGAGCTGAGCGACGTAGCAAAGGTTAACGGTGCCAAACGTCAGAACCTGATCGATGCCGCGGCTATCGAACTGGGTATGAAACGTTTCCTCGAACAGGGCAAGTTCCACGCCTTCACCACCAATTTTGAAACGCTGCACGGCATGAAGCAGTTGCCAGGTTTAGCGGTACAGCGCCTGATGCAGCAAGGCTACGGCTTTGCCGGTGAGGGCGACTGGAAGACTGCGGCCCTGCTGCGCATTATGAAAGTGATGGGCAGCGGCTTAAACGGCGGCACCTCGTTTATGGAGGATTACACCTACAACTTCCAGCCAGGCAACGATCTGGTGGTGGGTTCCCACATGCTGGAGGTCTGCCCTTCCATCGCCAAAGAACACAAGCCGCTGCTGGATATTCAATATCTGGGCATCGGTGGCAAGGCCGATCCGGCCCGCCTGATCTTCTCTACCCCGGCAGGCCCGGCGGTGAACGCCAGCCTGATCGATATGGGCGATCGTTTCCGCCTGCTGGTCAATCAGGTGGATACCATTGAGCAGCCTAAACCGTTACCTAAACTGCCGGTGGCGCGGGCGATCTGGCGTGCTCAGCCTTCCCTGGCTACGGCGGCGGAAGCCTGGATCCTGGCGGGCGGCGCACACCACACGGTGTTCTCGCAGTCACTGAACGCCGACTACCTGCGCCTGTATGCCGAGATGCACAACATCGAATTCCTGCTGATCGATAACGACACCACCCTGCCAGCGTTCAAGAACGAAATCCGCTGGAATGAAACCTACTACCAAATCAACCGTCGCTAAACGCGCCCGCAAAAACTGCAACCGGTTTCAGAAACCGGTTGCAAACTCATTTCAACTCGACCTAAACTAGACTCAATATTTAACGTATAGAGAGAATAGTTATGTCTGCTTTCCCGAAAGAGTTCCTCTGGGGCGCGGCTAGCGCGGCGTATCAGGTTGAAGGCGCACACGATGCCGACGGCAAAGGCCCATCCATCTGGGATACCTTCTCCCACCTGCCAGGTACCACTTACCAAGGCACAAACGGCGACGTTGCCGTCGATCACTATCACCGCTTCCGTGAGGACGTGGCGCTGATGGCCGAAATGGGGATGCAGAGCTACCGCTTCTCTATCTCCTGGCCGCGCCTGCTGCCACAGGGCCGGGGTACCATCAATGAGGCCGGGGTCAAATTCTACAGCGATCTGATCGATGCCCTGTTGGAACACAACATTGAGCCAATGATCACCTTGTACCACTGGGATCTGCCGCAGGCATTGCAAGATGAAGGCGGTTGGGAAGCACGCAGCACTGCGGAGGCTTTTGAAGAATATGCCCGCCTGTGTTACCAGCGTTACGGCGATCGCGTCAAACTATGGTCCACCTTCAATGAGACCGTGTGCTTTATCGGCTTCGGTTACATCACCGGCGGCCACCCACCAGGCATACAGAGCCCGGCGCGCGCTATCCAGGCCTGCCACCACGTCTTTGTGGCCCACGCCAAAGCGGTGGCTGCATTCCGCACTAGCGGCATTGCCGGCCAAATCGGCTTCGTCAACGTGTTGCAAACCCATACCCCGCTCAGCCAGTCAGCGGAAGACCTGGCGGCCTATCAATTGGCCGAAGGGATCTTTACCCACTGGCTGTACGATCCGGTACTGAAAGGGGAATATCCGGCTGAACTGCTGGCGCAGACTCAGGCACTGTGGGGCGTGCCACAATTCGCACCTGGTGATGAGCAACTGCTGCGCGACAATATCTGTGACTTTATTGGCCTGAACTATTACAAACGTGAAACCATCGCGGCCAATAATCAAGAGTCACATCTGACCATCAACACCACCGGTGAGAAAGGCAGCGGCCACCAGCAGGGTAACGAATTCGGCTTTAAGGGGCTGTTCAAGTTCGTCCGCAACCCGAATGGCGTGTATACCGATTGGGACTGGGAGATTTATCCCCAAGGCCTCACCGAAGGGATCATGAATATCAAGGCGCGTTACGGCGATATCCCTATCTACATCACCGAGAACGGTCTGGGAGCCAAAGATCCGATTATTGATGGTGAAGTGGTGGATGACGATCGTATCGACTATCTGCGCCAGCACATTGGTGCCATTGAAGACGCCATCAAACAGGGCGCCGACGTACGCGGCTACTACCCATGGTCGTTTATCGATCTGCTGAGCTGGCTCAACGGCTTCCAGAAGCAGTACGGCTTTATCTACGTTGACCACAACAAAGATCTGGCACGCCAGCGTAAGAAGAGCTTCTTCTGGTACCAAAAGCTGATCGCCAGCAACGGTGCGGAACGTTAATCACATTCCCATTGTTACTGGACATAATACCGCAACACCCGAGCTTGAGGCAGGTGGGAGTCATTGCAGGTTAGCCGACCGTTGAGCGCAGGGATGCGCGATACGAGCCTCCAGGGATGGATTCACGGCGTGTCGGCGTTCTGTATGACTCTCACCTGTTGCACCATTACCTGCAGCGACCCAACCTGACTAACATTTTTATAGGTTAGGCCAACGAAATCGCCTTCTCCTCGCGCATTGGCACATATTTGAGTAAGCTATGCCGCTTACTTCGTTGCAATACCACTCAGGATCTCGTATGACCCAAGCTGAATATTCGCGCATCGGCGGTTGGCTGCTAGCCCCGATGGCCTATCTGATCGTTACCCTGCTCAGTGCCAGCCTGATGTTGGCCCTGTACGGTATGGCCATTTTTATGCCGGAATCACGCGAGTATCTGAGCACCAATGCTCACGCCTTCTCCACGCAGTGGTATCTATCGGTGATCACTACGCTGGTGATGTGGTGCTTTACGCTGTACCTGCTGTGGCTGTTCTGCCAGCGTTCGCAACGTTTTCCAAAGCTGTTCCTGGTCTGGCTGCTGATCACCGTGCTATTGGCGATCAAAGCGTTCGCCTTTTCTCCCGTGCCCGATGAACTGGCAGTGCGTAGCCTGCTATGGCCGTTGGTGATGGCCGCCCTGCTGGTGCCCTATTTTAAGCGCTCCCAACGCGTGAAAGGCACCTTCACCGAGAAGTAACCACGGCAAGGCACGATTTGATCGCCCTGCCGGATAAATTTTCAGCAAAACAGGCAAAAAAGCGCAATACCCTTGCGATTAGTATGTTGTCGTTACGCCGCCGATTACCGATAATAGGCGGCTTTTATTTTTTTAGGCATTGCAATGACCGAATACCTGCTCTTGTTTGTTGGCACCGTACTGGTGAACAACTTTGTCCTGGTGAAATTCCTGGGCCTGTGCCCCTTTATGGGCGTTTCCAAGAAACTGGAAAGTGCCATCGGCATGGGCATGGCGACCACATTCGTGATGACGCTGGCCTCGGTCTGCGCCTGGCTAATCAACAGCTTTATCCTGATCCCGTTGGATCTGGTTTATCTGCGCACGCTGTCCTTTATTCTGGTGATCGCCGTCGTGGTGCAATTCACCGAAATGGTGGTGCGTAAAACCAGCCCGGCGCTGTATCGCCTGTTGGGGATTTTCCTGCCGCTGATCACCACCAACTGCGCCGTGTTAGGCGTGGCGTTGCTCAACGTCAACCTTGGCTACAACTTCCTGCAGTCTGCGGTTTATGGCTTTAGTGCCGCCGCAGGCTTCTCATTGGTGATGGTGCTGTTTGCCGCCATCCGTGAACGCCTGGCGGTAGCCGATGTGCCCGCGCCGTTTCGCGGTTCCTCCATCGCCTTGATCACTGCTGGCCTGATGTCTCTGGCCTTTATGGGCTTTACCGGGCTGGTGAGATTCTAATGACTGCGTTGTGGATTGCGGTGGCGGCATTAAGCGCTCTGGGGCTGCTGTTTGGCCTGGTGCTAGGCTTTGCCGCGCGCCGCTTTGAAGTCGAAGAAGATCCGGTTGCCGAACAGATCGACGAAATTCTGCCACAGAGCCAGTGTGGCCAATGTGGTTATCCTGGCTGCCGCCCCTATGCCGAAGCGGTTGCCAATGGCGAGATGATCAACAAATGCGCACCGGGTGGCGAGCAGGTGATGCTCAAGCTGACCGAGTTACTGAACGTCGAGCCACAACCGCTGGACGGCGGTGCCGCCGTGGCCGAACCGGTACGTAAAGTCGCCTTTATTGACGAAGCCAACTGCATCGGCTGCACCAAGTGCATTCAGGCCTGCCCGGTCGACGCCATCGTGGGTGCCACCCGCGCCATGCACACGGTCATTACCGATCTCTGTACCGGCTGTGATCTGTGCGTTGCGCCCTGCCCAACCGACTGTATTGAAATGAAACCGGTCGCCACCACGACCGCCAGCTGGAAGTGGGATATGCAAACCATTCCGGTGCAAGTGATCCCCGTGGAGCAACATGTTTAATCTGTTCGCCGCTTTGAAAAAAGATCGGATTTGGGATTTTGACGGTGGCATTCATCCACCCGAAATGAAGACCCAGTCCAGCGGTGTGCCACTGCGCGTGGCTCCCCTACCCGACATTTTTATCGTCCCCTTGCAACAGCATCTCGGGCCAGAGGGTGAGCTGTGCGTCAAAGCCGGTGACCGAGTACTGAAAGGCCAACCGCTGACCTTTGGCCGTGGCCGCACCTTGCCGGTACATGCGCCCACCTCGGGCACCATCCGCGCCATTGAACCTCACGTTACCGCCCACCCTTCAGGGCTGGCGGAACTGTGCGTGATTATTGATCCAGACGGTGAAGATCGCTGGTGCGAACTGACGCCGGTCGCCGATTATCGCCAACTGGACGCGGCAGAGCTGATCCAACGTATTCATCAGGCCGGGATTGCCGGTCTGGGGGGCGCAGGTTTCCCAACGGCCAGTAAACTGCAAGGCGGCCGTGAAGAGGTGGAAACCCTGATCCTCAACGCTGCCGAATGCGAGCCCTATATCACCGCCGACGACCGGCTGATGCAGGAACAGGCCGCTCAGATTATCGAAGGCACCCAGATCCTGCGCCACCTGCTACAACCCAAGGTGACGCTGATCGGCATCGAAGATAACAAACCGGAAGCCATCGCCGCTCTGAAAGCCGCTTTGCGCGGGCAGGATGGGATCGCCCTGCGGGTGGTTCCCACCAAATACCCTTCCGGTGGTGCCAAGCAGTTAACCAAAATTCTGACGGGCAAAGAAGTGCCTCACGGCAAGCGTTCGTCCACCATCGGCGTGCTGATGCAAAACGTGGGCACCGCCTTTGCCATCAAGCGGGCGATTGTCGATGGCGAACCGTTGATTGATCGCGTCGTCACCTTAACCGGTGATGCCATGAGCCAACCGGGCAACGTCTGGGCGCGCCTCGGCACGCCGGTGCAACACCTGCTGGCCTTTGGCGGCTATCAACCACAATCCCCGCAGATGGTGATAATGGGCGGCCCGCTGATGGGCTTTACGCTGCCAACGTTAGACGTGCCGATCGTCAAAATCAGCAACTGCTTGTTGGCCCCGACGGTTGACGAAATGGCAGTACAAGAGCCAGAGCAGTCATGTATCCGCTGTGGGCTATGCGTTGATGCCTGCCCTGCCGGGCTGTTGCCACAGCAGCTTTACTGGTTCAGCCGTGGCGAAGAGCACGAGAAGGCGCGTAAGCACAATCTGTTCGACTGTATCGAATGTGGTGCCTGTGCCTACGTCTGCCCCAGCAATATTCCGCTGGTGCAATATTATCGCCAAGAGAAGGCCGAGATTAACGCGTTGGATCAGGAGGCGGCGCGTACCGCCGAAGCCAAGGCTCGTTATGAAGCCAAGCTGGCCCGCTTAGAGCGTGAGAAATTGGCACGTGAAGAGCGTCATAAAAAGGCCGCGGTGAAACTGACCGACAGCGATCAGGATGCCGTTCAGGCGGCGCTGGCTCGCGTGCGCAGTAAAAACAGTGAGGCTGCTGGCATTGCTATCAGCGGCCAGGAGCCGGATAACAGCGCTGCCATTGCTGCCCGCGAAGCGCGTAAAGCACAGGCTAGAGAGCGCAAGCTCGAGCAAACTAGTGAAATGCCTGCGCCAGCTGCGGTGCAAGATGAAGATCCACGTAAAGCGGCCGTGGCTGCAGCATTGGCACGAGTCAAAGCCAAGAAAGAGGCACAGGCACAAGACGCTGAAAGCGTGGCGGAAACTGTAGCTTCAGAGGATCCGCGTAAGGCTGCGGTAGCGGCGGCATTAGCCCGCGTGAAGGCGAAAAAGGCTGCGCAGCAGGCTGAGCTTTCTCAACCACCAGTTGACGAGGAACCCATCCCTACGGCTGAATCGGAGGATCCACGCAAGGCCGCTGTTGCTGCCGCGCTGGCCCGAGTCAAAGCCAAAAAGGCGGCGCAGCAAGCTGAGCTTTCTCAACCGCAAGTTGACCAGGAACCCATCCCTACGGCTGAATCGGAGGATCCACGCAAGGCCGCTGTTGCCGCCGCGCTGGCCCGAGTCAAGGCAAAAAAGGCCGCACAGCAAGCTGAGCTTTCTCAACCGCAAGTTGACGAGGAACCCATCCCTACGGCTGAACCGGAAGATCCGCGCAAGGCCGCCGTTACTGCTGCACTGGCACGAGTCAAGGCAAAAAAGGCCGCTCAGCAACTAGCGATGGTAGATAAAGAGTAAGCGGTATGGGGTCTTGCTGAATGCAAGACCCCACTTAATCGATAGAAATCAGGTAGGTGTAATTGACATCGATCTGCCGCAGTTTCGCATCCTGGTTCCACGCCTTAGCTTCGATCACCTCCATCTCTACGCTTCCGCGTACTTCATTACGCAGCCCTGGCATCACATGCGAGATCAGGTAAAAGATAAATTTCACGCACTCTTTGGCCGTCCCCTGATGGGTAATAGCGATGTACTCACGCGCTGGCAAGCGAATATCTTCAATCTTGTGACCAGAAAGGATGTCCTTCTTGAATTCCGGCTCCACCGCCATGGTATGCGTGACTGAACACTCGCCTTCGCCACGCTCATTGTCAGAATGGATGCTGTAAACCTTGTGGCACTCCATATTCAGCCCTTTGAAGAAGTCATTAAAGATTTCCCCCTTCATGGCGATACAGGAAGAAATGGCCATCTCTTGGGCAGTATCAAATTCCATCTCACGCGTAAAACCGACCAGGTGCGTATCCGGCAACGTCAACCGTTGAATCTCCGGATAAAAACCGGCCTCATACACGGCTTCGAAGTCAAAGCGCGGCATCAGGCTCTTCACGTCCCATTTATCCATGGTACGGTAGCGGTTTGGCGTAATGCCAAAACGTTGCTTAAACATCCGGGTAAAGGTTTGCTGTGAATCAAAGCCCAATTCATCGGAGATATCGATAATCGTACGATTGCTGATGCGCAGCGCGACCGCCGCGCGGGTAAGAATGCGTGAGCGAATATAGGTGGCGAGCTGGATACCGGTGATACGCTTGAACTTACGCTGCAGGTGCCACTTGGAGTAGCCGGAGATACGCGCAACTTCATCCAGATTGGGCCGCGTCTCAAGATGAATTTCGACCCATTCAATCAGCTCTTCAATAAATAAAATATCTTCATTAGTCATTATTAGATGTTCGCTACTTCAAAAATGCTCAGGATAATAACCTGCGTTAATTATATGAAAGTTGTTATTCCGTGCGCAAAGCAGTCCAAAAATAGCAGCTCGATCATCAGTATGACAACCCATACTGCACGTTTTACATCCAGCCTGGCTTTTTCTCACCGCAAAAGCTGAATATCCTTATGATTAGCACGTATTACCCGGCATATGATTGAGGTAGAATGCAGCGCTGTAATTTCCCCCGGTGCCCGCACCGTGAATGCACTGATTAACATGGCAAAGAAATGGTAGTTATTCTATGAAGTTCAGGCCGGTACAACAGGCAGCCCCCAAGGGCTTACACATCGCCAGCTCTCCGTTTACCCATAACCAGCAAAGCACCAGCCGCATCATGCTTTGGGTTATGCTGGCCTGCATTCCCGGCATGGCCGCACAGGTGTGGTTCTTTGGCTATGGCAACCTTATTCAGACCGCGCTGGCCATGGTGACCGCCCTCGGGGCCGAGGCCGCCATTCTTGCGCTACGTAAACAGCCAGTCAAGACACGGCTGGCAGATAATTCCGCCTTGCTCACTGCGCTGTTGCTGGGCATTAGCCTGCCACCGCTGGCTCCCTGGTGGATGATCGTTATCGGCACCTTCTTCGCCATTGTGATCGCCAAACAGCTATACGGCGGACTGGGGCAAAACCCTTTCAACCCGGCCATGGTGGGTTACGTGGTGCTGCTAATCTCCTTCCCGGTACAGATGACCAGTTGGTTACCGCCGGAAGAGCTGCGCGCAACCGCCCTGACCCTGCCGGATACCCTGCTAGCTATTTTCAGTGGCCACACCGCCCAGGGAGCCACTCTGCACGAATTGCAGATGGGCGTTGATGGCATCAGCCAGGCGACGCCATTAGACGGTTTTAAAACCGGCCTACGCAGCGGCCACTCGGTCGAACAGGTACTCCAGCAACCGCTGTTCGGCGGCACCCTGGCCGGTATCGGCTGGCAGTGGATTAACCTGGGCTTCCTGCTCGGCGGCCTGTTTATGCTGGGTCGTAAGCTGATCCACTGGCAAATCCCGTTCAGCATGTTGGCCGTCATTGCCCTGTGCTCAGGATTAGCCTGGACGTTAGATCCGGCCCATCAGGCTTCCCCACTGATCCACCTGTTTTCCGGGGCCACTATGCTCGGGGCTTTCTTTATAGCCACCGACCCGGTCAGTGCCTCTACCACGCCCAAAGGTCGGCTGATATACGGCGGCCTGGTTGGCTTGCTGGTCTGGCTGATCCGCGTGTATGGCGGTTATCCCGACGGGGTAGCCTTTGCCGTACTGCTGGCCAACATTACCGTGCCTTTGATCGATCACTACACGCAACCACGCGTGTATGGCCACCGTTGAGGAGTCATTATGCTTAATTCCATGAGAAAGCATGGCACCACACTGGCCGTGTTTGCCGCTGTCACCACCGGCCTGACCGCCGTAGTGTATCAGTTAACCAAAACCACCATTGCCCACCAGGCGGCGTTGCAACAAAAAGCGCTGCTGGACCAGGTCGTCCCGCCGGAACATTATGACAACGATATGCAGAGCGAATGCCTGCTGGTCAGCGATCCGGCGTTAGGCAACGGCGCGCCGCACCATCTGTATCTGGCCCGCAAGAATGGTCAACTGGTGGCAGCCGCGTTGGAAACGACCGCGCCAGACGGTTATTCTGGGGCGATCCAACTGCTGGTCGGGGCCGATTTTAACGGCACGGTATTGGGAACCCGCGTGATAGAACATCACGAAACGCCTGGGCTGGGCGACAAAATCGAATTACGTATCACCGACTGGATCACCTTCTTCAGCGGTCAAAAGATCGACGGCCCGGATGATAAACGTTGGGCAGTGAAGAAAGACGGCGGCATGTTTGATCAGTTCACTGGGGCCACCATCACCCCGCGAGCAGTGGTCAACGCCGTGCGTCGTACAGCGTTGTTTATGGAGACGCTGCCGCCTAAACTGGATACCTTGCCTGCCTGCGGAGCCAGCGAATGAGTGAAGCCAAAGAGTTAATCGTACAGGGGTTGTGGAAAAACAACTCTGCGTTAGTGCAATTATTGGGGCTGTGCCCGCTGCTGGCGGTAACGTCAACTGCCACCAACGCCTTGGGGCTTGGGCTGGCCACCACGCTGGTGCTGACCATTACCAACGGTTCTATTTCCGCCCTGCGCCGTTGGATCCCGAGTGAGGTCCGCATTCCGATTTATGTGATGATCATTGCTGCCGCGGTGAGTATCGTGCAAATGCTGATCAACGCCTACGCTTTCGGTTTGTATCAGTCGTTGGGGATTTTTATCCCGCTGATCGTCACCAACTGCATCGTGGTGGGCCGGGCTGAAGCAGTAGCGGCGCGAAAACCGGTAGGACTGGCATTGATCGACGGTATGGCCATCGGTCTTGGTGCCACCAGTGCCATGTTTGTGCTGGGCTCGCTACGCGAGCTGATTGGTAACGGTACGCTATTTGATGGCGCTGACCTGCTGCTGGGCAGTTGGGCCAAGGTGTTGCGCATTGAGATTGTCCATTTCGACACCCCTTTCCTGCTGGCCATGCTGCCACCGGGTGCCTTCATCGGTCTGGGCTTGATGCTGGCAACCAAATATCTGATTGACGAAAAAATGAAGGCGCGTAAAGCCAAGGCTTTGGCAGTTGAACCTAACATGGAACAGGGACACGTAGAGAAAGCGCTATGAATAAAGAGAAACGCCTGGAGATCCTGACCCGCTTGCGGGATAACGACCCGCATCCGACCACCGAACTGGTGTATACCACCCCTTTTGAGCTGTTGATTTCCGTGCTGCTCTCCGCTCAGGCAACCGACGTCAGCGTTAACAAGGCCACGGCCAAGCTCTACCCTGTTGCCAACACGCCAGCGGCCTTGCTGGCGTTAGGGGTAGACGGCGTCAAGGAGTACATCAAAACCATCGGCCTGTTTAACAGCAAAGCCGAGAACGTGATTAAAACCTGCCGTATCCTGCTGGAAAAGCATGAGGGTGAAGTGCCGGAAGATCGCGCTGCACTCGAAGCTCTGCCCGGCGTGGGTCGCAAAACGGCCAATGTGGTGTTGAACACGGCCTTCGGTTGGCCAACCATTGCTGTTGATACTCATATCTTCCGCGTCTGTAACCGCACCCACTTCGCCCCAGGGAAAAACGTGGAGCAGGTAGAGGAAAAGCTGCTGAAAGTGGTTCCCGCCGAGTTTAAAGTCGACTGCCATCACTGGTTTATCCTGCATGGCCGCTATACCTGTATCGCCCGTAAACCGCGCTGCGGTTCATGCATTATCGAAGACCTATGCGAGTTTAAAGAGAAGGTCTATCCGCTTGATTGAGAGTACCGGGCACGGCGATCCGTGTCCGCGACTCTTCCCTCCGGTTTTTTATCAAAAATGTGACGTCGGGCAGCATTAACCTTGGTGGAACCCGGGATTACCCTACAAACTCGCTGTTTCAGATATTTTCAACCGTAAAATTAGTCAAAAATTGTGGTTAACCTCACGTCTTGACGATCACATCTCATTTACAAACCTCACTACCGATCTGTTCATTTTCAGATATTTTGCATAACCCAATTTATGCACAACAAACAAAGGCCTAATCAATCATGAGCATTGATATGGACTGGATATGACTTAAATAGCAGAATATATAACTAAATTAATTCAGGATAGCTTTTAATCAAAACAAAAACTCGGCAAATTTAAAAATGGCAAACGTTAATACTGCATAACATTTGCAACATAGTTGCATAGCGTTGCCTATGTTATATGTAACAGAACATGTCAAAAAGCTTGCCACGTTGACAAAGATAGTGAACATTAACCGCCGGCATTCATCCTATAACAATGCAGAAGGGTGCAGCCCTGCATCACATTCTGCTATTTCCCGTCCTGACAATACGGGTAGTGAAAAAACCAGAGGTACCAGTGTCAACTGCAAACAACAATTCTTCGGAAAACATTAGCCTTAACGCGTTTAAGCAACCTAAGGCCTTCTACCTGATCTTCTCGATTGAACTCTGGGAACGTTTCGGCTACTACGGTCTGCAAGGCATCATGGCGGTCTATCTGGTCAAGATGCTTGGCCTGAGTGAAGCCGACTCGATTACGCTGTTCTCCTCATTCAGCGCGCTGGTGTACGGTTTCGTGGCCATTGGTGGCTGGTTGGGGGATAAAGTTCTTGGCTCCAAGCGGGTGATCGTATTGGGGGCCATTGTGCTGGCCGCCGGCTACGCCATGGTGGCCTATTCTGGCCATGATATCTTCTGGGTTTATCTGGGGATGGCCACCATCGCCGTGGGTAGCGGTCTGTTTAAAGCCAACCCTTCTTCCCTGCTGTCTACCTGCTATGAGAAAGACGATCCACGTTTGGACGGTGCATTTACCATGTACTATATGTCCGTCAACATCGGATCATTCTTCTCCATGCTGGCAACCCCATGGCTAGCGGCCAAATATGGCTGGAGCGTCGCCTTCTCACTGAGCGTGGTGGGGATGCTGATCACCCTTGTCAACTTCATGATGTGCCACGGCTGGGTTAAGCAATACGGTTCAAAACCTGACTTTAAGCCCCTGCAGGTCAAAAAACTGCTGATGGTGATCGTTGGTGTTGTGGCGTTGATCGCCATTTCCAGCTGGTTGCTGCACAACCAGATTATCGCACGCTGGGCACTGGCTATCATCTCTGTGGGTATCGTCATCGTGTTCGCCAAGGAAACCTTCGCCTTACACGGCGCTGCTCGTCGTAAAATGATCGTGGCCTTCCTGCTGATGCTCGAAGCAGTAGTGTTCTTCGTGTTGTACAGCCAGATGCCAACCTCACTGAACTTCTTTGCTATCCACAACGTTGAGCACAATATTCTGGGGATCGCTTTTGAACCAGAGCAGTATCAGGCACTGAACCCGTTCTGGATCATGATGGCCAGCCCTATTCTCGCCGCGCTGTATAACAAGATGGGCGATCGTCTGCCAATGCCGCACAAGTTTGCCTTCGGCATGATCCTGTGTTCCGGTGCATTCCTGGTGCTGCCGTGGGGCGCAAGCTTCGCCAACGACCAAGGCATCGTGTCCGTTAACTGGCTAATCTTGAGCTATGCGCTGCAGAGTATCGGTGAGTTGATGATCTCTGGTCTGGGTCTGGCCATGGTCGCCCAGTTGGTACCACAGCGCCTGATGGGCTTTATCATGGGCTCATGGTTCCTGACCACCGCCGCCGCCGCGTTGATCGCCGGTAAGGTAGCGGGTCTGACTGCCGTCCCAAGCGACATTAACGATGCGCATGCTTCTTTGGCTATCTATAGCCACGTGTTTATGCAGATTGGTATCGCCACGGCAGTGATCGCCGTGCTGATGATGCTGACCGCACCGAAGCTGTATCGCATGACGCTGGATACCGCAGAAGATACGGCAGCAAAAGCGAAAGCTGCTGCTCTCTAATCTCTGCTGTAACCTGACCTCAAAAACGCCGGAGCCTAGCTTCGGCGTTTTTTATGATGCACAGAAAAATTGCGAAACGCTTCGCTATCTGAACAATCGCGTGCATTCAACAGCGAGGGTATTAAGTAGACTGCAGGTGGGTGCTCTGGATCTTTCCGTCTGGAGCATTTGGTAAAGGATGGAAAGAGAAAAGCCCCGGACCGATTTACATCAATCCGAGGCCGATCTCACTCCCTAACAAGGTGAGATTATCCTCTAAAATTCCCGAAATCAAGGGACAAGGAGGTTAAGAATGCCGCAAAAACTGCTGGTTTTATGCCTGATCGTTATCTGTGTGACGCTGATCGCAGTCATCTGGATAACACGTGATTCGCTGTGTGAGTTGCGCGTCAGGCAAGGAACAACGGAAATTGCCGCCATTCTGTCTTGCCTGAAACAGCGGTAAGGCGATCCCACGGAT
The DNA here is from genome assembly GCF_015673035.1 of Serratia sp. Res13-Sevr-LER1-36-b. Lineage (NCBI taxonomy): Bacteria > Pseudomonadati > Pseudomonadota > Gammaproteobacteria > Enterobacterales > Yersiniaceae > Serratia > Serratia sp. Res13-Sevr-LER1-36-b. The sequence continues at coordinate 757,500 of NZ_JADACK010000005.1, read as the reverse complement.
GGGGTTCGCCCCATCCGTAACTTGCTGGGAGGCGATCCGCGAGCACCCTTCTTTGACCTTTCAACATCCTGTCAAATCATCCCACACGCTTTTCCTTATCAATTCCCCGGATGCCAGCATTCGGTATTGCAGTACGTGCACAGAAAAATTGCGAATCGCTTCGCTATCTGAACAATCGCGCGCATTCAACAGCATGGGTATTAAGTAGACTGCAGGTGGGTGCTCTGGATCTTTCCGTCTGGAGCATTTGGTAAAGGATGGAAAGAGAAAAGCCCCGGACCGATTTACATCAATCCGAGGCCGATCTCACTCCTAAGCAAGGTGAGGTTAGCCTCTTAAAATCCCAAAATCAAGGGACAAGGAGGTTAAGAATGCCGCAAAAACTGCTGGTTTTATGCCTGACCGTTATCTGTGTGACGCTGATCGCATTCACCTGGATAACACGTGATTCGCTGTGTGAATTACGCGTCAGGCAAGGAACAACGGAAATTGCCGCCATTCTGTCTTGCCTGAAACAGCGGTAAGGCGATCCCACGGATGGGGTTCGCCCCATCCGTAACTTGCTGGGAGGCGATCCGCGAGCACCCTTTTAGCACGTCAAAATTCACTGCTGCGATTACATCCGGTTTAAACCAGGGGGGTAATGGATCAAGTCGTGAATACGTACCGGCTCTGCGCTGGCATTATGATACGCATGTGGGCAATCCGCTTGGAAACGCATGGCTTCGCCGCTGGCAAGGCTATGCCACTCACCGTTAATCGCCAGTTCAAGTTGGCCACTGATGACAATGACATGTTCAATCACGCCCGGCTCATGAGCCGAGGATTCACTGAGCGCGCCAGGGGCTAAATCGATGACAAACATATCAAAACCCAGTTGGTGGTCGAACGGGAAAAGCGGCACCACACGCATGTCGGCATTGTCTTGATTGAAGATTGGCAACTCGCCATAACGATGCAACATAGCCGCCGGCTGCAACGGCGCCGTTTCCAGAAAGGCAGAGAAAGCCACGTTAAACCCGGTAGCAATTTTCCATAAGGTCGCCACCGTTGGACTGGACTCGCCCCGTTCGATCTGCCCCAGCATCGCCTTGCTGACGCCGGTATTTTCGGCAGCCTGATTAAGGCTCCAACCGCGTTGCGTACGTAATGACTTCATCGTTTGCGCCAAATGGCTGGCAAGATCCTGCATAGCTATTCTCCTGAAAAACCTGCGGCGATTATAGCCCCTTGTGCGCTATAACGCACGATGCTATGCTCCGTCAATTCGACCGTTATAACGCACAATACTCGGGAGCGGTTATGCGTCCTGCACTCTCATTACGTGATATCTCCTTTTCTGCAATCGTTGCCGGTTTTGTCGCCGTGCTGGTAGGCTATACCAGTTCTGCAGCGATTATCTTCCAGGCCGCTGCTGCTGCGGGGGCAAGCCCGATACAAATTGGCGGCTGGCTGAGCATGCTTGGTCTAGGTATGGGTATCACTTCGTTGGGGCTCTCGCTCTATTACCGTACGCCAATCCTCACCGCCTGGTCGACGCCTGGTGCCGCGTTGCTGGTCACCAGCTTGCCCGGTACCCCGCTCAATGAGGCCATCGGGGTATTTATTTTCGCCAGTGGGCTAATCCTGCTGTGTGGCGTCACCGGCCTGTTTGCCAGGTTGATGAATCATATCCCGCAGGCCATATCGGCAGCGATGCTGGCCGGAATATTGCTCCGCTTCGGGTTGGATGCCTTCGCTTCCTTGCAGATCAATTTTTCACTCAGCGCCGGTATGTGCCTGGTGTATCTGTTCACCCGCCGCTATCTGCCGCGTTACGGAATCGTTCTGACATTGCTGGTCGGGCTGATCATCGCGGCGTTACAGGGTAACATTCATTTCACCCAACAAACGCTGTCCTTCGCCAAGCCAGAATTTATCGCTCCGCACTTCACGCTGTCGACGTTGCTGGGCATAGGTATTCCTTTCTTTGTCGTGACGATGGCCTCACAGAACGCGCCAGGCATCGCCACTCTCAAGGCTGGCGGGTATGACGTCCCCACTTCTCCCTTAATCAGTTGGACGGCCCTGACGGCTTTGGTGCTGGCCCCCTTTGGCGGCTTCACGGTGTGTATTGCGGCCATCACCGCCGCCATCTGTATGGGGCCTGACGTACATCCCGATCCCAAGCGCCGTTATATGGCTGCCGTGGCCGCCGGTGGCTTTTATCTGTTAGCGGGGGTGTTCGGCGGTACCATTGGCATGCTGTTCAGCGCGCTGCCGGTAACCTTGATCCATACCATCGCCGGGCTGGCGTTATTAGGCACCATTGCCGGTAGTCTGCAACGCGCGCTCCAGGATGATAAACAACGGGACGCTGCGGTGATCACCTTTCTGATCACCGCTTCCGGGCTGACTTTGCTAAACGTGGGGGCTGCGTTCTGGGGGTTGATTGGCGGCGTGCTGGCTTACGCTATTTTCTCATTACCACTGCGCAAAACACCTTGAATCCCGCTATTGGCTCTCAACAATTGGTAGGATAAATCCGCTATCACCTTGCGGCAGCGCGATACCCAAGGCACGCGCTGCCAGTTCTGCTACACGAAAATCGATATCCGCTTGCTCACCATCTTCCAAAAACCAGGCCGCAGAAAGCCCCGCCCAGGCCAGGATCCACTGCAGCAGACGGTAACGTTCCAAGCCAGCCAGCGAGCAAACCTGCTCAACGCGACGATGGAAGATATCGGGATCGGTGGCGACACCGTAATTGGGGTTGCAGAAGATATTGGCGTAATCAAATCCACGCTCGCCATACAGACGCTTGGGATCGATCACTAGCCAGCCGCGTTCGGCAAAATCCAGCACGTTGTCATGGTGAATATCCCCATGCAACACCCCTTGATCCCGTGGGCTGGTCAACAGTTCCGCCGCAGCGGTGGCGCTCAAGCGCAGCATGCCTCCGTGAGCCTGCGCTGCGGGCCATAGGGCATTAAACCACTGGTGCAAGGGGATCAGTTCGGGGTAAGGTTCATCTCGTGGCGCATGCAATCGGGCAATGACCTGGCACAGAATAGAGGTTGCCCGTTGGTCTTCACCGTTGCGTACCAGCTGCGCTAATGATAAAGGCCCCATAGCCCTTTCCAGCAAAATGCCGTCATCATGCCATGCCAGCACCCGCGCAGCGCCCTCTCCACGCCACCAGCACATCAGTTGGCCGCCAAATTTTTCTTCCTGTTCGCGGGCAATTTTCAGCATTGCGGGCATCATTTGATAGCGCACCGGCATCAACAGGCTGCTATGGGTTTCAAACGCTGGCCCGTCTGGCTCAAGTTGCCAACGTTGCAGATAAGGAATAAATGCCTGGTTGATCACCCTTATGCACCCTTCTTGCGTGAACGACTGCCTGGGATGATAGTATTACCAGGCAGCATCCTGCAAAACTTTCGGCTGCGCGCGCTGATGAGTGCGTGCTCTTGGTCATCTCGTGGGGTCATCATGTCATTACTCAAACGTACCAACTATGCAAAATTACCTAAGCCGGGTGGGCCCTATGTGCACGCGGTACGCCACGCCGATACACTGTACGTCTCTGGCCTGACCGCCTTTGCCACCGAAGCCCAGGGTCAAGCGGTACAAGACCAGGCTCGCGCCATACTGGAACAACTGGCGGCCGTGGCTGCCAGCGAGGGCACCAATCTTAAATCGCTGATCAAGATCACCGTTTTTCTGACCGAGATAGCCGACCTGGCGGCCATCCGTGACGTCCTGTTCGACTATCTGGACGGTGCGCTCCCTGCCAGTTCTCTGGTTGCCGTCAGCGCCCTGTTTTCGCCAGATCTCAACGTCGAGATAGAAGCCATTTTGGCACTGTAAATCAGGGGGCGCTATAATGCGCCCTCATCCAGTTCACAAGGCCCAATCTTAAACCAGGCCTTGGCGATTTTCCCTTGCTCAATCTCATAGATGGCAATGATGTCCATCTTCCCGCGCCCCTGCGGAAAATTGCGCGTGACCACCTCTTGGTCGATCACCAAATTCTCCACCACCATACGTTTGATACGCTCACCGTAAAGGCTAGGCTCTTGGAAGCGGGCAATATGACGTTCACGAATTTCACCTTTACCACGGGCAAGCAGCGTATCCGGATGCTGATAATACAGCGCATCGTCCGCCCAACAGGCCATAAAGGCGTCGATATCACGGGCATTGTAGGCATCAAGCTGCTGTTGCACGATCTCTTCTGGGCGTACTGTTTTGCTGTTCATCGTAATCCCCTGCATAACGTTGAATCCGAGGTTAAAGCTCGACGATTTTATCAACCTGATGGTGAAACACGTAAGGATCGGAGATCAGCGCGAAGGCTTCATCATCCGGATAAGTTACCGCAACCTGATAGGCTTCACCGGCGAAACATTTGATGGCCTCAAGCGAGGTCCAATAAGTTGCCAGAAAGAAATGTGCATAGTCTCCCTGCACCTCTTGCCTGACAAAAGCCCCACGGTTGCCCGCAATCTCTTTAGCATGCTTGACGCCTGTGACATGCAAATGATCGGCAAATCCTTGCCGATGTTGTAGCGGCACGCAGCCGTGCCAGGTTCTGACAATCATCGCCATCCACTGAATATAAAATCGAAAATAATGAATAAATAACCTATCACGTTTTTGGCCGATTTCAATCCGTCAGCGCATGATTTTTAAACCGATGTAGAAAGTGACATAACAGCCCTTATCCGCTATGACGCTGTCGGGAATAATCTGCTAATTTAGCAACTGGACTGATTGATGATGAGTGACTATGCAGCAAAAGCCGGTTTTGCATGAAGCCAGACAGTTGAAACGCCTTAATGCCGCAACGCGGCGGCAGTCGCACATGTATAAGTGGATTGCCCTGGTGGCGGCGCTGGATGCATTGTTGGTGTTTTATTATGACCGGGATATGCGTAATGTTTCATTTTCAACTCTGGTGGCCCTGGTTTGCGGCTATCTATGGATCCGCGATCGCAATAAAGCGCGCGGCTATCGGCGCGAGTACGACAACAAATACGGCAACTCTCGCAACGGGTAATCCCTCCACATTTCCTGCCTATTGATAAGGATCGATTTGTGCATTCTCCAACTGTCTCCCCAGAGCTGCTACACCCCTTCTCTCCGTTTCAGGCATTAGCGCAAGCGTTGCTGCCGCTGACGCTAGAGGGTGATGATGGCTCGCATGATGTGGCCCACCTGCACCGCGTTTGGAAAAATAGTCGCCAAATCAGTCAGGATGAAGGAGGAGACCAGCAAATTCTGTGTGCCGCCGTATTGCTGCATGACTGCGTTGCGGTAGAGAAAAACTCCCCTCAGCGCCATCTGGCCTCCCGCATGGCGGCAGAAAAAGCCGGCATCGCGCTGGCAACCCTTGGTTGGTCAAATGAGAATATCAACAAGACTGCGCACGCGATCGAGGCCCACAGCTTTTCTGCCGCTATTGCGCCGCAAACGCTGGAGGCCAAAATCCTGCAGGATGCCGACAGGCTGGATGCGATTGGCATGATCGGCGTTGCCCGCTGCTTCTACATCGGTGGCCGCATGCGTAGCGCCCTATATGATGCCGCCGACCCGCTGGCGCAACAGCGCCAGTATGATGACAAGCGATTCACTCTGGATCACTTCGAAACCAAGCTGTTCAAACTACAGGAAGGGTTTCAGACTGCGGCAGGCCGAAGGATGGCGGCATTACGCACCGAACGCATGCGCCGCTTTCTCAGCGAACTGCTGGAAGAAGTTTGATAACTACAGAGCAATATCTTTGCCATAAATGCTGTACACTGAAAGTCAACTTCACAACACAGGTTGCCAAAATGAAGAGACTAACGCTGAAAGAGATGACAGAAAGCGAACAACGTGAAGTAAAGACCGATCTGGACAGAGCAAGCAAAAACCTCGAGCGCCAGTTGACCAACTCCGAACATAATAGAATTAAAGACGAAGCCATCGATCGCATTATGGCCGCACGTGAAAAGATTGCCAAAGCGACCCGCGCAGAACGCAAAGCCAACCGGGCACAGCCAACAGGTGCCACCTTCAGTTGGACTGCCTCCATCAGCACGCGCCCACATCGTTGATCACAGACCCCGCTTTAGCGGGGTCTCTGTTTGATAAGCCAGACTCATCTGCACCCAACTATTATTAATATCCCTATTATCATCTGGTTATCCATTGACAGCTGACCGTGACCTGTCCACTATCGGATAACATTCACAGGTTATGAGATCGCCATGTCCCCTTTCATCCAACAGGCCACACCGCAGCAAACCGCGTTGACCGTGGGTGAAGCTTTGGCGCTTACTTCGAAGAAACAGCCGCTCATTTGACCGGGGCGCGCTGTCCCGTCAGATGAGCTGACTGGATGGTGTGCAACGCGATACTCCTCTCTGGTTTTTCATCTGACTCCTAGTCGGTCACGCAGCAGGAGTTTTACATGGCTTCATTTTCCGGTATTTGGGTAGCACTGGTTACCCCATTCAATCATGACGAAGTTGATTTCCCGGCAGTCAAAAGGCTGGCTCAGCATCTGATCGCCAAAGGCGTCGCTGGCGTGGTGGTCTGCGGTTCGACCGGCGAAGCCGCGGCTCTGAGCAAAGAAGAACAGTTGGCGGTGCTGGATGCCGTTCTCGAGGTGGTGCCAGCCCACCAGGTGGTCATGGGCCTATCCGGGAATAACATGGCTAGCACCTTGCAGATGCAGCAGGCCATCAACCAGCGCGATATCGCCGGTGTGCTGATCCCCGCCCCATATTATATTCGCCCTTCGCAGACGGGCCTGGTGGAGTATTTTACCCGCCTTGCCGATGCCTCTCGCGTCCCAGTGATTTTGTATAACGTGCCTTATCGCACCGGAGCAACTTTTGAGTTGGCAACGCTGAGGCAACTCGCCCGCCACCCGCAAATCAAGGCGATCAAAGATTGTGGCGGCTGCCCCGAGGCTACCATGTCGCTGATCCACGACGGCGAGATCGACGTGCTGACCGGCGAAGACCCTCTGATCCTAACCACGCTGTGCCTGGGGGGTAGTGGCGCAATTTCCGCTGCGGCACACCTGCACCCGGAACGCTTTGTTGCTCTGGTTGAACAAGTCGCGCAAGGCGATCTGGCCGCCGCACGCAGCAATTTCTATACCCTGCTGCCGATGATCCAACAAATGTTCAGCTACCCGAACCCAGGCCCGGTTAAAGCGGCACTATCTCAGCAAGGGCTGATAAAAAACGAGCTTCGCTCCCCAATGCAAACCGCGCCACAGGCATTGCAACAGCAAATCGCCGATTTACTGGCGCAGATGCCAGCACTCACTCTGGCGAAGTAATAAAATATTGTTGGCAAAACCGCTGTAATTTTTCTGGCCTAGGACTAGGATGGGAGGTTAAACCTGCCTGTCCTTCATCACCATCAAGGAGTTTTCGATGAAATTGTTCTATAAAGCTGGCGCCTGTTCCCTGTCCCCTCACATCGTATTACGTGAGGCCGGGTTGGATTTCACCGCAGAGAAAGTCGATTTAGCTCACAAGAAAACCGAAAGTGGTGCCGACTATCTGGCGATCAACCCGAAGGGGCAAGTCCCGGCGTTGGTACTTGACGATGGCAGCCTGCTGACCGAAGGCGTGGCGATTGTGCAATACCTGGCGGATCGCGTACCGGATCGTAACCTGATCCCAGCCGCTGGCACACTTTCTCGCTATCATGCGATCGAATGGCTGAACTACGTGGCCACCGAGTTGCACAAAGGCTTCAGCCCACTGTTTAACCCGAAGACGCCGGACGAATACAAAGCGATTGCCCGCGATAAGCTGGCTAGCCAGTTCAGCTACCTGGACTCGGTGCTGGAAAAACAGCATTACCTGTTGGGCCAGCGTTTCAGCGTGGCGGATGCGTATCTGTTCACCGTGTTGCGTTGGGCGAAAGCGTTACAGTTTGATCTCACGAAGCACGCGCACCTGACGGCTTATTTCGATCGCGTAGCGGCTCGCCCTGCGGTGGCAGCAACGTTGAGTGCCGAAGGTCTTTAAAGCCTGAATAAAAGAAAGGGGCCACATTGGGCCCCTTGTCAGTATCAAAACAGATTATTTCCAGTCAACCAGGCAGTAATGCTTTTTGCCGCGACGCAGCAGCGTGTAACGGCCAAACAGGCGATCGCTGTCGGTAAACAGATATTCCGGGTTGGACTGCTTCTCACCGTTGATGGTCACCGCGTTGGAACCGATCATGGTGCGAGCCTGCCCACGAGAAGGAACCAGCTCTGCATTCACCAACGCCTGTTGCAGATCTGCATCGTTCTCCAGCTTGATGGTTGGCATGCCATCCTGAGCCAGCTGCGCAAAGTCCGCCTCGGTCATTTCGTGCAGCGCGCCGGAGAACAGGCTCTGGGTGATACGTTTCGCAGCGGCCAAACCCTCAGCGCCATGCACCATACCGGTCACTTCTTCTGCCAGCACATACTGGGCACGCGGCGCTTTGCCGCTGTTCTTGTCTTCTTCTTCCAGCGCATTAATCTCTTCAATGCTCAGGAAGGTGAAGAACTTCAGGAAGCGATAAACGTCCGCATCCGCGGTGTTGATCCAGAACTGGTAGAATTTGTACGGGCTGGTTTTTTCCGGAGCCAGCCATACCGCGCCGCCTTCGGTTTTACCAAACTTGGTACCGTCAGACTTGGTGATCAACGGCACCGTCAGGCCAAACACCTGTTTCTGGTGCATGCGGCGAGTCAGGTCGATACCCGAGGTGATGTTGCCCCACTGGTCAGAGCCGCCGATCTGCAGCTCCACCTGATGGCGGTTATACAGCTCGGAGAAGTCGAACCCTTGCAGCAGGTTGTAGGAAAACTCGGTGAAGGAGATCCCGGAATCATCACGGTTCAGGCGCTGCTTGACCGCTTCCTTGTTGATCATCTGGTTAACCGAAAAGTGTTTACCGATGTCACGCAGGAAGGTCAGCACGTTCATGCCGCCAAACCAATCGTAGTTGTTGGCCGCAATGGCGCTGTTGCTGCCACAGTCGAAATCGAGGAACGGAGAAACCTGCTTGCGGATTTTCTCGACCCATTCGTTGACCGTTTCCGTGGTGTTGAGTTTGCGTTCGGCGGCTTTAAAGCTTGGGTCGCCGATCATACCGGTCGCGCCACCCACCAACGCTACCGGCGTATGGCCGGCCAGTTGGAAACGCTTCAGGCACAGCAGAGGCACCAGATGGCCCAAATGCAAGCTGTCAGCGGTCGGATCGAAGCCGCAATACAGTGCAATTGGCCCTTGCGCCAGTCGCTCTGCTAACGCTTCCTCGTCCGTCACTTGAGCCACCAGGCCCCGCTCTTGCAGTTGTTGAATCAGGTTGATGCTAGCCATCAATTTCTCCATGTATAAACGAATGCACCTTTGCCGGTACACGGCCTTCGCCCATTGGCGAAAATCACAAAATTCGGGGTAGCGCATAGAATAAAGCGCCAGCGGCATCAGTGCCAGCGCTTAAGGGGGATTTTCCGTGTATCAGGGTGCCAGTCGGTCAATTTTCCAGTCATTTCCCTCGCGTTGATACAGGAAACGGTCGTGCAAGCGGTGCGCCCCCCCTTGCCAGAACTCAACGGAGTCGAATCTGACGCGGAAACCGCCCCAGAAACTGGGCAAGGGCACCTCGCCTTGCTGGAATTTTTGCTTCAGTTCGAGGAACTTGCTTTCGAGGATGCCACGGGCAGAAATGCGCGTTGACTGTTGCGACACCCAAGCGCCGATCTGGCTGTCTTTGGGCCGACTGTTGAAATACTTCATCACTTCCAGCGTTGACAACCGCTCGGCCTTGCCGAGGAAGATCACCTGACGATCCAGCATATGCCACGGGAACAGCAGGCTGATATGCGGGTTTTGTGCCAGTTGTTGCGCTTTGCGGCTGCCAAGGTTGGTATAAAACACCAGGCCCTGGTCATCGAAGTGCTTTAGCAACACGATGCGTTGGAAAGGCTGCCCCTGCTCGTCCACGGTAGCGACGCACATGGCGGTAGGATCGGCCAGACGCGCCTCACAAGCCTGTTTGAGCCAGCGTTCGAACAAATCCAGGGGGTTGGCGGTCAGATCGTTACGGCGTAGCCCGCCACGGGTATATTCACGGCGCAGATCCGCCACATCAAACTCATTATTATCAGTCATCTGGATTAGCAACCAAGCGGTAAATTCGTTGTCATATTCTGCGCCTGTAGCAGCAGGATCTCAATCATTCTGCTAGCAAATAGCTGCGCCCCGATAGTGCAACAAGTGAGAGTCATGCAGAACGCCGACACGCCGTAAATCCATCCATGGAGGCTCGTATCGCGCATCTTCTGCGCTCATCGGTTGGTTAACCTGCACAACTCCCACCTGCCTCAGGCTTCAGTGGCGCGGTATTAAGCGTGGTTAGCGTCTTGAGCCAGCACGCAGTCACTCATGATCACTTTATCATTGCGCTCGACAAAGGCGTTTGGCCCTTTCGACCAGAAGGTGTATTTACCGTCGCTGTATTTGGCGCCGGACGCCGCCAGCACCTGTTTCAGCTTCAGTTGTTCGCCGTCCATCAGGAAGCTGACCGTGCTCTCCTCACCATTGAGTTCCACGGTAAGCGGCGTCGTTCCGCATTGATAGTGCAACGTTTCGCTTTTTTGTGGGACCACGTAGCTGCAACCCGCCAACACGAGAACTCCGGCAACCATCACTATTTTTTTCATCAGGTGCTCCTTAAGATATTAACCCTTTCTTTATCCTAACAGAGCTAGCGGTGGCCCAACGGCAAAACCGGATAAATCCCACCTAGCAGCGTTTCACAACTGGCACCGGTAACTGAAGGCAGATTTCCCGGCAGACCGGAAAGGGTCCTGAATGCTAGCCAGGCAAAAGCCAACGCCTCCATGTCATCTCCACTGACGCCAAAGTGATCGGTGGTTGCCACCTCGGTACCTGGCAGTAAAGCGGACATTCTCGCCATCAACAGTGGATTACGGGCACCACCACCGCAGACCAGCAGCCGCTCACAGCCCCCAGCCAGCATCACCTGCTCGCTAATGGTGGTGGCGGTCAGTTCCACCAGCGTGCTCATCACATCCACCGGAGTTAACCCTGGCAACGTCGCCAGCTGTTTTTCCAGCCAGCTGATATTGAAATATTCTCGGCCGGTACTTTTCGGTGCCGGTAAGGCGAAATAAGGGTCGGCCAACATCTGCTGCAATAGCGGTAAGCAAACGCGCCCTTCCATCGCCCAAAGGCCATCTTTATCAAAAGGTTTCGAACGATGGCGCCATATCCACGCGTCCAGCAGCATATTCCCCGGCCCGGTATCAAAACCGCGCACCGGTGCGCCGGGCAAAAGCAGTGACAGGTTAGCGATGCCGCCAATATTCAGCACCATACGGCGCTCGGTCGGGTGAGCCAATAAAGCCTGATGAAACGCGGGAACCAAGGGCGCCCCTTGGCCACCATAGGCCATGTCACGGCGGCGAAAATCCCCCACGGTAGTGATATTGGTCAATGCCGCCACCCGGTTATTGTCCCCAAGCTGCATCGAAAAGCGTGTCTCGCCCTCCGGTTCATGCCACACCGTTTGGCCATGACAGCCAATGGCGGTGATTTCATGGGCCGGAATACCGGTCTGTTTTAACAGCCCCTGCACCGCTTCACCGAACAGCGTGCCCAACTGCGCATCCAACCGTCCTACGGCAGAAAGCGTAGTCTGCTGCCCTTGGCACATCCCCAGAATATCTTTTTTCAGTTGGATCGGCATGGGGTGGCTATAGCTTGCCTGTTGCGCCACCATACGTTCATCGATCGCGGCAAGCACCACGTCGATCCCATCCAGACTGGTGCCAGACATAACACCAATATAGCGGCCTGACTTCATCAGCACTATCCTTTACCTTTTCCAGGTTGCAACCGTTTTCACCCTTTAAATAGACCAGAATTATGCGATTAACGCCATGAATTATGATGTCTTTTTTACAGCATGTGAGCGAAGTTGTTTATTTTATGCCGACAATTGGTTACATAACAAACAATTCAGGGAAGGATAAAGCGCCGGTTATTTGTTTTCAGTTCTGTCACAAAGTTAAACCACCGTTTATTATTGGTTGAACAGAGAAAAGCTAAGCTGTATACAGAAGGCAACACATGGGTGATATCAAACCGATTCAACCATAATTGCTGTAATATTTATAGAACTTGGTTTGGGCCTATCTCCCAGATCTGGATTACCAACTGCAGGAGCTTTATATGATCAAGCGTCTTCTTGTTGTCGCTCTCGCCTCAGTCACACTGGCGGGCTGTGCAAACCAAACCGCGTCCGGTGATGTCTATTCCGCCTCTCAGGCCAAACAGGTACAAACCGTGACCTTTGGGACCTTGGTGTCCGTACGCCCGGTGCAAATTCAGGGCGGTGAAGGCTCAAGCATGCTTGGCACTATCGGCGGCGCAGTCCTGGGTGGATTCCTGGGGAATACCATTGGTGGCGGCACTGGCCGTAGCCTGGCAACCGCAGCAGGCGCCGTAGCCGGTGGTGTGGTAGGTGACAGCGTCGGTAGCGCGGCTAGCCGTAGCAACGCCTGGGAGCTGGAAATCAAAACCGATAATAAAGAAAATATCGTGGTGGTACAGAAAGCCGGGTCGACTAAATTCAGCCCAGGCCAGCGCGTTCGTATGGCGCAAAATGGCAGTACCGTTACCGTTTCTCCACTGTAACGTCCTTGCCTGAATGCAAAACCGGAGGCCCCTGGGCCTCCGGTTTCTGTTTGTTGCTGTGACTAAGCATAATAAAAAAGGCGCTGGATTTATTGTTTTTCTTGCAGTTCGATGATGTTCTGTTCCAGCTTGCTAATCAAACCAACTAAAAGTCTTACTTCTTCTGCCGAGATACCGCTGAGAATTTCGCCTCTGGTCGACGTGATCACACTATCCACTTCACGAATAATCGGCTCTGCCGCCTCGGTCAATTTGATGCGCTTGGCACGTCGATCGTTAGCGCAGGTGTGGCGGGTGATCAACCCTTTTTCTTCCAGCTGATCCAAGGTACGGACCAATGAAGGCTGCTCAATACCGATCGCTTTTGCCAATTGGATTTGCGACTGTTCAGGCGGTAATCGATTGATATTGTGCAATGTCACCCAATGCGTTTGTGTAAGCTCCAACGGCTTTAGCCGATGATCGATCAGCGCACGCCAAACACGAACTAATCGTGCTAAATCTGAACCTAACGTTGATTCCACTTCCCCCTCCTTATAGTTAGCATGCTAACATTACTCCCCAAAGTGTAGCCCATTTTGGTTAATTAACATTAAAAACACAAATGTATATAATCCAAATCGCAAAAATAGACACATTTTTATCGGTAATTGGTTATCCTCTATGCAAACATCCTTCATATTCACTCATCGGGATTGCTAACGTGAATACGACTTGGCTCCATACTGCGTCACCATTGCCCGATCTGGTGCTGGGTGCATCGCTTTATTTCCCCCCTCTATTTAAAGCTTTCTTACTTGGTTTAGTCTTCTGGCTGCTGGTGCATCATTTGCTACGCGACTGGATGTACTCCGGTGATATTTGGCACCCTATGCTGATGGATCTGTCCATCTTCGTCATTACCGTCAGCGGTTCCCTGTGGCTCCTAGCGAGTTGGTAGCTCATGAAGCATAAGACATTAAAGTATTTTTCGACGGTTATAGTTTGCGCCATCGCGCTTTGTGCCGGCTGGTGGTTATGGAATTACTACATGCAATCCCCTTGGACACGTGACGGTAAGGTGCGGGCTGAGCTCGTCAATATTACCCCGGAAGTCTCTGGCAGATTAGAGAAGATACTCGTTCATGATAACCAGTTCGTTACTGCGGGAAGCCTGATTTTCAACATTGATCCCGTGCCTTACCAAATTGCGTTGGACAATGCCGAGGCGGCGCTGGCCAAAGCGCAGGCAGATATGGCCAAGGCCGATCATGAAGCAGCCCGCCGCCGCAGCCTGCCCCGTAACGTCATCTCCTCTGAAGATCTGGATGAGTCCAACCTGGCCGCCGCCTCCATGAAAGCCTCGTATAAGGCGGCGCAGGCCAATCTCGAACAGGCCAAATGGAACCTCAGTAAAACGCGGATCTATGCCCCAACCGACGGTTACATCACCAACTTACAGGCCCGCGTTGGCAACTACGCCACCGCAGGAACGCCGTTGGTGGCGCTGGTAGACACCCATTCGTTCTATGTGCTCGGTTATTTCGAAGAGACCAAGCTTAGGCATATCAGAGAGGGCCGCAAGGCGGATATCGTGTTGTATAACGGTAATATTCGGCTGCATGGGGTGGTCGAAAGCATTGGCCGGGCCATTTACGACCAAAGCGCCGACAGCAGCAGTGATTTGCTGATGGATGTGAAACCCAACGTGCCTTGGGTACGCCTGGCACAACGGGTGCCGGTGCGCATCAAGCTGATCGATATTCCGGCCGACCTGACTCTGGTAGCCGGTACCACCTGCACCATTTCAATTCATCAGCAGGACTAATGTGTGAACCTGCCCTTTCTTGAATGGAAGCGCTCGCCCTGGGGTAAAGCCACCGCAGGGCAGTGGCGCTATGCGTTACGCAACACCCTGGCAATGTGCCTGGCGCTATGGGTCGCCTTCGTTTTACAGTTGGACGAGCCCTATTGGGCACTGACCTCCGCCGCCGTCGTCAGCTTCCCGACGGTTGGCGGCGTGATCAGCAAGAGCATTGGCCGCATTTTTGGCAGCCTGCTTGGCGCCATGGCTTCACTGCTGATTGCCGGTTGCCTGAACGATCCCTGGTTGTTCACCCTGTCGATTGCCAGCTGGTTGGGGCTGTGCACCTACATTTCCAACCACTACCAGAACAATGTCTCCTACGCCTTTGCCCTGGCGGGTTATACCGCCGCGATCATCGTGTTTGGCACGGTGAATATTACCGACACCCAGCAAATTTTTGATATCACCCAGGCACGCGTCTGTGAGGTGATCACCGGTATCCTGTGCGGCGGCTTGATGATGATGATCCTGCCAAGCACCTCGGATGGCGAAACTCTGCTGGTATCGCTACGTCGCATGCACTTACGCCTGCTGGAACACGCCGCCATGTTGTGGCAACCGGAAATCAGCCTGCGGATGCGTACCTCCCACGAGGGCGTTATCGGCCAAATCCTCACCATGAACCTGCTGCGTATTCAGGCCTTCTGGAGCCATTACCGGCTGCGCCGGCAAAACAATATCCTCAACTACATGCTGCACCAGCAATTGCGCATCACCAGCGTCATCTCCAGCCTGCGCCGCATGTTGTTAAACTGGCCTGACCGGCCGGAGAATCTGGCGGCGGTGTTGGAGCAGTTGTTGAATGAATTACGTGACCCCACCACAGATAAATACCGGCTAGCGCATATTCTGGTCGCCATCGCCCCTCAGGAACCGGCCGATTATCGCCATCGGGCCTTCTTCCTGCGCCTGCGCCACTTTTGCTGGATCTATCTACGCTGTACCCGCTGGCTACAACGGCTGGAAAGCGCTACCCAGGTCAGCGATATCGAACCGCCACGCGTTACCTCGCTAGCGCGTCATACCGACAGCGTTGAGGCCGCCTACAACGGGCTTCGCACCTTCTTGTGCATCCTGATTGGTTGCGCTTATTGGATCACTACCCAGTGGGACTCTGGTAGCTCTGCGCTGACGTTGATTGCCATCAGTTGCGTGCTCTATTCCTCTACGCCTTCGCCGATCAAATCCATCACCACCTTACTGAAGGCCGTTTCCCTGCTGTTTGGCTTCTGCTTTGTGATGAAGTTTGGCCTGATGATCCAGATCGACGATTTTTGGGTATTCTGCGCCTTCCTGTTCCCGACCCTGGTCACGATGCAGATGATGAAACTGCAAAATCCCCCCTATGCCCCACTATGGGGTCAGTTGATCGTGTTTATGGGATCGTTTCTCGCCGTGACCAACCCACCGAGCTACGATTATCAGGGCTATATCAATGACAGTCTCGCCAAGATTGCCGGCGTGCTGTTGGCCGGGTTGGCGTTCCAAATCCTGAGGCCGAGTTCGGACAAACGCAAAAGCCGACGGATTATCCGCGCATTACGCCGTGACTTTATCGATCAGTTGAGTAAGAAGCCGCAGCAAAGCGAAAGCCAGTTTGAGTCGCGTATCTATCACCGCATCAGTCAACTGAATCAAAGCCTGGATCAAGAGGCTCGCACCTGGCTATTGCGTTGGGGAGTCGTGCTGCTGAACTGCAGCCACGTGGTCTGGCAACTGCGTGATTGGCAAACCCGTTCAGATCCGCTGGCCGCCGTGCGCGACGTCTGTATTCATTGTTTGAAGGGAGTCATGACTGAGAAAGGGGTGCAACATGCGTCGTTAGACGCCACCTTGCAGGAGTTGCAGCGTATGAGTAACGCGCTTGCCCAGCATCCAGAACAGGCAGCACGTGATTTGGCAGGCTTGATTTGGCGGCTGTACTGCTCACTGCAGCAGTTACAGCAGGCGATCATTCCACCGGAAGCGGTAACAGCGCCCACGCCAGGCTGACGCGGGCGGCTGATTTATTTGATTACGCCACAGGCGAAGCGATCGCCACCACCACCCAGAGGTTTGGGTTGATCGGAGTGGTTATCCCCCCCGGCGTGTACCATCAGCGCCTTGCCTTCGATTTCGCTGATTTTCTTCAAGCGCGGAGCCAGGACCTGGGTGTCAGCCATACCGTCCGCCGTGACATAGATTGCTGGCAAATCGCCTAAATGCCCGTTGGCATCAGAAGGCCCGAGATGCTTGCCGGTTTTCTCAGGATCAAAGTGGCCACCCGCAGCCAGTGCGGCTACCGCCTTGCCTTCTTTCATACCCGGCTCACAGCTGCCTTTCTCATGAACGTGAAAACCGTGCACACCCGCAGGCAAGGCTTTCAGTTGCGGGGTGAACAACAGTCCGTAAGGCGTTTCGCTAATTGTGATTTTACCAATGTCCTGACCAATTCCCTGGCCGGTCACCAGATTCATTTCGACATCAACCGTTGCCGCCTGCGCAACGCCACAGGCCATCAACCCCAATGCCGCACACCAATAACGTTTCATCACTCAATCTCCATGCGATAAGTGTAACTGAGTTCGCAGTATAGAACGTATGTGGAATTAATCAATTCACTTACATTCGAGTTATTATCACGATTTTTTAACTCCTGTTGCGATTATAAAAAATCACATTACACAACCGAGGTAGAAAATTTATCAGAAAGCATACCTTTGCAAATGAAGGCACTCATTAAGGAATGTATAGAGAGTGGCCGAGATCCTTCTCGGTCACTTTAATTCCCCTATTGCACTGAGATATACTTAACATATGGAAACATGGTTCACCAATAGAGATACCACATTCAGTCCAAATCCAGAACCGTAGAGTTAGCCATATAAGACAACAGCGACGTTGATTTCAAATAAACCTTTCTTTTCTCTGTAACATCCCTATCAAATCTCCAATTCATGATGTAAATAATCGGAGCATTAGGATACTGCCTAATAAAATTACGGTATAATTTAATTTGAGCAGAAAGTTTTTCATCATTTAAACCCAGTGATGCGGTTGACGGTGGTACCAATACCCACTTAGGGCTCTCTTTGTTGGCCAATGGTGCAACTCGATTATAAGTCTCCCACATATCAGGTACAGACCAATTGTAATTATCGACACCAATCCAATCAGGCGTACTTTTATCCACTGCTGGACACGCCGTTGTTGGCGCACCATTCTGAATCTCATTTAGGTAGGCTTGAATCTGTGTGTGGCGATAAGAGAGCACAGTATAAATTGGGATGGAAATCCCATGATTTTTCATAGCTTGCCTCAAAGTACAAACATAGCTAGCATATTGATAGGCCTCATAAACCTTGTTAGTCTGCAATGCAGGCACATCAAACGGCTCGTCAATAAAATAAATAGCTGAGGGTCTATTTGATGCATTAGCAATATCCTGGGTTATTTTCCAAATATTCACCCATGAACCAACTGCCTGGCAGGCATTATTACTTGCCGCGCCAGGGCAAATATCTACAAATGGAGAGCCAACCGATGAGCCAGATCCAGCTTGAATATTTAGAGCGCATTTCCCATCATTACAAACTGGCAAACTTAGACTTTTAATTGAGTGGACAACATTAAGATTGGTTTCACTGAACCCGGAGTTGTTAATTGCATTAAGAGCATCTGCAGCATTAAAGGCAGGGTTACTATATTGATAATAGTCCAACCAATCATAACCATAATATTTTATTTTAGCATTCGCTATTGTCGAATGCATGAGGCAACTCATTAATAAAGTTAAAGCAAGAGCTACATTTTTCATATTTCCTCCTAAGGAAAGAATGGGATTTGATCGCATTCTGGACACGACAGGATAATTTTATAATTTTATTAACGGAGGGGCTTGCTGTCCATGTTGTGTCATTGTTGAGTAAACAATTAAGCAATTTTATAACCAGGAGGATATTTTAATTGTATAAAAATATTCGAAAGGTCTTTACCTCGATCAAGATGCCCACCCCATCGATGGGCATCTGTTTGTTCACAAAATCCTTAAGGTACGTCGTAACCCAGTGCTGCTTTACGAATGCGGAACCACTGCTGGCGGCTCAAGGTCAGCTCTTGCGCCTTCAGGGCCGAACGTACGCGCTCGATCTTGCCGGAGCCGATAATTGGCAACGGTGCTGAAGGCAGACGCATCACCCAGGCATACACCACCTGTTCAATGGTTTCGGCACCAATCTCTTGCGCCACCGTTTGCAGTTCATCGCGTAACGGCTGGAACTCAGCATCGCTGAACAACCGCCCGCCGCCCAGACAAGACCAGGCCATCGGTTTGATACGCAGCTGCTGGCATTGATCCAAAGTGCCGTCGAGGATCGCAGGCTGATAGATCGGGGAAATCTCGACCTGGTTGGTCACCAGCGAGAACGGCAGACGCGACTGCAATAAGGAAAACTGTGTTGGCGTAAAGTTCGAAACGCCGAAATGGCGCACCTTGCCGCTTTTATGCAGCGCTACAAAGGCTTCAGCTACCTCATCGGCTTCCATCAACGGATCTGGACGATGGATCAACAATAAATCCAGGTAGTCCGTATGCAGGTACGATAATGACTGCTCTGCGCTATGCACAATGTGCTCGCGATCGGTGATGTAATGCCCGATCGGGTTACCCGGCTTGGCGGTGGTAGCGATGCCGCACTTCGACACCAGTTCCATCCCCTGGCGCACCGAGGGCTGCAACTTGATCGCCTCACCAAAGGCCTGTTCACAGGCATAACCACCATAAATATCCGCATGGTCCGCCGTGGTCACCCCCAGCTCAACGTGTTGCTTGATAAACGTCAGCAACTGCTGCGGTGACATGCCCCACTCCATCAAGCGCCAGTAGCCGCAAATCATGCGTGAGAACTCAGGCCCAAGTGGTGCCAGCTTAATACGATTCAGCATTGTTAAACCTCATGACAATAGTTAACGCCAGCATACACAAGCGCCCAAGCCGTAGGAAACGCAAAAGTGGCCTTAACGTGCGGCGGATCGAAAAAATGAGCAATAAAGTTAAAACAGTGAGGGCTGCTCTGGCGGGATCTCTTCTGGCTGTTTGCCGGTACGCAGTGAGCGCAGGTAACGCTGGCGACACAGGCGCAGAACGTCCTTTTTCTGGACATCGTTCATTTGCATCCAGCCAAAGCGCTCCTCGCGGCTGCGTAGGCAACCACGACAATAGCCGCGCTCATCGGCCTGGCAAATACCACGGCACGGGCTTGGGATGTCAAAGAACTCGAGTTGCTGCGCCACACGTCCTCCTGCGTTGTCATGCTAATTGAAGACGTCATCGGTGCCATTGGCAAGTGGCTTTTCCCCATGACGGCGAAAATATTCTCGCAAATAGTGCAGCGCCTGGCGCGTTTTCTCTGGCAGAACCCGCTCAAGAGTCAACGCATGCAGCCGATATGGCGCTGGCCGCCACTGCGGTAACAGGGCAATTAATTCCCCCCGGCGCAGTTCATCACCAATTTCATACAGCGGTTGGCCGGAAATCCCCAAGCCATTGCGGGTAAAGGCCCGGATCACGTTCATACTACCGCTGACAACCTGCCTCGCCGCCAGGCGTAGTTTGAATGTTTCGCCCGCATGGTGATGCAAATCGAGATGCAGCCCGTGACCACTGCCGGTGATCCAGCGGTGTTGCACCAGCTCCTGGGGCGTTTCTGGTACGCCATGCTGGCTAAGATAGCGCGGCGCGGCGCAGAGCACCATGGGCCAGGCGGTCAGCGGGTGAGCAATCAGGTTGGTATCTGCCAGTTGCAGATTTACGCGCAGCGAGATATCTACCCGCTGCTCGATCATATCCACCACCTGGTCATCTGCCAGAATACGCAGCGTCAGCTTTGGGTGTGCCAGCAGCAAGGGAGCCAAGGCCTCCGCCAAGGGGCCGCTACCGATCCCGACGGTGGTGGCAATGCGTAGTTCGCCCACCAGCGTATCCCGCAGCTCCGCCAGCCGCTGCTCCGCGCGCTGTGCTTCCTGCAACATGGCTTCGCAACCGGGATAAAAGGCTTCCCCCGCATCGGTCAGTGCCAGGCGGCGAGTCGAGCGGTGCAATAACGCCACGCCCAACGACTTTTCTAACGACCTCATATGCTGGCTGACCGCAGAGGGCGTCATCTCTAGTCGACGGGCCGCCGCAACAAAGGAGCCCTCGGCCACCACGGTGGCGAATACCGCCATTCGATTCAGTTTATCCATGATTATGAAGTTTTACTTAATCAAGAAAGCATAAATATGGCACTAATCAGCCGCATTGTTAAGGCTTATAGTATTTCTACTGCGCCGCCACTGAGTGGTACGGCAACCCGCTAAAAAACATTTCACAGGAGAGACCTCATGAAAGTCGCCATTATTGGAGCAACCGGTTTTGTTGGCCGCCGCGTAGTCGATGAGGCTTTGGCCCGCGGCCTGCAAGTGACCGCCATCGCCCGTCAGAAAAAAGATCTGCCGGATAATGCCAATCTCGCTGTCGCCCTGGGTGACGTGGCCGACGGCCCGTGGTTGGCAAAACAGTTAGCTGGCCATGATGTCGTGATCAGCGCCTATAACCCAGGTTGGGCGGAAACGGACCTGTATGAGAAAACCGCTAAAGGTGCCCAACAAATCCTGGCGGCGGTAAAACAATCCGCGGTTAAACGTCTGCTGTACGTTGGCGGTGCCGGTAGCCTGGAAGTGGCTCCAGGAGTTGAGCTGGTTGATACCCCGCAGTTCCCGGAAAATATTCGTCCAGGGGCCCAGGCGGTACGGGATTTACGTAATGCGTTGAAAAAAGAAACCCAGTTGGATTGGACCTACCTTTCTCCTGCCGCGTTGCTGGAACCCGGCAAGCGTACCGGCCAGTTCCGTTTGGGCACGACGCAATTGCTGATGAAGGGTGACGCGCCGGCCAATATTTCGGTAGAAGACCTCGCGGTTGCCATTATCGACGAAGTTGAAAAACCGCAGTTCATCAAGGCACAGTTTACCGCTGCCTATTAATCGTCCGCCAGCGGCTGTAATCGTTGCAGCCGCTGTCCTGCCGCTTGTTACGTCTAAGGTTATCTTAAGTTTCATCTGGTAAATTTCGGCGCATTACACCATGGCAGGATCCAGATTTCGCAATGCGCTTACGTCAATCATTACAATGCAACAGCTTGGGTTTTATCCTGGCTTGCGCCCTATTCTTCACGGTTTTCCAGAACCTGCTATTTATTCACCAGGCCTGGTCATATATCACCTTTGATAGCGTACATAGCATCATTTTTGCGGCGACTATGCCGGTGGTTATTTTCTGTGCCCTGAATATTATCTTCAGCGTATTAACCATTCCGTTCCTGCGTAAACCCCTGGTTATTCTGTTGCTGCTCGGTAGCGCGGCGGCCAACTATTTTATGTTCAGCTACGGCGTGGTGATTGATGGCAATATGATGCAGAACGCCTTCGAGACCAACCCGCAGGAAGCGACGGCGTTGCTCACCCCCCGTATGGGGCTATGGCTGCTATTGCTGGGCATCTTGCCTGCCGTTTTCGTGTGCTTTGTACGCATCAATAAAACCCGCCCTTGGTGGTATATGATTGGCCTGCGCGCGGCCAATGTGATGCTTTCCGTGGTGGTGATCCTGTTGGTTGCGGCGTTATTCTACAAAGATTACGCCTCGCTGATCCGCAACAATAAAAGCGTGGTGAAAATGCTCACCCCAAGCAATTTTGTGGCCGGCACCATCAAGTACGCTCAACACCGCTATTTCCACCAAAATCTGCCGCTGGTCAAGATTGGTGAAGATGCCCATTTAGGCCCGGTGATTAGCAGCCAGGCCAAGAAGACCCTGGTGATACTGGTGGTCGGCGAAACTGCGCGGGCAGAGAATTTTTCGCTAGGTGGTTACTCGCGCGAGACCAATCCCCGCTTAAAGCAGGCCGATGTAGTTTATTTCAAAAATGCCAGTTCCTGCGGTACCGAAACGGCTATCTCCGTGCCCTGCATGTTCTCCAACATGCCACGCGGCGATTACGACGCCACCTTGGCCGCACACCAGGAAGGCATGCTGGACGTGATGGCACATGCCGGAGTCAACCTGCTGTGGCGCGAAAATGACGGCGGTTGTAAGGGGGCCTGCGATCGTATCCCACATATCGACATGACCAAGCTGAAGCTTTCACAGTATTGCGATGGCGATGTCTGCATGGATAACGTGCTGCTGCACAAACTGGACGATTATATCAACGGCCTGCAAGGGGACAGTGTGATCGTACTGCATCAGATGGGGAGCCACGGCCCGGCCTACTATCGCCGCAGTACGTCAGAACTACGTCAGTTCTCACCGACCTGTGACAGCAACCAGATCCAGGACTGTTCCCACGAGCAACTGGTGAATACCTACGACAATTCGCTACTGTACACCGACGCCATGCTGGACAGCACCATCAAGCTGTTGCAGCAATACAGCGGCAAATTCAATACGGCGATGGTCTATCTTTCCGATCACGGTGAATCGCTCGGGGAAAATGGTATGTACCTGCACGGTACGCCTTATATGTTCGCGCCCTCTCAGCAGACCCACGTGCCTTTTCTGATGTGGATGTCGGCCGATTATGAACGCAATTTCGGCATTAACCGCCAATGCCTGCAATCGTTGGCGGAGAACGATAAGGTTTCACAGGATAATCTGTTCCACACTCTGTTGGGCATGTTAAACGTGCAGACACGGCAATATCAGCCCGACCTGGATATTCTGCAGCGCTGTCGCAAGGCTTAACCTTAGCCGCTCCCTCTGGCACAATAGTTCTAAACGAACACCGCATGCGGCTAGACGAGCCGCTTTTCGGGCGCGGCATGCGGCGCCCCTACGGTGTGATGGAGCATGCAGCACCGCTACAGAGTGTAAGTTTGGCTGAAATGTTTACCTTCTGAGCCGGAATTTTTTCCCGGTTTTATTTATCTGCGACTTGACCTAGACCAATCGGTCTATTATTCTCATTTTCATTATGACAAAACAGACGAATTGCAACGGGGATACCCGAGAACATCTGCTCGCAACCGGCGAAACGCTCAGCCTGCGTCTTGGTTTTACCGGCATGGGCCTCAGTGAGTTGCTCGCTACCGCTGGCGTGCCCAAAGGGTCGTTCTATCACTATTTTCGCTCGAAGGAAGCTTTTGGCGAAGCGATGTTGCAACGCTATTTTGCCCATTATGACGCTCAAATGCAGGCGCTGTTTGCCGACTCTCGTAGCGATGCGCGTAATCAGTTATTAAGTTATTACGCCCAGGCCATCAGCTTCCACTGCCGTAGTGAGTGCCATAACGCTTGCCTGGCAGTGAAACTCTCCGCAGAGGTCAGCGATCTTTCTGAACCTATGCGTCATGCGTTGGAAGCGGGCACCAGCCGCGTGATCGGTCACCTGCAAGACGCGATCGAACGCGGCATCCGTGAAGGTTCACTGGCTATCACCATGAGCCCGGCGGCCGCGGCGGAAACGCTGTACTCGTTGTGGTTGGGCGCATCGTTGCGGGCTAAAATCCGCCACTCGGTCGCTCCACTCACCTGTGCGCTGGAAAGTATCGAATTGCTGTTGCGCCCAGCGCAGCCATAAACCCCCTTTTTTTACCCGAAAGACATGTTAGCGATACTGTTTATCATCACTAGTCGACTGGTCTAATACTATAGGATGCACTATGAAGATTGAAAAATTGTTCTCTCCGCTCAAAGTTGGCCACACCACCCTCCCCAACCGTGTGTTCATGGCTCCGCTGACTCGTCTGCGCAGCATCGAGCCAGGTGACATCCCAACGCCGTTGATGGCGGAATACTATGCGCAGCGTGCCAGCGCTGGCCTGCTGATCACCGAAGCCACCCAGATTTCTTTCCAGGCGAAAGGTTATGCCGGAGCTCCCGGTCTGCATACCCCAGAACAAATCGCCGCGTGGAAAAAAATCACCCAGGCGGTACATGACAAACAGGGTCATATCGCTGTGCAGTTGTGGCACGTAGGCCGTATCTCCCACTCCAGCTTGCAGCCGGGCCAGCAGGCTCCCGTCGCGCCTTCAGCGATCAATGCCGAAACCCGCACCACGGTGCGTGATGAAACCGGTGCCTGGGTTCGTGTACCAACCTCTACCCCACGTGCGTTGGAAACCGACGAAATCCCGGGGATCGTCAACGATTTCCGCCAGGCTGCTGCCAACTCGCGTGAAGCCGGTTTTGACTACATTGAATTGCACGCCGCGCACGGTTACCTGCTGCACCAGTTCATGTCTCCGGCATCCAACCAACGTACCGACCAATACGGTGGCAGCATTGAAAACCGTACCCGTCTGACGCTGGAAGTGGTCGATGCCAGCATTGCCGAAATCGGTGCCGATCGCGTTGGTATCCGTATCTCGCCGTTAGGCCCGTTCAATGGCCTGGACAACGGCGAAGATCAGGAAGAAGCGGCGCTGTATTTGATCGAAGAGCTGAACAAGCGCGGTATCGCCTACCTGCATATTTCAGAGCCGGATTGGGCCGGTGGCAAGCCTTACTCAACCGCGTTCCGCGATGCAGTGAGAGCACATTTCCAAGGCGTGATTATTGGCGCGGGTGCCTACACGGCGGAGAAGGCAGAAGAGTTGATCGCCCAAGGCTTTATTGATGCAGTCGCCTTTGGCCGCAGCTATATTGCCAACCCAGATCTAGTGGAGCGCTTTAAACAACAGGCCCCACTCAACGAGCAGCGTGCCGATTTCTTCTACGGCGGCGGTGCCGAGGGGTATACCGATTACCCAACTCTGTAAGTGAATTAAATTGACTTTGCACTCAGTAAATTAGGTGCGCTAAATACCGCGACACCTCAGGCTGAGGTGGGTGGGAGCCATACAGGTTAGCCGACCGTTGAGCGCATGGACGCGCGATACGAGCCTCCATGGATGGGGCCCACGGCGTGTCGGCGTTCTGTCTGGCTCCCGCCTGCCGCACTATTATCCGCCGTCATTTTTATTTGTGACAACGTCACCTATACCATCACCTACCACATGCGTTGAATTGCCTTATGCGACAAGGCTATACTGTCTGACGCTGTTCAAGTCATCTGCCGTCAGCCGCGGCATATCCAATCAGAGGAAATTATGCGCTTACTCCATACCATGCTCCGTGTCGGCGATCTGCAACGCTCCATCGACTTCTATACCAAGGTATTAGGCATGCGCTTACTGCGTACCAGCGAAAACACCGAGTACAAATACTCGCTGGCCTTCGTGGGTTATAGCGATGAAAGCGAAGGCTCGGTCATCGAACTGACCTATAACTGGGGCGTCGACAGCTACGACATGGGCTCCGCCTTTGGTCATCTGGCGCTGGGCGTCGATGATGTAGCCGCTACCTGCGACAACATCCGTCAGGCCGGTGGCAAAGTCACCCGCGAAGCCGGCCCAGTCAAGGGCGGTACCACCGTGATTGCCTTCGTCGAAGATCCGGACGGCTACAAGATCGAACTGATCGAGAACAAGCACGCAGGTCACGGCCTCGGTAACTGAGGTTTCTCCAGGGCGCACCCTGCGCCCTGCTTTCTATCTCCGCTGCACCAAGACAAGAAATTTGTCATAATGCGCGCTGAATTCGCTAAAGATAAGAAACTGATGGCCGAAAAAAGTGATCTTAACGCCCTGAGTGGCCGTTTCCGTGGGTTTTATCCCGTTGTTATTGATGTGGAAACCGCCGGGTTTCATGCTCAGACCGATGCGCTGCTAGAGATTGCCGCCGTCACGCTGAAAATGGATGAAAATGGTTGGTTGCAGCAGGATGAAACGCTGCATTTTCATGTAGAGCCGTTTGAAGGGGCGAACCTGCAACCGGAAGCGCTGGCCTTTAACGGTATCGATCCACATAACCCACTGCGTGGCGCAGTGAGTGAATATGATGCGCTGCATGCGATTTTCAAAGCCGTGCGTAAAGGCATTAAGGATCAGGGCTGTAACCGGGCAATCATCGTGGCGCATAATGCCAACTTTGATCACAGTTTCCTGATGGCCGCCGCCGAGCGCGCCAGCCTGAAGCGCAACCCGTTCCACCCGTTCGCCACCTTTGATACCGCTGCGCTTAGTGGGCTGGTATTGGGGCAGACGGTGCTGGCCAAAGCCTGTATTGCCGCTGGCATGCCGTTTGACAGCAGCCAGGCGCACTCAGCACTTTATGATACCCAGCAAACCGCCCAGCTGTTCTGTGAACTGGTCAACCGCTGGAAACGTCTCGGTGGCTGGCCGATTGCCAACGTTGAATCGCAATAGCTTGCAGGCAAACTGACAGACATAAAAAAATCGGGCGGCACTGTTAAAGGTGCCGCCCGATTTTATTTGGAAAACCCTGTGCCATTAAGGCTGCTGGTCTTCCTGATCTTTATACTTCTCTGCCGTTTCTTTGATCAACGGCTGCAGTTCACCACGCTGGTACATCTCGATGATGATATCGCAGCCGCCAACCAGTTCGCCATCGACCCACAGCTGCGGGAAAGTTGGCCAGTTGGCGTACTTTGGCAGCTCGGCGCGGATGTCCGGGTTTTGCAGAATATCAACATAGGCAAAACGTTCGCCACAGGCTGAAAGCGCCTGCACGGCCTGAGCGGAGAAACCGCAGCTTGGCAATTTCGGTGAGCCTTTCATATACAGCAGGATCGGGTTGGCAGAAATTTGCTGCTGAATTTTTTCAATCGTCGTCATTATTGCTTCCTCAAGCCACATCATGGCTACAACATGCATCACACTGGCTATTGTAGCGGCAGGACCGGTGCCAAAAAACGCCATCTTTTGCAGGGACATTCTCTGATTGCCTCAGCAAAAGCGGCCGTCACAACGAACCGGTTAAAACATGGCCCCAGAATAACATTTTTAATCGGGACGTTTCACTATTATATTTGCGCTGCTCAATCCCGGAGAGCAATAAGCCAACCACATGATCTTTGTCGTTTTTTTAGGCACCAGGCGTTTGATTTTGCAACAATAAAAATGCCATTAACGTTTTCTCACAATATGGATTAGTATTTATGAGATCCACGCTGTTTTATAGGGTGAATTTCGGGAATACTGTGACTCATTCGATTTCTGTTTCGGAGCCAAGGTTGGTAACGTCGATATGCGGTTAATTATTACACTTTTTGTGCTGCTATTTACGCAGCTCTTCTTCAATTTGGCGCACGCTGCGCCACAGGCACGTGTTTCTGCCGAGCAGCGCAAGAGTCACGTTAATGAAGCACGGCCAGACGACCGCAAGAAAAAGAAAGCGGAGAAAGCCAATAAAAAAGTGAAGGCAGCCACCCCTCCGAAAACGCTAAAAACCAAACCAGCAACCTTAAAGACCGCCAAAAAAACCACCAGCGTTAAAACCAAAAGCCAGGTAACCAAAACGGCCAAGCTCAAAGTGACTCCGCCTAAAAAAGGCTATAAAAAAGGCTATGGTCGCCATCGTGAAGAAGGCAAAGCTACGGCAAAACTGGCAGGCCGCGAAAAACCGTTGAAACTTTCCGCCGCCCATAAAAAACGTTATCAGCACGCCAAGCAAACCGCCATGGCCAAGCTGATGGGGCAAATGGGTAAACCCTACCGCTGGGGTGGATCTTCACCTGGTACAGGATTCGACTGCAGTGGGCTGATTTATTACGCGTACAAAGACGTCGTGAAAATCAAAATGCCGCGTACCGCCAACGAAATGTACCACCTGCGTGATGCAGCGCCGATCAAACGTAATGAGCTGGAGAAAGGCGATCTGGTGTTCTTCCGCATCAACAACCGTGGCACCGCCGATCACGTTGGCGTCTATCTTGGTAACGGTAAGTTCATCCAGTCACCGCGCACCGGTGAAGAAATTCGCATCAGTCAGTTGGATAACGACTATTGGCAGAACCATTACATTGGCGCCCGCCGCGTAGTGACCCCGACCACCATTCGTTGACCTAGCACGGCTGAGCCAGCTGCTCAGCCGTGCCTTACTCCCCCAAAAATCAAAAACCGCTGCGACTTTAATCAATCAGCCACTTGGCACACTTTGGATGTTCTTTTCGCTCGGAAAGTTGTTAAGATTAATAACCATAACAAAAGTGGTGCAATTGCGTTTTTTCGCCCTCGGCCCCACGGCCCAAAGCGTCGGAGAGGCGTATTGTCTATAAAAGGAGAAAGCAATGTCGTTTGAATTACCTGCATTACCGTATGAGAAAAACGCTCTCGAACCGCACATTTCCGCAGAAACGCTGGAATACCACTATGGCAAGCACCATAACACCTATGTGGTTAACCTGAACAATCTGGTGAAAGGCAGCGAGTTCGAAGGCAAATCCCTGGTCGAGATCGTCAAGACCTCCACCGGCGGCGTGTTCAACAACGCCGCTCAGGTCTGGAACCACACCTTCTATTGGCACTGCTTATCACCGCAAGGTGGTGGCGAGCCAACGGGCGCAGTGGCAGAGGCCATCAATAAGTCATTCGGCTCCTTCGCCGCCTTTAAAGAGCAGTTCACCGATGCCGCCGTGAAAAACTTCGGCGCGGGCTGGACCTGGCTGGTGAAAAAAGCGGACGGTAGTCTGGCGATCGTCAGCACCTCGAATGCGGCAACCCCGCTGACCGGCGCAGACGTTCCGCTATTGACCGTTGACGTGTGGGAACATGCTTACTATATCGACTACCGCAATGCGCGACCAAAGTACCTGGAAAACTTCTGGGCGTTGGTGAACTGGGCGTTCGTGGCAGAAAACCTGGCTTAACGGCGGGTGGCTAGCTAATAATAAGGCGCAGCATCAAGCTGCGCCTTTGTTTTTCTGCTGCGGATCAGTTCAATGCGGCAATAAAACTGAAAGCAATAATCATTGCCAAAGCACCCACGGTGGTGAGTAATGACATCTTCAAATTGGTATCCATATACAACTCCCTCTCAGATTGGCTTTTCCAGAGCATAAGCCACACAGTTTATACGTCAAATCATTTTCCCACAGTCCGTGATTAAAATCTTGTTTTGATTTCCCCGCTGATAATTACCGATTAGCTCTTCCACTTTTCTTCAATTTGCGACAAAATCCGCAGTTCACTACTGCGTACCGATAAACTGCCCCTCCCTGTTCAAGCGATTTACGACTTCAGCACTAAAAACTCAGTTTTCGCTTATCTGGGGAAGGATCTACGTAGGCAAACGATTAACATCATACTTACATGCTGTAACATGTGGGTTTAGGAGTCATTTTTTACATGGCAACGATTAAAGATGTGGCCAAACGCGCTGGCGTTTCTACCACTACCGTATCGCACGTTATCAATAAAACGCGTTTCGTCGCCGAAGATACCAAAACGGCCGTTTGGGCCGCCATCAAAGAGCTGCACTATTCACCCAGCGCCGTAGCCCGCAGTCTCAAGGTCAATCACACCAAATCGATCGGTTTGCTCGCCACCTCGAGCGAGGCCCCCTATTTTGCCGAAGTGATCGAAGCGGTTGAAAACAGCTGTTACAGCAAAGGCTATACCCTGATCTTGTGTAACTCGCACAATAATCTGGATAAACAGCAAGCCTATCTGGCGATGTTGGCGCAAAAGCGCGTCGATGGCCTGCTGGTGATGTGCTCAGAATATCCAGATCAGCTACTGGGCATGCTGGAAGATTACCGTAATATTCCCATGGTAGTGATGGATTGGGGTACCGCGCGCGGAGACTTCACCGATACCATTATCGACAATGCCTTCGAGGGCGGTTACCTGGCAGGCCGCTACCTGATCGAACGTGGCCACCGGGACATCGGTGCCATTCCTGGTCAACTGGCGCGTAATACCGGTGGAGGTCGCCACCAGGGCTTTCTGAAGGCCATGAAGGAAGCCAACATCGAAGTGCGCGAAGAATGGGTCGTGCAGGGGGATTTCGAGCCTGAATCTGGCTACAAAGCCATGCATCAGATCCTGTCGCAAAAGCATCGCCCAACCGCCGTTTTCTGTGGCGGCGATATTATGGCCATGGGGGCGATTTGCGCCGCCGATGAGCTGGGGTTGCGTGTACCGCAGGATATCTCGGTTATTGGTTACGACAACGTGCGTAATGCCCGCTACTTCACTCCCGCTCTGACCACCATTCACCAGCCTAAAGAGCGCCTGGGCGAGATGGCCTTTACCATGCTGTTAGATCGCATCATCAGCAAGCGTGAAGAGTCGCAGGTGATTGAAGTGCATCCAAAACTTATTGAGCGTCGCTCCGTGGCAGATGGTCCTTTTGTCGATTACCGCCGCTAAGTCCTATTTCTTAACCCATATTTCTCCGTAGGGGCGCCGCAATATGCCGCGCCCGATTAATCACCCGGCCCCTCTTCACTGAGCCATTCCTGATTCAGCGTTTCGCTGTCGCCAAGATAGTCCAACAGCCAGGCCATGGCCGGAGACTGGGCGTTTTGCTGCCAGGTCAGGCAGCAGGCGCTGGGCGGGAAAGGCTCATGCAGTGGTAACACCACCAGTTCGCCACTTTGTACCAACGGCAATACTCGATGCGCGGGCACCATGCCCACACACAGCCCGGCACGCAAACAATCTACCGCCGAAACCCAGTCCGGCACGGTCAGCCGCCGCTGGTTGTCCAGCGACCAGGTCACCCGCTTGGGTAAATTGCGCGAAGTATCCTCCAACAGCAACGAGGGATAAGGCCGTAGTTGATCGTCGCGCAGCTTTCCTTGCAAGGCGGCGAGCGGATGTTTAGCATGTACTACGCAGAGCCAATTCATAAAACCCATATCGCGAAAGGCAAAACCGCCGCCGACCGGCACCGCCCGCGTTGCACCAATGGCCATCTCAGCGCGACCATCGACCAGTGCATCCCACACGCCGTTGAATACTTCAGGCTGCACTATCAGTTCTACGTCGGGGAAATGGCGATAAAAATCCAGCACCAGTTGGCGGCTGCGCTGAGGTTTGACGATCAGATCGACCGCAATCCGCAATTGCCCGCGCCAACCGTTGGCCACCTGCTGACACTGTCGTCGGGTATCGAGCATTTTTTTGATAACAACCCGTGCTTCTTTAACAAACAGCGCCCCCGCTGGCGTGAGTTCCACATCGCGGTGACGGCGTTCAAACAGCGGCACCGCCAGCCATTGCTCCAGTTGGCGCACCGTATAGCTCACCGCCGAGGGAACGCGATGCAATTCCTGCGCCGCTGCGCTGAAACTACCGGTTCGCGCCACCGCATCTACCACATCGAGTGAATATTCAGACCACATAACTTTGCCTTCAAATTTTTTAACAGCACCTTGCAAATATTACCGTTTCACAAGCAGAGATCCAGCCGTATACACTTGCCGGCGCTTCAAAACCTGCGACAACATAATTTTAACGAGAAATAGCAATGCGAAATTTTGGATTTATGTTCTACCTGGCCGGCCTAAGTATGTTGGGCTATCTGGCTACCGATATGTACCTGCCCGCCTTTGGGGCCATGCAGCAGGATCTGCAAATCTCCGCTGGGGCGATCAGCGCCAGCCTGAGTATCTTCCTGGCAGGCTTTGCCTTCGCCCAGTTGCTGTGGGGGCCGCTGTCTGACCGCATTGGCCGTAAGCCCGTGTTATTGATTGGCCTGGCACTGTTCGCCGTCGGCTGTCTAGGTATGCTGTGGGTCGAAAACGTGGCACAACTGTGGTCACTGCGCTTTATCCAAGCCATTGGCGTGTGTTCCGCCGCCGTCACCTGGCAGGCGATCGTGGTTGATCGTTACCGCGATGGCAAAGCCAACCGCGTTTTCGCCTCCATTATGCCGCTGGTCGCACTCTCTCCGGCGCTGGCCCCGCTGCTAGGCGCCTGGTTGCTCAACCATATGGGATGGCGGGCCATCTTCGCCGTGCTGTTGGGGATTACCGCCCTGCTGCTGATCCCCACCTTACTGCTGAAAGACCGTAGCAGACTGGTACCTTCCGCCGATAAAAAGCCCAGCCTTGGCTTTATGCAGATCTTGAAATCCCCGGTCTTCAGCGGCAACGTGATGGTTTTTGCCGCCTGTTCTGCCGGCTTCTTCGCCTGGCTGACGGGCTCACCCTTTATCCTCGGCGATATGGGGTATAGCCCTAACGATATTGGCCTAAGCTATGTGCCACAAACGCTGGCTTTCTTATTGGGGGGTTACAGCTGCCGTAGCGCCTTAAATCGCATTTCTGGCAAAACCTTGTTGCCATGGCTGCTGGTAGCTTATGGCATCAGCATGGTAGCACTGTATCTGATTGCCACCCTGAGCGAACCGACGTTGACCACACTGTTGATCCCGTTCTGCTTTATGGCATTAGTTAACGGTGCCAGCTATCCTATTTTAGTGGCCAATGCGTTGATGCCCTTCCCCAACAACAGCGGCAAAGCCGCTGCGCTGCAAAACACGCTACAGCTGGGATTATGTTTTATCGCCAGCCTGTTGGTTTCGGCATTTATCGCCCAACCGCTGTTAGCCACGGTTACCGTAATGGTTGCTACCGTATTTTTAGCAGCCTTGGGCTATCTGATGCAGCGTGGGAAAGGAACGGATGAAACGCAGGTAACACGGCAGGAGCGTGTCGACTCCGTGTCATAATTATCTCTGTAAATAGTCACTTAATGAAAATTCTTGCCGAGCGCGATTTGCAGTTGAGTCTACGCCTCGGCAAGCCTATACTCAAAAACGACCTTTTAGAATAACAGTTATACTAAGCTCTTATTGCAGCAACTGCTGCGTACGTGGATGGCATCACACTTTATTTAAGGTTGCATTTACCCGCGTCCTTTGACGCAGGGAGTCTCTTAAATTTCCTCTGTTCAAGTCGAATTTCAGACACCACGGTGAATTTTTACCGTAGGTATACGTATGTCCCTGTAGAAATTGGCTACATTAAATTCTGCAGGATCATAAGTCAGAAGAAGGTGATGGAGAAGCTATGAGTTCATCGTGTATAGAAGATCTGAGCATCCAGGATAACCATTGGTATCGTATCGCTCATGAAATGCTTAGCATGGCCGGTATTGAAATCAATGGTTCACGCCCTTTCGATATTCAGATCAATAATCCCAATTTCTTTAAACGCGTACTGCAAGACGGCTCTCTGGGGCTGGGCGAAAGCTATATGGACGGTTGGTGGGAGTGCGAACGGCTGGACATATTTTTTCAGCGGGTTGTCGCAGCTGGCCTGGAAAAGAAACTGCCCCACCACCTGAAGGATATCTTGCGTATTGCCGCCGCCCGCCTGACCAATCTGCAATCCCAAAAACGCGCCTGGATCGTTGGCAAGGAGCATTACGACCTGGGTAACGATTTGTTTACCCAGATGCTGGATCCCTATATGCAATATTCCTGCGGCTATTGGCAACAGGCCACGACGTTGGAAGAAGCGCAAGAGGCCAAGCTACGGCTAATTTGCGAAAAACTGCACCTGCGGCCTGGTATGCGGGTATTGGATATCGGCTGTGGCTGGGGCGGCCTGTCTACGTATGCGGCCAAGCACTACGGCGTTTCCATGGTGGGGGTCACCATCTCCGCAGAACAGCAGAAAATGGCGCAAGAGCGCTGTGCCGGTCTGGACGTGGAAATTCTACTGCAGGACTACCGCGATCTCCACCAGCAGTTTGACCGCATCGTCTCAGTCGGCATGTTCGAACACGTTGGGCCGAAGAACTACCGAACCTATTTCGAGGTAGTGGAACGTAATTTAAAACCCGATGGCATTTTCCTGTTGCATACCATTGGTTCCAACGAGACCGATATGAACGTTGATCCGTGGATCAATAAATATATCTTCCCCAACGGCTGTCTGCCGTCGGTGAAACATATTGCCCAGGCCAGCGAAGGCCGTTTCGTCATGGAAGATTGGCATAATATCGGCGCAGATTACGATCGCACCCTGATGGCCTGGTATGAACGTTTCAAACAGAGCTGGCCACTGCTGGCATCGCGCTATTCCGAACGTTTTGAAAGGATGTTCAGTTATTACCTTAATGCCTGCGCAGGAGCGTTCCGCGCTCGCGATATTCAACTTTGGCAGGTAGTATTCAGCCCTAAAGGTGTCGAAGGCGGTCTGCGAGTTCCCCGCTAAAATCCTTTACCCCAACCCACAGGGTTGGGGTAAAGGGTTATTAACCGCAATAAACGCGAATGATTTTGTCTTCACTGTCACCCAGGAAGTTCAAGCGCTTTAGATTGAAGTCCATGGTTACCATAGAGTTATAAGGAATAGTCCGTACCTGCTGGGGAATATTAACCCCGTCCAACGCAGACAACGGTTTACCCACATAATTCTGATACTGCGATGCACCGCAGGTATCATCTTCAGCCTCGGCAGACTGTGAGTTCGCCTGTTCTGGGGAGCTTGAACAGGCGGTCAGCGCCAACAGCGCCGCTAGCATCATCGTTTTCCCATAAAACTTCACGTTTGGCTCCTATGTAGGGTTATCGGTACAGGATTCTCAGGCTTAGGGTACTGGCGGCTTGGTGACAGCTAACACAGCCTCACGATTGGCTAGCACACGCTCGACGGTATCCACCACCGCTTGAGTTTGCGGATCGATTTCTATATTGACCTTGTCGCCCAGGCGCTTTTTACCCAGCGTGGTGCGCTCAAGGGTTTCCGGGATCAAATGCACACAGAAACGGTTATTGACCACCTCGCCTATGGTCAGGCTAATGCCATCGATGCCGATGAAACCCTTATGCAGCACATATTTCATCAAATCGATATTCGGCATACGCAGCCAGATCTGGCGATTATTTTCCGAGGTATAAATCTTGGTGACTTCCGCGGTACAGATAATATGCCCGGACATCAGGTGCCCGCCGATTTCATCGTTAAACTTGGCGGCTCTTTCCAGATTGACCACATCACCCAGTTTAAGATCGCCAAGATTGGTCAGCCGCAGGGTCTCTTTGATCAGGTCAAAGCTGACGCGATTGCCTGCGATCTCCGTGACGGTCAGACAGCAGCCGTTGTGGGCCACCGAGGCCCCCAACTCCAGCCCTGGTAACAGCTCATCAGGCATTTCAACAACGTGGGTACGGAAGTTGGGTTTTTCATCAATGGCAACCAGCGGGGCGGTGCCTTGTACGATACCGGTAAACATGTTGGCCTCTTCTTTATGACTATGTTCAACGCGCTGTAAGCAGTTTGCCCCAGTTACGGCAGAAAACCAAACGCACAACGGCAAAAAAGCAGTGCTTGCCTAGTTTATATCCTGGGATTAGTGTCCTCAGCTAACAACGCTGTAGTTTCAAGGCGACGGATAGATACTCTATGGATTTCAAGCTACAGCTTGAAAGACGGCCGGTATAACTATTTCGTTACAACCTTTGCTAAAACCCGGCTAGCAGGTACAATCTTTTGGGCATATTCCGCAGTTTTTAGTTGTTGCTGATGCAGCGACACCCCTTCCCCATAAATAATTAGAAAGGTGTATACGTGCAGAAGTACTTTATTGAGGCGCGTAGTTTATTGGCCCTCGCAATTCCGGTCATCATCGCGCAAATATCCCAAACCGCAATGGGCGTGGTCGATACCATCATGGCTGGCTCTTATAGCGCCACGGATATGGCCGCCGTTGCCGTCGGGACCTCTATCTGGCTGCCGACCATTCTGTTCGGCCACGGTTTACTGCTGGCCTTGACCCCAGTAATCGCCCAACTCAACGGCGCGGGTCGCCGCGATCGTATCGCGTATCAGGTGCGCCAGGGCTTTTGGCTGGCATCAGGGGTTTCACTACTGATTATCGCCGTGATTTATAACAGCCAGTTGGTGATCGACATGATGCACAACATCGATCCGCTGCTGGCTGAAAAAGCCGTTGGTTTCCTGCATGCCATTATGTGGGGAGCTCCCGGCTATTTGTTCTTCCAGGTCGTCCGTGGCCAATGTGAAGGCTTATCCAAAACCAAGCCCGGCATGGTAATCGGCTTTTTGGGTCTGTTGATCAACATCCCGATCAACTACATATTGATTTTCGGCAAGTTTGGCATGCCGGAAATGGGCGGCGTCGGTTGTGGTGTCGCCACCGCCAGCGTGTATTGGATGATGTTCCTGATGATGCGCTGGTATGCCAAACGTGCGTCCTCGTTGCGGGATATCAAGCTGGAGCAAGGCGCACATCGTGGTCCGGACTGGCAAGCGTTAAAACGCCTGATCGGCATTGGCCTACCGGTTGCCTTGGCCTTGTTCTTTGAGGTGACGCTGTTTGCCGTGGTGGCATTACTGGTTTCACCGCTGGGTATCGTCGCGGTTGCCGGGCACCAGATTGCCCTGAACTTCAGCTCACTGATGTTTGTACTGCCGCTGTCGCTCGGCGTTGGGGCCACCATCCGCGTTGGGCACCGGCTGGGCGAGGGCTCGGTAGAGGGCGCTCGGATTGCCGCCTATGCGGCGATTGCCGTTGGCATCGCCATGGCCAGTTGCTCGGCGTTGTTCACCGCCGCATTCCGCGAGTCTATCGCCCTGCTGTATAACGATAACCCTGCGGTCGTGACCATGGCCTCCCATCTGATGCTGCTGGCGGCGATTTACCAGATATCCGACTCCATCCAGGTGATCGGTAGCGGTATTCTACGGGGCTACAAAGATACCCGGGCAATCTTCTACATCACCTTTGTGGCCTATTGGGTTCTCGGATTGCCAAGCGGCTATCTGCTGGCGCTGACGGACTACATCGTGCCGGCGATGGGGCCAAGCGGATTCTGGTTCGGCTTTATTATCGGCCTGACCTTCGCCGCTATCATGATGGTATTGAGGATGCGTTGGTTACAGCGCCAACCCCCGGCGTTGATTTTGCAGCGTTCCACCCGTTAATAGCGTTCGCCGGTTTGTCACAGGCAAACCGGCGAGTTCCTCGCCAGCCATTGCAGAAAAAACCGCCTTACTGCACATAAGCTCAGCAATCGCGTGAAATACCAAATAAAATTGCGTTTTTCCCCTTGCCAGCGGCCGGGTTGCTCGTTAATATTCGTCCCCGCTGTCAGCCATGACAGAGAGGAAAAAGATGCGTCTGTAGCTCAGTTGGTTAGAGCACCACCTTGACATGGTGGGGGTCGATGGTTCGAGTCCATTCAGACGCACCAAATTCCTGAAAGTAGCACAGTGCGTCCGTAGCTCAGTTGGTTAGAGCACCACCTTGACATGGTGGGGGTCGATGGTTCGAGTCCATTCGGACGCACCACTTCTTGTTTTGTTTCGCTTCCCAGTATTATCTCTCGCCTAACGGTAACCCAATTTAACAGTAATACCGGACAGAGCGTCAGCCCGTCGCGTATCATCAGCGCAGTATCCTGATGGAGGTAATTTTGATGTCGGTTTTTAAATCACAGCTGCCGTTCGAACAACTCGACAATGGGCTCGCCCGCCGCCAAGGGCTAATGAGCGATGGGAGCACCGCCTGGGAAGTCAAGTTTGCCGCAGGCACCTTTGACCAACTGCAAAAACGCCCCTACCCCCAGCAAATCCGCATCCTTTCTGGGATCTTCGAGTTCACCGTCGGCAGCGACGTGCATACCCTGATGACCCAGGAAACGTTGACGATCCCTGCCGCTACCGTATTTGGCTGTTTCTGTCTGGATGACGGAGTCCTGCTGGAAATCCAGCAAAGCGCTTGAAAGCGTGAAGTCCGTCACGTTATTTTTTCAAAACATAATCCGTTACAGTCATGCTATTTGCGCAACAAACCCGCTGGCAGACGGCATATTTGCGCCACATTTGCTGATTTTATGTACAAACCTGCCAGCGACTGCGGTTTTTTGTTTTGTTTCCAGCCGCATAGCCTTATAATGCGCAACGTCTTTCAGTTGAATGGTTTCAGCCCTTGATCTGCGAAAACGCAATTACAACAAATTCTCATCCTCGCTTTTTGCGCAGCCTACCCGCACCTGGGCATCGGCCGAATTTTTCCACCCCATTTCGACCAAGGTCACCTATCCTTAACTATGTTTTGCATTGCCAGGCACAGCCCAAATCCCTTACCGATGGCCTAGCCGCCGGTACCGTTAGTTTTATTATCCATCACAACTTGCAGAAAAAATCGTCATGAAAAAGACCAAAATTGTTTGTACTATCGGCCCGAAAACCGAGTCGGAAGAAATGCTGACCAGCCTGCTGAACGCGGGCATGAACGTAATGCGCCTTAACTTCTCCCACGGCGATTATGAAGAACACGGTAACCGCATCAAGAACATGCGTGCGGTCATTGCCAAAACCGGTAAAAACGCCGGTATCCTGCTCGATACCAAAGGCCCGGAAATCCGTACCATGAAGCTGGAAGGTGGCGTTGATGCAGCCCTGGTTGCTGGCCAGACCTTCACCTTCACCACCGACCAGAGCGTTATCGGCAACAAAGAGCGCGTTGCGGTGACCTACCCTGGCTTTGCTGCCGACCTGAAAATTGGCAACACCGTACTGGTGGATGATGGCCTGATCGGTATGGAAGTGACTG
This sequence comes from Serratia sp. Res13-Sevr-LER1-36-b, assembly GCF_015673035.1. Lineage (NCBI taxonomy): Bacteria > Pseudomonadati > Pseudomonadota > Gammaproteobacteria > Enterobacterales > Yersiniaceae > Serratia > Serratia sp. Res13-Sevr-LER1-36-b. The sequence goes on along the minus strand of NZ_JADACK010000005.1, from coordinate 718,565 downwards.
CGGTTACCGAAAGCGAAGTGGTTTGTAAGGTACTGAACAGCGGCGATCTGGGCGAAAACAAAGGCGTTAACCTGCCAGGCGTTTCCATTCAGCTGCCAGCGCTGGCCGAAAAAGACAAACGTGACCTGATCTTCGGTTGTGAGCAAGGCGTAGACTTCGTTGCGGCTTCCTTTATCCGTAAGCGTTCCGACGTGCTGGAAATCCGTGAGCACCTGAAAGCCCACGGCGGCGAAAACATTCAGATCATCTCCAAGATCGAAAACCAGGAAGGCCTGAACAACTTCGACGAAATCCTTGAAGCGTCTGACGGCATCATGGTAGCTCGTGGCGATCTGGGTGTTGAAATCCCGGTTGAAGAAGTGATCTTCGCGCAGAAGATGATGATCGAGAAGTGTAACCGTGCACGCAAAGTCGTTATCACCGCGACCCAGATGCTGGATTCAATGATCAAGAACCCGCGCCCTACCCGTGCAGAAGCCGGTGACGTTGCCAACGCCATCCTGGACGGTACCGATGCGGTTATGCTGTCTGGTGAAAGCGCCAAGGGTAAATACCCGCTGGAAGCCGTTACCATCATGGCAACCATCTGCGAACGTACCGATCGCGTGATGCCTAGCCGTATCGACACCCTGAACGACAACCGTAAACTGCGTATCACCGAAGCGGTATGCCGCGGTGCGGTAGAAACTGCCGAAAAACTGGACGCGCCACTGATCGTTGTTGCCACCAGCGGCGGCAAGTCGGCCAAATCTGTGCGTAAGTACTTCCCTAACGCCGTAATCCTGGCGCTGACGACCAACGAAGTCACTGCCCGTCAGTTGATCCTGAGCAAAGGTATCACCACTCAGATGGTCAAAGAAATTGCTTCTACCGACGACTTCTACCGCATTGGTAAAGAAGTTGCTTTGGCGAGCGGCCTGGCACAGAAAGGCGACGTCGTAGTGATGGTTTCTGGTGCTCTGGTACCAAGCGGCACCACCAATACTGCCTCGGTTCACGTGCTGTAATAATAAACGTGACAACAAATCTGTGACCCAAACGCCGCTTAGCGGCGTTTTTTTTATCTGCAATACTGTACTTTCAGAAAAACGCAACCATTAAAGCGGTTTATTTCGCCAATTTCATTTGAGAGTTGTCCCATAGAATCAGGCTGTTTTCCTTCGATTTTTTAACTATTTTGCAAAACAAGATGCAAGTTTGAGCGAACGATCAAAATAAAGGGCCCTAATACAAAAAATTTATTCTCTTTCGAAAAAAGTTTGTGTAATACTTGTAACGCTACATGGAGATTAACTCAATCTAGAGGGTGTTATAATGAATCGTACTAAACTGGTACTGGGCGCGGTAATCCTGGCTTCTACTATGCTGGCTGGTTGCTCAAGCAACGCTAAAATCGATCAACTGTCTTCTGACGTTCAGACTCTGAACGCTAAAGTTGATCAGCTGAGCAACGACGTGAACGCAATCCGTTCTGACGTTCAAGCAGCTAAAGACGACGCAGCGCGCGCTAACCAGCGTCTGGACAACCAAGCACACGCTTACAAAAAGTAAGTTTGCTTCGGTTATTGAAAACGGTGCACATTGTGCACCGTTTTTTTTTTGCCTCTCATTTACCCCCTTGCAGGCAAAAAAAAGCCCGGCTCAACGCCAGGCTTCAGATTGGTGACACAAGGGGAATACCACGCCCTTACACAATGCCGTAACTCAGTTCACCGAGCTAATCGGTGCCCCAGACTCGTCAGAGGTGTCAGCTCCCTCACCAGGAAGCGCTGTAGACGGTGTAGCGACCTCAGAAGGCTCTTGCCCTACACTGACCAGCACTGGCATACCAGAACGCCGTACAATGGCGCTGTCGAGCATTGCCTTATCGGTTTGTGGATCGGCAGCAAAGGCTTTCTGATTTTTAGAAAGCGCGATCGGCATGGTCTGCGGATCGTCACTGGCCACTCTGGACAATGGCTGATGCACTTCTACATAGCGTTTGCCGTCTGGCTCAACGGAGACCTTCACCGGTTCATTGACGATTTGCACTCTGGTGCCTTGTGGCACCTGGTTGAACAGCGCTTCGATATCGTCCGGGCGCAGGCGGATACAGCCTGAGCTCACACGCATTCCGATACCAAAGTTGGCATTGGTGCCGTGGATCAGGTATTCACCGTGCCCCATGGCCAGACGCATGGCAAACAGCCCCATTGGATTCTCTGGCCCAGCCGGTATTACCGCTGGCAGGGTAACGCCCTGTGACTGGTAGCGCTTACGAATGTTGGCGGTGGGTGTCCAGGTTGGATTCGGGATCTTCTGGCTGACCGAGGTCACCTTCAGCGGCGTATTCATACCGGTCTGGCCAATACCGATCGGATAGACAATCACCTTATCTTCCCCTTTCGGGTAATAGTACAAGCGCAGTTCTGCCAGATTGACCACAATTCCTTCACGTGGAGTATCCGGCAGTAGCATCTGTGTTGGGATCGTCAGCGCCGACCCCGGTTTAGGCAGATAGGGATCGGTACCCGGGTTGGCCTCCAGCATGCCCAACAGCCCAATCTTGTAGTCTGCCGCAATGGCTTCCAGCGAACGGCCATCGTTTGGCACGTTGTAAATTGTATTCTCACCAATCAGGCGGCTGCCTGGCGGCGGCAATGGGTATTCGTTCGCACTGGCGGCCTGGGTGCCGGTCAGTACGGTGGCGAATAACACGCCCATTAGAGTCAACGCACGTTTCATTCTGATCCCTATTGTTATTACGGTTCATTGCAAGGCTAGCGGTCGCTGGCCAGCAGGTAAATAAGACAAATACTCGTTCGATATTAGCAAGAACCTGTTTAAAGGCAATAAATTGTAAAAAATCAACATGTTATAACGTAATCAAACGCAGGAATTGTCAATGCATCGTCAACGAGTAACTGACTGAAATAACTATGATTTGCGGAAAACCGGCGGAGTTTGGCAGGAATTGTAAAGGCTCATTGACATAACGTGCCGTCAATAAGCCTTGGGTGCCCGGTCAGGCGAGCTGGGCCGCTTTACTGCGAATAGCGCGGATCATCGCTTCCAAACCTTGAGAACGGGAAGGCGTCAGATGTTGGCTCAAGGCCAGTTCGCTGAAGAATGGGCGTACATCCAGATCGAGAATTTGCTGCGGCGTAAGCTGGTGATAAACAATAAACACCACCGCCAGTAGCCCCTTGACGATAGCAGCATCGCTATCACCATGAAACTCAACCTGCCCTTGCGCGTTGTTGCTCATCACGATCCAGACCTGGCTTTGGCAGCCAGAAATCAGGTTAGCCGCCTGCCGCTCGCTTTCATCCAGCGGTGGCAACTGGCTACCCAGTTCGATCACATACAGGTACTTCTCTTCCCAATTCAGGCAGCGAGAAAAATTACGCACCAATTTATCTTTGTCCGGCAAATGCGCCATGGGGCTCCCTTTAATGATTAGCCTAACAAGCTGTGGATGCGCTGCAAACCGGCGACCAGCCGATCCACTTCCTGGCGGGTATTGTACAACGCCAGCGAGGCACGGCACATACTTGGCACCCGGTAGAATTCCATCAGCGGCATGGCGCAGTGGTGTCCGGTGCGGATCGCAATGCCGTATTGATCCAGGAAACTGCCCACATCGTAGGCATGGTGTTCACCCAGGTTAAAGGCAATCACGCCGGCACGCTGTGCTGGGCCATAGATCTTCAGCGTTGGCACCTGCTGCAATCCATCCAATGCGTAGCGCATTAAAGATTGCTCGTACTCGTGGATGTTTTCCAGCCCCAAAGCCTCGACATAGTCGATGGCCGCCCCCAGCCCCATCATACCTGCCGTATTAGGTGAACCGGCCTCAAAACGCCAGGGAGGCGCTGCAAAGGTAGTGCCTTGTGTCAGGCTTACCCGTTGGATCATCGCGCCGCCACCTTCCCACGGTGGCATCTGTTCCAGCAACGCTTGCTTACCATACAGAATACCGATACCGCTAGGCCCATACAGCTTGTGGCCGGAGAACACATAGAAATCACAGTCAAGCGCCTGGACATCGATACGCTGATGCATCACCGCCTGAGCGCCATCCACCAGCACTTTCAGCCCAGCCGCTTTGGCCACGGGAACGATCTTATGCAGTGGGTTGACGGTTCCGAGCACGTTCGATACCTGGGTGATCGCCAACAGCTTGGTGGAGGCATCGATCAGGCCCGGCAGTTGCGCCAGATCCAAGGTGCCGTCTGGCTGCAATGGCCAAACACGCAGCGTGATGCCACGCTCTTGCGCCAACATTTGCCATGGCACAATGTTGGCGTGGTGCTCCATCTCGGTGATGATGATGCTATCGCCCGCCGTCAGCAAATGGCGGCCAAAACTGTTCGCCACCAGATTAATGCCTTCGGTAGTACCTTTGACGAACACGATTTCTTCTGCAGAATCCGCGTTGATAAAGCGCGCCACTTGCTCACGCACGCCCTCCATCTGCTGGGTAGCTTCGGCGCTCAACGTATGAATGCCGCGGTGAACCGCGGCATAACCGTGACGGTAGAAATCCAGTTCGCGGTCAATCACGCTCTGCGGTTTCTGCGCGCTCGCAGCACTGTCCAGATAAGCCAACGGTTGCCCATTGACCTCCCGAGCCAGCAAAGGAAAATCACTACGTACCTGTTCCAGGGGATAACTCATGCCGCCTCCTGGGGTAAACGATCGGCGATACGAGTCAGCACCAACTCCCGTATGACCGGGTCGGCAATGCCCTCCGTCAGTTCAGCGGCAAAGGCAAAGATGATCATCTGCTGCGCCGCGTGCTTATCAATACCACGCGATTGCAGATAGAACAGCTGCTCTTCATCGATCCGGCCCACGGTGGCACCGTGGCTACATTTGACATCATCGGCGTAGATTTCCAACTGCGGTTTGGTATCTACCTCCGCCACCTTGCCCAACAACAGGTTGTGGTTGTTCATTTGCCCGTCGGTTTTGATCGCATGTTGCGCGACCTTGATCATGCCGTTGAACACCGCTTTGGCTCGATCGCTGACCACCGTTTTGTGCAGTTGGCGGCTTTCGCAGTAGCCTTTGTTGTGTTCCAGATAGGTACGGGTATCGCATACCTCTTTACCTACCGGCAGCACCAGGCTATTGATGACCAGATTGCTCCCCTCACCGTTTAACTGCGCACTGGTGTGGTGGCGTGTCAGCCCCGCCCCGAGCAGGAAGCTGTCGCTTTTAACCCGCGCATCGCGGCCAACCAGCAGGTCGTTATGGGCAAAGTGATAACTGGCCTGGCTCTCAAACGCCAGTTTGCAATGATGCAGCTCGGCATTATCACCCACCGTCACGGTCAAGCGCGCACCGGTGAAGTGAGCCGCAGCAGTGACGCTGGTGTAGTGTTCGATGACTGAAGCTCTTGCGCCACTAGCAATCTCCAGATGATGCCGGTGATGCAACGTATTCACTTCTCCGGGCTGCTCGCGACCGGTGCTGATATGCAACAGATAAAGGGGTTTAACCGGATCTTTGCCAGCCGCCAGGCTAATCACGCTGATTTCCTGTGCCAGGCTTTCTGTCAAATGCAGGAAAATTTCAGGCTGGATCGGATCCGGCAGCGTGAGTGGCGCATCATAGGCCACCCTGGTAAACCGGTAGTCGCCAAGATCCTCATCGCTCAGTTGAGGACATAAGCGCCCATCGACAAACACCAGGCGATACGCATCGATTTTCAACGCCAACTTGTCACGCTGCTCCGCACTGAGCTCGTTGTCTACAGGCTCTAGAAACTGCTGCTCCAGCAAGCCTTCCAACGGAGTATATTTCCAGTTTTCCTGCTTGCGAGTCGGCCAGCCTTGGCGCAAAGCCTGCTGCCAATGGGCTAACGCATGCGCAGAACGCTCGCCGCCGCGCGCTTCGAACAGGCTGTACATTTGCTGTAGTGCCCGTGAATTACTGTTGGTCGGAAAGCCAGCCATAACCCTGCTCCTCCAGCTGTTTCACCAACGAGAAATCACCGGACTTCACTATGCGCCCCTGGGAAAGCACGTGAACGTAATCCGGTTTGATGTAATCGAGAATACGCTGATAGTGGGTGACAATAATAAAGGCGCGCTTGCCGTCACGCAGCGAATTGACGCCGTTGGCGACGATCTTCAGGGCATCAATATCCAGCCCGGAGTCCGTTTCATCCAGAATGCACAGCTCCGGCTCCAGCGCGGCCATTTGCAGGATGTCGTTGCGCTTCTTCTCACCGCCGGAAAAACCGACGTTGACCGAACGGGTCAACAGATCCGCTGGCATATTCAGCAACTCGATCTTCTGTTCGATAAAGTCGGCAAAGTCGAAGCGATCCAGCGCCTCTTGGCCACGGTAATTACGTACCGCATTCACCGAGGTCTGCAGGAAGAAATGGTTGCTGACGCCGGGGATCTCTACCGGATACTGGAATGCCAGGAATACGCCCTCACCGGCCCGATCCTCAGGAGCCAGCTCCAGTAGATCTTTACCTTTAAACGTCACTTCCCCAGCGGTGACCTCATACTCTTCCCGGCCAGCCAACGTGGCGGAAAGCGTGCTTTTGCCAGAGCCATTCGGCCCCATAATGGCGTGCACTTCACCCGGTTTGATGTCCAGGCTCAGCCCCTTGAGGATTTCATTACCTTCGGCGCTGACGTGCAAATTCTTGATACTTAACATGCTGTGTCCTCAGATCGCGCTGCTGCGCTATAAATGCGGGTGCTTAACCGACGCTGTGTTCCAGGCTGATAGCCAGTAACTTCTGTGCCTCCACGGCAAACTCCAGCGGCAGCTCGGAGAACACGTCCTTACAGAAACCATTGACGATCATCGAGATAGCGTTATCTTCGCTGATGCCCCGTTGCAGGCAGTAGAACAGTTGATCGTCACCAATCTTCGAGGTGGTAGCCTCATGCTCAAGCTGGGCGCTGTTATTACGCGTTTCCACATAGGGGAAGGTATGCGCCCCGCTGTTGGGCCCGATCAGCATCGAATCGCACTGGGTAAAGTTACGGGCGTTTTCCGCCCCAGGCAGGATTTTCACCAGCCCACGATAAGTATTTTGGCTGTGCCCGGCGGAGATCCCTTTGGCAATAATGGTCGACCTGGTGTTTTTACCAATGTGGATCATCTTGGTGCCAGTATCCGCCTGTTGGTAGCCGCTGGTCAGCGCCACCGAGAAAAACTCACCGATCGAGTTGTCGCCCTGCAAGATCACGCTTGGGTATTTCCAGGTGATGGCCGAGCCGGTTTCCGACTGTGTCCACGACATTTTGGACCCTGAGCCTTCACACAGCGCACGCTTGGTGACGAAGTTAAGAATGCCGCCCTTGCTTTCGCCGCCGCCGGAGAACCAGTTTTGCACCGTGGAATACTTCACTTCGGCGTCTTTATGCAGGATCACTTCTACCACCGCCGCGTGCAGTTGATAGCTGTCACGTACCGGCGCTGAGCAGCCTTCGATATAGCTGACGTAGCTGCCTTCATCGGCAATCAGAATGGTACGTTCAAACTGGCCGGTTTTCGCAGCGTTAATACGGAAATAGGTGGAAAGCTCCATTGGGCAGCGTACGCCCTTCGGCACGTAGACTAAGGTGCCGTCGGAAGCCACCGCAGCGTTTAGTGCGGCAAAGAAGTTGTCGTTATGTGGCACCACTCGGCCCAGATACTTACGTACCAAGTCTGGATGGTCGTGAATGGCCTCACCGAACGAGCAGAAGATCACCCCACTCTCCGCCAGCTTTTCACGGTAGGTGGTCGCGACGGAAACCGAGTCGAAAATGGCGTCTACCGCCACTTCGCTACCTTCACGTACAGGTACACCCAACTGATTAAACGCCAGTTCAACCTCGCTGGTCAGGTAGCCGTTTTCCGTACTGGCACCAGGCTGCTGCTCCGCCCCAGGCTGAGAACCGCAGGCATCATCACAGCTGCCGCAGGACGGCGCTGAATAGTAGCTGTAATCCTGATAGTTAAGCTTGTCATAGTGGGCTTTCAGCCAGTGTGGCTCTTCCATTTGCAGCCAGGCACGGTAAGCCTCCAGGCGGAATTCCAGCATCCACTCGGGTTCGTTACGCTTGGCCGAGATAGCGCGCACCACCTCTTCGTTGATACCTTTGGCCAACTCATCGGTGGCCAGTTGGGTAAAGAATCCTTCCTTGTAGCGACCTTCGCTGACCCAAGCCGGTACATCTTTCGCTGTTTCTACGTTGCTTCGTGTCATGTTGATTGCATCGCTTAAACGCCAAAGCTCTCACCGCACCCGCAGGCGTTCTGAGCTTTAGGGTTATTAAATTTGAACATCTGATTCAGCCCTTCCCGAACAAAATCTACCGTGGTGCCATCGAGAAACGGCATCGCTTTGAGCGGCACGAACAGCTTGGCCCCGTCACGTTCGAACAACAGATCGTCGCTGGCCGGTTCGCGGGTCAAATCCAGTACATAGGCAAAGCCTGCGCAACCGGATTGTTTGACGCCGAGTTGCAGCCCTTTCACCTGAGCATCCTGCTGCATGAGTCTGATTATCTGCTTCACCGCGCTGTCGCTCAGCGAAATGCCTTGCCAGACGTTATCTGCCAAAGAAAAAGTACCAACATCTTCCGTATGCATATGGCCTACCTCACATTCGTGTTTACTACAGCCGATCTGGCTTACCGCCCATGTTAGTGATAATGATTATCACTTCAACCGTTTGTTTTGCGGGGGTATTTGCCAAACGCCCGGATTTACGCTCGGCAACACGATAAATCGATGGCGCATCCAGGCAGAATAGACACGGGGATAATTTTTATCCCTCTGAATTCATAGCAATTCATCATATCTCGTACGGCTTATCCCGCAGCCTCGACAAGGTTATAACACCGGATAAGTCGTCTGTTTTAAACATTCATAGAAAATACCTATTTCTGCATTTTGTCTGTCTGAAAAATGCCTTTCCCTGCTTTAAGTCTAGTCGCTCGCGTATTTTTAGCCCGTGGCGGTCAAAAGACCCACAACAGAAAAAAAACTGCGGGGAGCATTGATCATCGCCACAGCTGCAAATATGATAATGATTATCATTAAGCTTTAATTGGGCGTGGACCTATGGCTATCTCGATGAATGCGTGGCTGCTGAGCAAAATTGATGAATACAAGTTCAACATCCGTGATGCCACAGTGGATTTCTATATGGCGGAAGCGGCGTTACAGCGGCCGGAATGCAACATCAATCATCTGAAGCGTTACAACGGCGTCAGCCTTGGCATGGCGAATTTATGCCTGGAAAATGGCGATGACGAGAGTTACCTGCATGCGCTGAGCAAACTGCATAACCGGCTGATCGTCGAGATCAACAACCCACAGCGTTGTCAGCTGTTCCGCGTACAGTGCTATCATTTTGCCCGGCATACGCTAACGCTGATTTGCCAGAAATATTCGATGGAAGGCGGCTGGGACAAGGCTACCGCTTTTCAGAAGGATTTTGTGAAACGGGTCCCCTTCCAGTTATAAAGCTGGCCCCTCTCGCACAGGGCAAGAGGACCGATCGAGTGCAACTGAAATTCGGTGACGTACTTTGGATGAGGGGCATTCGCGTTTGCAGAGATAACCTCCTTACTTCCAAAAGAGCAGAGGCCAACAGCTCCCTCTCCCTGTGGGAGAGGGTTAGGGTGAGGGGGGCCTCTATTCCAATACCGCCGTGGTCAGCCGTGAGGTACAGCACAGGCGATCGCGATCGTCGAAGATCTCGATCTGCCAGACCTGATTGCGGCGGCCAGCGTGCAACGCACGACACACTCCGCGCACCTGCCCTTTAAATACCGCGCGCAGGTGGTTGGCGTTAATCTCCAACCCCACCACCTTTTGTTCCCCTTCGGTGCACAGATAACCCGCCATTGAGCCCATCGACTCAGCCAGCACCACCGAAGCCCCACCGTGTAACAGGCCAAACGGCTGGGTAGTACGGTGATCGACGGGCATCACCGCCTCTAAATAGTCATCTTCCAAACGGGTGAACTGAATGCCCACATGGGCAACCATGCATCCTTCGCCGCTTTGGTTGAGTTGTTCCAGCGTTGTTTCACGTTTCCACAGCTTCACGCAATCATCTCCAGAAGTGCCTGTAATGGATGCCGCACGCCATTGCCTTCAATGCGTTTTACCTGGCTGCGGCAAGAATAACCGGTCGCCAGACAGCGTTGCCTTGGCAAACGTTGTAGCGCCTGATGCCATGATAGCTCATAAATACCCAAGGAATTTTGCAGATTCTTGGCTTCGTGACCGTAAGTGCCCGCCATGCCACAGCAACCCACGCTGACGTTTTCCAACTTGGCGCCAAAACGGGCAAAGATGGCAGCCCACTGCTGGGTACTCGCCGGTAATGCGGTGGTTTCGGTACAGTGGCCAAACAGATACCAGGCTTCCCCGGTGGCAGGCTGTTCCGCACGTTCTGCCAGCAACTTTTGCAACCATTCATGGACCAGTTGCACCTGGAAACTCCCCCGTTCGGCCCCGAGAATTTCTTGATACTCGTCGCGATAACACAGCACCAGCGCCGGATCGACACCCACCATCGGCATCCCCAGTTTGGCTACCCGGTTAAGGAAGTCCGCGGTCTTGCGCGCCGTTTTGGCAAAGCGCGTCAGGAAGCCTTTGATATGCTGTGCCTTACCGTTCGGTGAGAAAGGCAACAGTACCGGCTTGTAGCCCAGCTTTTCCACCAGCCGTACAAAGTCTGCCACGACCTGGGCATCGTAATAGCTGGTAAACGGATCCTGCACCACCAGCACATGCTGTTCGCGCTGGCTTTCGCTCAATGCTTCCAACTGTTCAAGCGTCATGCTGAACGCGCTATGGCCCGACAGTTGTTGGCGTAACGTTGGGCTGGATAGCAGCGGTAAATCCACCATACCGATGCTGCTGCGGCTCAGTTCGCGCACCCATGGCTGCTTGAAGAAGAAGTTGAACACCTTCGGCGCCTTGGCCATCAACGGGGTATAGCTCTCGACACCAGCGACCACGTAGTCACGCATTGGCCGCAAATAACGGGTGTGATAAAGCTGCAGGAAGCGTGAACGGAAGCCCGGCACGTCGATCTTGATCGGGCACTGGGTCGAGCAGGCTTTACAAGCCAGGCAGCCAGACATCGCTTCTTTGACTTCATGGGAGAAGTCATATTCGCCCTTGCCTGCATGCCAGCTATTACGGGTTTTCTCAACCAGGGTGCGGAAGCTGAGGCGCTGCTGCGGCAACTGTTTTTCCAACGCAACGGGGTCGACGCCCTGCTCTGCCAATAACCGTAACCATTCGCGCACCAGGGCCGCACGGCCTTTCGGCGAGTGGATCCGATTAGCGGTGATCTTCATCGATGGGCACATCGGGCTGTGGACATCAAAGTTGAAACACAGTCCGTTGCCGTTACACTCCATCGCGCCACGGAACGAGGTGCGGACATCGATGGGAATGCGGCGATCGAAAGTACCTCGCTTTACCGCATCAACTTTCATCATCACGGCATCTACGCCCAGCGGCGGGCAGATTTTACCCGGATTGAGGCGATTGAGCGGGTCAAACGCAGCCTTGATGCGGCGCAGTTCTTCATAGAGCTCCTCGCCGAAGAACGCCGGGCTATACTCCGCCCGGAAGCCCTTCCCATGTTCCCCCCATAGCAGGCCGCCATACTTCGCGGTTAACGCCACCACCTGGTCAGATATTTGCTTCATCAGCACTTCTTGCTGGGGATCGCACATATCTAACGCCGGGCGCACGTGCAGCACCCCGGCATCAACGTGGCCGAACATACCGTAACTCAGGTTATGGCTATCCAACAGTTGGCGAAACTCGGTGATGTAGTCGGCCAGGTGCTGCGGCGGCACGCAGGTATCTTCAGCAAACGGGATGGGTTTGGCCTGCCCTTTGGCGTTACCCAACAGCCCAACCGCCTTTTTGCGCATATTGTAGATGCGCTCAATGCCGGTCAAATCGCCGCAAATCTGATAACCGATCACCCCAGCCTGCTGCTCGGAGATCAGGTCATCCAGACGCTCGCACAACGCTTCCATCTGGCCGTCGATCAGTTCCTTATCGTCACCGGCAAACTCAACGATGTTCAACCCGAGCATCTCTTTATCCGGCACGTTGGTGATCAGCTCGCTGACCGAGTGCCAGACGATATCTTCGCGGGCCAGATTCAGCACTTTGGAATCAATGGTTTCCACCGACAACGCCTTGGCTTCCACCATAAAGGGCGCATTGCGCAGGGCCGAATCGAAAGAGTCATATTTGACGTTTACCAGCCGCCGTACCTTCGGCAACGGTGTGATATCCAGCCGCGCTTCGGTGATAAAGGCCAAGGTCCCTTCGGCACCGGTCAGAATGCGGGTCAGATCGAAGGTTTGCAGATCGTCGCTCAGCACGTGGCGCAGATCGTAGCCAGTGAGGAAGCGGTTAAGCTTGGGGAATTTTTCCAGGATCAGCGCCCGTTGCTCGCGGCAACGATTCAGCACGGTTTGGTAGATCCGCCCTTCAGGCGTATCTTCCTGGGCAATCGTTTCCGCCAGCGGCGTCGGCATGACGCGGGTATCGATCATTTCGCCCCCCAGCAACACCGCCCGCAGCCCCAGCACATGGTCTGAGGTTTTGCCGTATACCAGCGAGCCCTGACCAGACGCGTCGGTATTGATCATGCCACCGAGGGTAGCGCGGTTGCTGGTGGAAAGCTCCGGCGCGAAGAAATAGCCGAACGGCCGTAAATACTGGTTGAGCTGGTCTTTAATCACCCCGGCTTCTACCCGCACCCAACCCTGCTCGACGTTGATGTCCAGAATGCGGTTCATGTAACGCGACATATCAACCACAATGCCGGTGTTAAGTGCCTGTCCATTGGTGCCGGTGCCGCCACCGCGCGGGCTGAAGGTGAGCGCCTTGAAGCGGTCTTCGTCGGCCAGACGGGCGATCAGCGCCACATCAGCGGTTGAGCGAGGAAACACCACCGCATCGGGCAACAGTTGGTAAATGCTGTTGTCCGTCGCCATCGTCAGCCGATCGGAATAGCTAGTGGCGGTATCGCCGTTGAATCCGCTCTGTTTTAACGCGGCCAAAAAGTCCAGCACCCGTTGAACGAGGCCGGATGCCTGAGAAATTTGTGGGATCATTCGCTTGTTTGACTCTGTCTGCTCTTAATTGCTTAATCGGGCCCGGAACTGGCCCTCCCCTGTCTTTTATTATCACGATAACCGCAAGGGGCGTAACCCGCTCCTACATCATCGCTATCTACCTCATAATGGCGGGTGTTTTGCCGCTTGTACATCCTGAATTTGGCATTATTTGGCGGGGAAAATGGTAGCGCAGCCGATGGCTGCGCTTTAGGAAGAGGAAAGTCTGGCGGTTATTCCACTGCACTTAATAGTGAAAGGCTGTACCGCAGATGACGTTCCACGGCAAAATGTGCTGCTGACTGTGAAAGTTGCCAAAAATGCTCCATGATAAAAGGGTACCAAGGAATTAACTCACTAGGATGAAAACGCATTCATGACACAACCGCAACGCCGCTACGATTTACCGACGATAATTTTTGGTGTGCTGTTTATCGCCATTATGATCGTCGCCAGTTTTTGGGTCATTCAACCCTTTATTCTGGGATTTGCCTGGGCATCCATGGTGGTGATCGCCACCTGGCCGGTATTGATTAAACTACAGAGCCTACTTTGGGGCCGTCGGTCGTTGGCCGTGCTGGTGATGACCATCCTGCTGCTCTTACTGTTTGTGCTGCCTATTGCCCTATTGATCAGCAGCGTGGTGGATAACAGCGCACCAATCGTAGCCTGGGTGAACTCGCCGGGCCAGCTCCACGTTCCACAGCTTGAGTGGCTGCGCTCCATTCCGGTGATCGGGCACAAAGTCTACAACAGCTATCATCTGTTGGTGAACACCGGTGGTAACGCCCTGGTGGCCAAAATTCAACCTTACTTTGGCCAAACCGCCACCTGGTTTGTCACCCAGGCGGCACATATTGGCCGTTTCCTGATCCACTGTTCGCTAATGTTACTGTTCAGCGCCTTGCTGTACGCCCGCGGTGAGCAGGTTGGCATGGCGATCCGCCATTTTGCCGTGCGCCTTGCTTCCACTCGGGGCGACGCGGCCGTGTTACTGGCCGGGCAAGCGATCCGTGCTGTCGCATTAGGCGTGGTGGTGACGGCATTGGTGCAATCGATCCTGGGCGGTATTGGGCTGGCCGTTTCTGGCATTCCGGCGGCCACCTTGCTGACCGTAGTGATGTTCGTCTTTTGCCTCGCCCAACTGGGGCCATTGCTGATCTTGGTCCCGGCCATTATCTGGCTGTACTGGACCGGTGACACCACCTGGGGCACAGTGCTATTGGTGTGGAGCTGTGTGGTCGGAACTCTGGATAACTTCCTGCGCCCGGCGCTAATCCGCATGGGTGCCGACCTGCCGTTGATTCTGATCTTGTCAGGCGTTATCGGTGGCCTGCTGGCCTTCGGGATGATTGGCCTGTTTATCGGCCCAGTCGTGCTGGCGGTCTCTTATCGGTTGATTAGCGCCTGGGTGAACGAAGCCCCGGAGCCCACCGCCGATCTGGAAGAAGTCGCCAAAGATTTAGAACAGCTGTGATCCCGGCATCGCCTGCTCATCCATTGGGCAGGCGATTAACCTAAATATTCTCTTTTCCCGCCGCATCGTCCCCGATAATTATTCGGCTGACTCACCTCTTGCCATAATAGATGCCATTCAAATACCTGTTCTTGCAATGAACCGGTACATTCCAGGCTGTTTTATTGGGACGATTCTTAATGACGCGCGCCAGATAACTGCCTAGTATAAAACTCTATCTTACTGAAAATCATTGCTTTCCATGCATCGTTTTCCAGCCAAGTCACCTAACAGAGTTACCCCGAATCACTGAATTGCTGTGTGTAGTCTTTGCCCGTCTTTTGATGGGCTTTTTTTTGTGCAAAATAACCCGCCAATATAAAAAAACCGCCAGATTTAACCGGCGGTTTTATGTTTTCAACAGACGTTGTTATTCAGGTTTACTTTCTTTGTGACAAATTAACCCAGGTCTGCACCACGGTATCCGGGTTAAGCGACAGGCTATCAATCCCCTGATCCATCAGCCACTCGGCAAAGTCTGCATGGTCTGACGGACCTTGCCCACAGATGCCGACATATTTGCCGTGACGCTTGGCCGCCTGGATCGCCATGGAAAGCAGCGCCTTGACCGCCTCATTGCGTTCGTCAAACAGTTCTGAAACCACACCGGAATCGCGATCCAGCCCCAGCGTGAGCTGCGTCATATCGTTGGAGCCGATAGAGAAGCCATCAAAGTGCTCAAGGAACTGATCGGCCAGCAAGGCGTTGGACGGGATCTCACACATCATGATCACTTTCAGCCCGTTTTCGCCGCGCTTGAGGCCCTGACGCCCCAACTCTGCCACCACGGCCTCCGCCTGAGCCACGGTACGCACAAACGGCACCATCACCTCAACGTTGGTCAAGCCCATTTCATTACGTACCCGCTTCATCGCGGCACATTCCATGGCGAAGCAGTCGCGGAAGCTGTCCGCCACGTAACGACCTGCGCCACGGAAACCTAGCATCGGGTTTTCTTCGTGCGGCTCATATTTCTCGCCGCCGACCAGGTTAGCGTATTCGTTAGATTTGAAATCGGAAAGGCGCACGATGACGCGCTTCGGCCAGAATGCCGCCCCCAGCGTAGCGATCCCTTCGGTCAAACGACCGACATAGAACTCGACCGGATCGTCATAGCCTAACATCAGCGTCTTGATTTCTGCCTGCAGCTCCGGGGTCTGCTGATCGAACTCCAACAGGGCACGCGGGTGTACGCCGATCATGCGGTTGATAATAAACTCCAACCGGGCCAGCCCCACACCTTCATTTGGCAAGCGAGCGAAGTCGAACGCGCGGTCTGGGTTGCCGACGTTCATCATGATCTTCAACGGGAGCTCTGGCAGTTCAGTGACTTCCGAGCTTTGCACGCTGAATTCCAGCATGTCGCTGTAGACAAAGCCGGTGTCGCCTTCGGCGCAGGACACGGTGACTTTCTGCCCTTCTTTCAGCAGATCCGTTGCGTGGCCACAACCTACAACGGCAGGGATCCCCAGTTCACGGGCAATGATCGCCGCATGGCAGGTACGCCCGCCACGGTTGGTTACGATCGCAGCCGCCTTCTTCATGATCGGTTCCCAATCCGGGTCGGTCATATCGGTGACCAACACGTCACCCGGTTCAATGCGATCCATTTCGCTGATATTGTGGATGACCTTCACCGGGCCAGCCCCAATGCGATGACCGATGGCTCGGCCTTCCACCAGCACGGTGCTGTTACCGTTCAGTTGGTAGCGTTCCATCACCTGCTCATTGGAACGCACGGTTTCTGGCCGCGCCTGGACTATCAGCAGCTTGCCGGTATGGCCGTCTTTGGCCCACTCGATATCCATCGGGCGGCCATAGTGTTTTTCGATCAACAACGCCTGATGCGCCAGTGCCTGGACTTCATCATCGGTCAAAGAGAAACGATTGCGTTGCTCTTCTGGCACATCTTCGATACGTACCTGCTTGCCGTGATCCTGTGAAGGCGCGTACACCATGCGGATTTTTTTCGAGCCAAGGTTGCGGCGCACAATGGCCGGATTGCCCTTTAGCAGCGTCGGTTTATGGACATAAAACTCATCCGGGTTGACCGCCCCTTGCACCACCATTTCCCCCAGGCCGAACGCCGAGGTAATAAACACCACCTGATCAAAGCCGGACTCGGTATCAATGGTAAACATGACCCCAGAGGAAGCCAGGTCGGAGCGCACCATGCGCTGTACACCGGCGGAAAGCGCCACGCCACGGTGATCGTAACCCTGATGCACACGGTAAGAGATGGCACGGTCGTTAAACAGGGAGGCGAAGACGTGTTTGATCGCCACCATCACCGCATCAATGCCCTGTACGTTGAGGAAGGTTTCCTGCTGGCCGGCAAACGAGGCGTCTGGCATATCTTCGGCCGTGGCGGAAGAACGCACGGCAAAGGAGGCTTCGCTTTCGCCCTCGGACAGTTGTTGGTACGCCAGGGTAATTTCACGCTCAAATTCCGCGTGGAAAGGCGTATCGATCACCCATTGGCGAATTTGCGCACCGGCCTTGGACAGCTGAGCAATATCGTCAACGTCAGTCTGATCCAGCAGCTGATAAATGCGCTGGTTAACCCCACTTTGCTCAAGAAAATCGTTAAATGCCTGGGCGGTGGTGGCAAAACCGTTGGGTACGGCCACGCCCAAATCGGAGAGATTGGTGATCATTTCACCGAGGGAGGCATTTTTGCCACCGACACGGTCAACGTCGTGCATGCCAAGCTGGTTGTACCAAAGCACATTACGCAAGTCTGGGCCATTGTTAGACATCGAGACAATCCTTATTGCTATCAGTAGGGTATTGACGGATTTTTGACTCGTACCGCAAAAAACGGCACCCACCCACACTAGCACAATGATCCATAGACAATGGACAGGTGAATCGATCAAGCCAATGAAGAAAATAGCAATTAAGAGAATTCCATCGGGCACAACTTTATTAGGGATCGTTCCCTAACTGGCGAAAAGCTTACAATTCAACAAATTATGTATTATTTAAACTTTCGCTTAAATACCCATGTTTTTAGTAATTGATTTGACGAAAATAGCGCCAACTTGTGTCAGCGCAGCTAGTTAAAATAGCATCTGTCATTTTATTAAAAATGAAAATGGGTTTTATAAAATATATTTAATTGCCGCGAATGATTCCCAGCGTCACAAAATTTCTGTCCCCCTCTTTACCCTATGTGGGTATGCAGACCATGATGTTGCTATCAGTCGTTTCAGGCATTAAGGAGTTATGGGTGGAAAGAAGCGTTTTTTATATCTCGGATGGCACGGCCATTACCGCCGAAGTATTGGGGCATGCGGTGCTGTCACAGTTTCCCGTCAAGGCCACCACTTTCACTCTGCCCTTTGTGGAAACCGAAGCGCGTGCGCGGGGCGTATGCCAGCAGATCAATGATATTTACCAACAGACCGGTGTGCGCCCACTGGTGTTCTATTCGATTATCTCGCCGGAAGTGCGCCAAGTGATCACCCAAAGTGAAGGATTCTGCCAGGATATCGTACAAGCCCTGGTCGGCCCGCTACAGGGGGAATTAGCGGTGGATCCAACGCCAGTACCTAATCGCACCCACGGGCTGACCGAAAACAACCTGGGCAAGTATGACGCCCGGATCGCGGCCATTGAATACACCCTGGCCCATGATGATGGGATATCGCTGCGCAATCTCGATCAGGCGCAAGTGATCCTGCTCGGCGTATCCCGCTGTGGTAAAACCCCCACCAGCCTGTATCTGGCGATGCAATTTGGTATCCGCGCGGCCAACTATCCGTTTACCGCAGATGATATGGATAATTTGCAGCTACCCGCCGCGTTAAAACCGTTTCAACATAAGTTATTTGGGTTGACCATTAACCCTGAGCGGTTAACAGCGATCCGCGAAGAACGCCGCGAAAACAGCCGTTACTCTTCCCCGCGCCAATGCAGGATGGAAGTTGCCGAAGTGGAAGCGCTGTTTCGCAAAAACCAGATCCGCTATCTCAATACCACCAACTATTCGGTGGAGGAGATCTCCACCAAGATCCTCGATATCCTCGGGATGAGCCGGCGGATGTTCTGATAGTAGGGGCTGGCGGAGAGTCCTCTATGCCCCCTTTTTTGTGCTTTTTTATCGGTTTTAATCAGCCGATCACAATCTCTACGGTTGAATTCAGCGGTTTTTGCGTTATTGTGATCGCCATCACTTCCCGGTATTCCTGCCGTCGCGAAGAACAGTTTTAGAGACAATCATGCACAAAACAGATGAACTGCGGACCGCGCGCATCGACAGCTTGGTCACGCCTCAGGCGCTGGCAGAGAAGTTGCCGATCTCAGCATCGGTAGCCGATAACGTGACGGCGTCACGTAAACGTATCGAAAAAATCCTAACCGGCGAAGATAAGCGCCTGTTGGTAGTGATTGGCCCCTGCTCCATTCACGATCTGGATGCGGCGATGGACTATGCCACCCGCCTTAACGTACTGCGCGAGCGCTATCAGGACCGTCTGGAAATCGTGATGCGCACCTATTTTGAAAAACCGCGCACCGTGGTGGGCTGGAAAGGCTTGATTTCCGATCCCGACCTGGACGGCAGCTATCAGGTCAACCGTGGCATTGAGATGGCGCGCAAGCTGCTATTGTCAGTGAACCAGCTTGGCCTGCCAACGGCGACCGAGTTCCTGGATATGGTGATCGGCCAGTATATTGCCGACTTGATCAGCTGGGGCGCGATTGGCGCTCGCACCACCGAAAGCCAGATCCACCGTGAAATGGCCTCGGCGCTCTCTTGCCCGGTTGGTTTCAAAAATGGAACCGACGGCAATACCCGCATCGCCATTGATGCCATCCGTGCTGCACGCGCCGGTCATATGTTCCTGTCGCCAGACAAAACCGGCCAGATGACCATTTACCAGACCAGCGGCAACCCTTATGGCCATATCATCATGCGCGGCGGCAAGACGCCAAACTATCACGCGACCGATGTGGTAGCCGCCTGTGATAGCTTGCGCGAGTTTGATTTACCTGAACAGCTGGTGATCGACTTCAGCCACGGTAATTGTCAGAAATTGCATCGCCGCCAGTTGGAAGTGGCGGAAAACGTCTGCCAACAGATCCGTGCAGGCTCCGTGGCCGTCGCTGGCGTGATGGCCGAAAGCTTCCTGGTGGAAGGCACGCAGAAGATCGTGGCTGGCCAATCACTAACCTACGGCCAATCCATTACCGACCCTTGCCTGAGCTGGTCGGACAGCGAGCAGTTGCTGGCTATGCTGGCCGACGCGGTAGATACCCGTTTCTGATCTTGCTACTTAGCGGGTGCCGCACACTGCGCCCGCTTAACTATACTGCATACAATCACTCCCCATTCAGCGTCATTGCCACAGCGAGCAGGAGCCTTTGCGCATGAACCATTCACTGCTGTCCATTCCCTGTATCACCCTGCAAGGGGAACATAAAACGCTGGCCGACTTTCCGGCGCAGGCCTACCTGGTGGTCAATACCGCCAGCAAGTGTGGCTTTACCCCGCAGTATGCAGGCTTGGAAAAGCTGTGGCAGTATTATCGCTCACGAGGGTTGATGGTGCTGGGCTTTCCCTGCAATCAGTTTGGCGGGCAGGAGCCAGGCAACCCGCTGGAGATTGCCAACTTCTGCACCCTCAACTATGGCGTCAGCTTTCCGCTGTTCAGCAAGATCGACGTCAACGGCGCGCAGGCGCATCCCCTGTTCAGCGAGTTAAAACGCCGTGCTCCCGGTCTGTTAGGCAGCCAACGTATCAAGTGGAACTTCACCAAATTCCTGCTCACCGCCGATGGCGAGCGCATCACACGCTTTGCCCCCATCACCAAACCTGAGCGCCTGTTCGGCCGTATCGAAACCCTGTTGAAATAGCCGTTTTACCAGCAAATTGATCGCAATCAATCTAGCTCCGGTAAGCATGACGACAAAAAGGTTCCATCGGTAAGAAAATTTCCCTTGATGTAACCTTTCGTTCACATGATAATGATTATCAATTTGATATTAATTACCATTTACCGGTTGAATTTATGGACAATCTCAATAATTGCCAACAGTCCAACAACGCTTTGGTTACTCCTGACGGCAGTGCTCCTGCCGCTTTACCGCCCTGCTTCGACAGTGCCGAACTACTGGGCACGGATGGCCTGGCGGTGATCATCCATCAAGGGCAACGCTATCAACTTCGCCAAACCAAAGCGGGAAAATTGATCTTAACCAAATAACGTCTTAGTTCCTTTTAACGCCAGCCACCCCGATCTTGCGATCCAGGCAGCCAGCAAATCTATTGATATGTTGAGTCATACGGAGAGTTGCACATGCCTGCCATTTTTACCTCCCGGCTGCGTTTATCCGCATTAAGCCTGGCCATTGCCTGCGCTTTGCCTACGGTGGTTTTTGCTCAGACCGACACCAGTGTTTCCGCTGCCACCAAGGCACAAGAAAAAAACAGAGATGAGGCCATGACCGTGGTCGCCACCGGTAATCAGCGCAGCAGTTTTGAAGCGCCGATGATGGTGACGGTGATCGACGGCAACAGCCCTCAGAGCCAAACCGCCACCACCGCCGGCGATATGTTGCGTCATGTACCTGGGGTTACCGTAACCGGTACTGGCCGGAGCAATGGGCAAGACATCATGATGCGGGGTTACGATCGCCGTGGCGTGCTGATCCTGGTTGATGGTATTCGTCAGGGAACCGATACCGGCCATATCAATGGCACCTTCCTGGATCCTGGATTGGTAAAACGTATTGAAGTCGTGCGTGGCCCATCGGCACTGTTGTACGGCAGTGGCGCATTAGGTGGGGTTATCTCCTATGAAACGGTGGATGCCGCCGATCTGCTGTTGCCCGGCCATAACTCCGGCTACCGCGTCTTCGGCACTGCTGCTACCGGCGATCATAGCCTTGGCATGGGTGCCAGTGCTTACGGTAAAACTGACGATCTCGATGGTCTGATCTCTTTCGGTACCCGGGATATTGGCAATATTCGCCAGGGCGATGGCTTTAATGCGCCGAATGATGAAACCATCAGCAACATTTTGGCCAAAGGCACCTGGGCCATTGATGACAACCAGTCCCTGAGCGGTAATCTGCGCTATTACAACAACCGGGCACAAGAACCTAAGAACCCGCAAACGCCTGATGTTTCGAGCAGCAATGTGTTAACTGACCGTTCTACGATTCAGCGCGACGCACAACTCGGTTATAAGCTCAAACCTACAGGCCAAGATTGGCTGGATGCCGATGCCAAGATTTATTACTCCGAAGTAGAGATCAATGCGCATACGGACGGCAGCACGGATGAAGCTCGCAAACAAACCACCAAAGGTGGCAAGCTGGAAAACCGTACCCGCCTGTTCGCCGACAGCTTCGCTTCGCACCTGTTTACCTATGGTAGCGAAGCCTATCGGCAGGAACAGACGCCGGGGGGCGCAACAGAGAGCTTCCCGCAGGCCAAGATCAACTTCGCTTCCGGCTGGCTGCAAGATGAGATCACACTACGTGACCTGCCCGTCTCTTTCCTTGCCGGGACGCGTTATGACAATTTCAAAGGCTCTAGCGACGGTTATGACGACGTCAACGCTAACAAGTGGTCATCCCGTGGTGCGATGAGCGTTACCCCTACTGATTGGTTGATGATGTTCGCCTCTTATGCTCAGGCATTCCGCGCACCGACCATGGGTGAGATGTACAACGACTCCAAGCACTTCTCGATCCCGATGGGGCCAACCACGATCACCAACTATTGGGTACCTAACCCGAATCTGAAGCCAGAAACCAACGCCACGCAGGAATACGGCTTCGGCTTACGCTTTGACGATCTGTTAATGGCCGATGACACCCTGCAATTCAAGGCCAGCTACTTCGATACCAAAGCCAGAGATTATATTACTACCGGTGTCACCATGGAGTTAGGCCGTGGCCCACGCGGTATGTACTGCATCAGCTGTACCACCTTCTCAACCAATATCGATCGCGCCAAGATTTGGGGATGGGATACCTCGCTGAACTATAAAACCCGGTGGTTCGGTTTGGATCTGGCCTACAACCGCACACGTGGTAAAGATGAAACTACGGGTGACTGGCTCCCCAGTGTCAACCCGGATACGGTCACCAGCGTGTTGGATATTCCTATTGCCGAGACCGGTTTATCCACCGGCTGGGTCGGAACCTTTGCCCAGAGTGCGCATAACGTGGCTACCGGCTACACCAAACAGGCCGGGTATGGCGTGAACGATTTCTACCTAAGCTATAAAGGCCGCGAAGACCTGCAGGGCGTCACCACTACCGTGGTCCTGGGGAACGCCTTCGATAAAGAATATTACTCACCACAGGGCATTCCGCAGGATGGTCGTAACGCCAAACTGCTGGTCAGCTATCAGTGGTAACCCATTGAACCACAGCGGGCAGGCCGTTTTTGCCCGCTCCTCACCCACAAAAACAGGAAACAAATTAATGAGCGAGACCCTATACCAACGTTATGAGCAGGCGAAAATTGATCACCCAGGTAAATATGCCCGCGATCTGGCCGAGCTGTTGGGTATCAGCGAAGCCGAACTGACCCACGCCCGCGTAGGCCACGATGCTCGTCGCCTGCAGGCCGATGCCCGTACGCTGCTGACCGAACTGGAACAGGTCGGCGTCACCAAGTCCATCACGCGTAACAGCTATGCGGTACACGAACAGGTTGGGCGTTATCAGAATCAGCACCTCAGTGGTCATGCCGGGCTGATCCTCAACCCGCGCGAGCTGGATCTACGCCTGTTCCTCAACCAATGGGCCAGCGTTTTTGCCCTGAGTGAAACCAACAAGCGTGGCGTGCGCCACAGCATCCAGTTCTTTGATCATCAAGGTGACGCGCTGCATAAGGTCTACACCACCGACGAAACCGACCTCACCGCCTGGTTCGCCCTGGTCGAACGCCATCAGATTGCGGAAAACCCGGCACTGGAGCTGCAACCGGCCGAGATTAAAGAGAGTAACAGCGCGCCAGATACCGCCAAAATCGATGCCGACTGGCGGGCTATGACCGACGTCCACCAGTTCTTCCAACTTCTGAGCCGCAATAATCTGACCCGCCAACAGGCCTTCCGTGCCGTGGGAAACGATCTGGCCTATCGCGTGGACAACAGCGCGCTGACGGAGATCCTGGAAGCCGCCAAGTCTGCGCAAAACGAAATCATGATCTTCGTCGGCAACCGGGGCTGCGTACAGATCTTTACCGGCCAGATCGAACGTCTGATGCCGCAGGACGGCTGGGTCAACATCTTCAACCGCCACTTTACCCTGCACCTGATTGAAGGGGCGATCGCCGAAAGCTGGATCACACGCAAACCAACCAAAGATGGCATGGTCACCAGCCTGGAGCTATTTGCCGCCGATGGCACCCAGATCGCCCAACTCTACGGGCAACGTACCGAAGGCCAACCGGAGCAGCTGCAGTGGCGTGAACAGGTTGCTGCACTTGAACCGAAGGAAGTCGCCGCATGATAGCTTCATTGGCCCGTCGCCTGGCGCTGTGTGTTGCGCTGGCGTTTCCATTGGTTGCCGTTGCGGCCGAAAGGATTGTCTCTATAGGCGGTGACGTGACCGAAATTGCCTTCGCACTAGGCGCGGGCGATGAGGTTGTGGCACGAGACAGTACCAGTTTGCACCCTGCTGCGGTGCAGAAATTGCCCGACGTAGGCTATATGCGCCAGCTGAATGCCGAAGGTATTCTGGCGCTGAAACCCACGTTGATCCTGACTACCGAGTTGGCAGAGCCAGCGTTGGTGCTCAAGCAATTGGAGGACAGTGGCGTGAAGGTGGTGCGTATCCCTGGGGATACCACCGTGCAGGCGGTGCCTGAAAAAATCAGCGTGATAGCCGATGCCATCAATCGCAGTAGCCAAGGCAAGCAGTTGGCTGAACGTTATCAGCAACAGTTGGCAGCGGTAGCCAATACGCCGCTGCCGGTGAAAGTACTGTTCGTGATGAGTCACGGGGGTATTACCCCCATGGCCGCGGGCCAGCAAACCGCGGCAGATGCCATTATCAGAGCGGCTGGGTTGAAAAACGCGATGCAAGGTTTCAGCCGTTACCGCCCGCTCTCGCAAGAGGGCGTGATTGCCAGCGCACCAGACTTGCTGTTGGTGACTACCGATGGCGTTCGCTCCATCGGTGGCCAGGAAAACCTTTGGCTGTTGCCCGGCATGGCTCTGACACCGGCGGGGAAAAACCGCCGCGTGCTGATCGTTGATGATATGGCGCTGCTCGGTTTTGGTCTGGAAACGCCGCAGGCGCTGGGCCTGTTGCGTAAAGCGGCGGAGCAAAAGTAATGCGTTGCCGAACCTCACCCCGCCTGGCGATCGGCAGCCTGCTGATCCTGCTGACGATCCTGGTGCTTGGGGCCGCTAACCTGGGGGCGTTGACACTATCATTTCGCACCTTGTGGCAGGCTCCTCTCAGTGATGCCTCCTGGCATATCTGGCTGAATATACGCCTGCCTCGCGTGCTATTGGCCGTAGTGATCGGTTGCGCGTTGGCGGTTTCCGGCGCGGTGATGCAGGGGCTGTTCCGCAACCCCTTGGCCGATCCCAGCCTGTTGGGGATCAGCAGCGGCGGCGCACTGTTCGTCGCCCTGGTGATCGTCATGCCGCTGGCCCTGCCCCCGCTCATCGCGCTATACAGCCATATGCTGGCGGCGTTTCTTGGCAGCCTGCTGGTTTCGATACTGATCTACGGTATCAGCCGCAGCGGGCACGGCAGCCTGTCGCGGCTGTTGTTGGCGGGTATCGCCATCAATGCGCTGTGCATGGCGGCGATTGGTGTGCTGTCGTACCTCAGTAGCGACCAGCAATTACGTCAGTTTTCACTCTGGATGATGGGCAGCCTTAGCCAGTCACAGTGGCCTACCCTGGTGGTGTCCGCTTCGCTGATCCTGCCAGCCGCATTGCTGACGCTGTTACAGGCTCGTCGTTTGAATCTGCTACAGCTAGGTGATGAAGAAGCACATTACCTTGGAGTTAATGTGCAACGCGCCAAGCTGCAGTTGCTACTGTTGAGCGCTCTGCTGATTGGGGCTGCCGTAGCGATGAGTGGCGTGATCGGCTTTATTGGCCTGGTGGTACCCCACCTGGTGCGTATGCGGCTTGGGGGCGATCACCGCTGGTTGTTGCCAGCCTCTGCCCTCGGCGGTGCCTGCCTGCTGTTGGTGAGCGATACGCTGGCACGTACGCTGGTCGCTCCGGCAGAAATGCCGGTAGGCCTGATGACCAGCCTGATCGGTGGTCCCTATTTTCTGTGGCTGGTGATGCGCCAGCGGGAGCGCACCGGTGGATGATTCATCAAAGCTGACAGCACGGCAATTGCGTTACAACCTGGGGGATCGCAGGCTGATCACCGATGTCTCCCTCAGCATTGCCAGCGGTGAAATGGTGGCGATTATCGGCCCCAACGGCGCGGGGAAGTCGACCTTGCTTCGCTTACTTACCGGTTATCTGGCAGCAGACTGTGGCGAGTGCCGCCTGCAAGGTAAACCGCTTGAGCAATGGCAACCGCAGCAGTTGGCCAAGGTCCGGGCGGTAATGCGTCAACACAGCGAGCTGGCCTTTCCGTTTACCGTGGAGGAAGTGATCGCTATGGGGCGTTCTCCGCATAGCGGGCGCGATGCCAAACGGGCGATCCAACAGGTGATGGAGCAGACCGATTGCACCAGCCTGGCCCAACGTGATTACCGCCAGCTTTCCGGCGGGGAACAGCAGCGGGTGCAACTGGCCAGAGTATTGGTGCAGTTGTGGCAGCCGCAACCCGCACCATCCTGGTTATTCCTTGATGAACCCACCTCGGCGCTCGATCTGTATCATCAACAGCATACCTTACGCCTGCTGCGCTCCCTGACGCGTCAGCAGCCGTTGGCGGTCTGTTGCGTATTGCACGATCTTAATCTGGCCGCGCTGTATGCCGATCGTATTCTGTTGTTGCATCAGGGCCGCCTGGTCGCTTCCGGTACCCCGCAGCAGGTATTGCAGACAGATATCCTGACACGTTGGTATCAGGCAGATCTCGGTGTCACCGCCCACCCGGAGACCGCACTGCCGCAGGTATTTTTACGTCAGTAACGGTAAGCCATGGAGGGCTTGCTGCCGTTAGCTTGAACAGGAAATTTCCAGATGCTTGCCCCAATCCGGTGGCAAGGCCGCCAGATCGTCATACTGAGCATCGTCGGCGAAAGGTTGCAGCAACGCCTGGTGCAAACGTGCCAGCTTGCTGACATCGTCCTGCTCTGCCGCTTCGATGGCCTGCTGCGCCAGATAATTACGCAAAATCAGTTTAGGATTTGCCCGCTTCATCGCTTGCTGGCGCTCGGCATCACTCACCTGCTCAAGCTGTAAGCGCTGGCGATATTTTTGATACCAGCCGTCAAACACATCGCGATCGATAAATTCATCACGCAATGGCGTTTGCGACTGCTGCTGCTCAACGTCGCTCAATAAACGGAAGATGCGAGTGTAGTCGCGTCCCTCTTGCGCCATCAGGCTCAATAAGCCGGTCAGCAGATCGTTATCCTGTTTTGACTGGGTAAACAAGCCCAGTTTGGCACGCATTTGCTCGCCATAAGCCTGCATCAGCGCGGGTTTATAGGCGGCCAGTGCCTGCTGTAACTGCTCGGCACTCAGCAAACCGGATAGCGTTTGCGCCAATCGATGCAGGTTCCATAACCCCACGGCAGGCTGGTTATCGAACGCATAACGGCCCTGATGATCGGAATGATTGCAGATATAATCGGGCCGGTAGTCATCAAGGAAGCCATAAGGGCCATAATCCATCGTCAGGCCGAGGATCGACATATTGTCGGTATTCATCACGCCGTGGGCAAACCCCACGCACTGCCAGTGGGCAATCATACGTGCGGTACGTTCCACCACATCGGTAAACCACAGCAGATAGCGATCTTGTTCATCAACCCATTGCGACCAATGGCGCGCAATAACGAAGTCCGCCAGTTGCCTGACCTGCTCCGACTGTTTGCGATAATAGAAATGTTCGAAATGGCCAAAGCGAACATGGCTTTCCGCCACCCGCAGCAGCATTGCCCCGCGCTCCGGTTGTTCACGAAACACCGGATGTTCGCTGGTGACAATTGTCAGGGCCCGCGTCGTCGGGATCCCCAAATGGTATAGCGCCTCGGAGGCCAGGAATTCACGGATCACCGAGCGCAGCACTGCCCGCCCATCGCCCATGCGGGAATACGGCGTTAACCCAGCGCCTTTCAGATGCCAGTCCATACTGCGGCCGTCCGCGAGCCGCTGTTCGCCCAGCAGGATCCCCCGGCCATCTCCCAACTGCCCTGCCCAGGAACCAAACTGATGGCCGCTGTAAACCTGCGCCAAAGGCTGCATACCGGGTAACAGGGTTTCACCTGCCCAGATTGGCGTTTTCTCTGGGGTAAACCAGCTTGCGTCCAACCCCAGTTCCTGAGCCAGCGGCTGGCTGTAATACAGCAAACGGGCCGCTTTAAGCGGCGTCGGCTGCAGTGCGGTATAAAAACCGGGCAGCTGTTGGTAATAAGCGTTTTCAAATTGCGGCATAGGCCCTCCGTAACGCTTAGTGTAGAGCCTGGAGGTGCAGATTAACACGGAGGATTTACAAGGGATTCGCCCCTTGCCGATAACCTGAAGGGGCGTGGTAGACTAAAAAGCGGCGGTGAGCCCTATTAGCTTGGTTATTTAACGCCGACGGCGTGAGTCTTTTAATGACCTACTACGCGCATGGCTAAAATGCTTTATCAATGATAAAGCGACAATAATTATCAGTACTGGGATCACGGTAAAAATCATCCAGTCCACTATTTACCCCGGTGTGTAAGTAAAAATCAGCTATTATTATCGAACTCTTCAGCAATCCTGCGTAGAGACCGCAGATTATCCACACTGATGGCAGGCCATAAAAATCCCTGTAGCCCTAAAACACCGGTGTTGGTCAGTTTATTGAAATACTCATGTTTCTCAATGCCGCAAACAATAACTCCCTTACAAAGTTGATTGATATTCTTAAGCAGTGAATCGATAACCAGGTCATATCCCTGTTGGGTAACCAATTGCCAATAAAAGCGTTTGTCGATCTTCACAAAATCAAATAAACCATCGTACAACGCGGTCAACGTCGCTTTGCCAGAACCGAAACCATCGAGCCACAGCGAAAAGTAGTCACTTAACAAGCGTATTTTCCCATTGTCTTTCCCTGCGGAAAGGTTGGGGAAACTCTCATTGATTTCAAAAGCAATAAACGGCAACTGATGCACTCGTTGACGACGTGTTTCGCTGCCAAGCAGCCAATCGACAACCGTTTCTTCGATATTAATGGTCAATGTCACCCCGTTGGCAACAAACCATGACGCGTGCTTTTCAGCCAGCGTGAGTTGATCGTTGAATAACTCAATCCTTTGTTCTGGGGTTAATAACCGCAGGCCGATCTCCGTAGGCATCGCCAGGTTGTCGCCCGAGCCAGTAAAACGGGTGAGAAGTTCCACCGCCAGCAATCTTCCCGTCATGGCGTAAATCGGCAGGAAGACGTACTGACTAATAAAATCAACGTCAGATTGAATATTCATTTTAAGGCCAGAGGCTTAATGGCGTGCAAAACATCGTATAACAATAAGTTATACCGATCAATCCCTCGGGGATAGTTCATAAATAGTAATGTGATTAGCTAGGCGTTGCCAAGTAATTGATAGCTTTAGCGATGTTTTTTTGTTCAGGCAGTCAGGTGCGATAATTATATTTGCGGCATCTATCGTTACAAATTAAAAGCTTTACGCAATGTGTGAATTATTTTTATGTTCAACGATCAGGTGATGCGGCGACCACCTGATTTCATTAATAAAATTCCCAACTTATTTACCACAAAGCACTACTTAATGGTTTCCAACAACCAACGCTGCAACTCACTTAGCTCGTTCTCCTGCTGTGGATATTGCGCTACCAGCTGTGCACAACAGTCTGCCAACGCCTCGCTGCGATAGGCACATCCCACCAGCTTTTCGGCCAAAGTCTGTAATGGCGAAGGGTTGAGGCTGTCGGTGAATATCTGCGCGCGTACAATCGCGCCCTTCTCGACGTCAAAAAAGATATCTACCCCACCCCAGGTAAATCGTTCATTCAGCAAGTGGCTAAACGCTGGCGCTTTGCCAAAATTCCATTCCCAACTGCTCTGCTTGGCAAATTGCTGGGCAAAATCAGGCAGGTCTGGGAAGACATCCGGGGAGATCACTTCCGGCTGTGCCGTTTCACCATAATGGGCGAAGAAAGCCTGAATAACGGCGTCACAAACCTGCTGATGGTCGATTTCGGGCACAAACTCGGCCAGGTTAGCGACCCTGGAACGTACAGAAGTGATGCCTTTCGCCTGCAGTTTTTTCGGATCGGGATTGAGATAATCCGCCAGGCGATTGAGATCGGCATTCAACAGCAGCGTACCGTGATGAAAGCCACGATCCTGGGTTTCGCGGTAGGCTGAACCGGAGATTTTGCGCACTCCGTTGGCCGTTTCAACCACCAGATCGTTACGCCCGGAAGCCGAAGCATCAACACCTAGCTGTTTTAGCGCCGCCAGAATAATGCCGGTAGAAACGGTTTTATCGTAGCCGGGCTTACCGGCCATAAAGGTAAAGCAGGTATTGCCCAGATCGTGAAACACCGCCCCGCCGCCGCTGCTGCGCCGTGCCAGACGAATGCCATCCTGCTCCATCCGCCGGGTATTGCACTCTTTCCACGGGTTCTGCGACTGGCCAATCACCACGGTTTCGGCATTACGCCACAGGAAGAGGATTTTTTGCGTGGTCATTTCGCGGAAGATGCACTCTTCTACCGCCAGATTAAACCAGGGATCGTAGGAATCGGAAATCAATAAACGTAAGGAATTCATGGCAGTCACCTCATCATGCAGTGCTGCCATAATACACCAGATAGGGGGTTTGGGGCGTTAAATCCGGCGCGCCTGCCAGTACACCTTGCGCCAGTAAACGTTGTTGAGTGAGGAACGCGTCACGCCTTTACTGGTAGAAGCATGAATAAACTCGTCGTTGGTATCGTAGATCCCCACATGCAGGCCATTCTCTCCGCTGCCGGTTTTAAAGAACACCAGATCGCCTGGCATCAGCTCGTCGCGCGAGACTTTGGTCCCCAGCCCGGTTTGCTGCGCCGTGGAGCGCGGTAATTGCATATCAAAACGATCGCTAAAGGTGCGATAGACAAAGCCGGAACAGTCGACACCGCCGCGATCTAGCCCGCCATAGCGATACGGGGTGCCATACCATTGACGCAGTTGCTCGTTCAATTGCGCTACCACCACGATGGAATCGGACAAACGGCCACTCGGCGGCGGCGCATGGCTGCTGCAACCGGCGAGAATTAAACTGGCTAATAGAAACCACACACGCATCGCATTTTACCTTTCACTTGAACACCGAAGCGGATCAACCGCCTGCGATATTTCACCACGCCACCCCAGGTAAGGAGAATGCTGTTTGGCATTAATTTATCGCTCAAGATAATAAAAAGGCAAGTTTTGTCCATGAGATATTCGAATCGACAGCGTTTTTTCCGCCATTAGCGGTTTTTTACCGCCCGATGGCTATTAATCAACCAGACGCCAAGCAGAATAAACAGCGTCCCCAACGTTTTGAGCAAGGTGGCAGATTCATTAAACCAGGGCAGGATCACCGCCGCCAGGTAAACCAGCGCATAACTGACACTCAACAACGGATAAGCCCGGTTCAGTGGCAGATAATTCAGCGCGAAGAACCAGCACAGCATTGATAATGCATAGCCGAAGATGCCAACGACCACCGCTATCAAGGCCATTCCATACTGGTTGAGTAACGGCCAGGTAACATCGGCAAAGGACAACAGCGGGATTTGTCCCATGCCCCATTTCATCAGCAACTGGGCCAACGTCACTAACAGAACGCTACCCGCGCCCCAAAGATAACCTTTCATGATTGCAGACTCATCAGCAGGATCCCCAGCATGATCGACGCCACGCCGCACCAGTGACGCACCGTGGTCGGCTCGTTAAACAACCAGCGCGCCGCCAACGTCACCAGGACAAAATTGAGGCTCAGCATCGGATAGGCCAGGCTGAGCGGCAAGCGCTGCAACACATTTAGCCACACCAGCATGCCCAGCCCCAATAGCAGCACCGCCAGCGCCAACCAGCGCAGCGTTAAAATCCGCCGCCGATCACTAACCTGTTGCCAGGTAAGGGCAGCCTGTTTCTGACACAGCTGCCCCGCACAGGTGAACAGGCTAACCAGGATCACCAATAAATACGCCATCATGGTTGCTGCTTATACCATACCAATGCCATACGATGCATCTCGACCACGCTGTCTGGCGGTGGCAAATCTGTCGGCACGTGCTCACCACGGGAGAGCTGCATTACCAGTGACACATCCCCCTGTTTACGAGCCTGAGCCAACCAACCAGCAAAATCTTCTTCGCCGATATAGTGGCCACGTGCATCGGGATACGCCAAGCCATAAGTGAGCTCGCCTTTTTCACCGTACATCAGCACATCGCTGCGTTTCAGTTCCCAGGCTAGGCCAGCGGCGATACCCACGCGATCGGCCAACACAAACTGGCTCTGGCTGAGCGTGGCGATATTGTCACGAATGAAGTTTTGCGGCTGCTTGGAGTCGATTACCTGCTGTGGAATAGCGTAGCCGATCAACAGACAAAGCAGCAGCGGGCAGGCGGCCGCCCAGGTCCAGCGTTTCGCGTTTTCACGAGCGGAAATCACGGCAAACAGCAGCCAACCACCAAAGGCAATCAGACCGAGCACGATTTTCGGCCACTCATCGGCGGTAAACAAATGCACTTTAGGTAACACACCGGAGCCGATGAGCAACAACGCGATAATGCCAATCAGACCAAACAGGCCATTTAGCACGGCATTCATCTTGAATACCCGAGTACGTAACTGCCCCGCGCAATCCTCGGCGTAAGCCGCCATCAGCAGTGCCAACGGCGCCATGCAAGGCAGAATATAGGTAGGCAGCTTGCCTTTGGCGATGCTGAAGAAGATCAGCGGCATCACCACCCAGCTCAACAGGAAAAACAGCTCCGGGCGCTGCACTCGCTCACGCCATCCCTTGAGCAGGGAACCTGGCAATAGCCCCAACCACGGCAGTACCGCAGCGATCAGGATCGGCAGGTAAAACCAGAAGGGGGCCTTATGCTGGGCATTGTCTTCGGCAAAGCGCTGAATATGCTCCACCCAGAAGAAGTAGTTCCAATAGTCCGGCTCGCGTTGGGCCACCGCCAGAGCCCACGGCAGGCTAAGCAGTACCGCAACCACGATCGCCACTGGCCCATAGCAGAACAGATCTTTGACCTTACGCTGCTGAATAACAATGGGAATAACGGCAATCACCGGCACCGCCAGTGCCAGAAATCCTTTGGTCATAAAGCCCATGCCACAGGCCAGCCCGAGCAACACATAGCCCCCCAGCTTACCTTTGGCGGTGGTGGCTTTCAGCGTCAGGTAATAGCTGACCATGGCTGCCGTCAGCCACAACGAGATCATCGGATCGAGCACGCTGTAAGTGCCAATACTGAATACCAGAACCATCGACAGGAAAATCAGCACTGCCAGGCTGGCACGACGCGCATTTTTCCACATCAGCCAGGCCAGAGCAAAGACCAGCAAGGCGGTCAGGCCAGTGCTGAATATCGAGCCAAAGCGCACGGCAAAGTTGCTATCGCCGAACAACCACTGGCTAATGTTGTTAAACCAGTAACCGGCAACCGGCTTTTCAAAATAGCGCAGGCCGAGCAGGTTAGGCACAACCCAATCTCCGCGCGCCAGCATTTCACGGCTAATTTCGGCGTAGCGGGTTTCATCCGGCTGCCACAGTAACCGCCCATTCACCGGCAACAGATACACCAGGGCAAAAAAAATGGCCAATACGATGGCCCAGGATCCTTTCAACGCTTTCATGAAACCTTTTCTCCCCCAACTTCGGTTTGATAACCCAACCAGCCTTCTCGGCCAGGAAATGGCGCGCGTATAATGCGGCCTAGCGGCAATGATGACACGTCTTGGGGCAGCAATGCGCTCAACGGGCAGAACTCGATGCCTTGCTGTTTTGCACGCAGTAACAACTGTTCGAACATGGCCGACTGCGACATACCTTCCACCTCGGTATGTATGGTGTACACCGGCACCCCACGATCGTTTTCTATCGCTCGCAAAATATAATCATTGAAATCCGCCATACTGGTCTCACGGCCAATCACCTCGTCAAAAGTGGGGAGCGTCACGGGGATTTGCACCGTGCCCGGCTGGCCGTTCTCTAATAGCGGACGGAACGGATGGGTACCCCGGCAATCGCTGTTGTACTCGAAACCAAAACCTTGCTTAACCTCCACGACGCGCTGATCGGCACGCCACCCCGCCACCGCCGAAAATCGGACCGGTTGACCGATCGCGTTTGCCAGCGCATCAACACCCAACTGAACCTGGCGCATCAACTCGGGTTTGGACCACTTCCCCACCTTGGCCTGCCACCCTTGATGATCCCAGGCGTGCAAACCCACTTCGTGGCCCATCTCCAGCGTGCGCTTCATCAACGGCCCCAAAGATCGGGAAATATTCCTCCCAGGCCACGCGGTCCCCGCCAGCAGGATATCCCAGCCATACAGGGAGGCGGCCTTGGAACGCAGCATTTTCAGCAGGAATTGGGGACGAAGCAGGCGCCACAAGTGGCGCCCCATGTTGTCCGGCCCGACGCTGAAGAAGAAGCTGGCCTGAATATCGTACTTGGCAAACAGCTCCAGCAGGCGCGGCACCCCTTCACGGGTACCGCTAAAGGTGTCTACATCAACTCGCAGGCCGACCTTCCTCATGCACCATCACCTTCCTTTACCGTGGTACGCAGGAAGTAGTCCAGCGTCTCGGCAACGGTTTGCTGCATGGCGATCGTCGGCTGCCAGCCCAGCAGGCGGCGCGCGTTCTTGATACTTGGCGTACGGTGCTCAACGTCCTGATACCCTTTACCATAGTAGCTGCTGCTTTCCACGTCCTTGAAACCGGCAAACGGCGGGAAATTGCCGCGCAGCGGATGCTCATTGAAGCTGGCCAGCAACATTTCCGCCAGCTCACGAATACTGGCTTCGTTGGTCGGGTTGCCGATGTTGACGATCTGACCATCGCATTGGCCATCGCGGTTTTCAATAATGCGATACAGCGCTTCAATACCGTCGTTGATATCGGTAAAGCAACGTTTCTGCGCCCCACCGTCCACCAACTTGATCGGTGAGCCTTCAACCAGGTTCAGGATCAACTGGGTGATCGCGCGCGATGAACCGATACGCGCCGCATCCAGGTTGTCCAGGCGTGGCCCCATCCAGTTAAACGGACGGAACAGCGTGAACTTCAGGCCTTCTTTGGCCCCATAAGCCCAGATAACGCGGTCCAACAGCTGTTTGGAAACCGAATAGATCCAGCGCTGTTTATTGATTGGCCCGACGATCAGGCGCGAGGTGTCCTCATCAAACTCTTTATCGTCACACATGCCATAAACTTCTGAAGTGGACGGGAAGATGATGCGTTTGTTGTATTTCACACAGTCGCGAACGATTTTCAGGTTTTCTTCGAAATCCAGCTCGAACACGCGCAGTGGATTACGGGTGTATTCGATCGGTGTGGCGATCGCCACCAGCGGCAATACCACGTCGCACTTCTTGATGTGATATTCGATCCACTCGGAATGAATGCTGATATCCCCTTCCACAAAGTGGAAGCGCGGGTTATCCAGGAAACGGCTGATTGCATCAGAGCCGATATCCAGGCCATAGATATCGTAACGATCTTCGCGCAGCAGGCGTTCGGTGAGATGGTTGCCGATAAAGCCGTTAACTCCCAGGATCAGCACGCGGGTCCGGCGCTTCATCACCGAGCTTGGCTTGGCAGCCAGACGTACGTCGCTCACCATGCCCATTTCCGCTGCCAGGCGGTTGCCTTGCACATACAAACCAGACTCGCTCTGGCCCGCCACGATTTCCAGCGCCCCTTCACCACAGGCAATCACCAGTGGGGTGGTGCTCAGCACCGTACCAGGCTGCTTATCATGCGCGGTATCCAGCACGCGTGCGCGCCAAATGATCACTTTGCGCTGGCCCAGATAGCTGAAGGCGCCCGGATAAGGTTCAGTGACAGCGCGCACCAGGTTGTTGATTTCACGGGCAGATTTGTGCCACTGGATTTCACCGTCGGCAGCGGTACGGCGGCCAAAATAGCTGGCATCCGCTTCGTTTTGTACCGTCAGGCTGGCCGTACCGTTTTTCAGTTTCGGCAGTTGTTCTTTCAAGACGATCTGCGCCGCTTCCAACACTTTTTTGTGCAGCGTCAGCGCGGTGTCCTGCTCGGAAATCGCCACTTTATGCTGACCAACGATATCGCCGGCATCCGGACGTTTGACCATCTTGTGCAACGTGGCACCGGTTTCGGTTTCGCCATTCACCAGCGCCCAGTTGATCGGCGCGCGGCCACGGTAGCGTGGCAACAGTGAACCATGCAGGTTAAAACCACCCTTTGGAGCCAGAGAAAGGATCTCATCGCTCAACATATTGCGGTAGTAGAAAGAGAAAATGATATCCGGCTGCAGCTCACGGATACGCTCCACCCACAGCGGATGATTGACATCTTCCGGTGCATACACCGGCAGCTCCAGTTCGGCACCCTGGCGAGCAACGGAAGAGAAGAAGTTGTTTTCACCTGGATCATCGGTATGGGTAAATACGGCCTGTACGTCATAGCCCGCTTCTGTCAGCGCTTTCAAGCCTGCGCAGCCGATGTCATGGTAAGCAAATACAATAGCTTTCATCATTCTTCTTCCTGATTATTTTGGGTTGGTTTTGCACCGACCACTTTCTGGACAAAATAGCGGGGACGAGCACGGACGTCGTTATAAATCCGGCCGATGTACTCCCCTAACAATCCCATACCGACAAACTGTGCACCGATAAAGGTGAATAACACCGCAAACAGCGTGAACACTCCGCCTGCCGCCCATTCCGGCCCCAGGACCAAGCGCAGCACGATCAACAACACCGCCAGCACGAAGCCTGACAGCGCAATCACGCTGCCTACCACGCTGAGCAGACGCAGCGGCGTAGTGGTCAGGCAGGTGATCAGGTCATACATCAGGTTGATCAGCTTCATCAGGCTATATTTGGAGTCACCGAACTCGCGTTCAGCGTGACGCACCTCGATCTCCGTGGTACGGCGAGCAAAGGTGTTGGCCAGGATCGGAATAAAGGTACTGCGCTCATGGCAGTGCAGCATCGCTTCGATGATATGGCGGCGATAGGCACGCAGCATGCATCCATAGTCGCCCATGGATTTACCGGTCGCGCGCTGGATCATCATATTGATCATGCGGGAGGCCGTCTTGCGGAACCAGGAGTCCTGACGGTTGGCACGCACGGTACCCACCACGTCATAACCCTCTTCCGCGACGCTGACTAGGCGGGGGATTTCCTCCGGTGGGTTTTGCAGATCGGCATCCAGGGTGATCACCAGATCGCCGCTGACCTGATTGAAACCCGCCATGATGGCGGAATGCTGGCCGTAGTTACGGTTCAGCAGCACGGCAATAATGCAACTGCCTGGTTGTTCCGCCGCGGCGGTTAGCATGGCGGCAGAGTTGTCGCTGCTGCCATCGTCAATCAGAATAATTTCATAAGGTTGCAATAGTTGTTTACAGGCGGCGGTGGTGCGCTCCAACAAGGCAGGTAAACTTTCCTGCTCGTTGTACACCGGGATCACCACCGAAACTTTGCTAATAGGTTCAGCGCGAGACACGGGAAGACTCCAATACGGAAGACAAGGCATTGACCACGCGATCGACATCAGCTTCGGTCATATCTGGGAACAGCGGTAAAGTGCACAGGCGTGCCGAGTTCCATTCGGTATTGGGCAATGACAGCTGTGGGTAACGTTCGCGGTAGAATTTTTGCGTATGGGCGGCGCGGAAATGCAGACCGGTACCGACCCCAACTTCTTTCAGCCGTTCCATCAGTTGATCTCGCCAAATGCCGCAACGTTGTTCATCGACGCGCACCATAAACAGGTGCCAGGCGTGATCGTGCGGATAATCTGGTAACCCCAACGGCTGGAAAGGTGAATCTTGCAGCGCGGCCAGGTAACGTTCCGCCAGCACCTTGCGCCGGGCGTTCAGTTCTGGCAAACGCGCCAACTGCACCACAGCGATCGCCGCATGAATATCTGACAGGTTGTATTTGTAGCCAGGTTCAACCACTTCTGCCTGCGGCTTACGCCCCTGGAGTTGGCGGTCAAAAGCGTCGACGCCCAAGCCGTGGAACTTCAGGCAGCGGACGCGATCGGCCAGTTGATCGTCATCGGTCGCGATCAGGCCACCTTCCGCACAGGTCAGGTTTTTGATGGCGTGGAAAGAGAAAATGGCAGTGCCCCGTGCGCCCACCCATTCACCATTGAAACGGGTGCCCACGGCGTGAGCTGCATCTTCAATCAGGGGAAGATTGTGGCGTTGAGCCACTGCACGCAGTTCATCCATCGGTAATGGTGCGCCCGCATAGTGAACGGGAATAATCGCTTTGGTACGTGGGGTGATGGCCGCCTCAACATCGGCTGCGCTGACCATTAGCGTGTCACGGTCAACATCGATCATCACCGGCGTAGCGCCAAGCAATTCGATCATATTAAGGGTGGAAACCCAGGTTTGAGAGGGGGTAATGACTTCATCCCCTGGCCCGATATCCAGAGCCATAAGGGTAATGTGCATCCCCGCCGTTGCAGAGCAGACGGCAACCGCATGCTTGCAGCCGAAGGTTCGGCAAAACTCACTTTCCAACTGCTGATTTTGCGGTCCGGTGGTGATCCAGCCGGAACGCAATACCTTTTCTACCGCCGCAATCTCTTCATCCCCAATTGCCGGGCGTGAAAAAGGCAGGAATTGATCCATAATTAAACCCCAAACGTCTCGATTTTCTTTAAGCCACTGTAAGACTTTTACATTTAACGAATAGTAAACGTCGCAAAGAATGATCACTGGTGGAATAACTGCCAATCTACGTGGGCAAGCTTAACTAAACCTTAAGGAAGAAATTATTATCAGGACACACTCTGTAAAACCTCCTCATCAAGGAAAAAATAATTAGCAGCATAATCATAAAGTTATGCGGTTATAATTTTTTACTTAATTTCTTTCAACCCGATTAGCCTAGCAGGTAATCGGGTGTTTACCATGTTATTTTGTGAGATTAGCCGCAGGATTTGTACCCTTATTGGGTAATTATATTGAGCGCGTTTACTTTCCGTTTAACTACATTTTGCCGGTTAAAAAACGTCGAAACCGCGCTAGGCCGTTTTAGTCATAATCCAGCGCTGTTCTCCCACCGCCTGCAGATGAAAATCCACGTCATAAACCTTGGATAATAACCCTGGCTCCATTACCTCGTGGGTGCCCCCCTCGGCGACCAACCGTCCGGATTGCAGCAACCAGACCCGATCGGCCTGTTGCAAGGTATGATTGAGATCGTGAGCACAGACCAGTGCGCTGCGGCCACTTTGGCAAAATTCACGCAACAGGCGATCCAGCGCCACCTTTTGCGCCACATCCAGGCTGTTGGTCGGTTCATCAAGCAGAAGTAATTGGCTTATTGGGTTAACCGTTGGCCAAACCTGTAACAAGACTGCGGCCAGTCGCACCCGTTGCCATTCGCCCCCGGAGAGTTGAGTCAACATGCGGGATAATTTATCCGCCAGCTTTAGGCTACGTGCCAAATACAGGATGGTTTTTTCCAGCTCGCTTTCGTCCGCCCCGGCGGGCTGATGTAAGGCGAGATATTGAAATACCGGCATCAGCGCAACCGGAGGCTGCTGCTGGCACAGATAAGCCCGATGCCTTGCCAGTTCATTCCCCGTATACGCTTCCAGCAAACGCCCAGACAGCCGAACTTCGCCAAGCCCTGGCAGCATACCCGCCAATCTGGCTAACAGCGTACTCTTACCCGCGCCGTTTGGGCCGATCAGGTGCACCTGCAACCCAGCGGCGATCTGCCCAGAAAACGGCACTAGTCGCCCTTCTACCCCCACCTCACTGAGTTGCAGCATGGTTCTGTTCGCTCCTTTACTTGGCCAAAGCCTGTTTGATGGCCTCGGACACCTGTGGATCTTCTGGCGTCATATCAGGCGAGAAGCGTTGGATCACCGTACCATCACGCCCAATCAAGAATTTCTCAAAGTTCCACAGGATATCGCCGGTGTGCTTCGGCGCACGGCCTTTGCTGCTCATCCGCTCCAGGAAACCACTGCCTTCTGGTGCGACGGCCTGTGGCTGTGCGGCAATCAGTTCCCGATACAGCGGATGACGGCCCTCACCATTGACTTCAATTTTGGCAAACATCGGGAATTGGACGCCAAAGGTGCCACGGCAAAACGCCAGGATCTCTTCATTACTGCCCGGCTCCTGACCAAGAAACTCATTGGAGGGGAAACCCAACACCGCAAAACCCTGCTCACGCCAGGTTTCATAAAGCTTTTCCAGGCCTTCGTATTGCTTGGTCAGGCCGCATTCCGACGCTACGTTGACCACCAGCAGCACCTTGCCGGCATAGGCGTTCAGCGTGGTAGATTGGTTCTCAATGGTTTGCAGCGGAATGGCATAAATGGGGTTGCTCATCAGATGTTTTCCTTTGGTTTTATTTGCAGGTGAGACAGAAGAACGCCGCCGGGCATTACCGGCAGCCGGTTTACCTTACGCTTTTTGTCCGCGCCAGTAACCAGATAAAAAGAGGGGCCCCCAGCGTAGCAGTGACCACGCCGATGGGTAACTCCGCCGAAAACAGCGCAATCCGCGCCACCACGTCCGCCACTAACAATACGCCCGCGCCTGCCAAGGCGCAGCCAGGCAGCAGGTAACGTTGGTTGGTCAAACCGCTGAGGCGCAAAATATGCGGGATCACCAGGCCGATAAAGCCTATCACGCCCGCCAGGGCCACGCTGGTGCCCACCAGCCAGCCGATGGCCAGCACCAGCAGATTACGCCATACGTGCAGGGAAAGACCCAACTGCCGGGCCTGCATTTCGCCAAGGGCCATCAAGTTCAGCACCTTGCCTTGCGCGCATAGCCACAGCAGCGCTGGCAACAGGGCTAACAGCAGCCATTTCTGCCGCCAATCCACCCCGCCGAAACCGCCCATCATCCAGTACATTAGCTGCCGCAGGTCGAGGCTCGAACTGAAATACACGGCCCAAGTCATAATCGCGCTGCACACAATCCCCAGCGCTACCCCCACCAGCAGCAAACGTGCGTTGCTCAACCGGCGACGGCGGGCAAAAATCAGCAACAGGAAGGTCATCACCAAAGC
This sequence comes from Serratia sp. Res13-Sevr-LER1-36-b, assembly GCF_015673035.1. Classification (NCBI taxonomy): domain Bacteria; kingdom Pseudomonadati; phylum Pseudomonadota; class Gammaproteobacteria; order Enterobacterales; family Yersiniaceae; genus Serratia; species Serratia sp. Res13-Sevr-LER1-36-b. The sequence continues at coordinate 677,556 of NZ_JADACK010000005.1, read as the reverse complement.
GCCAGCGATGGCGTTCATGCTCATCAGCGCCACTGGCAGCAGGCCGTTGCCGAACAGCACCGTCAGCACCAGCGCCACTCCGGCACCGTTGGATACGCCAAGTAGCCCAGGCTCCGCCAACGGGTTCTCAAACAGAGCCTGCATCGCCGCCCCTGCCACCGCCAGGCTTGCACCCACCAGCATCACCGCCAGCGCTCGTGGCAGGCGCAATTGCCAGACAAACAGCTGTGCAGGCTCACTCAACCACTGCGCAGGCCAGATCCACAGATCCCCGGCGCTTAGGCTGAAGGCAAACGCCAGTACGACGCCCAGCGTCAGCCAGGTCAAATAGCGTTTATCACGGCGGTGTTGATGCTGTTGTAACAAAGTGAAGGTCTGACTGCTCGGCATAACTACACAACTTCCCTACTGGCCAGGATAGCGGCCTGAAAATAACGTCTTGCAGCAAATAGTAGGAGGTTCGGGCGTTTAGGGGAAGGACTGAGTGAACGAATGGTGGTGAAAGCAGCGGCTGGCACCGCCGGTCATCGAGGCGATGATGGTAATAGACGGGAGCAGCATGCAGCGCCGACCCAGTGAGGTGGGTAAACCGCCAAAGAAAAAGGCCGCTTGCGCGGCCTTTTTGGCGTTGTGTAACCTACTCTTTCGGGCTGGCGTTCTCCACCCGGCTTTTCAGTTTCTGTCCCGGACGGAAAGTGACCACGCGGCGCGCCGTAATCGGAATGTCCTCACCGGTTTTCGGGTTGCGTCCCGGACGTTGGTTCTTGTCTCGCAAATCAAAATTGCCAAAACCAGACAGCTTGACCTGTTCTCCGTTCTCCAGAGCTCGACGGACCTCTTCAAAGAACAGTTCTACCAGGTCTTTGGCATCCCGTTTGCTAAGCCCTAGCTTCTCAAACAGGTGTTCTGACATTTCAGCTTTAGTAAGCGCCATAGGTTCAATCCCTCAAGGATGCTTGGAATCGCTGTTTTAGAGCCTCTACACATTTTGCAACGGTAGCGGCAATCTCCTCTTCTTCCAGTGTACGGGCGGTATCCTGCAACACCAGACTGATAGCCAGGCTCTTATAACCCTCAGCTACGCCCTTGCCACGGTACACATCAAACAAGTTTACGCCAACTACCTGATTTGCGCCAACTTTCTTACACTCTGCCAAAATATCTTCTGCGGCGACGTTTTCAGCCACTACAACGGCGATATCGCGGCGGTTTGCAGGGAAGCGAGAAACCTCACGGGCCTGAGGCACGGCGCGGCTTGCGAGCTTGTTCCACTCCAATTCGAATACCACAGTACGGCCGTTAAGATCCAGTTTACGTTCAAGTTCTGGGTGAACCACACCGATGAAACCGACACGTTCGCCGTGTAAATAAATGGCCGCACTTTGCCCAGGATGCAGGGCGGGGTTGGACTCTGCCTTGAACTGAATTTCGGATAATTTACCGGTCAGCTCCAATACCGATTCCAGATCCCCTTTCAAATCATAGAAGTCCACCGGCTTTCTTGCCAGATCCCAATGCTCATCATGGGTATGCCCGGCAATCACACCAGCCAGCATGACATCCTGACGGATACCCAGATTTGCCGCAGTATCAGGGACAAAGCGCAGGCCGCTTTCAAACAGGCGCACCCGAGTTTGCTGGCGATTCTGGTTATAAACCACCGCCGAAAGCAGGCCTGTCCACAGTGACAGACGCATCGCGGACATCTCTACCGAGATAGGGCTTGGCAGGATCAGGGCTTCTTCACCTGGGTGCAGCAACGCCTGCACTTTCGGGTCGACAAAACTGTAAGTAATTGCTTCCTGGTAGCCATGATCGACCAACATGGTCTTCACGCGCTTCAGGGTCAGATCGGATTCACGGTGTTTGGTCATCACCAGATCGGCGCGCACTGGCACGTCCGGGATGTTGTTGTAGCCATAGACACGGGCCACTTCTTCCACCAAATCTTCTTCGATCTCCATATCGAAACGCCAGCTTGGCGCCACCGCCAGCCAGTTGTCGCCCTGCTCGGTAACCTGGCAACCCAGGCGGCGCAGAATATCGCTCACCTGCTCGCTTGGCACCACATGGCCAATCAGACGGTCCAGTTTTTCACGGCGCAGCGCAATGGTGGCTCGCTTCGGTAAGGTGCTCTCATCGCTAACGTCAATGATTGGGCCAGCCTGACCACCGCAGATGTCAATCAGCAGGCGTGTGGCACGCTCCATCGCTTTATGTTGCAGTGCCGGGTCTACGCCACGCTCGTAACGATGTGAAGCATCGGTATGCAGGCCATGACGGCGAGCACGGCCAGTAATCGACAGCGGGCTGAAGAAAGCACACTCCAGCAGCACATCCTGGGTTTCGTCATTCACGCCAGAGTGCTCACCGCCAAAGATGCCACCCATGGCCAGCGCTTTTTGCTGATCGGCAATCACCAAGGTATCTGCCTGCAGTTTGGCTTCGTTGCCATCCAGCAGACGCAGCGTTTCACCTTCGTGAGCCATACGCACCACGATACCGCCCTCAATACGATTGAGGTCAAAAGCGTGCATCGGTTGGCCCAGCTCCATCAGCACGTAGTTGGTCACGTCGACCACGGCATCAATCGAGCGAATACCGGCACGGCGCAGCTTCTCACGCATCCACAGTGGTGAAGGTGCCTTCACGTTAATGCCTTTCACTACGCGGCCAAGGTAACGTGGGCACGCCTGAGGGGCTTCTACACGGATTGGCAGGATGTCGGTGATGGTGGCAGCAACCGGGCTCATATCCGGCTCGGTCAACGACAGTTGGTTCAGCACGGCAACGTCGCGCGCGACGCCAATGATGCCCAGGCAATCGGCACGGTTCGGCGTGACGCTGATTTCAATCGCGCTATCGTTCAGTTGCAGATAGTCACGGATATCGGTGCCGATCGGTGCATCTTGTGGCAGCTCAATGATGCCGTCATGATCGTCTGAAATCGCCAGTTCGGAGAACGAACACAGCATGCCTTCAGAAGGCTCGCCGCGCAGCTTGGCGGCTTTGATTTTAAAGTCGCCTGGCAGTACGGCACCGACGGTAGCAACAGCGACTTTCAGGCCAGCACGGCAATTTGGCGCACCACAAACGATGTCTAACAGACGCTCACCGCCCACATCGACTTTGGTTACGCGCAGTTTGTCGGCGTTCGGGTGTTGACCGCACTCCACCACGTGGCCCACGACCACACCGTTGAATACGCCAGCCACCGGTTCAACACCGTCTACTTCCAGGCCAGCCATGGTGATTTGATCGGATAATGCTTCGCTGCTGATGGCCGGGTTTACCCACTCGCGCAACCAGAGTTCACTGAATTTCATGTGATATTCCCGCCTTACTTAAACTGTTTGAGGAAACGCAGATCGTTTTCGAAGAACGCACGCAGATCGGTGACGCCGTAACGCAGCATCGTCAGGCGCTCCATACCCATACCGAAGGCAAAGCCGGAATAGATTTCCGGATCGATACCCACGTTGCGCAGTACGTTCGGGTGCACCATGCCGCAACCCAACACTTCTAGCCACTTACCGTTTTTGCCCATTACATCCACTTCGGCAGAAGGTTCGGTGAACGGGAAATAGGAAGGACGGAAACGAACCTGCAGGTCTTCTTCAAAGAAGTTGTTCAGGAAATCGTGCAGCGTCCCTTTCAGGTTGGTGAAGCTGATGTCCTTGTCGACGATCAGCCCTTCCATCTGGTGGAACATCGGGGTATGTGTCTGATCGTAGTCGTTACGATACACACGGCCCGGAGCGATAATGCGGATCGGTGGCTGCTGGTTCTTCATGGTGCGGATCTGCACGCCAGAGGTTTGGGTACGCAGCAGGCGCGTCGCGTCAAACCAGAAGGTATCGTGGTCGGCACGGGCCGGGTGATGCCCTGGGATATTCAGCGCGTCGAAGTTGTGGTAATCGTCTTCGATTTCCGGGCCGGTCTCTACCGAGAAGCCCAGTTCGCCAAAGAAGGTTTCGATACGATCGATGGTGCGAGTGACCGGGTGCAGGCCACCGTTCTCCAGGCGACGCCCCGGCAGCGAGACGTCGATGGTCTCCGCCGCCAGGCGGGCGTTCAGCACCGCTGACTCCAACGCGTTCTTACGCGCGTTCAGCGCATCCTGAACTTCCTGTTTTGCCTGGTTGATCACCGCCCCGGCTGCCGGGCGATCTTCCGCTGGCACTTCACGCAGGGACTGCATCTGTAAGGTAAAATGACCTTTCTTGCCAAAATATTCGACGCGTACCAAATCCAACGCGGCAACATCTTGGGCATCTTCTACGGCTGCCTTGGCGTTGGCAACCAGCTCTGCGAGATGTGACATTGCTTTCCTCTTCCTCTGGCCTTGTGGCCCTAAGTAATTGTTATCTATTATTCCAACACGCCTTTGGTTGATCTTCAAAGAATTTCAAGCCGTAGCCAAGCTAGTGCCGCAGGCCTGAAAGGCGCAGAAGGTGGCCAAAAACAAAAAAGCCTCCACTTGGGAGGCTTGGGCGCTACTTTCCGTTTCTTTTCTTACGCGCAAAGCCTCCTGAAGTCAGGCGCTAAAGTAAAAAAAGAAGCGGAAAATAACAGCGTGCATGTTGGTAGTACCTTGTCGATGGATGGGCAACCAGTGTGATAGCGCCAGCCGATAAAAGTCAATATCTGTATTGAGAACAAACAGTAAAAGAGGGAGCAAGCTCCCTCTTTTCAACCAGCTTACGCCAGTGCTGCTTTCGCTTTTTCAACCAGTGCGCCAAAGGCCACTTTGTCGAATACTGCGATGTCAGCCAGGATCTTACGGTCAATTTCAATAGAAGCTTTTTTCAAGCCGTTAATGAATTTGCTGTAAGACAAGCCGTTCTGACGAGCAGCTGCGTTGATACGTGCAATCCACAGCTGACGGAACTGACGCTTACGTTGACGACGGTCACGGTAAGCATACTGACCTGCTTTGATTACTGCCTGGAAGGCAACACGATAAACGCGCGAACGGGCACCGTAGTAACCTTTCGCTTGTTTCAGTATTTTCTTGTGACGTGCGCGTGCAATTACACCACGTTTTACGCGAGCCATATGCTCTCTCCTAAAGTCTTATTCTAGATTCAAAAAATGTGGCTTATGCGTACGGCAGGCACGCGATAACCAGGACCAGATCGTTTTTAGACACCATGCCTTTCGGACGCAGATGACGTTTACGCTTGGTTGCTTTTTTGGTCAGAATATGACGCAGGTTAGCATGTTTGCGCTTAAAACCACCGCTGCCGGTCTTTTTGAAGCGCTTGGCTGCACCACGTACAGTTTTAATCTTTGGCATGTTAATTAAATCCACTTCGCATTGTTAAACAACGAATCAGTGAGGCGAATAAAACCCACGCACGCTTGCACGGCGTGGGTTCGATTACTTGGAAGCCTTACTGTTTCTTCTTGGGTGCGAGCACCATAATCATCTGACGGCCTTCGATCCTTGTTGGGAAGGACTCGACCACTGCCAGATCAATATCTTCACACAGGTCTTTACGGACGCGGTTAAGCACTTCCATACCGATCTGCTGGTGCGCCATTTCACGCCCACGGAAACGCAGGGTGATCTTGGCTTTATCGCCGTCTTCCAGAAAGCGAATCAGGTTGCGTAGTTTGACCTGATAGTCGCCATCATCGGTGCCAGGACGGAATTTGATTTCCTTAACCTGGATAACTTTTTGCTTCTTCTTCTGTTCTTTGGTCGACTTGCTCTTCTCGTAGAGGAATTTGCCGTAATCCATGATCCGGCAAACTGGCGGTTCGGCATTTGGGCTGATCTCTACTAAATCAACACCCGCTTCCTCAGCTTTTTCAAGAGCTTCATTCAGACTGACAATACCAATCTGCTCGCCATCGACGCCGGTTAGGCGAACTTCTTGCGCGCGAATTTCTTTGTTAATGCGATTTGGACGCGCCGGTTGAACTCGTTTTCCGCCTTTAATACTTTATTCCTCCAGTTGATGAAGACTTCGGCTGCGTATCTCATGTAGCAGCTTGTCTACGACTTCTTGTACGTCCAGGCTCCCCAGGTCTTTGCCACGGCGGGTACGAACGGCAACTTTGCCTGATTCGACCTCTTTATCACCGCACACCAACATGTATGGAACCCGTCGTAAAGTATGTTCGCGAATTTTAAAGCCAATCTTCTCGTTTCTCAAGTCCGCTTTTGCCCGAATGCCTGCATCTTGCAGTTTTTTGGTCAATTGCTGGACGTAATCAGACTGGCTGTCGGTGATATTCATCACCACTACCTGCACTGGAGCAATCCAGGTTGGGTAGAAACCGGCATATTCTTCGGTAAGGATACCGATGAAGCGCTCCATGGAGCCAAGAATAGCACGGTGTATCATTACCGGGACCACGCGTTCGTTGTTTTCGCCAACATACGACGCGCCTAAACGGCCCGGTAAGAAGAAATCGAGTTGCACGGTACCACATTGCCATGCGCGATCCAAACAATCATGCAAGGTAAATTCAATTTTTGGTCCGTAGAAAGCGCCCTCACCCGGCTGATATTCAAACGGAATCCCGTTTTCAGTCAGCGCAGCGGCCAGATCGTTTTCGGCTCGAGTCCACATTTCGTCAGTCCCGATGCGCTTTTCTGGACGGGTGGACAGTTTCACCACAATCTTTTCAAAGCCAAAGACACCGTACATATCGTAGACCATTTTGATGCAGTCGTTCACTTCGGAACGCACCTGATCTTCGGTACAGAAGATATGGGCATCGTCCTGGGTGAAACCACGCACACGCATCAGGCCATGTAGCGAACCGGATGGCTCGTTACGGTGGCAGCTACCAAACTCGCCCATACGCAGCGGCAGGTCACGGTAAGACTTCAGGCCCTGGTTGAAGATCTGCACGTGGCCCGGGCAGTTCATCGGCTTGATGCAATATTCACGGTTCTCTGAAGACGTGGTGAACATGGCGTCTTTGTAGTTTTCCCAGTGGCCGGTTTTTTCCCACAGCACACGGTCCATCATGAACGGCCCTTTCACCTCCTGATACTGGTGCTCTTTGAGCTTCATGCGCACAAAAGCTTCCAGTTCGCGGAAGATGGTCCAGCCGTCGTTATGCCAGAACACCATGCCAGGGGCTTCTTCCTGCATATGATACAGGTCGAGCTGCTTGCCGATCTTGCGGTGGTCACGCTTGGCCGCCTCTTCCAGGCGTTGCAGATAGGCGTTCAACTGCTTCTTGTCTGCCCAGGCGGTACCGTAGATACGTTGCAGCATTTTGTTTTTGCTGTCGCCACGCCAGTAGGCACCGGAGGTTTTCTGCAGTTTGAAATGGTGGCAGAAACGCATATTCGGCACGTGCGGGCCACGGCACATATCCACGTATTCTTCGTGATGATACAGGCCAGGGCGATCGTCATGGCTGATATTTTCATCCAGAATCGCCACCTTGTAGCTTTCGCCACGGGCTGCGAAGGTGTCACGGGCTTCCTGCCAGCTCACGGTTTTCTTGATGACGTCATAATCTTTGTCGGCCAATTCATGCATCCGCTTCTCCAGCAGATCCAGATCTTCCTGCGTCAGGGTATGGTCGAGGTCAACATCATAGTAAAAACCGTTGTCGATCACCGGACCAATGGCCATTTTGGTATCTGGCCACAGCTGTTTGATCGCATGACCCAGCAGGTGCGCACAGGAGTGGCGCATGATTTCCAGGCCTTCGGCATCTTTGATGGTAATGATGGCCAATTGCGCATCGGCTTCGATGGCATCGTTGGCATCGACCAGTTCACCGTTAACGCGGCCGGCGATACAGGCTTTGGCAAGACCAGGGCCAATATCACGGGCAACATCCATCGGGGAAACGGCATGGTCGTATTGACGCTGACTTCCGTCAGGAAGAGTAATAACAGGCATTCATAATTCCTTATCTACAGTGGTGACCCACACGACAGATCACATGCAGTACAGATATTTTGGTTAGTGTTGAGTCAGTTATGCTTCATATCTCGCCCACAATTGCCAGATTGACGCACAACTTGGTCCGTTGATAACACGCGAACCTCCAGTGGCTGTTCACAGCCTTGCGAATAGTAACATTAAAACTGTGGAGGATAAATAAAGCGCAGTTTACCCTGCTGCATAATTGATCGCGCTTGACTTACCACGATAACTCAGCCAAATTACCCGGGTAAAACAATTTAACCCGGGTATAAATCATATGAAAACCATCAATACGCCGAGCTGCACCGCCTTCTTGCAGCATCAACGAGTGGCTGCCGGGTCTTATGCCGATGTCGCTCAGGCGCTTGCTGCGATGGATCTTACTGCCGGTGGGCTGTTAGTGTTTGATGATGCCACCGGCTCCCAGGTGGATTACCCTTGGCCAGCAGGCTACGTTTGGCCTCAGCCTGGTGGCGATGCCGCTGAGCTTGACAGCGAACCGGCAGCTCAGCCCTCGGTCGGTCGGCCCAAGCTCGGCGTGGTAGCCCGCGAAGTGACCCTCCTGCCCCGTCATTGGGAATGGCTGGCACAACAACGTGGTGGAGCCTCTGCGGCACTACGTCGCCTGGTTGATGAAGCCCGGCGTACTACGATCGAGCAAGACAATGAGCGCCGCATCAAAGAGAACAGCTACCGCTTTATGAGCGCCATCGCCGGTGCTTTGCCAGGCTATGAAGAGGCCACGCGCGCGCTGTTTGGCCACGATGGTAAACTGTTTGCCGAGCGAATTGCGCACTGGCCTGCCGATATTCAGGTGCATCTGGCCTGGATGACTCGAGATGCCTTCCCCCAGTGATTGCGGCGCCCCTACATATGAGTCTCAGTATCGCTGGAGCTCTTTACACGCCTTTAAAGCGCAGGAAAAACGATTAAATGCAAACTCGTCCGCAGCACAAGCAGCAGCCGCTTTGGCGCATCTATCTGATCTTTTTGGTGCCCATGGTGCTGTCCAACTTCCTGCAAGGATTTTCAGGCACGCTGAACGGTATCTATATCGGCCAGATGCTCGGCACCCATGCGCTGGCCGCCATCTCTGGTATGTTCCCGGTGGTGTTCTTCTTTATCTCACTGGTGATTGGCGTTGGTGCCGGTGCCTCGGTGCTGATTGGGCAGGCATGGGGCGCGAATGAACCAGAAAAAGTCAAAACCATCGCCGGTACAGCCTTGATGTTGGGCGTGACACTTGGCTTATTGGCGGCGGTATTTGGCAGCCTGTTTGCCCGCCAGGCGCTACAAGCGCTAGGCACGCCAGCGGACGTGCTGGAAGAGGCGGTCTCTTACGCCCGCATTATGATGCTGATTATGCCGTTGCTGCTGGTATTCGTGTTGTTCACCCAGTTGCTGCGCGGCGTCAGTGATACGGTCTCACCGCTCTTGGCCCTGCTGCTGTCAACCATCGTCGGCTTACTGCTCACCCCGGCCCTGATCCGTGGCTGGCTGGGCTTTGCCCCCATGGGCATACAGAGCGCAGCTCTGGCGGGTATGGTCGGTAACGCACTGGCGATGATTTATCTGACATTACGCCTGCGCCGCAAAAAGCACGTGCTGGCCCCCGACCGGGCCATGCTGGCCGCGCTCAAGCTGGATACGGTGGTGCTACGCAAAGTTTTGCGTATTGGCCTGCCCACCGGTTTACAAATGGTGGTAATTTCAATCTCTGAATTGATCATCCTGACGCTGGTCAACCGCCACGGTTCGGATGCCACGGCAGCCTACGGCGCAGTGACACAGATCGTTAACTATGTGCAATTCCCTGCCCTGTCGATTGCCATCACTGCCTCTATTTTGGGCGCTCAAGCCATCGGTGCTGGCAAAACCGAACGCATTGCTCCCATCTTGCGTACCGGGTTGTATATCAACCTCTGGCTGACCGGTTCGTTGATTATTCTGGTCTACCTGCTGTCACATTGGCTGCTGGGTTTGTTCCTGACCAGCCCGGTAGTCTTGGCAGAAGCGGAGCATTTATTGCATATCATGCTGTGGAGCATGCTGGTATTTGGTTTCCAGGCGATTGTCGGCGGCATCATGCGCGCCAGCGGCGTGGTGTTGGTACCGGTGACGATCTCCATTCTCTGCATCGTGGCCGTCCAGTTGCCAGCAGCCTATCTGCTCAGCAATCACTTCGGATTAGAGGGGGTATGGATGGCATTCCCTATCGCCTATTTGACAATGCTGGCATTGCAGACAACGTTTTATAGGTTGGTATGGCGACACAGAAAAATTGAGCGTCTGGTCTGACGCTTATAGTCACAATACTTTTTGGGCGTAGTGACTGCGCCCCCATTTCATTCTCTTGCTGGGGTTTGTTGTATGTCGAGTATTCTGCAGTTGTTTCAGGCCATAGGGCTGGGGCTAGCCCTACTGTTGCCACTGGCCAACCCGCTCACTACCGTGGCGTTGCTGCTTGGTCTGTCGGGAAATATGACCAACGAAGAGCGCAACCATCAGTCCCTGATGGCTTCGGTCTACGTGTTCTGCATCATGACGGTGGCGTTCTATGCCGGTCAGCTAGTGATGAGCACCTTTGGGATCTCCATCCCCGGGCTGCGGATAGCCGGGGGTTTGATTGTCGCCTTTATCGGTTTTCGCATGTTGTTCCCACAGCAAAGTGCCGATGAAGCACCAGAGGTAGAATCCAAAAGCAGAGAGCTGCACAAGAAAACCTCTGCCAATATCGCCTTTGTCCCACTGGCCATGCCGAGTACCGCCGGGCCAGGGACTATCGCCATGATCATCAGCACCGCATCCAGCGTCCACGAAAATACGCTGGGCTTTGCCCACTGGGTGCTGCTGGCCGCACCAGTGGCCATTTTCCTGTCGATAGCGATCATTCTGTGGGTCTGTTTACGCAGTTCCACGGCGATCATGAAACTGGTTGGCGAAAGCGGTATCGAGGCCATTTCGCGCCTGATGGGCTTCCTGCTGGTGTGTATGGGCGTACAGTTTATTATCAACGGCGTGTTGGAGCTGGTCTCTACCTACGTACCTGTGACCTGACCCAACCGGCCCCGCAGTCGCGGGGCCAATTTGCTCTCTATGCCAAACCGTATACCAAAGCGGAAAGCGCAATTAGCCCCATCACCAGCACAAAACCATTACTCAAAGCACGATAACGGCGCATAGCCGGAACCGCTCGCACCGCATACATCGGCAGAATAAACAGGATCACCGCAATTAGCGGACCACTGATGGTTTCAATGATATGCAAGGCGCTCGGATTCCAGACGGTGGCCGCCCAGGTGAGCAAGAACAGCACCACGCCAGAGATACGATGGGTCGTGACGGCAGTCAGCGGCTTGCCAACGGCGCGGGTTAGCCCATCGATCAGGCTGGTTGCCCCTTCGGTTACGCCTAATGAAGTGCCAAGATAGGACTTTGCCATCGCCAACATCGCCATCACCGGCCCAAGATAGGCTATCAGCGGATTGGAAAACTTGTTGGCCAGAGTGGTCAACACCGTGATGTTCTGCGCTTTCGCCTGCTCCATCTCCTGGTGCGAAAGGCTCAGCACGCAGCTGAACACGAAGAACAACACGGTGACGCAAATCAGCAGGTAGCTGTAACGCATAATTCGCGCACAACGGCGCTCGGCCTTGTCACCGTATAAGCTTTTCTGGGTGGAAGCGAACGACGAAATGATCGGCGCGTGGCTAAAGGAAAATACCATGACCGGGACCGCCAACCACAGCGAATGCCACAGGTCGGGGCTGTCAAATTGGGTGTTGGCCAAACCACTGACAAAGTTCTCGGTCTGCCAGGTGGGTACCAGATACAGCGAAATCCCCATCAGAAACACCAGCAATGGGAAAACCAGAACACCCATTGCGGCCACGATCGTATCCTTTCCACGCAACAGCACCAGATTGAGCACCACCACCACCGCCAAACTCAACCAGATGCGGGGGACCGGGGCGAAGTGAAATTGGTGCGTCAGGAAGCTGTCCAACGCGTTGGTGATGGAAATACTGTAGACCAGCACGATGGGGAAAAACGCCATCAGGTACAGCACCATAATGATCTTGCCGGCTAACACGCCGAAATGCTCGACCACCACGTCCTGAATGTTGCCATCACGGCTGGAGCCGGAAAGGACAAAGCGGGTTAGCGCCAGATGGGGTAAATAGGTCAGAGGGAAAGCGAACAGTGCCATCAATAGCAGCACCAGCGGGCCATTCAGACCGGCATTGATCGGCAGAAACAGGGTGCCGGCACCCACGGCCGTGGCGTAAAGCCCGAACATCCAGACGGTGTCGGTCTTGTTCCATTTGGCAGCTTGGGCAATGGCCACCCTGCCATGTTCTGGAGAAATCGTACTCATGAGACAGCTTACCTTAATCTACAGCGCCAACGATTGCGCCCGACGGAAACTCCCTTCTCCGTAGAATGTTTATATAAAACAGGATATTAATGGCGAGAGAAATTCACCTACCTGATAAAAGGACGGCAAAGGATAAAGAAAATCTCAGGAATGGTCTATATTTCGGCGGTTAACTGCGCGCTTCGTGAGCAGCCGATGCCGCTCACAAACGCTATGGAATGAAACAATGCCTAGGCGCTGGCGGCGGCGACAAACCGGCGTATTTCGTCAATATGCTGCGGGCCGTAGGCACATTGCCCTACTTCTATTTTTGGCTTGTTACGCCCATGGAAGTCGCTGCCGCAGGTAACAAACGCCGAGCGACCCACGGTAAACTCATACAGTTTGCTGGCCAATTCGGGTGAATGATAGCTTGAGAACACCTCGACCCCCATCACACCAATCTTCAGCATTTCATCGATGACTTGGGTATGGTCCTGTTTAACGTTGGCACCGATATGCGCCAGGATCGGTATTCCCCCATTATGGCGGATCACTTCCACCATGCGGCTCATGGCGGGATAGGTGACCGGCATATAGCACACCTTCCCTGGGCCAAAGAAGTCCCAATAGAAGTTGATTAACGGCATATCGGCCCTTTCCCCTCCTGGGCGATAAGGCATCAGCAACGGATGCCCATCATTACGTGGATCTTCGAGTATCACCTCGCCCATCTGCTCTTCCTGCGGGATAGCGCCACCGCATACCTGCTCCAGGCGTTGCTCATCCAGATGGAATTTCAACCCGCGCAGCTTGGCAAACTTTTGCGGCGTCAGTTCCCGTTGAATGGCACTGAAATTGTTATAGATTTCGACAAAGTCATTGCTGGGGGTAAACCCATAGCCCAACAGGTGGAAGTTGCGCCCAGCGAAGGTGCAGTCGATCTCGATACCGGACAGGACATTGAGGCTGGACGATGCCAGCGCCTTGGCCTCCGGCACCGAACTGGCATTATTATGGTCGGTCACCGCCAACGTACTGATGCCGTTGGCCAGGCAGCGTGCAATCACCGTCTCAACCGGGAAATCTGCATCATCGCTGTAGTTGGAATGCATATGCAGGTCGATTTTTTCCATGGCAATGTCCTTTGGCGAATGCTCAAACCAAAACCATACTAAAGCCGCCCCTGAATGCATACAGCGGATTTGACACTTTTTATCGTTAGGATCACAAAAGCGTGGGTCTGCTCACGGGTTTTAGATCGACATTTTGACGAGATCGATAACAGTGCAGACTGTTAACAGGCATTGACGGTACCAAATAGCTGCGGCTACATGGTCATCCATCTAAAATGCCCCGCTTCTCCGGGGCATTTCACCTCATAAAATCTGCTTTTTTTGCCAAAGATGGCAAACCGCAACGCATCATGTTCGAAAAAGCAGCGTATCGATTAACCTCGCACACTTCTTTTTGAACTTGATGCGCTTTCTGTAGGTATATTTTCGACCAAGACTAATACAGATTCGCTTACGTCTTTCAACCTCAAAAGCGATGGAAACGTACACCACCATCAATAAAACTATTACCATCACGCCCATAGCCTCCCTTTGGTTTCAACGCTCCCTTGCGAGTAACATTAATAACATTAATGAAATTTTTATTCACCAATAAATGAAATCTCAACAATTCAATTAATAACAGTGGCATAGCACAAATATGAAGTGCAATATCTCGCAGAAGGATAACAACCTCAGACCAAATAGTTTAAAACCCCAGGAATATGCCGCTAAAGGTGATTAAAAATCTCACACCGTGAAATGATTAACAACGCTAACTTATTTAAGGATAATTAAGATAATTAAAGGGCCTCGAACGAGGCCCTTGGGAAGATTACTTGGCACCCACCGACTCTGGCACAGCAGAGCTGCCCATCGCCTTCTCATCGCGAATTATTGAGCGATCCTTACGCACGTCAGCCACATCGGAGGCACTGATGGCTTTGGCGTTGTTACCCCAACTGGAACGGATAAAATTCACCACGTCTGCTACCTGCTGGTCGTTCAAGCGCCAGCCAAACGGCGGCATGGTGAGGTTGGAAACCGCCCCTTTCACCGCTGGCGTGGTATTGCCGATCAGCACAATGTGGATCAGCGAGGTCGCGTCTTCGGTCTGCACCACCGGGTTACCCTTCAGCGCCGGGAAGGCACGCTTGTAACCAACACCATCGGTACGGTGGCAAGCCGCACAGTTATCGACGTACAGCGCGGCTCCGGGTTTACTGTCGTTACCACGCCACAAATCTTTGGCGACGCTGTCTTCAACCGGTGCGGCCTGCTGTTTACCGTCTTTCGGCGGTAAGGTTTTCAGATAGCGGGCGATCGCGGTCAAATCCTCATCGCTAAGATATTGCAGGCTATGTTCAACCACGTCGCTCATGCCACCAAATACTACCGACTTATCGTTGCGGCCGGTTTTCAGGAACTCGGTCAGTTCGCTCTCGCTCCAGGTGCCTAAGCCATCTTTATTATCGCCACGCAAGCTGGATGCTACCCAACCGTCGATCGGAGCGTTGCTGCCGGAAAGGTAATCATCCCCTTCCGTATTGCTCAACGCCTTCTCTTGCATAGTCAAGCTACGCGGCGTATGGCATGCACCACAGTGCCCCAGCCCTTCGACCAGATAGCGGCCACGTTCGATAACCGGATCGGCGTTGGCGTTTGCCGCAAAATCGGCCGGTGTTGGTGCAAACATCGAACGCCAGATATGCAGTGGCCAGCGCATGGACAGCGGCCAGGGAATGTCAGAGTCTTGGTTCGCATGTTCTACTGGCTGCACGCCGTGCATAAAATAGGCGTACATGGCACGCATATCCTCCTCTTTCACCAGCGCAAACGAAGGATAAGGCATCGCCGGGTACAGGGTGCTGCCGTTCTTGGCGACGCCTTTGCGTACCGCATTGTCGAAATCTTCAAAACTGTAATCGCCAATGCCGGTGGTTTTGTCCGGGGTGATGTTGGTGGAATAGATAGTGCCAATCGGCGTTTCCATCGCCAAACCACCAGCAAAGGGCACGCCGCTTTTGCCATTGGTGTGGCAGGCCACACAGTCACCGGCACGTGCCAGATATTCACCGCGTTTGAGCAATTCGCTGCTGACCGTCGCGTCTTGCGCCAAAACGGAAAAACTCAGTGCACTGAGAACCAGTGCGGGAACCAAAGCTTTCATCACTCGCATCCTCATGCCTGCACCAATGGGCCTGGGTTTTTCAGATACTGCTCGCGAATGGCGCGGGCAGACCAGTAGGCCAACGCGGCAACGGTGCCGGTCGGGTTGTAGCCCAGCCCCTGCGGGAAGGCCGATGCGCCGATCGAGAACACGTTATGCACGTCCCAACTTTGCAGATAACGGTTTACCGCGCTGGTCTTGGGATCTTCCCCCATCACCGCACCGCCGTTCATGTGCGTAGTTTGGTAGCTGGTGGTATCGAAATGGCTGTTGGCGTTTTTCGGGCTGCCGGAAATCAGTTTCGGGTTCATCGCCTTGGCGATCGGGGCCATCTTGTTAAACATAAACTGCGCCATCTTGATGTCGTTTTCCTGCCAGTCGAAGGTCATGCGTAGCAGCGGTTGACCAAAGACGTTCTTGTAGGTCGGATCGAGATCGAGGTAGTTGCTACGATAGGACTGGTGCGCGCCATGCGCATCCATAGAGACATGGTGCGTATAGGCATCCGCCACCGCGGCTTTCCACTTGCTGCCCCAGGCTGGAGTGCCAGGAGGTGTCGGCAAGCCGGAGATAGGCTTGGTACCCGCCTGGTTAACCCAGAACGGTGAACCACCGACAAAACCCTCTTTGCCGTGGTCAAAGTTATCCGCATTGAAATCGTCTACGCCGACGCCGTTACCACCCGCGCCAATAAACGGGTTGGTATGGACGTCCTTATCGAAGAACGCCTTGATGGTAGTCATGTTCTGGTAGGCAAAATTACGCCCAACCACCCCTTCACCGGTCTGTGGATCGTAAGGTTTGCCAATGCCGGAGAGCAGCATCAGATGCACATTGTGGAACTGGAAGGCCCCGAGGATCACCAGATCGGCAGGTTGTTCAATCTCGCGCCCCTGAGCATCGATATAGTTGACCCCGGTCGCCCGGCTTTTGTCCGCGGTCAGGTTAACCTTCAGCACGTTGGCGTTGGTGCGCAGCTCAAAGCGCTTCTCCATCCGCAGTGCTGGCAGGATATTGACGTTTGGCGAGGCCTTGGAATACATGTAGCAGGCATAACCGCTGCAATAACCGCAAAAGTTGCAAGGCCCCATCTGCGCGCCATAGGGGTTGGTATAGGAGTCTGAGGTATTGGCAGAGGGCAGATTGTAAGGGTGATAACCCACCTCACGCGCCGCCTTTTCAAACAGCTGCGCGGAGAAGGTGTTCTTCTGCGCTGGCAGTGGGAAATGGTCGGAACGGTCTGGTGCAAAAGGGTTTCCGCCTTTGTCTTTACCCACCAACTGTCCCTTCACCGTCCAGGCGGTACCTGAGGTGCCGAATACCTTCTCGGCCTTATCGAAGAACGGCTCAAGCTCGTCGTAGCTCACCCCAAAATCCTGGATCGTCATATCTTTTGGAATAAAGCTTTTGCCGTAGCGCTCTTCATAATGGCTGCGCATACGCAGCTCGATAGGATCGATACGAAAATGCACGCCAGACCAGTGCAGACCCGCTCCACCCACGCCGGTGCCTGGCAGGAAAGCAGCCAACTGGCGATAAGGCACTGCGGTTTGGCTGGTGTTGTGACGGATGGTTACCGTACTTTTGGAAAGGTCCTGGAACAGCTTGCGGCGGATATTATAGGTCAGTTCATCGATCACCTGCGGGTAGGAACCGTCTGGGTAGGTATCGCGCATCGGGCCACGCTCAAGCGCAACCACGTTCAGCCCAGCCTCGGTCAACTCCTTGGCCATAATGGCACCAACCCAACCAAAACCGACGATCACCACATCCTGCTTCTTCATTACCGTTGCCATAATTACCCTCTCTCCCCACGAATCGATACCGGTGGGAAGGGATAACGTTCCCCTCGCTCAACCCAGTCCATAAAGTCGGCGCGCGCACCCGGAAAATTAATCAGCTTCCATCCCACCATCTCTTTGTTACCTCCATGGATCGGATCGCTGAAAAAACCTTCACGGGTGTTTTGCAATAGATAAGAGAAGAATAGCTTGGCAGGCAGTTGCGCAAAATCGGCCTCACCGGATTCGAACTTCTGCAACAGCGCATCCTGTTGTGCGCCATCCAGCTCGGCGAATACTTTACCTGTCGTTTTCTTGCTGTAGGCATCCGCATCGCTGATACCCAGGTTATAAATCTGTTTCGGCACCAACGGCAGTTGATAACCCATTTCCGGTGCAACATCGGGATTGAACGGCCCTTGCATGTACCAGATTGAACCGGTGGCATAAGGCGTATTCATCTGCCGATCGATAAACTCCGGCACGCCTGCTTCCAAAGCGCCCGGGCCGCGCTCGTCCGCAGGGATCAAACGCGCAACCGCCGCCTGAACAAAGGCCCACTCTTCGGGGGTAAAGAAGGTCGGTTGATACTCTGCCTGCTTGGGAGTATCGCTAGCGGCAAGCGCGGGTGTGGGCGCCGTCAGGGCACTCACACCGCTGCCACCGATAACGGCTGCGGGGATCAGCGTCATCGACTTCAGCAAGAAATCACGCCGGGAGTTGTTGGTTTTATCGTTCGACATAGCACATTCCTTCCAAAAAAAATCACAACTATTTAACCTCAACCTCGCGGTCTATACGGAGTTTAAACATATATTGTTACGTAATTGTTTATTTTTTGAAGGTCAAAATATGAGCTTTGGCAGCAATGTTACCGGTAACTATTTGATTGAACGTAAAGTTTTCTTTGTTAATGTAAAATTAACAATTTGTGCGGTTTTTTAGTTCAAAAGGCGGGAGAACAACGGAAATGGGATGCAGAGCACATTTTTACCGGCAAAAAATAGCAAAACCGGCCCTTTCTTGAGGCCGGCTGTAGGCTATATGAGGCTAGTCGGCCATCGCTTGATAAGCAGTGGTAACCTTCCACAAGTAACGCGGCGCTTGCGGTGCCGGGTGTTTCTTCTGGATATGCTGATAAAACTCGTCCGGGCTCATCTGATTGATGCGGTTTACCGCCACACGTTTATCCGATGAGAAGGTCCGTAACATCGCGCCTGCCCCGTTCACATAGGAAACGATGGTGGCATAACGTAACGTTTGTGGATTAGTGATCCCGGCTAGCTGCTGGCTTTGAAGAATATTGATATAGGCTGTTCCCAGATCAATATTGACCGCCGGATCCTTCAACTCACGTGAACTAGGCTGCCCGTTCTTTCCTTTCATACGGTAAGCATCGCGTCCAGCGGTTGAGGCTTTCAGCTGCATGAGCCCCACGGCATTCGAGGTGCTGACCACATTCGGGTTAAACCCGGACTCCACCTGAATGATCGCCTTAATCAGCGTTTCGTCGACGCCATAGTTGCTGGCGGCCTGACGGATATAATCGTTATAAGCGACCGGTGTCCCGGTACGGTTGCTTGGTGTTTGCGGTGGGGTTTTTAGCCAACCGCCCGAAGTGCCACTGCCTGCCTGGTTGCCAGTTGTTTGCGGATCTTTCGCACAACCGGCTAATAGTACGATTGCCATCAGGCAACCTATTTTTGTTTTCACAGAATCCCTCACTCCTTTCAATGAGTTGCGTAGCATATACAACGGGTAAGGATACCTGCATAACTTTTTTGGTCTATTCTCAGGCTATCCATATACCAAGAGGTGATTTATGAGTCAATCTTCGTCCATAGGATTTGTGGTGTCTTTCACCTATCCGGAACAGAGCTTAACCGATTTAGCCAAATTAACCGGACAAATGACGCTGGCCGGTTTTTCCACCATGCTCAGCGACAGCAATGGCGTACCCCATGAGCTGGGGATCAACAGTTTTTCGCTAACAACGCCATTAAATCAAGAAGATGTCAAACAGTTGGCACAAGGGTTGGGCGAGGTGGCATTGGGGGCAAAACCCGAGGTGGAGGTAGTCACAGGCAGTGACTACTTTAAGCGGTTACATCCCGATACATAAAATGTTATAACTCACATGGCGGTACTATTTCATTAACAACAAAATAACCCCTTGGCAAAGCGTGGTGATGCTTGACTTCCGCTCAATTGATATTGATAATCATTTTCATTTGAATCAGGAGACGTCATCATGCCAATGAAAAACAACGTATTTACTCGTCGTCGTTTTAGCTTGTCCCACTTTCGCCCCCTTGCCCTGCTCTGCGTATGCCTCAGCGTTGTTGGTGTGAGCCAACCGGCTTTGGCAAAGGAAAAGCTGCGCGTGGTGACAACCTTCACCATTATCCAGGATATCGCCCAGAACGTGGCAGGCGACGCCGCTGTGGTAGAGTCCATCACCAAGCCTGGGGCGGAAATCCATGACTATCAGCCCACGCCGCGCGATATCGTTAAGGCACAGCACGCCGATCTGATTTTATGGAACGGAATGAACCTGGAGCGCTGGTTCCAACGCTTCTTCGAAAATATCAAACAAGTGCCCGCCGCCGTAGTGACCGAGGGGATCACCCCGCTGCCGATCCACGAAGGCCCGTATAACGGTAATCCAAACCCCCATGCCTGGATGTCGCCAAGCAATGCGCTGATCTACATCGAGAACATCCGCAAAGCGCTGGTACAGCACGATCCTGATAACGCGGAAACCTATAACCGCAATGCCAAAGCCTACGCTGAAAAAATCGCCGCGCTGGATGCCCCGCTACGCGAGCGTTTGTCGCGTATTCCGTCAGCCCAACGCTGGCTGGTGACCAGCGAAGGTGCCTTTAGCTATCTGGCCAAAGACTATCAGCTGCAAGAAGTCTATCTGTGGCCGATCAATGCCGACGAACAGGGCTCGCCGCAGCAGGTACGCCGGGTGATTGATACCGTGCGGGCCAACCACATTCCTGTGGTGTTCAGCGAAAGCACCATTTCGGATAAACCTGCCAAGCAGGTGGCCAAAGAAACCGGCGCACAATACGGCGGCGTGCTGTACGTCGATTCGCTGTCTGCCGCCGACGGGCCGGTGCCCACCTATATCGATCTGCTCAATGCCACCGTGCAGACCATCGCCAAAGGATTCAATCAATGAGTGCAGAGACCTTTATCCGCCCCGAACTTAGCGTGGATGACGTATCGGTCACCTATAACAACGGCCATACGGCGATCCATAACGCCAGTTTTACCCTTAGTGGTGGCTCGATCTGTGCGCTGGTAGGGGTTAACGGCAGCGGAAAATCGACCCTCTTCAAAAGCATCATGGGCCTGGTAAAACCCACCTCTGGCCAGGTGATGCTGAGCGGCCAACCGGTTGTCGCCGCGCTGAAGAAAAATATTATCGCCTACGTGCCGCAGACCGAAGAGGTAGACTGGAACTTCCCGGTTCTGGTGGAA
Source organism: Serratia sp. Res13-Sevr-LER1-36-b (assembly GCF_015673035.1). Taxonomy (NCBI): domain Bacteria; kingdom Pseudomonadati; phylum Pseudomonadota; class Gammaproteobacteria; order Enterobacterales; family Yersiniaceae; genus Serratia; species Serratia sp. Res13-Sevr-LER1-36-b. Next base: position 656,794 of record NZ_JADACK010000005.1, on the reverse strand, counting down.
GACGTGGTGATGATGGGCCGCTACGGCAAAATGAACTTCTTGCGCATTCCTACCAAGGAAGACCGACTGCGGGTCGATAAGGCGCTGGAACGCGTTGGCCTGAGTGAATTGCGTAGCCGACAGATCGGCGAGCTTTCCGGCGGGCAGAAAAAACGCGTATTCCTGGCCCGTGCCCTGGCTCAGCAGGGAACGGTGCTGCTGTTTGATGAGCCTTTTACCGGCGTGGATGTCAAAACCGAGAACGCCATTATCGAGCTGTTACGTTCGCTTCGCGATGAGGGGCACCTGATCCTGGTATCGACCCACAACCTCGGCAGCGTACCGGAGTTTTGCGATCGGGTGATCCTGATTAACCGTACCGTGCTTGCCGCCGGCCCGCTCGAGACCACGTTCACGCAAAGCAATCTGGAACTGGCGTTCGGTGGCGTATTGCGCCATATCAACCTCTCCGGGCCCGATCTGCACGATGACAACGATCCCCGCACCGTGACGGTAATTACCGATGACGAACGCCCTGCGGTGTTTTATGGCCATACCAAGAGCGATCCTCCGGCGCAAAGCCAGCAAAAGGAGAATAACCCCTGATGCTCGAGATCCTGCTGCAACCGTTCAACTACAACTACATGGTCAAGGCGATGTGGGTCAGCGCCATTGTCGGTGCGGCCTGCGCTTTTCTGTCGGCGTATCTGATGCTGAAAGGCTGGTCGTTGATGGGGGATGCGCTTTCCCACTCCGTAGTGCCTGGCGTGGCCGGTGCCTATGCCCTCGGCCTGCCCTATGCAGCCGGTGCGTTTTTCACCGGCATGCTGGCCGCGCTGGCGATGACGTTGGTACGCCACGTTACCCGCCTGCGTGAAGATGCCATTATCGGTTTTATTTTCTCCACCTTTTTCGCCGTCGGCCTGTTGATCATTTCGCTCAATCCGACCTCGGTGAACGTGCAGTCGATCATCTTCGGCAACATTCTCGGCATCGCAGACGAAGACGTGTTGCAAGTGGAGATTATTATCGGCGTTTCGTTACTGATCTTATGCCTGGTGTGGAAAGACCTGCTGGCGGTATTTTTCGATGAAAACCACGCGGTATCGATCGGGCTTTCGCCACTAAAGTTGAAGATCCTGTTCTTTACCCTGCTGAGTGCCTGCACCGTGGCTGCGCTACAAACCGTCGGCGCCATTCTGGTGATCGCCATGGTGATCACTCCCGGTGCTACCGCCTATCTGCTGACCGACCGTTTTGGCCGGCTGGTGATTATCGCCATCGCGATCGGTGCCTTGACCAGTGGCCTTGGTGCCTACCTCAGCTTCTTCGTCGACGGGGCAACCGGCGGCGTGATCGTCACGCTGCAAACGTTAGTGTTCCTGGCGGCCTTCCTGTTCGCACCGAAGCACGGGCTGTTAGCCTCAAAACGCCGCGTCACCCGTGGCAACTCTCCGGAGGGCAACTGATGGAACTCCTGTTGCAATGGTTCTCAGAGCCGTTCGCCTATCCCTTTATGCAACGCGCCATCATCGCGGCTATCGTCACCGGTGTCGTCTGCGCCGTGCTGTCTTGCTATCTGGTGTTGAAAGGCTGGTCACTGATGGGGGATGCCATTTCTCACGCCGTGCTTCCCGGCATTGTGTTGGCCTTTGTGTTCAGCATTCCGCTGGCGATTGGCGCATTTCTTTCCGGCATTTTCTGCGCGGTCGCGACGGGCTATCTGAAAGAACACAGCCGGGTGAAGGAAGATACGGTGATGGGGATCGTATTCTCCGGCATGTTTGCCTTTGGATTGGTGCTGTTTGCCCGCATCGATACCGATCAACACCTCAGCCATATCCTGTTCGGCAATATGCTGGGGATCACCGACGGTGAACTGCAGCAAACATTGTGGATCGCCGGGATCACGCTGGCGATCGTACTGCTCAAGCGCCAGGACTTTATGCTCTACTGTTTCGATCCGAACCATGCGCGCGTCATTGGTCTGCCGGTGAAGTTACTGCACTACGGCTTACTGTGCCTACTGGCGTTAACCATTGTGGCCTCGCTACAGGCGGTGGGAGTGATCCTGGTGATTGCGATGCTGATCGCACCGGGGATCATTGCATTCACCCTGTGCCGCAGTTTCAACCGGATGCTGATCGTCGCCACCGTCGCTTCGGTTTTTTCCTGCGTGCTGGGCACTCTGATCAGCTTTCATATCGACGGCGCAACCGGGCCGTGCATCGTGATCGTGCAGGCGCTGCTGTTTGTCATCGCCCTGCTCTATAGCCACTTCAAACCCGTGCAACGTCACGAAATCACCGTAGTTAAAACCAACCCGTAGGCGCCGCATGCGGCGCCCATTTATTGCTGCTGATAAATATCGGGCCGTGCGATCTGCCAGACAAAGTCCTGCTTATTGACCGGCTGATAGCCTACCTGTTGATACAGCCCCGGGGCACTGCTGACTCGGCTCCATTGCCCACTCCCGTGAAAATTGATTGGTTTGAAAGTAACGTCTAAACATCGTCGAGCTTTTGCCAAGTTGCAAGCTGAGACGTACTTAAATTAATCAATAGCGTATATACTTTGACCAGACACGCGGCGATGATATTTTCGTCAATAGATGGCGCAGCTGTGCGCCACATCGTGTTTTCGCCGCAGGAAAGACGCTAACCTAATGAAATCGCAGGCAACACAGAAGGGGATTACTATGTGGCAAGCCGTTAGCCGTCTGTTAAGTGAACATCTTGGCAGCGCAGAAATCCGCGAAAGGACTGAACTGCCCGGGGGAGAAATCCACCCGGCGTGGCGCGTGAGTTACGGTGACAGCGAGGTGTTTGTTAAATGTGATACCCGCGAAATGCTGCCGATATTCACCGCAGAGGCAGACCAACTGGCGCTGTTGGCGCGCAGTAAGACCGTGCGTGTCCCCGAAGTGTATGGGGTTGGCAGCGATCGCGATTACAGTTTCCTGCTGCTGGAGTATCAACCCCTTAAGCCGCTGGATGCGCACGGGGCGCACTGTCTCGGGCAACAACTGGCCCGCCTGCACCAGTGGAGCGAACAACCGCAGTTTGGCCTCGACTTCGATAACGACCTTTCCACCACGCCGCAGCCCAACGCCTGGCAACGCCGCTGGGCAGAATTTTTTGCCGAGCAACGCATCGGCTGGCAGCTACAGCTGGCGGCGGAAAAGGGCATGACCTTCGGTGATATCGACGAAATTATCGACGTGGTATACCTGCGGTTGCAACACCATCAGCCACAGCCTTCCTTGCTGCACGGCGATCTGTGGCCTGCCAACTGTGCTCAGGCCACGGATGGGCCTTTGCTGTTCGATCCAGCCTGTTACTGGGGCGACAGGGAGTGTGATTTAGCGATGCTGCCGCTTTATCCTGAATTGCCCGCCCAGATTTATGACGGCTATCAGAGCGTGTGGCCGCTGGAGGCCGGGTTTATCGAACGTCAGCCGCTGTATCAGCTTTATTACCTGCTCAACCGCAGCAACCTGTTTGGCGGACAACATCTGGTCATGGCACAGCGGGCCATCGACAAGCTGCTGCATCCAGAAACGCTCTAAACGATAAGGTGCCGCATGCGGCACCCCAGATTGATGACAAAGCGGCAATATTACTGACTTATCTTAACGGGCGCAGTATGCAGCGCCCCTACGCCACTCCGGCCATTTGCCCTAGCAACTTGAGCACAAAATAAGCCACCACGGCGATCATCACCGGCAAGATATACAGCGGGAAGTATTGCAGCAAAATGGTGTGGTGCGGCAACGTCACCCGCTCTTCCAATTGTGCACGCGTGTGCCCTTCGCTGCCCTTGGCCTGTTCCAGGATCATCTGATCTTCCAATCCTTCACGGATAAACTTCACCTGACGCGACATGCGCGCACCGGAAGTCTGCAATGCCAGGCCGACAAAAATCAGGAAATAGATAATGATAAACATCAGATTAGCGCCGCTAAACAGGCCCTTATCCACGTCCGGTACCGGTGAGTTGTACCAGAAAATATTCAGGAATGGCGTATTGAAACGCACCATGTCGACCATAACGTGGACAAAATCCAGCATCACGGCGTTGATCCCTCTGGACTTCTCACTGTGTTGATAAACAAAACCCAGCAGTGAAACCAGCGTTGAAAGTAACGCCGGGATGAAAACGACCCATCCGAAAATGCGTTTCAATATGGCAACGCGCCCAGCCTGTTGATACGTCATGTGTTCCCCTTGTAAGCGACGTAACCGTTGTTGCGCTAAGTCTACCTGTAGTTAATGAAACTCGCCCACCGTTTTCTTCGTCTTCCTGTCTGAATCCAGTGAGATCCAGCACTTTGAGAAAACACCCCGGGCCCGAAGGGTGCAGGTGTCTGAACAAAAATGATAGAGTGGCGAAAACATTTTCTTTTACTGGTGCTGCAGGAGTTAATTGTTAATGGCTTATTCGCAACGCATAGCAACCGCAATTTTTGATATGGACGGTCTACTGATCGACTCTGAACCCCTGTGGTTACAGGCGGAAATGGACATCTTCAGCTCATTGGGGCTGGATCTGTCCGATCGTCAGAACCTGCCGGATACGCTGGGTTTACGCATCGATCTGGTAGTACGGATGTGGTTCCAGGCCATGCCTTGGCAAGGGCCTTCCCAGGAGGAAGTGGCTGGCCGCATCATCGAGCGGGCCATCGAGTTGGTACGGGCAAAGCGCCCGTTGCTACCTGGGGTGCAACAAGCTCTGGAACTGTGCCGTAGCCTGGATTTGAATATTGGGCTGGCCTCCGCCTCTCCGCTACATATGCAGCAGCAGGTGCTGAAGATGTTCGATCTGGAGAGCTATTTCGATCAATTGGTTTCGGCCGAATACCTGCCCTACAGCAAACCGCACCCGGAAGTCTATCTGATCGCCGCAGAACGCCTGGGCAGCGATCCACAGCACTGCATTACTCTGGAAGACTCCTTCAACGGTATGATTGCCACCAAAGCGGCGCGTATGAAATCGATCGTGATCCCTGCGCATGAATACAGCCAGGATCCCCGTTGGGCCTTGGCCGACCTTAAGTTGCAAAGCCTCGAGCAGTTGACTGCCGCTCATCTTGCCTGATCTTGACGGCATCGGCCCCGCCGGTGCCCTTTTCCCTTCCCTGCACCCGCAAAATAAATAAAACGCCATTTCATTTTTATTGAATTAAGACACCATTCAAATTATGCTAGTCGCATAAAGAAAACACCGGGCAATTAGGTGACACTGTCACTGCCACGCGGTTGCCATCGAAAGCCCGGTGCTTTCTTCCCTCACGGCAAGAGAGCAAAGCTATGATTCTGAATTCCTTCGACTTAACGGGCAAAGTGGCGCTAATCACTGGTTGCAATACCGGCCTGGGGCAAGGCATTGCGATTGGGTTGGCGCAGGCCGGTTGCGATATTATCGGCGTGAACCGCAGTCAGCCCCTTGAGACCATGAGCAAAGTCACCCAGACCGGGCGTCGGTTCCTGAATCTGAACGCCAATCTCGGCAATATCGACGCCATCCCTTCTCTGCTAGCAGCCGCCGTTGAGGCGTTTGGCAGAATCGATATCCTGGTGAACAACGCAGGGATTATCCGTCGTGAAGACGCCCTGAATTTCAGTGAACAAGACTGGGATGAGGTGATGGACGTCAATATCAAGACCCTGTTCTTTATGGCACAGGCGGTGGCCAAACAGTTCATCAGCCAGGGCTGCGGCGGTAAAATTATCAATATTGCTTCGATGCTTTCTTTCCAGGGCGGCATTCGCGTACCGTCGTACACCGCGTCGAAAAGCGCAGTACTTGGCGTCACCCGGCTATTGGCCAATGAATGGGCACAATACCAGATTAACGTTAACGCCATTGCACCGGGCTATATGGCCACCAACAACACCCAGCAGCTACGTACCGATGAAGACCGCAGCCAGCAGATCCTCGAACGCATACCCGCCGGGCGCTGGGGCACGCCGGACGACTTGATGGGCCCGATAGTCTTCCTTGCCTCGGCAGCGTCCGACTACGTTAATGGCTACACGCTCGCGGTAGACGGTGGCTGGCTCGCTCGCTGATCTCCACAGCAAACATATCCCTCCCCGAATTTGGACGGGCGCAGCATGCAGCGCCCCTACATTACGAGTCTTCCTGTATACCGCGCCCGTCAGAAATACTGTTTCAACCCTTTGTAAAACGGCGTAAAATTAACAACTCGTTACAGGGTAACCGCTTCCGTAACTGTAAAAATTCCCATATACTGGATAAATTAACAGTTTAGTGACCGGAATATAGCAACATGACCGCGGAAGGACATCTCATATTTTCAGTTGCCTGCGCGATCTTTGCCAAGAAAGCGGAGGTGACTCCCGTGCTCGCCGCTGGCGATTGGTGGCACATCATTCCTGCCGCGCTACTGACGTCACTGCTACCCGATATCGATCACCCTAAATCCATCTTGGGCCAGCGCCTGCGTTGGATCGCTATCCCAATCTCACGCGCCTTTGGTCACCGTGGTTTCACCCATAGCCTGCTGGCGATCGTCGGCGGCATGTGGTTATTTCAGCTAGAAGTGCCGCGCGGTTGGCCTATCCCTGCAGACGTGCTACACGCCATGATTATCGGTTATTTCAGCCACCTGCTGGCCGATATGCTCACCCCTGCCGGCGTGCCGTTACTTTGGCCCTGCCGCTGGCGTTTCTGCTTGCCAATATTGAATTCACAAAAAGGCAACCAGCTGGAGCGGGTACTGTGTCTATGCCTGGTAGCTTTCGCCATTTACTGGCAAGGGGATTACACTCTTCCGGTGCAGTCATATTTTGAGCAAATAAAAAATATTAGACTGTGATCACAAAAAAACGCCTATTTTTACGCCTTTCCGCTCATTGCATCGACGATTTTCAGTCAAAAGTTATATTAAATTCTTTTTAGATATAAGTGCGCTTCATCGCAAACTGTTACGATATTTACATCGCATTACATCGGTGCGTGGCACCTTTAATTATATAAAAACAAGATTGGAGACATTGGGGATGAATCTACCGCTCGTATTAAACGTGCTGGTTTTTGCCGCCCTCCTTTTGCTGTTGGCGCAAACCCGCCACAAGCAATGGAGTCTGGCTAAAAAAGTGCTGGTTGGCCTGGCACTGGGTGTGGTGTTCGGTTTGGCACTGCAACTGGTTTACGGCTCGGACAACCCGGTGCTGAAAGAGTCCATCAGCTGGTTTAACATCGTCGGTAACGGCTATGTACAGTTGCTGCAAATGATCGTTATGCCACTGGTTTTCGCCTCTATCCTGAGCGCGGTAGCCAAGTTGCACAACGCTTCTTCGCTGGGCAAAATCAGCTTCCTGACCATTGGTACCCTGCTGTTTACCACGCTGATTGCCGCACTGGTGGGCGTATTGGTCACCAACCTGTTCGGTCTGACCGCAGAGGGTCTGGTCCAGGGCACACAAGAAACTGCTCGTTTGTCGGCGATTGAAACCAACTACGCGGGTAAAGTGGCCGATCTGAGCGTACCGCAACTGATCCTGTCATTCGTACCGAAAAACCCGTTTGCCGATCTGACCGGGGCTAACCCAACGTCAATCATCAGCGTGGTGATTTTCGCTGCCTTCCTGGGTGTAGCTTCTCTGCAACTGCTTAAAGATGACCAACCGAAAGGCCAGCGCGTGCTGGTAGCTATCGATACCCTGCAAGCCTGGGTGATGAAGCTGGTCCGTCTGGTGATGAAGCTGACTCCTTACGGCGTACTGGCGTTGATGACCAAGGTCGTTGCAGGCTCCAATATCCACGACATTATCAAGCTGGGCAGCTTTGTGGTTGCCTCTTACCTTGGTCTGGCGATCATGTTCGTGGTTCACGGCCTGCTGCTGAGCTTCACCGGCGTTAACCCGCTGAAATTCTTCCGCAAGGCGTGGCCGGTGCTGACCTTTGCCTTCACCAGCCGTTCCAGCGCTGCCAGCATCCCGTTGAACGTGGAAGCACAGACTCGCCGTCTGGGCGTGCCGGAATCAATTGCCAGCTTCTCGGCTTCATTTGGTGCCACTATTGGTCAGAACGGTTGTGCGGGTCTCTACCCGGCAATGCTGGCGGTGATGGTTGCGCCAACCGTAGGCATCAACCCTCTGGACCCACTGTGGATCGCAACGCTGGTCGGCATTGTTACCGTCAGTTCAGCCGGTGTTGCCGGTGTGGGCGGCGGCGCGACCTTTGCTGCGCTGATTGTGCTGCCAGCGATGGGCCTGCCGGTGACCCTGGTCGCCCTGCTGATTTCGGTTGAACCGTTGATCGACATGGGCCGTACCGCGCTTAACGTTAGTGGTTCGATGACCGCAGGTACCGTCACCAGCCAACTGATGAAGCAGACCGACAAAGCCATTATGGACAGCGAAGACGAAACGGAACTGGCTCACCGGTAACCCTAGACTGATCTGCAAACTGAACCGGTGCCCAGGCGCCGGTTTTTTTTCGCCAGGACTGCCAATGATATCTCATTAGTATTAGTGTGTAGCAAATAGGATCCGTGGAGCCCATTATGATTGAAACCCGCCTGCTACATCAGTTCATCGCCGTCGCCGAGGAATTGCACTTCAATCGCGCAGCACAACGGCTGCATATGGCACAACCCCCGTTGAGTCAGGCTATTCGTCGGTTGGAGCATGAGATCGGCGCTCCCCTGTTTGAACGCACCAATCGCTGCGTGTCGCTCACGCCTGCTGGAACCGACTTTCTGGCAACGGCAAGAAAGGTGTTGCGCCTGCTTGATGAAGGCGTCGAACAGACCAGGCGAGTAGCGCAAGGCATCGAAGGCCATCTCACGTTAACCTTCATCAATATCGCCCCCTATGACGCATTGCTAGGCGCATTGCAGCGCTTCCGCTCTGCATTCCCCGCCATCTCCTTCACGATGCGTGAGGCCACGACTCAAGAGCAGGTCGAGGCACTGGAACATGGCCGCGCCGAGCTCGGTTTCATGAGACCACCGGGCAGGACGGCTCCGGAGCTGCGCTTCGAGTCCATTCTGCGAGAACCCATCATGATTGGCCTGCCAGCCACACACCCTCTCGCGTGCCATGAGATCATTCCACTGGCCGCACTGCGAGATGACGCCTTCGTATCGTCACCACGGCACCTGGGCCAGGGCTTCCATGACCAGCTGGTTCAGCTTTGCGCAGCGGCAGGGTTCATACCACGCATTGCCCAACAGGCGCGTCAGCTGCAAACTCTGGTTGCTTTGGTGGCCAGCGGCTTCGGCGCTGCACTGTTGCCCACGTCGTTGGCGCAGGAGGGTCGCAAAGACGTGGTATTCCGGCCAATCCAGGTCAATGCACCAGACGCACTGCGGCATGTGGAATTGCTGATGGCTTGGAACCCGCACTCGCCTTGTCCTATTCGAGACAAACTGATCGATGAGGTGCGAGATGCCATGGCATCGGCGCCCTTGATTGAAACCTGATAAGTCTTGTTTCGGTACAAATAAGATATTTTACACTCATGAGCGGTCGCTCCATCATCGTGCTATTGCCAAACGGAGGTACATGATGACAGATCGACGCTTAAACGAGCCGTTCAAAGACAAGGTAGCGATTGTCACTGGCGGTGGCCGGGGACTTGGGAAAGCTTACGCCAAGGCCCTCTTGGAGCGTGGCGCACGGGTAATCGTTAGCGACCTGGGAACCAGCCTTACCGGAGACGGGGCTGACCCAGACGTGATGAGCGAGGCGATGCATGCCTTGCAGGTCGACGGTGGATCGTTCATCACCCACAGCGGGCGCCTGGATAACGAGGATGGCTGCCAACAACTCGTAGCGCTTGCCATCGAGCAATTCGGCGCGCTGGATATCCTGATCCACAACGCTGGTTGGGTCGGCTATCAGCCCATTGAGACACAGGAAGAGGAATTCCTTGATCGCTCCCTTGGCATCAACGTGCGTACGCCGATCTGGTTGAGCAAGCACGCCTGGGCGCATCTCAAGCTTTCCCCATCACCACGGATCGTGCTGACAACCTCTGACCGTGCCATGTATCAACGCTACGCGCAGCCAGGCCTGACGGCCTACGCCGCTGGCAAGATGGCCCAAGTGGGCATCATGAATGCCCTGAGTATGGAAGGAAAACCGGACGGCATTCTGGTCAACGCCATCTCTCCAGTAGCCAAGACCCGCATGTGGGGGATCACACAGCCACCCACAGACCTAAAACCCGAGTGGGTGGTGCCGGGCTTGCTGTATCTGGCCAGCTCGTTATGTCAGGACACAGGCGTTATCCTGCGCGCCAGCAACGGCCAGTTCACTGCAACCCGCTTTTGTGAAAACCCCGGCGTAACCTATCCTACGGATCTGGCGCGAATTGAGTGTGCCAGCGTGGAGGATGTCGCCCACAATTGGCCGCGCATCAAGGAGTTTGGCGATGCGTGACGAGTGTCGTCTACACAAGATCGCCGAAGTCCGTGCCGACCTTGGCGAGAGTCCAGTCTGGGATAAAGACAACCGCCTTTTGTACTTCGTCGATATCTCTGGTGGCAAGATTAACGTCATGACCCCGCAAGCACGGCTGACAACCGTCTATCAATCGACGGCGCGCATCGGTGCCCTGGCCCTTACGGATAGAGGCAATCTGATCTTCACCGAAGATACGCGGGTTGCCATTCTGGATCCCAAGGAAGGCGTGGTCCGCACGCACTCTACCGCTGCCCATAACAAAGGCTGCTATCGGTTCAACGACGGGGCCTGCGATCCGCAAGGACGCTTTATTACCGGCCTGATGCACGAGGGGCCGAACCGTGAGGCCGGAGCGCTGTATCGCTATGACAGTGAACTGAACGCCCAAGCGATCCAGAGGAATATCGCGCTGCCTAATGGCCTGGCCTGGTCGGAAGATGGCCACACGCTGTTCTTTGTCGATTCCATCGCACGTTCAATATTTCGGGCCGCATACACTCCCAACGGGGAACTGGAGGCCGTATTGCGCTTCGCCGAAACCCCGGCAGAACTTGGACGTCCCGATGGTATCGCCCTGGATCGAGCCGGAGAATTGTGGGTCTGTATGTTCAACGGAGGATGTTTGCTGCGCTACGACAGTAACGGCAACCTGAGCGAGTGCGTCACCATGCCCGTGCCGCGCCCCACCAGTTGCTGCTTTGGCGGGGAAGGTTTGGAAACCTTATTCATCACTACGGCGCGGTTTGCCATGACGCCCTCTGAACTGGCTGAATACCCTGACTCTGGCGACCTCTTTGCTATTCGCCCAGCCATTGCCGGTGTTCCACGTCACTTGTTCAAAGAGTGCAAGATGGGCCGATAGCAGAACAGTGGGATTTTATAAACCGCGGGAGATAACAAAGGCTGGGAGGGGAAAGCGTAGGGGCGACGCTATGTTCGGCCCCCTACAACTACGGCAAGCTTAAAACGGATAGTCGTGATAACCCATTTGCGCTGAAATCTGACGAGCGGCGGTGTGCAACTGCGCCACGTAGCCCTCTTTGCCTTCTTCGGAGAAGCGGATGGTCGGGAAGGAGATGCTCAAGCCCGCGATCACCACGCCAAAACGGTCAAACACTGGCACCGCGATGCAGCGCAAGCCTTCTTCCTGTTCTTCGATATCTTCGCCAAACCCCTGCTCGCGGACCTTATCCAACAGCGGCAGTAATTCAGCGGCGCTGGCGATGGTGTGCGGAGTGCTGCGGGTAAACTCGACGTGGGACAGGATTTCTTCCACTTCGCCGCGATCGCGCCAGGCTAGCAGAACTTTACCAATCGCGGTGCTGTGCAGCGGGTTGCGGCGACCGATGCGTGAATACATACGCAGGTTATACATGGAGTCGATTTTGTGGATATAGACGATGCTGTCTTCATCCAGCGCCCCCAGGTGGATGGTCTCACGCGTCTGGTTAGACAGTTCACGCATCTGGATGTCCGCGCTGCGGATCAAATCGACGTTTTGCAGCGATTTTGCACCCAGTTCAAACAGCTTGAGGGTCAGCGAATATTTCTCTGACTCCCCTTCCTGTGAGACATAACCCAGCGACTTCATGGTTTGCAGGAAACGGTAAACGGTACTTTTGGACATCATTACCCGCTGTGAAAGCTCGGTAATGCCGATCTCGCGCTCATCACCCAGTGCCTGCAGGATGCCAAACACTTTCAGCACTGATGAAACGGAATCCGGTTGTTTGTCTAGATCTGCGTTAGCCATGGTTAATACCTTAACTTAACTATTTTTGTTTTAGGAAATTTGAACAAGAGTTTCAGTATAATCGGAACATTTCACCCCATGCAATGGAAGTTGCGCAATATTCGCCATTATTGGTGGGATTAGCGGCAGACATCGCACTACTTTTTACATTTAGCACAGAAACGGCAGGTGCATTCGGCGAGAAATATGATTAGCATTGTAATATTCCCCCTGTTTAATAACTACCTCCATGACAACGCTTGCTCATTCCGACGGCTTACCCGTCCCGCAACGCTACGGAGCGATCCTGGCCATTGCGCTAGGTATTACCGTTTCAGTGCTTGACGGGGCGATCGCCAACGTGGCCTTGCCGACCATCGCCCGCGATCTTAACGCCAGCCCGGCCAGCTCGATCTGGGTAGTCAATGCCTATCAGTTGGCGATCACCATCTCGTTGCTATCGCTTGCGTCCTTGGGCGATCTGATTGGCTATCGTCGTATCTATCAGGCTGGTCTGCTGGTATTCAGCATTACCTCGTTATTCTGCGCCCTGTCCGATTCGCTATTAACACTGACGATTGCCCGCGTGCTGCAAGGGTTTGGTGCCGCGGCGATTATGAGCGTCAATACCGCCCTGATCCGCATTATCTATCCGCAACGCTTTCTTGGCCGTGGCATCGGAATCAACTCGCTGATCGTAGCTTTCTCTTCCGCCGCCGGGCCTACGGTCGCCGCCGCCATTTTATCCGTAGCCTCTTGGCAGTGGCTCTTTGCCATCAACCTGCCGATTGGCATCGTCGCACTGATGCTGGGAATGAAATACCTGCCGGCTAACAGCCAGAAAAGCAGCAATCAGCGCTTTGACCCTACCAGTGCGGTGATGAATGCCCTGACGTTTGGCCTGCTGATCACCGCCATCAGCGGTTTTGCCCAGGGGCAAAGCCTGCTGCTGATTGCCGCTGAAATCGCGGCGTTGCTGGTGATTGGTTACTTCTTTGTGCGCCGTCAGTTGCGGCAGACATCCCCTTTACTGCCGGTGGATCTGCTGCGCATCCCTATTTTTGCGCTGTCGATGGGCACCTCGATCTGCTCTTTTGCCGCCCAGATGCTGGCTATGGTGTCGTTACCCTTCTTCCTGCAGGCCTCTCTGGGCCGTGACGAGGTGGCGACGGGTTTGCTGTTAACGCCCTGGCCGTTGGCCATTATCGTGATGGCGCCGATTGCAGGCCGCCTGGTGGAGCGTGTTCATGCGGGGTTACTGGGAGGGATTGGTTTGGCGACCTTCGCGCTCGGTTTGTTCCTGCTGGCGCTGTTGCCACATAACCCGACGGATCTGGATATCATCTGGAGCATGGTGCTGTGCGGTGCGGGCTTTGGGTTATTCCAGTCGCCTAACAACCACACCATTATTTCTGCCGCCCCTCGCCACCGCAGCGGCGGAGCCAGTGGCATGTTGGGCACAGCACGATTATTGGGGCAAACCTCTGGCGCGGCGCTGGTGGCCTTGATGTTCAACCTGTTTCCCACCAGCGGCACACACGCTTCGTTGGTGTTGGCGGGGATCTTCGCCAGCATCGCTGCCGTAGTGAGTTGCCTGCGTATCACTCAACCCCGTGCGAATCTCGCTGAACCTGGCAAATAGCTTATCGGACGCAGCATGCATACTATCTGTGGCGCCCATTCGAATAGCAAAAACCCCGGCAAGCCGGGGTTTTTGTTTGATACCGGGTTATTTCAGATACTGGCCGGAACGCAGCGCTTCGATACGCTTGTCCAACGGCGGGTGCGACATAAACAGCTCGCTGAACGACTTGGATTTGCCGTTGATGCAGAAAGCCATCAGGGTACCCGCCTCCTGCGGTTCATAACTGGTTTTCAAGCGTTGCAGCGCAGCGATCATCTTCTCGCGGCCGACCAGTTTGGCTGAACCCGCATCGGCGTGAAATTCACGATGACGTGAGAACCACATGGTGATAATGCTGGCCAGAATACCAAATACCAGCTCCAACACCATCGAAACGCCGAAGTAAATCATCGGGTTGCCGTTACCTTCACCTTCCCCATCACGGTTGCCGAGGAAACCGGCGGCCACCTGGGCAATCAGGCGCGACACGAAGATCACGAAGGTGTTCACCACCCCTTGGATCAGCGTCATGGTGACCATGTCGCCATTGGCAACGTGGCTGATTTCGTGGGCGATCACCGCTTCCGCTTCATCACGGCTCATGCTTTGCAGCAGGCCGGTACTGACCGCCACCAACGATGCATCACGGCGTGCGCCGGTCGCAAAGGCGTTGATGTCCGGCGCCTGGTAGATGGCCACCTGCGGCATGGCGATACCCGCCTGCTGCGATTGGCGACGCACCGTGTCCAACAACCAGCGTTCGGTTTCGTTACGCGGCTGTTCAATCACTTCCCCACCGACGGAGCGCAGCGCCATCCATTTGGACATCAGCAGTGAAACAAACGCACCGCCAAAACCGAACAGACCGGCCATGATCATCAGGCCCTGGACGCTGCTGGATTGGATCCCTGTCAGGCTAAGCACCAGCCCGAAAACCAACATCACCGCCAGGTTGGTGAGCAGGAACAAAGCTATACGCATCATAGAATGTTTACTTCCTCGTTATTTGTTAACAAAAGGCAACCTCAGATATCCAGATCTTATGGGCATTGGTCACAATTTCAAGATTGGCGGGCCATTAAGGCACTAAAAATACGTAACTTTACAAAGTCACGAAGAAACAAGGGTTTTACAAAGTGTAAACGATCTCGGAGCCCTGGGTGGAGACCTCAACAGAAATTTTAGTGCGGATATAGCGAAAAAAAAAGCGCACCCGAAGGTGCGCTCGATAACGTTTAATCCGCAAATAACTTACTTGGCGGCGGCCGTCTGTTGCGATGGCTGCTGCTTTTCGTTATTGGCCAGATCCAGCGCGATCTTGACCGTTTCATCCAGATACGGATCCGGCTCCTTGTAGTCCTTTGGCAGGTCGTCCAGGGACTTCAGCGGTTTCTTACCCTCACGCTCCAGGCGCTCATTAATACGGTTCAGGCGCGTAGCATCATCGTCATGGTTCTCTTTCTCACGGGTAGCCAGATTAAGAGAAACGATGTTGCGCTTGTCTTTCAACGCCTTGTAATGGGCAATATCCTGCGCGATGTATTGGAACTCTGGATCCTTGGCGATACGCTGCGCATGGTCTTTCAGCAGTTGCGGTTCAAACGGCTTCAAATCACCGGTTTTGGTGTAGGCAGCTGCATTGACGCTATCCCACGGCATGGCGTTATCTTCGAAGCTCTCGCCGGTTTCTGCCGGATCGATCCCGGTTGGCATCAGAATATCTGGCGTGACGCCTTTACGCTGGGTGCTGCCACCGTCAACGCGGTAGAACTTCTGGATGGTGTACTGGACAGAACCCAGTGCAGGCCATTCAGGGCGCAGCATCTGATCGTAAATCCGGTTCAGTGAACGGTACTGCTGCACCGTACCTTTACCGAAGGTAGGCTCGCCCACGATCAGCGCACGGCCATAGTCTTGCATTGCCGCAGCAAATATCTCGGAGGCGGAGGCGCTGAAGCGGTCAACCAGCACCACCAGCGGGCCTTTGTAGTAAACAACGCCGTCGTTATCCGCATCTTCGCGGATCTTGCCGTTGTTATCACGCACCTGAACAACCGGGCCACTTGGGATAAACAGACCAGAAAGCGATACCGCCTCGGTCAATGCCCCGCCGCCGTTGCCACGCAGATCGATAATCAGACTGTCGACGTTCTGCTTGGCCATTTTTTGCAGCTGGACTTTTACGTCATCGGTCAGACCGACATAGAAGCCAGGAATGTCCATCACCGCGACCTTCTGCTTGCCGACGGTCTTGATAGTCATTTTAACTGCGCGATCTTCCAGGCGGATGCGTTCACGAGTCAGCGTAACTGTACGTGTTTTGGTGCCTTTACCTGCCGGCAGGATCTCCAGGCGAACCTTGCTGCCCTTCGGCCCTTTGATCTGCGAGACGACGTCGTCAAGACGCCAGCCGATCACATCCACCATCGGTTTGCCTGCCTGGCCAACGCCGACAATACGGTCGCCGACAGCGATCGCCTTGCTCTTGGCTGCCGGGCCGCCTGCCACCATGGAGTTGATCACGGTGTAATCATCATCCATCTGCAACACGGCACCAATCCCTTCCAATGAGAGACTCATCTCGGTATTGAACTGTTCGGTATTGCGTGGCGACAGGTAGTTGGTATGCGGATCGATTTCGTGGGCAAACGCAGTCATGATCAGCGAGAACACGTCTTCGCTGTTGCTTTGCGTCAGGCGTTTGATCGCAAACTGATAACGCTTGGTCAATGTGTCACGGATCTCTTTATCCGTTTTGCCGGTCAGCTTCAGGTTCAACTGATCGTATTTGACCTTGGCATCCCACAGGCGGTCCAATTCAGCCTTGTCTTTCGGCCACGGCGCTTTGCTGCGGTCTACGTCAATGGTGTCGTTGCCGGTGAAGTTCATCGGCTTGTCGAGCAACGATAACGCATACTGATAGCGCTCAAAGCGGCGTTTTTGCGCCAGATTGAACAGCGCATAAGGCGTAACCAGTTTGCCGGATTTCAGCTCTTCACCCAGCGTGCTGCGTTTGTCGGCAAATTGCGCGACGTCGGAGGCCAGCAGCACATTGTGGCTGTAGTCCAGCATATTCAGGTAGCGATCGAAGATCTTGCCTGAAAAATCCGCATCCAGAGCAAACTGGCGATAATGAGAGCGAGTAAAGCGCGAGGTTACGCGCTCACTCACGGTTGCATGTTCAGCTTCCTGCTCAAGCTTGGGCAGTTGATCGATGCGGATGTTGGCTGTATCCGCTCCGTAACTGACACCCGCCCACAGCAAAGCCGCAACTGCGGTTAATCTGACAAATTTGTTCATGCCTTGGTTGGCCTCCGTATCAGAACTGCAAGTGTTCTGCGCGCACAATCATCGCCAGACCGGAGGAGAGCTGTACACGAACGCCATCTTTAGCGATTTCGAGTACGGTTGCGTCCAT
Organism: Serratia sp. Res13-Sevr-LER1-36-b; assembly: GCF_015673035.1. Classification (NCBI taxonomy): domain Bacteria; kingdom Pseudomonadati; phylum Pseudomonadota; class Gammaproteobacteria; order Enterobacterales; family Yersiniaceae; genus Serratia; species Serratia sp. Res13-Sevr-LER1-36-b. The sequence goes on along the minus strand of NZ_JADACK010000005.1, from coordinate 639,602 downwards.
CGCGCTCTGACCTGCTCTGACTTTGATTTCCTGGCCAATTTGCAGTTTTGAGATGTCTGTGACTGGCACATGACGCGGCTGGCTGACCTCTTTGGCTACACGAGGTTCACGAGCTTGCTGTGGGCGTGCTTGTTGTGGGCGCGGCTTGCGGTTCTCTGCTGCGGCTCCGCCTTCACGACGTACGGCTGGCTTTTTGCCGGCAGGACGCGGACGACGAGGCTCGGCAGTGGCAGACTCACCAGCAGCTTCACGTTTTTTGGCATTCTGTTCGGCACGCTGTGCCTGAACGCGCGCTTTGGCTTCTTCAAGCTGCTGGCGAGCATGATCGACATGCTGCTGTTCCAGCTCACCGCACGGGTTACCGTCCAGGTCTACACGCTGGGCGCCAACTTTGACACCGTACAGGTAACGCCAGCTTGAGGTATACAGGCGCAGAGCTGAACGCAGCTGCGTTTTGCTGAGGTTCTCTTCCCCTTGTACACGTTCTACCAGATCCTGAAAAATACCGATTTTCAGCGGGCGTGCTTCGCCTTCGGCGCTAAAGCAGAGCGGGAAACGCTCGGCAAGAAAAGCAATGACTTCTTTAACTGTGTTCAACTTGTGTTGATTTTCCATGAAATTTCCTGATTACAACGGGTTGCCAACAAGCCGCAGGCATGAACAGGCGTCATTATAATGACGCCATCGCTAAATGCCACGTTAACCGTAGATCAACTTGCCGCTACAGTGACATATTTCGCAAAATTGCTCTGTGCCAGCCGTGCGCAAAGCCCCGCCACCACTGCTTTCAGGCCGATTTCGTCCTGTTCATCGAAGCGTTGATAAACTGTGCTGTCGATATCCAGAACACCGATGACCTGACCACTGACGTCTAACGGCAACACAATTTCTGCGTTGCTGGCGGCATCGCAGGCGATATGTCCAGGAAATGCATGAACATCGCCAACGCGCTGCACCTGGTTCTGCGCCGCTGCCGTACCGCACACGCCCTTACCCAACGGGATCCGCACGCAGGCAATCTTGCCTTGGAACGGACCTAGCATCAGTTGATGGCCTTCCATCAGGTAAAAACCGACCCAGTTTACGTCATCAAGACGCTCATTGAGTAGCGCACTGGCGTTAGACAATGCGGCGATAAAATTATCTTCCCCATCCAGCAATGCGCTCAAATCGCGTTTTAATTCCGCGTAGAATGATTCTTTAGTCATGATTAACCGTTCAAATACTCAAATAGCCCAGACTTAACCCGTATAAAATAAGCATTAAATGCGTATAGCCACAAGGTTAATCATCTGTTGCTTCACAAAACACGGTACAACAGGGTATGTTTGCCGTCTAAAAATCATTTGTAACCTGCGATGCCAATCCCTTTTTACCGGTTGATAGCATTGACGGGTTGGTTTTCCAGCTACGCTAAGTAGACCTCAGGTCGCCAAACAGCACTCATGATGAAGATACTCGCCATTACCGGCCCGCTCACCAAGGCTCGCCACCAACGCTGTTGTGAATGCGATTTGCTGTTCACGTTGCCGTCGTTAACCCGCAATCAGGCCGCCTACTGCCCACGCTGCAACGCCAAGGTGGTGAATGGCCGCGATTGGTCAATGACTCGCCTGACCGCCGTAGCCGTCACCATGCTGTTGCTGATGCCCTTTGCCTTTAGCGAGCCGTTGATCAGCATTCGCCTGCTCGGCACGAAGATTAACGCTAGCCTGTTGGAAGGCATCTGGCAAATGAGCAGCCAGGGGGATCCGTTTACTGCCAGTATGGTCGCCTTCTGCACCATCGGCGCGCCGCTGACGCTATCACTGTCATTGCTGTACCTGTGGTTTGGCCATGCGCTCGGCATGAACCTGCGGCCAGTGCTGCTGATGCTGGAGCGTCTGAAAGAGTGGATCATGCTCGATATTTACCTGATCGGCATGGTGGTCGCGGCGATCAAGGTCAAGGAATATGCAGATATTGAACCCGGCAGCGCCCTGATTGCCTATCTGGCACTGACCCTGCTCAGCCTGCTGACGCTGATCCACATGAACCTGGAGCAGATGTGGGAACGCTACTATCCGCAGGAACAGCCAGAGGGCAAACCAGAGGCGTTACACGTCTGCCTAGCCTGTCATTTTACCGGTTTTCAGGATGAGCGTGGCCGCTGCCCCCGCTGTCATGTGCCGATGTGCCATCGCCAGCCTTACAGCCTGCAAAAAACCTGGGCCGCGCTGATTGCCGCCATGGTGCTGCTGATCCCCGCCAACCTGCTGCCAATTTCGGTGGTTTACGCCAACGGCGCGCGTATGGAAGATACCATTTTCAGCGGCGTCGTTTCGCTGGCCAACTCGGGTAATATGCCGATCGCCGCCATCGTATTTATCGCCAGCGTCCTGGTCCCCTTTACCAAGGTGATCGTGCTGCTGGTGCTGCTGTTCAGCATTCATTTCAAAACGTCACACAGCCTCAAAACCCGCATCCGGCTGCTCCGGCTGGTCACCTGGGTTGGCCGCTGGTCGATGCTCGATCTGTTCGTGATCTCGTTGATGATGTCGCTGATCAATCGCGACCAACTGTTATCTTTTACTATGGGGCCAGCAGCTTTTTACTTTGGGTCTGCGGTTATTTTAACTATCCTTGCCGTACAGTGGCTGGACAGCCGATTGATTTGGGATGCACATGCAACAGGAAACGCCGAATACGCCGACTGAGGCGCGGGTCAAAAACAAGCGCCGTATCTCGCCATTCTGGTTACTGCCGTTTATCGCCCTGCTGATTGCCGGGTGGCTGGTCTATACCAATTACCAAGAGAGCGGCAATAGCGTCACCATAGACTTCCAGTCTGCGGCAGGTATTGTCGCTGGCCGTACGCCGGTACGTTACCAGGGTGTGGAAGTGGGGACCGTGCAAAGCATTTCGCTGAGCAAGGATCTGCGTAGTATCGTGGTTGAAGCCAGTATCAAGAGCGATCTGGAAGACTCACTGCGGGAAGGCACTCAATTCTGGCTGGTCACGCCTAAAGCCTCATTGGCTGGGGTTTCCGGCCTGGATGCGCTGGTCGGTGGTAACTACATCGGCATGATGCCGGGCCGTGGCAAACCGCAAACCCACTTCACCGCGCTGGATACGCAGCCGAAATACCGCCTGAATACCGGCGAGCTGATGATCCACCTGCAAGCAGACGACCTCGGTTCCCTGAACACCGGGTCGCTGGTCTATTATCGCAAGATCCCGGTCGGTAAAGTGTATGACTACACTATTTCGCCGGGTAACAAGGGCGTGATCATCGACGTGCTGATCGACCGCCGCTTTGCCAATCTGGTAAAGGATAACACCCGCTTCTGGAACGTTTCCGGTTTTAAAGGCGATTTCAGCCTGTCCGGGGCCAGCGTGCAGATGGAGAGCCTGGCAGCGTTGGTCAATGGTGCGATAGCCTTTGACTCCCCGCTCGACGGCAAGCAGGCCAAGGCCGATCAAAACTATGCGCTGTATCCGGATCTGGCCCGTAGCCAGCGTGGGGTTAACATCTCGCTAGACCTGCCCGACGGCAACAGCCTGAGCGAGGGACACACACCGCTGATGTATCAAGGATTGCAGGTCGGCACCTTGACTCGTCTGGCTCTGCAACAGGATAGCAAGGTCACCGGCGAACTCACTATCGATCCTTCGGTGGTCGATCTGATGCGTAGCGGCACGCGTATCGAGATGCGCAGCCCAAAAATCAGCCTTAACGACGCCAAGCTGAGCCAGCTGTTAACCGGCAACACCCTGGAATTGGTGCCGGGTGAAGGTGAACCTCAGCAGCACTTTACCGTGTTGGACAGCAGTAAAACGCTGCTGCAACAGCCTGGCGTGGTGACGGTCACCCTGAATGCCCCGCAAAGCTACGGCATCGACGTTGGGCAGCCATTAATCGTGCATGGTATCAAGGTCGGCCAGATCCTGACCCGTACCCTGACCGACGGCGGTGTGACCTTTACGGCAGCGATCGAAGCACAGCACCGCAGTTTGCTGCACAAAGACAGTAAATTCGTGGTCAACAGCCGTGTGGACGTCAAATTCGGGCTGGACGGCGTGCAGGTGTTGGGGGCCAGCGCCCAGGAGTGGCTGGACGGCGGCGTACGCCTGATCCCTGGTGGTAAAGGCGAACCGGACGCGAAGTATCCGCTGTACAGCAACGCGGAAAAAGCCGCCGAGGGCATCGTCGGCAACAACCCACTCCCCACCTTGACGCTTACCGCCACCAGCCTGCCAGATGTGCAAGCCGGCTCGGTGGTGTTATACCGCAAGTTCCAGGTGGGTGAGATTGTCAACGTACGGCCCAAGGCCAACGAGTTTGACGTTGAGGTTTATATCAGCCCTGAATACCGCAAGCTGTTAACCAGCGAAAGCATTTTTTGGGCGGAAGGTGGTGCCAAGGTGCAATTGAACGGCAGCGGCCTGACGGTGCAGGCTTCCCCGCTCAACCGCGCGCTGAAAGGCGCCATCAGCTTTGATAACCTGCAGGGCGTTACGCTGGATAAAGGGGCCAAACGTGTGCTGTACGCCTCAGAAACCGCCGCTCGCGCCGTGGGTAGCCAGATCACGCTACGTACCTATGATGCCAGCAAACTGTCCCCTGGCATGCCAATACGCTATCTGGGCATTGATATCGGCCAGCTTGAATCACTGAAACTGGCACCGGAGCGTAACGAGGTGCTGGCGAAAGCGGTATTGTACCCAGAGTATGTGAAAACCTTTGCTCGCCTCGGCAGCCGTTTCGCCATCGTTTCACCAGAGATTTCCGCCGCTGGGGTCAATAATCTGGACTCCTTGTTGCAGCCCTATATCAACGTGGAACCCGGCCACGGCGGAGCAATGCGCACTTTTGAACTGCAGGAAGCCAGCATTACCGACTCCCGCTACCTGGATGGCCTGAGCGTGATCCTGGACGCCGCTGAGACTGGTTCTCTGCAAATCGGCACGCCGATCCTGTTCCGTGGCATTGAAGTGGGCACCGTGACCGGTTTCTATCTGGGGGCGATGTCAGATCGCGTACATGTCTCACTGCGTGTCAGCAAGAAATACCAGCATCTGGTGCGTAACAACACCGTCTTCTGGTTGGCCTCTGGCTATAACCTGCAGTTTGGCCTGACGGGCGGCGTGATCAAGAGCGGTACCTTCCAGCAGTTTATTCGCGGCGGTATTGCCTTTGCCACCCCACCTAGCATTCCGCTGGCCCCTAAAGCCACGCCGAACAAACACTTCCTGCTGAATGCGGAAGAGCCGAAAGATTGGCGCGAATGGGGCACCGCCATCCCAAGGGACAACTGATAGCTCTCGGCAGGGTTCACTGTTCTGAACCCTGCCGAGTTCGCGGTACCGCACCGCGCCCACCTAAATAATCCCTATCATTGCTGCTTTGCCATCCATCTCATTGACCAAAACTTGCCGGTATTCTCAGGCAGGCTGTTTATGGTAAACTAGCCCCTTCGATTTTTTTCCGCCCTGAGAGCTCCCTGTGGCTAAACCTGCCCCTGCTTTTTTGCCTCCTGCTTTTCTCGACGCAACTCGCGCCATCATGCCTGACCATTTATCCATGGATGACTTCATCGCTATTTGCCAGAAACCCTTGCGGCGTAGCCTGCGGGTCAACACGCTGAAAATCAGCGTTGCGGACTTTCTGGCGCTGGTAAAGGACTACGACTGGCGGCTGGAACCCATCCCCTGGTGCCCCGAAGGCTTTTGGATCGAGCGCGAGGACGAAGCATTACGGCTGGGTAGCGCGGCGGAGCATCTAAGCGGCCTGTTCTACATTCAGGAAGCCAGCTCCATGCTGCCGGTGAGCGCCCTGTTTGCCGGGCGTGAAACCCCGCGCCGGGTGCTGGATGTCGCCGCCGCGCCGGGTTCCAAAACCACCCAGATCGCCGCGTTGATGGGCAATCAGGGCGGCATTGTCGCCAATGAATATTCGGCCAGCCGAGTCAAGGTGTTGCATGCCAACATCAGCCGCTGCGGCGTCAAAAATACGGCGCTGACCCATTTCGACGGCCGGGTGTTTGGCGCAGCCTTACCGGAAAGCTTTGACGCCATCCTGCTGGATGCGCCCTGCTCTGGTGAAGGCGTGGTGCGTAAAGATCCGGATGCCATGAGCAACTGGTCGCCAGAAAGCGTAACCAGCATCGCGCAAACCCAATGGGAACTGATCGACAGCGCCTTCCACGCCCTGGCCCCCGGCGGCGTGATGGTTTACTCCACCTGCACGCTGAATGCCCAGGAAAATCAACAGGTGGTACATCAGCTGTTGGCAACCTATGGCAACGCCGTCAGCGTTGAGCCACTGGGCGAACTGTTTCCACAGGCGCAACTGGCCCTCACACCAGAAGGCTTCCTGCACGTTTTCCCACAGATTTATGACAGTGAAGGCTTCTTCGTCGCCCGGCTACGCAAAAATCATAGCGTTCCGGCTTTGGCCAAACCAAGCTATAAGTTGGGCAAGTTCCCTTTCGCCCCACTTTCGGCCCAGGAGTCCTCGCTGGTGGCGCAGGCGGCTGCAGCCTCGGGTTTAGTTTGGGATGAAACCAGTAAATTATGGGCGCGGGATAAAGAAATCTGGCTGTTCCCCGCCGCGCTGGAACCTTTAGTCAGCAAAGTGCGTTTTTCACGCATTGGCCTTAAGTTGGCGGAACGCTTCCCAAAAGGGTTCCGCTGGCAGCATGAGGCAGTGATCGCCTTGGCTGCCAGTGGCAACCCACAGACTTTTGAGCTCGATGCGGCACTGGCTCAGGAGTGGTTTCATGGCCGCGATCTCTACCCCTCGCAACCCCCACAGAGCAATGAGTGTATCGTCACTTATCAGCATCAGCCGCTAGGGTTAGCCAAACTGATTGGCAGCCGGATTAAAAACAGTCTGCCCCGCGAACTGGTGCGCGATGGAGTACTGGATTTCCATCAATAACGTTTAATAGGCCACGGTCACCGTTACGGTGTCACTATAACTTCCCGCTGGCTGGTTATTTTGCGAGAGATTAACCGAAGCAGTATAGGGGAAGGATTGCGAGGTGCCCGTGCCCGTCGCGTTGCTATTGGTGGCAGCGGTCCAAACGGTGCTATCCCCTTTGAACAGTTGATATTGAATATAGCTGGTGGTGCCGTTTACCGTAGACGCCATTTGCCTGTATTGGCCCGAACTGGCGACGCTGCTGGTCAGGTTGACCGAATAACTGGCGCTGAGGGTGCAACGTACGCTGATGGTATTGGAAACTACCGTAGTGAGGCCAGACGGCAACGCCGCGCTTCCGAACCCAACATTTGGCGCGCTGTCGATGTAGCAATAGTTGCTGACAACCAGCGACAGGTTGATATTGGAGCCGGACGTTATACTCCCGGAGTCTGCGACACAAATGGGGCCAAGCGCAATCGAGCAGATGTTCCAGTCCCAAGAGATCGGGATAGTATCAGTATAAGTGCCAGCAGCCAGGTTAGAGTTCATTTGTGGCCGGATAAAAATCGGCAGCGTGCTGTTTGGTGCGGTAAAAAGACCTAGTAAATCCAGTGCAGTAGTACTGGTCCAGGTAATGACGCTGCCCTGATTATATAGGGTGCTACACCCTCCATCCTTGCACAGACTGTATGGCAGATACTGGCCGGTCGCCGCACTGTATAAACGTGGCTGGGTGCCAGATGGATGTAAAGTCGTACCGATGGTGGCCTTGATAGTGTTAGTGCCGCCAAGATTAAGCAGCGAGCCGGTACATTTCAGCCCGCTACTGACAGAGGTGGTTAACGGGGTACTGCTGACATCAAAGGAATTCTGCGTGCCCAGGCTGCCCGCGGTTGCCGGAGCCGTGCAGCCCGCCCAACCGAACGGCATTACCCCCGCTAACAGCAGCAATGCCAATCCTGCCCGCATCCATCGTAATTGCATAATCATGATTTTTTCTCTTCGGCACTGCCTTGGCAGACCAGCGGCCCAACCTGTTCAATGCTGTGATAATTGGGGTTCAGGTCAAAATCCACACGGCACATTGAGAGGTCGTCCTGCTGAATACTTAACTGGCCGTGGGATTGTAAATGTGAGAAGTACACCAGCCCGTCATAGCCGACAACGGTGGTTTGTTGCGTGGTTTGTTCCGTGACCAACGTGCCCAGTTTCAGCGGTTGCCCGACGGCGTCATGCAACGTGATATTGGCCGAGAGGACTTTTTGTACCGGGAATTTCACCACCATCCCGCTGCCTTGCTTAACGGCAATGCGATTGTTGACCTGATTGGCCACCACGTCCGCCGGTAACGGCAGCGTGTCGATCTCGACCTTGGCCGGATAGTACGAACTGATCGAGGGGATAAGTAGATGCCCGTTGCTGTCGGTGGTGCCCATCTTCTGATTCTCGTACAGTACCGAAACCCCGGCGTAACTGTCAGTATCCACCACGATAAACGCGTCGTTGATCTTGTCCGACAGGAACCAGGAGTTGGCCATGAACACCACTGAGCCGCTCAGGTCTGCCCAGTTGGTATATTCCCCTTGTGGGCCGAAGATGCCGCCTTGCAGCGTGGCATAACGGGTTTTCCAGGTGGCATCGGCCTGTTGATAGGCATCGCCACCGCCGCTGTAAGCCAGGTTCCAGCCCATGCCGCCATCCGTGGGAGCGGCCTTGCTGGCCCCCACCTGCTGCTGATAATGCCCAGTATTGTTACGTGCTAACCCCGCATTGAGGCTGACATCACTGCCCAGTGGAATAATAAATTGCAGCTGCGCACTGTAACCGTTATCCCCCAACGTTTTGTTGAGTGAGACAAACATGCTGCTCTGGCCCCACAAGGCACGGCTGTAAGAGAGGTTCACCAGGCGGGTATGCGAGTTGTCATAGGCCTGTACGTCGTAATAGCCCAAGCCCAAAGTGCCATTACTTGAACCAAACGGCGAAGCACTGAAGGTGGCCTGATCGGATTGACGGCTCAGGCGGGTATTGCTGGTGTAAGACGTGAGATCCTGATAGCCCACGGTGCGCGAGGCCCGCTGCGCCGAAAAACTGAATAGCGTCGAATTATAGGAGTAGCCCAACGTGTACTGGCTACCGTCTTTTTTGTCCGTCACGTTAGTGCCCAGCGGATTATCAATATCCTGATTGGGATCAGGCATACCTGGCGTATTCGGCCGGACAATCTGGTCGTTCACCACGTTGCTGGTCGCCACTGGCGGATGATTAGCCTTGCTCTGGCTTCCTGACAGGCTCAGCGTCCCCCAGGTTCCCACCGCGATATCGGCCCCTAACCCGCCGAGTGCCAGCCCTTGTGTGGCCTCGCTGTGCCCAGAAAGCGTCAGATAATTACTCAGCCCATAGCGGTAAATCCCGCTGAAGGCTGCATCTGAATAATCGCCATTAGAGATGCCATAATCCTGGCGCACCGCGCCGAGTGACACATCAAAGTCGCTCAGGTTTTTACGCAGCAGGGTGTTGGAAACATAAAACGGCACCGTGGTCGATACCTGGCGCCCAACCGCATCGGTGGTGACGATCGTCGCTTCACCGGCACCGTTGATGTAAGGCACATTGGTGAGGGTAAATGGCCCGGAGTTAAGGTTATTGCTGCTAGCCTTAAAACCGTTGAGAAATAAATCCACGGTGCTGGGGACTGCGGCGGTACCGCTATATTGCAGTAACGGATAAGTCACCAGATCCGGGCGCAGGGCAAAATTGCGGCTGATACGTAATCCCCCCATGCGGGCCGAATTACTCCAGGTAAGCGAGTTGCTGACAAAATCCCCAAGCTGATAGCTGATCAGATCTTGTTCATCGCTATAACGCCAGAACGTATCGTAGCGCAGATAGCGGTCTTGTACGGCACTGCCACCCTCGCCCGATACGGTGTCGATATTGTAGCGATAGGTCCCGGTATTACTGATAAACCCCAGGTTGCTGAACAAACGCTGCTCCATCCAGGTGGCAACCGATCTGGAGCCTTCGTGGGGATCGGTATAATAGGAATCGTAGTTTAGCAGCAGACCTGTGCTGCTTTGCGCCACCGTGTAATTCATCAGGTTGCCGCCGCCGACGTCCTGTTTTGGCAGCCAGGCATCCGGTACCTGGAAAATCAGCTGCTGGGCGGCAGAATCATATTTCACCTTCACCCCAGGCAACTCCTCGACCTTAATCAACCCTTGCTGACCATTGGTCTGCACGTGGTTCTTCGCCAGCACGCCAGCCTCCACGTAATACGCGTTGTCCCGATAAGTCACGGGAACCACCTGCCCGTCGCTCTGGCCATTGACGACAAGGGTCAGGTAGAACATCGCATTGGTGATCACCGGTGCCGCACGCGGGGCATCGGGCAATGATGAGTATTCCTGCGCCTGAACGCAGAAGGTACTCAGGCAAAGCAGGCACAGACCGCCTCGGCAATACAGCGGATACTGATGACCGGGACGAGTAATGGCTCGGATCGGCATTCGTCGCGCTTCCTGCCGCTATTCGCCGCGCGGAATGACGATGGGTTTGGTGTTATCGGCAATTTGCGCATTGAGTTGCGCACCAGGACTAACCCCGGCAGGAACCGGCCAGCGCATCGACTGCCCAGGCAAGACGTAGCCCATAAAACCGGCGATCATGGTTTTCACGCCCTGCTGTTGGTTGCCTTTCTCTGACCAGAACACATTACTCAGCCGCGCATGCACAATGCCGCTATTACGAACCTGTAAATAGGTTTTTCCACCGTCATTGACCGTGTGCCATTGCAACACTGGGCGCGTCGCCGTAGCAGCATCGCGTTTGATATCGCTACGTTCGTTGGTCCACAAGCCGCCACCATCCATAAACAGCGGCAGCAGATAGCGCATCTGTAACTGCAACCCTACTACCGCTTTACTTTGCCCCCCGGCAGCGCCGTTGATCGGCGACGGGATTTCATCAACGATGATGCGGTAGGCCTGCTCGGTATTGGCCGGTACCGGTGTATTGCGGATCAGCCTGATCAGTTGGCGTTGCCCCGGCGGTACGGTGGCAAAAGGTGGGCTGGCGACCACGTTATTCTGATCGGCATAGCGCTCGTTAAAATTTTCCTGTTTCCATGCCAGCACACGCACCTGGAGAGAAACGGGTTCTGTCCCGCGATTTTCCAGCCATAAGGCCGAGCCGTTCTGATCGGACTCAATGATTTGATACACCGGCCAGACCAGCACCGAGCTGGCGGCTTGTGCCGTGCTTGAAGCACACAGGGTGTAACTCAGTACTACAGCGCTGATAATGCGGGTAAACAAGGTCGACATGGCTCATATCCTGATGATTCAATAAGTTAATGTTACGGTGACCGTATCGGTATAAGTTCCTGCCGAAGGCAGTGTGGTCACGGCGTATAACCGGGCATAAACCGGGTAAGTTTGTGTGGTACTGGGAAAACTGGGGATAGACATCACCAATGCGCCATTGCCCCAGACCTGACTACGGTTGGCATCGCGAAACAGCTGATAACCCAGCGTGTCGCTATTGGCGCTGTTTTGCATAAAACGGCGGGTGGCACTGCCCCCGTGGATGCCGTAATCCATGGCAATGCTGACCGTCGCTCCCGGCGTGCAGGTCACCACCACCGAACCGGCACCGGCGGTGCTCACGGTATCGACATTACTGGCAATGGTCGTCATGGTGCCGAAATTGATGGTGCCGAGGTTGGAAGTGGGGCTGGAAAATGAGCTGCCAAAAGCACAGCCGTTGGTCAGGGTTGCCGTCACGGTAAAGGTCGTGGTGGTTGGCGTGGCAGCACGTAGCGCACCGCACATCATCAACGGTAGCAGGATCAAGGAGACATGGCGCATCAATGCCCCCGCTACCAGGATACGGTGACATTCACCGTATCCAGATAAACACCGGCTGCCGGTGTGGTTTGCGCCGGAACACGACCATAAACGGTGTGCCATTGATCGGCTCCGTTGCCCGTGTCACTCAGCCCGGTGGTGTTATCCCAAATCGTCCCCCCGGGTTGGTTGGTGTAAAGGTTGTACAACACGCTAGCCGAGCTATTGGTGGTATTTACCATTTTGCGATTCGTGACCACGCCGCTGCTGCCCCCATCCAGCAAGATTTTATAACTCAGACCACTGACGCATTTGACACGGATTGAACCCGCCAACTGGGCGCTGGTCGCGTTAATCACAGTGTTCACAGCGGCAAAATTGCCGAAATTCATCGTGCCAAAGCTGGTATTGCCAGACGTCGTTGTTCCCGCTTCACAGGCGGGCAGCAACGTGGCCGCAATGCCGATCGTCGCCGCCTGGCCTAAGGGAATGTTGAGCAGCAAAGACTGCGACAAGATCGCAGGCAACAGCAGCAATACCCTGATCCCCATGCTCATTCCTTCCCGTATAGAAAACCAGCCAGGGGCTGATTCGCCCCCGACGGAATAACAGCCTTACCAGGAAAGCGTGGCGACTACGGTATCGTTGTAAGTCCCTGCGGTTGGTGTGGTACTAAGTTGGTCGCCAGGTAATACGCGGCCATAAATCGGGATGTTTTGCGCCGTGGTGCCTGTCGTTAAAGCAATCGGCGTATTAATGGCGATTTCCGTGGTGCGCGCACTATCAGAATAGAGGCGATAAGGAATGGTGTCACCGCCGGAGCTCATGGCGCGCAGCGCGCCCGTTGCCGCCAGACCGCCATTGAGCGACAGCGTCGGGCTAAGGCCGGTGCTACAGGTGATGGTGACCGCGCTGGAGCCATTGGCACCAAACACCGTACCGTTGATTACGCTGGTCAGGTCGGAGTAACTGCCAAAGTTCAAGGTCCCCCATTGGTTGGTGCCGCCAGTCGCGCCGCCATTACCCACGGTACAGCCGCTACCGATCGTTAACTGAATACCGACTTGCCCTGTCAAGGTCCCCGCCGCCTGCACACCAGAAGCCAACGTCAAGGTTGCAGCAGCCAGCAAGGCCAGTGATAAACTCTTTTTTTCGCCCATGATAACTCCCAATAACAACTTACACCGATGTGTATTCATGCAACCAGGTTGCGTATGGAAATTCTCTGGTGGACTCACGCACTGCCAAAAACTGCCAAAGGACGACGCTCAAGCCGGGTTCTGTTTTTTTGCAAGCGAACCCTGACGTTAACAACCTGATGACACAGGCTATCGTGGTTAAATATAGATTAATAAATTTAGCTTAAGCGGAATTTGTCTGCTTTCAATGAAATAAGAATAAAAAACCATTTTTCATATTATTAACAAATTTTACTCCAGTAAATCACGCCACACCTCGACTTTAAAATGGTTGAGAAGTGCGATAGTGAGTAACGTTAATATTTATCGTGGCAATCAAGTAAGCATTAATGGTTGGGTCTAGTGCTACGAGCAGCGTCAGGCGGGCCGATGGCTACTTTTTTTGTGACTTTTTCGCCTGTTTGTCTATGCTTAGTGGGTGGTCGCAACTGGTCACACCTCATACCACTAGCTTCAGCAAGGAGTTCCAATGGGCAAAACCGTCGTGAAAATAGGCAGCTTCGAGGTTGATGACGCGCATTTAACGCCAGCATCTGAACACGCCGAAGGGAAAAGCACCCTGGCGATCCCCTGCAAATCAGACCCCGACCTGTGCATGCAGCTGGACGGTTGGGACGAGCACACCAGTATTCCGGCTATGCTGGATGGCCAGCAGTCGCTGCTGTACAAACAGCATTACGATCGACATGCGGATGCCTGGGTGATGCGGCTGGAGTAGAGAGATTCAGGAGAAAGGACGCGCCGTGTTCCCATTGGGCACGGCACGTTGTTTTATGCGATGGCGATACCGCGCCCGGCAAAGAAACGGCCGAAATCCGCCAGTGACATTGTCACTTTCTGGCGGCTGACGAGGCTATCACCGGAAGGATTATGAAAGGTAAGGCTATGCCGATCTGCAGCGAACACCAACACTAGATGTCCACCCCGCGCTGGCGGCTGTACCGCGGGTTGCCGGATACTCGGATGCACCGAGGCGATAAAATAGCGGTGTTGCTCCAATAACGGCGGCAACTGATGTTCATCGAGATTGACTCGCACCTCTGCCGTTAGCGCAAACTGTTCACGCACAAACTTCACAAAAGGCGCATAAATCAGCCCTTTGATCCGTTCGCCATCACGCACATAGGCCCCGTAAGGCAAGCTGCGGCGTGCCAGCGCCAGCAATGGCGGTGCCGTGCCGTCCCGGTGCGTCAGCACCATTTTCAGACAGGCCATACCGCATACGTGGTTAGCCCACTCGACATATTCCTCCGGGCTGGCCGCCCCGCTCAGCCCCCAGTTGGCATCATCCGCCAACGTGGCACGCCCGGCAATCAGATCGGCAGCCAGCTCTGGCGTCGCCCATTGGCACACATAGGGCACTTCAGGCAGTGACATCACTCAGAATTTTTCTATAACCTTGAAATGCATCAACACCAGCGTCATATCCGGTGAGAATAGTTCATACTCTTCAAAGAAGCGTTTGTGCTCTTTACGCCAGTAATCCAGCGAGCGATCGCCTTCACCTTCCGCCAGGGCATGAGCCGCATCCACCTGCTCATAGGTACTCATATCCACCGTCGTCAGCTCAATGGCACACACCGGCTCATTCTTGCCGTCCACCACCACAAAGACATCGCCAGGCTGTGGAATACCTTCGCCATCCAGATTGGAGCAGGTGGCGGTCTTGACGCCATCCAGCACCAGCTTTACCAACTCATCCGCCTGCTGTTCGGTATCACCAAACGCCCAACGTTCTACATTTTCATACTTTTCAGGAATGGCCATTGCTTTACCTTTATTGATTGAGTCACAGGTGCTCAAGCAATATTACACCGTATTCCCTCACGTCTGCATCCATCACGTTGCTGCACCGGCTCGCAGCCCCTGCTTTTTACCTGACTTTACGGTAAAGTTCTGTGCGTACCGCAGTGCATCATTCATACTGTGGATCAACACGTCCTTAATGGCAGCCAACCTGCCAGGGCAGTAAAATGAACCAGGCAGAGCATGATCCCGATGACACCTTCAGTGATTTACTGAAAATCATCACAGTTATAGCCATCACCCTGATCGCTCTGGGTAGTTGGTACCTCTGCGTCTAAAGGAAAATAAGGAACCCCGAATTGCCAACCAAGCGTATGCGTACCAAACACTGGAAAATGTTTGTGATCCTGGTGCTGATCTGTCTGGCCCTGCTGTTATTGCGCTGGGCGGCTATCGTCTTCGGTTAATCCTGCATTCTATTAACCGCCTCTCCCGCTCGGGTAGGAGGCGCTTTGGCCACGGGTTCCAACAGCTCACGCAAATAGGCGATCCGGGCCTCTCCCTGCGGTAGCCACCAACGGCACCAGCGATTCTTCACTTCAGCATCTCGGCTAAGTTGATAATAAGCCGCTAATTGTTCAACCAGTTTCATGGTTACGCCCCTCTCGTTGATTTGACCAATCCAGTATTGAATATAAAAACAAGAAGAAACACTGATGGGATGATTTTTATACTTCCGGTTTTATTTTCTCTGTGGCCTGACGGGTAGCGCAGCCGGTTGGCAACTGCTACATTGAGCAAAAATCACCCAGCCGAGGTTAACGATGAAGTTCTCGGAACAGGAGATCAAACCAGTATGGGATGAGGTTGCCCGATTGATTGGCGACAGCGTGATGCAGTTGCGTCATCGCGGCGAGGAATTGTCGGTGGAGAGCCTGTCCAGGCAGTTGGCGCAGCATCTGGCGGAAAGCCACGATATTGAGCAGCGCATCCTGATCGGTGCGGCGATCAACATGCTGAAAGAGGGAAAGTGAATCGCCAACCGAAGTGGTTGGCGATCCTGTAAGAGCCCAAGGTATGCAAGCCCGGCCTCTCTTGGTGTTATATTCTCACGTCAGCCCTGGCAGAGTAATCGGAATAGTCCAGATTGGTGACAAAGAATACGCAGGCGCGGCCTACAGCGCCTCTACAACAGCGTGGCAGGCACGATATCGGCCCATAAGGCCCGTGCATCATTGCCCTGAGCCACCAGCCGTAGCGGGCCATTCCCTGGTAGCCACCAGCAACCCTGGCGTGCTGCCAGCAAGCTGCCGTCTGGCAACTGCCATTCCCCTCGCAACACATACAACACGCCAGCATGTTGTAATGATAGCCCGATGGTTTCAGCAATGCGTTGCACCTGTGCCTGGTAGTGGCCACGCCGCGTCATGATGTTGAAGTCCTGGCTGCTGCCACCTAATAATCTGGCCTCTAGCGCCACATCCCCGGGAAAGGCAAACGGCTCACCGATGCGCTGCAACTGGTGGTCGATCAGGCCTTCGCTGTACAAATGTACGCCATCGCCTTCCAACAAAGTGATAGAACGGTCAATGCCGTTAAAGGCCGAGAAAGGTCCGTCCTGCGCGATGGTAGCAATGCTGGCGCGCCAGCCGAATTCGGCGTTGCCCGGCGGTTGGCAGGTAATTTCGCGTGTTTCTCCGCCGCCATTACGCCAAGGGCTGACCGGCAGATCGGCAAAATCGAAACGGTTCAGTTTCATTACGCCTCCTGTTGGAACGTTTTCAGCACCTGTAGGAACTCTGCGCTGCTTTGCTGTTGCAGCGCATGACGCCCCTGCTCAATCACCTGTCGGCCGGCAACAAATACGTCGCGGATCTGCTCTTTGCCCCCGGCAAACAGCCAGCGGTTAAGGATAGATGCATCAGGCGCAGATGCCAGATACGGGTCGTCGCCATCCAGCACCAGCCAGTCCGCACGATAGCCTACCGCCAGCTTGCCAATTGCCGTACCACAGGCCTGAGCACCGCCCCGTAATGCCTGTTGATAGAGCACGTCTGCCACGGCGGGTTGCTCTGGCGTGGTCAGGCGGTTACGGCGTTGATCGCGCAGCCGCTGCCCATACTCAAACCAGCGTAACTCTTCCACCACGTTTAGGGAAACGTGGCTGTCCGAACCGATCCCCCAGCGCCCCTGGTGATGCAGGTAACTGTCGCCAGGGAAAATACCGTCACCCAGATTGGCCTCGGTAGTCGGGCATAATCCGGCTACCGCTTTGCTGCGAGCCATCTGCTCGAGCTCTTCACGATCAAGATGAGTAGCATGCACCAGACACCAGCGGCTATCCACCGGTAAATGTTCATACAGCCAGGCCACCGGGCGTTGACCGCTCCAGGCCAGGCAGTCGTTGACCTCTTTTTGCTGCTCAGCGATATGAATATGTACCGGCAAGGTCTGTTCAGAGGCCGCCAGGATCTGCTGCATCTGCCCCAGTTCAACCGCCCGCAGCGAATGGAAACATAACCCCTGATTCTGCAATGGCTGACCTGCCAGTTGGCGAGCTATCACCTGTTGTTGTTCGAGGTAGCTTTCCGCACTCTGAATGAAGCGCCGCTGCCCCGCTTGCGCAGGCTGGGCACCAAACCCGGCGTAACTGTAGAGCACCGGCAATAGGGTCATGCCAATGCCTGCCTGAAGCGCTGCCTCGCTGAGGCGCCCTGTCATCTCGCCCCGGTCGGCATAGGCTTTTCCTTCCGGTGTGTGATGCAGATAATGGAACTCGGCAACCTGGGTGTAGCCGCCCTTGAGCATTTCGATATACAGTTGACGGGCGATAACCCCAACCTGCTCCGGGGTTAAGCGCTGAACCAGGCGATACATCAGATCGCGCCAGGTCCAGAAGCTATCTTGTGGGTTGCCAGCCACCTCTGCCAGCCCGGCCATCGCGCGCTGGAAGGCATGAGAGTGCAGGTTCGGCATGCCCGGCACCACATCGCCGTGCAGGCGCAGGCAACCGTCAGGGTCGGCATTGGGGGTCACTTGGGCCAATTGACCGTGCGCATCGACATCGAGCCGTACGTTATGGGCCCAACCGGTCGGAAGCAGTGCGCGAGAGGCAAAATAAGCAGGCATAGCAGTATTCCAAAGTAGGTGTAACGGCTAAGGACGCACGACTATCACGCCGCGCAGGTAAAAAATTTGTAAACCAGTTTCATTCATCTGGTGAACGGATGCTTACTTGTATATACATATACATATCTTCAACATCAACAGTAAACTGGTGTTATTATTTTTTTATTTGACGAGGTTAACGTCGTGGTAGATCAACAGACCGTGTTGCAACTGGCTGCAGCAATGAGCGAAACCCCCGCCCCGATCTATCAACGGGTCAAACAGGCCATCGTAAGCCAAATCCGTGCGGGCCACTGGCAGCCGCACCAACGTGTTCCCTCGGAAAGTGAACTGGTCAGCGAGCTGGGCGTCAGCCGCATGACCATCAACCGGGCCTTGCGTGAATTGACCAGCGAGGGCTTTTTGATCCGCATGCAGGGCGTTGGCACCTTCGTGGCCGAGGCCAAGGCACACACAGCGCTGCTGGAAGTGCATAATATCGCCGATGAGATCGCCGCTCGAGGGCACCACCACAGCAGTAAAATTTTGCAGTTGACCGCCCGCCCCGCCAGCGCAGAGGAGGCGACGGCATTGGGGATCCAGCCAGGCCAGCAGCTGTTCTACTCGCAGATTGTGCATTATGAAAATGACGTGCCGGTGCAGGTGGAAGATCGCTGCGTCAACCCGCTGGCCGCCCCCGATTATATGCAGCAGGATTTCGATCGGGTCACGCCCTATATTTACCTGACCCAATCCGCTCCGTTGACCGCAGGTGAACATATTGTTGAAGCCGTGGTGCCAACCAAGCAGGAGCGCGAACTGCTGCAATTGGAAGACCACGAGCCGGGTCTGCTGATCCATCGTCGCACCTGGTCTGGCAAAATGGTGGTGACCTCCGCCCGCCTGCTCTATCCAGGCAGCCGCTATCAGCTGTTTGGCCGTTTTACCAATCAGGTTTGAGTTAGAACGAGCGTACTACCAAGTGGGCGCAGCGTACAGCGCCCCTACGATCGAATCCAGTGACGTTAAATCCTGCCTTTTTCGCGTTTCATCACATCTCGGTAACAAATTTTATCCCCCTCTCTTGTCGCAGCCCGGCGAATGCGCTAGGTTGTTTTTAATTGTATATACAACCATGTGGGAGCGGGAACACCATGACGTCTGAGATCCACTGCGACAGCCTGTGGCACGGGGCCGATATCGTCACCATGCGTGACGGCAAGTATCACATCATCAGCAACGGTGCGATCGCCGTGCGTGCAGGCAAGATTGTCTGGATGGGTGAACAGGCCGCCATGCCTGCCTTGGCCGCGACCAAAACGGTGAAGCTTGACGGTGGCATCATCACCCCTGGCCTGGTGGATTGCCACACGCACCTGGTGTTTGGCGGCAACCGCAGTGGTGAGTTTGAACAACGCCTGAACGGGGTGAGCTACGCAGAGATTGCCGCTCAAGGCGGTGGGATTATCTCCACGGTCAAGGCCACGCGCGATGCACAAGAAGAGTTGTTGCTGGAACAAGCACTGTTCCGCCTGCGGCCATTGCTGGCCGAGGGTGTCACCTGCGTAGAAATAAAATCCGGCTACGGTTTAACGCTGGCAAGCGAGTTGAAAATGTTGCGCGTGGCACGTCAGTTAGGCGCGACATTGCCGGTCGAGGTGAAAACCACCTGTCTGGCCGCTCATGCCCTGCCACCGGAATATGCCGGGCGCAGCGACGACTATATTGACCTGGTGTGCAATACCATCATCCCTGAAGCCGCAGCTGCAGGCCTGGCAGATGCAGTGGATGCGTTTTGCGAACACCTGGCCTTCTCCCCTGAGCAGGTTGAGAGGGTTTTCGCGGCCGCTGAGCTTGCTGGCCTGCCGGTAAAACTGCACGCGGAGCAGCTTTCTGCGCTCGGCGGTAGCGCATTGGCGGCACGGCATCATGCCCTTTCCGCCGATCACCTGGAATATGCCACCGAACAAGATGCGATAGCGATGGCGGCAGCCGGAACCGTCGCGGTGCTGTTGCCGGGCGCCTACTACCTGTTACGCGAAACGCAGTGCCCACCGGTTGAGCTGTTCCGCAAACACGGCGTAGCGATGGCTATTGCCAGCGATGCCAACCCAGGCACCTCACCCGCACTATCGCTGCGTCTGATGATTAATATGGCTTGCACCCTGTTCCGTCTTACGCCGGAAGAAGCGCTGGCTGGCGTAACGCTGCATGCCGCCAAGGCTTTGGGCCTGCAGGAAACCCACGGCTCGCTGGAAGTGGGCAAAGTGGCCGATTTTGTTCACTGGCCGCTGGCACGCCCGGCAGAGCTGGCTTACTGGTTGGGCGGCCAACTGCCCTGCACGGTGATTTTCCGAGGAGAAGTCCGTTAATGATTTGCGATCCTTTCGAGTTCCAGAGCGGCCAACTGCCGCTGTTGATCAGTATTCCCCATGCCGGCACCCGCTTGACGCCAGCGGTTGAGAAAGGGCTAACCGATGAGGCCCGCCCCCTGCAAGACACCGACTGGCATATCCCACGGCTGTACGATTTTGCCCGTGCCATGGGGGCCAGCATCCTGGTCGGTAACTATTCGCGCCTGGTGATTGACCTCAACCGCCCGGCAGATGACAAACCGCTCTACACCACTGCCACCACCGGTCTGTTTCCGGATGTGTTGTTCGATGGCCGCCCCAGTTTTCTTCCGGACGCCGCCCCTTCGGACGAAGAAAGGGCCGGATACCTGCAAAACATCTGGCAGCCCTACCATCAGCAACTACAAAATGAGCTGGCACGGCTAAAAGCCCAACACGGTTACGCCTTACTGTTTGACGCCCACTCGATCGCCTCCGTGATCCCGCGCCTGTTCGACGGCAAACTACCCGATCTCAACCTGGGCACCAACGGGGGGGAAAGCTGCCCAGCTTCACTGAGTGACAGGCTGGTCACCTGTTGTCAGCAGCAGCAACAGTTCAGCCACGTGCTCAACGGACGTTTTAAAGGGGGCTACATCACCCGTGCCTATGGTCAACCGCAGGAAAACCAGCACGCGGTGCAGCTGGAGCTGGCACAGGTGAACTATATGTCCGAGCAGACATTTGAATTTGATGCCGCCCGTGCCGCACCTTTACAACGCCTGTTGCAGCAGATGATAGAAAGCATGCTGGCCTGGGGCGAGCAACAACGCTAATCCGCCACAACTCCGGTGCCGCTATTGCGCCGGAGTTGACCTTGACCTCACCATTATCCCCTCCTGTCTTTCACGCCCTTCCATGACGATTTGAGCACTGCATCCCAATTTTGATGGAAAGGTTGCCCACTGGTCTGAACAGCGCACAAAACAGCGGCCCGTGACTTTTGCCTTGCGCCACAATTGGGCCTCTTTCATCCCATGCCCACCCGTTGCAAGCCAGAGATCAGGGATTGAAAGACCACCCTTGCCATACCCGCCATCCACTTCTTTATCCTGGCTGCGGTAGACACTCGTGTGTAGTCGGCCACGGTGATGTGTGGCGTTCGTTATCTCAGGAGGAAACTATGTCTGACACCCCGCTAAACTGGCGCGCCGCACAGGCAGCCGCCGCTCAACTGTTGGCAGGCTGGCAAACCGCAGGCCAACCCGGTGGGGCAATCACCCTGTTTGACACCGATATGACCCAGGCGGTGGTGTGTGCTGGGCTGGCCGATCTGGCACGCCGCGATCCTTTCACTGCCGATACCGTGGTGCGCTATACCTCCATCACCAAACATATTTTTGCCGCGCTGGCGCTCAATGCCACCGATAACGCCCTGCAGCTTGACGAGCGCCTTGGCAGTCTACTGCCCGAATTGCAGGGACAACTGGCGGAGGTGACGGTAGGCCAGGCTTTGGACATGACCAGCGGGCTACCTGATATTCGGCAAACGTTGGGGCTGCTTGGCGTCTCGGTCAACACCGTCAGTGAGGCCCAGCCAGTGATGGATTTTATCCATGGTTTAACCCGGCTCAACTACCCGGCGGGCAGTGAGATCACCTACACCAATACAGGCTATCGTCTGGTAGAGGCGGCGTTGAAGACTAAAGGATACGCTTTTAATGATCTGGTTCAGCAGCATCTGGCCCGCCCTCTGGACGTACAGCTACAAGCCCCCGAGAGCTGGTTTGATGTGGTGCCTGGGCTAGCTCCAGGCTATTGGCACACGGGCAACGGTTGGCAGCAGACCAGCGCCGGTTTGCATCTCTCCGCCTCTGGCAGCCTGACAGGGAGCGCCAACGCCCTCACCCGCTGGTTACAATGCCTGCTGGCCAATAAAGGCCCTGGTAAAGGGATCCTGACGCAGCTAAGTGCCCCGCGTCGGCTCAGTCAGGGTCAAATAAGCCATTACGGACTAGGGCTGGCGCAAACGCCACTTGGCAGCCAGACATTGCTGGGCCATGGCGGTTCTCATGCCGGTTATAAGACCTATTTTCTGCTAGCGCCAGACCGGCAAGCGGGTGTCCTGCTGGTCGCCAACCGTGAGGATTGTGACAGCTTTGCCATCATTTTACAGGTGATGGCGGCGCTGCTGAATGAACCACTGCCCCAACGCAGCACGGCGATCCCAGATGGCATCTACGCCACCCGGGCGGAACCCTATTGGTTGGAAGTTAAAGGGGGCAACGTGGCTTATCTGGGCACCAACGAACCGCTGTATCAAAGTGAAGACGGTTATGCGGTATCGCTCTCGGCCCATCAACCAATGCGCCTTAAGTGGACGGGTGAAGCCGTAGAAGGTGAAGTTGGCCACGTTGCACGCCGCTTTCTGCCTGTGGCTAGCGAAACGGTTTGTCTCAAGCAGGTTCAAGGGCAATGGTATCACCCACAATATCGCACCGCATTCGAAATTTGCGGCAACCAGATCCACATCGGGGTCGGCCCGGCGGTGCAAACCGGCACCCTGAGTTCGCTGGGGGACGGGCGGATATTGGTTGAAAGCAACGATGGGCCCAACCTGAATCGGTTTTGTCTGTATTTCCGTGGTTACCAGGTCGATCTGATCGCCAGCCGCAGCCGGGTACTTACGTTCAAAAAGAACATCAGCGCCCGTGCGTAAAGGTTCGCCGTGCTCTGTAGGGGCGCCGCATGCTGCGCCCGCCTAGCAGGGCGGTGTATCATTCACGCTAATTATTAAAAAATAGATCGTGGCCATCAGACAAAAAATTGTTCACGCTCAAAACTACTCATGATATTCGAGCAAATGCCGTAGATTTTTCTTGCGGCAAAATAAGCCATTCAGTAATTTTAGTGGGCCTCAAAAATGAGTAAACCTGCTCTTTTTCGTTGCACCTCAAAAACCATCTTATGTCATCGATAAATGATACTACTCAATTTCCCGCCGTCCCGTGCGGGAGTTCTTTTACTACTTTTCACTACTACAACGCCACTTTTTAGTCTTTTTTGTTGCTGTTTTGTTGCGAATAATTTACCTTTAGGCCTTGAAAAGCTCAACCACTCAGCGTGGCGACACCGCTATTTCTGGGCGTTTAGGAGTTATAACCATGCACATGACGTTGATGGAGTACATCCAGCTGCACTTCAATGGTGATATTTATCGCTATGCGCAATTTGAAGGTGTCAGCCGTGAGCAAATCCTCAAGTGGATCGACAATGAGTGCTACGTTATCAAGGGTAAATTGGTTATGCCGGTTAAACATTTACCCGCGGAAAGTTAGCTGTAATGATGAAAAAAAACCCCGCCAGTGCGGGGTTTCCTGTTTCTGATACCACGGAAAATCAGAAGTTATAACCGGCAACCAGGTAGTAACCCCAGCCGGTAGACTTGATTGGCCCCTGCGGCGTACCGATATCCACCCCATCATTCCATTGACCACCGTTATGGAAGTAACGAGCCACGAAGGAGTAATGCCAGTGATCGTAGTTCAGCGCTAAAATGTGGCTGGAGGCGATAGAGTTGCTGGTACGCGCCTGGCGGCCATCCACTACGAAGTTGTCGCTGCCCAGATCGGAGTCAAAGTCAAAGTTGGTGAAACCGATATAGCTCAGGTTGCCACCCCACATTTCGGTCAACGGCACAAAGTATTTCACCTTGAAGCGATAGCCGTCCCAGCTGTTCTCGTTGGATGCACCATAGTTCTGCCATTGGTATTTGGCATAAATGTTCATCGACAGGCTCATCGGCAGACCGGTATCGATATCGGTGCCTAGCCCCATATACCAGGTGCTTTGACGGGAGGCGTTGTTACGCCCCATGTCGTAAATGTAGTTGTTGGCAAAATACCACTCTTTGAACGGCCCAAAGCCCAGGTTGGTGCCGGTCAGTTTGTCGATGGAGAAGCGCGGTTCGATCTCCATAAACAGCGGTGAGCCTTTATCCCAGATACCACGGTTTGGGGTGTTACCGGTGCCGAAGAATTTTGGCACATCCACGTAACCATAGAAATCCAGCCAGTCTTTCTTGGCAAAGGCTTCATACTCCAGATACACGTCATTGTTCAGCTGCGGCCCGAAGCGGGTATGGTAGCTGCCTACTACGTTGACACTCTGATGCCACCAGTCTGAAAGATACTGGCTGTCTTTGCTTTCTGCCGCCATGGAAGCGGGGCTGAAAGACGCGGAGAGAAGCACACCTGCTGCGAGAGCTATTTTCTTCATTTTATTACCACATGCTGAGTGGGCCAATTCCCTGCCCGTTAGAATGATATGAGTCTGGCGACGCCTGCTGTAAACAAACGGTTACCTATTGCCGGTTGCCGTGCGCATTATAGAAAGCTCTCGCTGTAATAATCTGTGATCCAGTTAGGCATTTTACCATCGCGTAATCGATTGCGTTCTCATTTTATAAAATAAATTGCAGTGCAAAACATTTTTGATGTGATTTTCATCATGTCGGTAAATTTCAAACGACGATTTTTGGTGTCTTTGTGTTCAACACCAAATTTTAACCTGGGGTTAAAAAGCGCGTAAAAAAGCCGACGCTTATGTCGGCTTAGTGGCTGGCGGGCCCCTTATGTGGCGGACCGGTTGGTTTTATCAGCGGGCTCCAGGTACGGCTTTGGCAATGTTCTCTTGCCGGAATACCACCTCATCACCCGTGGCAATTTCCCATTGGCTGACCGGGATATCGACTTTCGGCGAGGCCACGACTACCGAGCCATGGATCAGCTTATCGTCACGGCGCAGGATCATCACATCCAACTGGTATTCATGCGGCAGGTTAGCGGTGGTTAGACGAACGATATCGCCGGTGCTGAAACTATGGCCATTTAGCGCTGGCTGCTGAATAAATTGAATATCTTTTCTCATTTTCCCGTTCCTTCTGGCAGAACACTTACCTTGAGATTAGCTCGAAATTCATTATTCTGCCGCCTGCGCAGGTAAAAAATAGGCCTCAGTCGGCGCGGGTGGCCCGCCAGCAAATCAGCGATCCTAGCGTTACCATCACCACCCCCTGCCAGAAGTTGAGGGTCAGTGCGGTGCTGAGTACCACGGCGGCAAATACCGATGACAACACCGGGGTAAAGTAAGATACGGTCGCCAGCAGCGTCATATTGCCATGCAGGATCCCAACGTTCCAAGCAGCATAGCCAGCCCCCATCGCCGTCCCCACGCACAGCAACGCCACCACAACCGGCAGGCTAAAGTGCATGCCGCTTTCATTACTGAAAGGATAAATCAGCCACAGTGCCAGAGCGGTCAGCGAGATAAACAGCACCACCGCGTTTTTGCCCTGGGCGATCCTCTTGGTCACGTTGCAATAGATGGCCCAAATCACCGCACCACTGAATGCCAGCCCGTAACTCAACGGATTGCTGCGCACGTTGGCCAGCATTTGCGCTGGTGACCAACCGCCGCTGCCACTCATGATCCAGCCAATCCCGAACAGGGAAAGCAACAAACCAGGCACAACCCACCATTTGGCCTTTTGCCCATTGAACAGGATGGCCATCAATACGGTAAAACAGGGCCAAAGATAGTTGATCATCCCCAACTCAATAGCCTGTGTGCGGTTGCTGGCAAAGCCCAACGACAGCGAAAGGCAAATCTCATACAGCACAAACAGCAGGCTGCCGAGGATCAGATAGGAACGGCGGAACTCGCGCAGCTTGGGAATGCCCATCACCACCAGCAGAAACAGCGTGCCCACGCTATAGATCATCGCCGCCCCGCCTACCGGCCCCAGTCCTTCACTGACGCTGCGGATCAGCCCAACCACGCTGCTCCATAACACAATGGCCAACAGGCCGAGCAAGGTAGCTTTATGGGAAGCAGACAACGGAGGCATTAGCGTAGGATCCAATTGGTTATTTTTGTGCGGTTTTTTACTCTACTGCCCTACCGGGGAAAAAGAAAGGGCGCAACGCTGCGCCCATACCTTTACTGCTGAGGCTGGCGCTCCAACTGCGGAGGAGGCTGGCGGAAACGACGGGTGAGATAGGCAAGATAGCCAAACCCGAGCGCCGCCCACAGCAGCCCCATGGTCAAGGAACTTTTTTCCAGGTTCAGCCACAAGATCCCTACCGTCAGCGCTCCCACCAGCGGCAAAATCAGGTAATGGAAGCGGTCTTTCCAGCTCTTATTGCGCCCTTGACGAATATAGAAGTGACTGATCACCGAAAGGTTGACGAAGGTAAAGGCCACCAGAGCACCAAAGTTAATCAGGGCTGTGGCCGTCACCAAATCGAAGGATAATGCCGATAACGCCACCAAACCAACCAACAGCACGTTAAGCGCTGGCGTGCGCCATTTAGGATGCACGTAACCAAAGAATTTTTCCGGGAACACATTATCGCGCCCCATCACATACAGCAGCCTGGACACGCTGGCATGGGAAGCCAGGCCAGAAGCCAGGGTGTTGATAAAGGTGATGCACAGGAATATGGACTGGAACAGCTTGCCACCCACATACAGCGCGATTTCCGGCAGTGCCGCATCCGGCTGTTTGAAACGCTCAAGTGTTGGGAAGAACAGCTGAATAAAGAACGACACGGCGATAAAGATCACCCCACCATAGAGTGCAGTAAGGAAGATAGCGCGGGGGATCACCCGGGCGGCATCAGGCGTTTCTTCACACAGCGTGGTGACGGCGTCAAAACCCAGAAACGAAAAGCACAGGATGGTAGCGCCGGTAATGATCGGCAATAGATGGGCGTTTTCACTGATAAAGGGTTGCAGACTCCACACCTGGCCAACCCCTTCGCCATTGTGCAACCCCCGTACCACCAGGAAGATAAACACCACGATAATCGCCACCTGCGCCACCACAAACAGGGTGTTGAAGTTTGCCACCAGGCTGACGCTTTTCAGGTTGATGGCGGTGATCAGGATCACAAACCCGACCACCCAGATCCACGGTGGGACCTCTGGGAACAGGGCCGTAAGATAAATTTTGGCCAATAGCGTATTGATCATCGGCAAAAACAGGTAATCCAGCAGTGATGACCAGCCAACGAGAAAACCCACGTGCGGGTTGATAGCCTTTTGCGCGTAGGTGTAAGCCGAGCCCGAGGTCGGGAACTGGCGCACCAGCTTGCCATAGCTGATGGCGGTAAACAGCACCCCGGCCAATGCCAACAGGTAGGACGCCGGAACGTGCCCGTCCGTCACGCCAGAAACGATACCGAAGGTGTCAAACACCGTCATTGGCGTCAGATAGGCCAGGCCCATCATCACCACTTGCCACAGTTTCAATGTCTTGCGCAGTTGCGGTTTGCCCGCGCCATTATCGTCGATGGCACTTATCGTCATTGGGTTATTCCTCACCGGCGTCCTGTACGCCAAGTTGGAAGAAGTCATCACCGTCGCGCACGGCTTCGCCAGGCCACAGGTAGCCCGCGGGAATGCGCCGGCGCGCGGTAGGATCGGGCTGAGGACGTCAGGCGTTTTTCAGCATCCACTCGATTTCGGTTTCGGTGATCAGCCGCTCAAACTGCTCCAGCTCATCGGTCTTACAGGCCAGATAGACGTGGCTGAAACGTTCGCCCAGCAGCGCATTGAGCACCGGCTGGTGTTCGAACTCATACAGCGCATCGCTCTGACGGATCGGGAACGGTAGCCCCTCTTGCTCCAGCCCGTTGCCGGTGACTGGCTCAAGCAGCGGTAACTGAGTGTCGAGGCCGTAGACAATCCCGGCCAGAATGGTTGCCATCACCAGATAAGGGTTGGCATCGGCCCCCGCCACGCGATACTCCACGCGGTGGTTGTCGCGATCGCCACAGGGAATACGTAACGCTACGGTGCGGTTGTTATGGCCCCAGGATGCCTGGGTGGGAACGTACATCCCCGCCTGGAAGCGGCGGTAGGCGTTGACGTTGGGTGCCAGCAGCGCCATAGAGGCAGGCATCAAGGCGATCATGCCAGCCAGCGCCTGCTTCAACAGCGTGGAGTCTTCACCATCCGCATCGGCAAAGACGTTGTTACCTTGCTTGTCCAGCATGCTGATATGCACATGCATACCGCTGCCCGCATGTTCCTCGTAAGGCTTGGCCATAAAGGTTGCATGCATATGGTGCTTCTCTGCCACCATGCGTATCAGCCGCTTTAACGCCAGGGCATGGTCACAGGCCTGCAACACATCATTGGTGTGATGCAAGTTAACCTCAAACTGGCCCGGTGACGCTTCCGCTACCGCACCGTCGGCCGGCAGCCCTTGCAAGCGGGCCAGTTCGTCGATTTCGCTCAGCACGTCGGCAAAGTGGTTAAGGTTGTCTACCGAATAGACCTGGCTCTGGGTGTTACGCTCCTGGGTGCCGGGGGCACATGGGGGCTGTAGATAACCTTCCGGATCGCGCTGGCGATCGATGAGATAGAACTCCAACTCTACCGCTACTACGGGGAATAACCCGCGCTGACGCAAACGCTGCCACACTCGGTTCAGCACATTGCGCGGTTCAACGTCAAAGGGAGTACCATCTTCATCCAGCATGGTGAGCAGTACCTGGCCCAGATATTGCGGATCGGCCGCCGATGGCGTCAGGGTTCCGGCTACCGGCACACAAATATGGTCCGGCTCACCCATTTCCTGCCCCAAACCTGCCTCTTCCACCACGTTGCCAAGAATATCCATCGCGAACACCGAGGCTGGGAAGTAACAGCCCTTCTCCAGTTTACCCAGCCCGCTTACCGGGATGCGCTTGCCGCGGAAGCTGCCGTTGAGATCGGTCAGCAATACGTCGATATGCTGGGTTAACGGATAACGTTCCAGATACTTCTTCACTTCGCGCTGGAACGTGCTACTTCGCCTTTCTTCATTGTGTTGCACAAAGTTTTCGACTTCTACGATGTTGGTTTGCATGTTTCACCTGCCGTTGTGTTTGGTCTGTGGTTCTCACACTTACTGGCTTCGATGTTTTGACCATCTTGCTCAATATAATGTCCACCAATGAAACATAGATGCAACAAAAATGTTTTGCAAGTGTTAATTTTGGTTTGAATATTGGCCATTCGACTGCTAGATTTAGTGAATATTGAACAAAAAAGGCGATTAAACGGCTTATCGGTCATAATTTCGAACAACCTGTAGGGGATAGCATGGGCAATATATTTAACAGACCAATCGTCGGCGTCGTGATGTGCAGGTATAGGTTAAACCAGCACCTCACCCAGACCTTGCAAGAAAAGTACCTAAATGCGGTGTTAGCTGCCGGAGGATTACCGATCGCCCTGCCGCACGCGCTGGCAGAGCCGGAAATGCTGGCAGAGTTGCTGCCCCATCTCGACGGCATCCTGCTGCCGGGCAGCCCCAGTAATGTGCAGCCGCACCTTTATGGTGAAAACGGCGATGAGCCTGACGCCGATCCTGGGCGCGATGAATTGAGCCTGGCGCTGATCGGCCAGGCACTGAGCAGGCGCATCCCCCTTTTCGCCATTTGCCGCGGTATGCAAGAGCTGGTGGTCGCGACTCAAGGTACGCTACACCGTCGTTTATATGAACAACCCGAGCTGCTCGAGCACCGTGAAGATCACGATCTGCCGCTGGAACAGCAATATGCCCCTGCTCATGAAGTCACCGTGCAAGACGGAGGATTGCTGGCGCAGCTGCTGCCGGATTGCCACCGATTCTGGGTGAATTCCCTGCACGGCCAAGGAGCCAAAACCCTTGGCCCAAGCGTGCGTGTTGAAGCCTATGCCGCCGACGGCCTGGTAGAAGCCCTCAGCATTCGCGATCAGCCCTTTGCCTTAGGGGTGCAGTGGCACCCTGAATGGAACAGCGATGAATATGCCCTGTCCCGCCTGCTGTTTGAGGGATTTATTAACGCCTGCCAGCACTACCAAAAGGAAAAACGCCTATGAGCGACGTCAGCTTGGCACCGGGGAAACGCTTATCACAGATCCGCCAGCAGTTAGGGCTATCACAGCGCCGGGTAGCCGAACTGTCTGGCTTGACGCACAGCGCCATCAGTACCATTGAGCAGGACAAGGTCAGCCCGGCCATCAGTACGCTGCAAAAGCTGCTGACAGTGTATGGGCTGTCGCTATCGGCTTTCTTTACCGAACCGGAACAGCCGCATGAGCCGCAGATCGTGATCGACCATGACCATCTGATCGAAATCGGCAGCCAGGGAGTTTCGATGAAGCTGATCCACAACGGTGACCCTAACCGCACCCTGGCAATGATGATCGAAACCTACGATCCGGGCACCACCACCGGTGAACGGCTCAAACATCAGGGGGAAGAGATTGGCACCCTGCTGGAAGGCGAAGTGATGCTGCAGGTCAACGGGCAAAGCTTTCACCTACGGGCAGGCCAGAGCTACGCCATCAACACCGCGATCCCCCATAGTTTCAGCAACACCTCGGCGCGCATTTGCCGAATTATCAGCGCACATACGCCGACGACATTCTGATTAACGGAGCAAGGTATGGACTTCCACCACCTGGAATATTGGCAACAACGGGCACAGGCCCTGAAGATTGAAAACCGGTTGTTTATCAATGGCCGCTACCTCCCGGCAGCCGAAGGGGAAACCTTTAGCGTTCAGGATCCTGCCGGGGTTCGTGAACTGGTACAAATGGCCCGTGGCAGCCACATTGATATCGATTTGGCCATCAAGGCGGCGCGCGAGGTGTTTGAACGCGGCGACTGGTCGCAAGCCTCCCCTGCCAAACGCAAGGCAACATTGTTCAAACTCGCTAACCTGATGGAAGAGCACAGCGAGCAATTAGCGTTGTTGGAAACGTTAGATACCGGCAAACCCATCCGCCATAGCCTGCGCGACGATATTCCAGGGGCGATCCGCTGTATCCGCTGGTATGCCGAAGCCATCGACAAGGTTTATGGCGAAATTGCCCCAACCGGCCATGATGCGCTCGCCCTGATCCAGCGGGAGCCAATCGGCGTGGTGGGTGCCATCGTGCCGTGGAACTTTCCGCTGCTGTTAGCCTGCTGGAAGTTAGGCCCGGCGCTGGCGGCCGGGAACAGCGTAGTGCTGAAACCCTCGGAAAAATCACCGCTTACGGCGGTTTATCTTGGCGCTTTGGCACAGCAGGCAGGATTACCGGATGGCGTCCTGAACATTATTCCTGGTTTCGGCCACGATGCGGGCAAGGCGTTGGCACTGCATAACGACGTGGATGCTCTCGCCTTTACCGGCTCTACCCAGGTAGCCAAGCAGTTGATGAAGTACGCCGGTGAATCCAACATGAAGCGCGTGTGGCTGGAGGCCGGTGGCAAGAGTGCCAACATTATCTTCGCCGACTGCCCGGACCTGGATAAGGCGGCGCAGGGAGCGGCGGCCGGGATCTTCTATAATCAGGGCCAGGTGTGCATTGCCGGTACGCGGCTGCTGGTAGAGGAAAGTATTCAGCAGACCTTTTTACAGGCATTGCAACGCCATGCAGCGGCCTTCGCACCGGGCAACCCGCTCGATCCGCAAACGCTCATGGGTACGCTGATCGACCAACAACACTGTGAAAAAGTCACCAGCTATATCGAACAGGGTTTGAGCCAGGGAGCCTCGCTGTTCCTTGATGGACGTGCCCATCCGCAAGGCGATCATCACGGCTATCTCGGCCCCACCATTCTCACTCAGGTGGATAACGCGATGCACGTCGCACGGGACGAGATTTTTGGCCCTGTCTTGGCCGTCACGACCTTCAACGGTGAGCAACAGGCACTCACATTGGCCAACGACAGCGAATACGGGCTTGGCGCGGCCGTCTGGACCCGCGATTTGTCACGGGCACACCGCATGGCCCGCCAGTTGAAAGCAGGCACCGTGTTCGTCAACAACTATAACGATGGCGATATGACCGTACCGTTCGGCGGCTACAAGCAAAGCGGTAACGGCCGTGATAAGTCGCTGCATGCGCTGGATAAATTTACCGAACTGAAAACCACCTGGATTTCACTGGAATAAGGATTTGATGATGACTGAACACGTAAAAAGCTACTATGCGGCAACGGCCAATGACCATCAGCCTTATCCGCAGTTGAATGAATCGATCGACTGTGACGTCTGTATCGTGGGGGGCGGCTATACCGGCCTGTCATCGGCGCTGTTTCTGGTTGAAGCCGGTTATAACGTGGTAGTGCTGGAGTCTGCCCGCATCGGTTTTGGTGCCAGCGGCCGCAACGGTGGCCAACTGGTCAACTCCTACAGCCGCGACATCGACGTGATCGAAAGCCGTTACGGTGCAGAAAGCGCCAAGCTGCTTGGTAGCATGATGTTTGAAGGCGCAGAGATTATCCGCAGCCGTATCAAGCGCTATGCCATTGACTGTGACTATCGCCCCGGCGGGATCTTCGCCGCGCTGAACAATAAGCAATACCACGCGCTGATCGAACAAAAGCAGCACTGGGAGCGTTACGGCAATACGCAACTTGAACTGCTGGATGCCGACCGTATCCGCCAGGAGGTCAGCAGTGATCGTTACGTTGGCGCGTTACTCGATCACAGCGGCGGCCATATCCATCCACTCAACCTGGCGTTGGGCGAGGCCGAGGCCATTCGCCTGCAAGGAGGACGGATCTTCGAACAGTCCGCAGTCACCAATATCCGTCACGGAGAGCCAGCGTTGGTCAGCACCGCCAGCGGCCAAGTCACCGCTCGTTACGTGATCGTAGCCGGAAATGCCTATCTGGGCGATAAACTGGAGCCAAGGCTGGCCAAACGCAGTATGCCGTGCGGGACTCAAGTGGTCACCACCGAGCCCTTGGCTCCAGAAGTGGCAGCCTCACTGATCCCACAAAACTATTGCGTGGAAGATTGCAATTACCTGCTGGATTATTACCGTTTAACCGGCGATAACCGGCTGCTGTACGGCGGTGGCGTGGTCTATGGTGCCCGCGATCCGGATGATATCGATAACCTGATCCGCCCTAAGCTGCTGAAAACTTTCCCGCAGTTGAAAGGCGTACGCATTGATTACCGCTGGACCGGCAATTTCTTGCTGACGCTATCGCGCATGCCGCAGTTTGGCCGGTTGGAAAACAATGTCTACTACATGCAAGGCTACAGCGGGCACGGCGTGACCTGTACTCATCTGGCAGGCAAGCTGATAGCAGAGCTGATGCGTGGCGATGCAGAGCGTTTTGACGCCTTTGCCAAACTGCCACATCTGCCGTTCTTTGGTGGCCGTAACCTGCAAATCCCCTTCACCGCCATAGGCGCTGCCTACTACACCCTGCGCGATCGAATTGGGGTTTAATTCAACGCCACCTCAGCACAAATCTGCTACTTAAGTTGATACATTTTTCTAACTAGGCTGATTCTTACAGGTCGGACTAGTTAGATCCTTTGTTTAGCAAAATTATCAGTAAGTTAGCGATCTTAATTTTTATTAAATAGCGTTTAATATTTTACATGGCATTTACTTAATATTAATAACTACCGTAATGAATTAGAGCGGATTTTAAACTGAAATTTGCTGATTACACTATATTTTATATTGTTTCTTTCTTGCTCTACCGCCAAAAAAACAATATTATGAGACTTAGGATTAACGTTAATTAAGTTAATTATACTGTCTGACATGGAGTGAATCAGCATGACAAAGCCCCAATATCTCATCGAAGGAGATGTCCTTTTCTGCCCGAATAGCGTCGGTTTTTATCATCAGGAACTTCAAGAAGAAATCGTCACCATTTCCTCATCTGCAGCTCGACTTTTCTCCTTTCTTATTAAAAATAAAGGAGAAATTGTTGAGAGAGAAGTGCTTCTGCAAAGAGTGTGGGATGATTACGGTCTACAGGCCAGCAATAATAATCTCAACCAATGCCTGAGCACGCTACGACGGATCATCAAGAGTATGGGCATTGATAAAAACATCATAGAAACCATACCAAAAGTAGGGTTAAGAATAGCCAATGACGTCGCCATTGAAGAGATCGCAATTAATCAGGGTGAAGCTGAATTGCCCTGTAAAAAGAAAAAGAATTTTCTGAGCAAAGTTAAAATCACTTACGTTTTAATTGCGCTGGTGATTATATTAACGGTGACTACCGTGGTGCATATATTTCACATCTATCAGCACTACTACCAATCAGATGCGAACTATACCGCTATGAGGTGGAACAATGCGGCCTGCGAGTTATCTGCAGATCCGTCAGTTGGTAATATGCCTAAGCTTTCCTCTTTTGCTAACACAGGCAGTCACCTATTAAAAAGGGAGCTGGTTAGCTCCCTGAAACTGTAGTCATTTTCGCCAAGTAGCGGCGCAGCATGCTGCGCCCGCTGATTCAACCGACAGGCTCTAGCTCACATCGCTACGCCGATAAAGCGCAACGCCTACGGCCAACACGCCAAGCATGCCGGCACAGCTACGGTTTACCCAGCGCATTACGTTCGCCGAGAATTTACGCATCGCATGGCGGCCGCCGTAGGCATAGATTGTCATCATCACGCAGTCGATCATTGCGCTGACCAAAGCCAGGATCAGGTATTGCATGGCGATCGGCTTTTCTGGCTGAATAAACTGCGGCAGAAAGGCCGAGAAAAACAGCAGGCCTTTAGGGTTGGACAAACCAACCATCAGGGAGCGCAGGAATGCCGTTTTCCCGGTCGCCGCGGCGGCGCTAGCGTTTACCGCCAAAGCCTTTACCGGTGCCCGCCACAGCACCCAAGCCAGGTAGACCAGATATAACGCACCGCCCCACTTCACTACGGCAAACAACTGCTCAGAGGCCTGCAACAACGCCCCTAGTCCGCAACCGACAGCGCCGATCAGCAACAGATCGGCCAATACCGCCCCCAGGAAACCGTAACTGGCAATACGCATACCGTGGATTGCACCATTGTTTAGCGCCAACAGCATGGAAGGGCCAGGCGTCACCATCACCGCACTGACGGCAATCACGTAAAGCAAAAGCGTAGTTAACTCCATCAACAACTCCGGATAAATGTAAAACTCTCTGCGCCGCTGCATCGCAATACGACAACATCGCTATGGGTGGGGAATATAGGGGATCAGCCCAATGTGATTCAAGTCACATTCTGTTTGGGAGGGGGTAATGGAGCAAGAAATCACCCCAAAAGGCATCAATTCAACAAAAAACAACCAACATGCGGACTTATTGCTCACAAATAACGAACAAATTCACAAAACGTATGAATAAGGCCAAATGCATACAAATTAATTAACTATAATGTTGCAATAATGCAGCAATTTATTGATGAACTCTCGTCTCAAAAAACATATAGTAATAGCAGATTAGTTATCAACGATTTCCCTGGTGTTGTTGTGTTTGCCCCTCATTTTTTGCGGGGCTTTTTTCTTCCCCTCCGCCCCTTCTCCCCACTTGTTACTCCCTTTTTAGCGCGCAGCTAGCTACGTCTCTACCAGTGGTTTACCAATCTATGTGGAGCTATCATCGAGCGATAAAGGTACACTGAACTCCTCCTACCTCTACCCGGTGAAAAAGATGTCTTTCTTTGATGCTTTTAAGCTATTCGGTGACGCCCCCGTTGATGTCACCTGCCCTGAATGCGCAAAAAGTTCGCCGCAAAATCGCAGCAAGGTGAAAAAAAACGTCACGCTGATCTGCCCCCACTGTGGACATTATTTCCGTAAACGCGAAGATTGAGAGTGCCAGGAACGAACTGCGTCGGCTGAGATAGACGAGAGTGGCTACGAAAAAACCGCTTAGGTGGACATGGCAAACACGGCCATTATCCCCATGAGCAACGATTGGGTAATGCCTGCCCTCTTCATTGAAGAATTTACCCCGGAATTTCACTCCAGGCTGACCCCATGACTATCGACTCCCAGTCTCTGACGCTCAAACAGGTTGGAAGCTAAGCACTGTTTGTTTGAATTGCTGGTAGGTTTCGTCGTCATATGGCGCGGGGATGTCAGCATTTTTGATCGCTTTTATCGCAGCTTCACACAGCGGAGGATAGCCGTTGCCCTGCAGGTCATATACCTTCCCGTCTTTAGACATCTTGATGTTGATGTCACAGGTTTTACCGCGATAGTCATCCTCGATAAAAAGCTTCCGTTGAATGGCTGTCTGAACCTCACGAGCGTACATGAGCGGTTTATCAACGAGCGGTGCCACTTCCGTTGGCCTTAGCTCGATGGTTTTGTTATTGGTGCTCTTGTGGGGGCTACAGGCCGAGGCAAACAACATGCTGAGTAGACAAACAGAGGCAAGTTTTTTCATGTCTAAATTCCTTTTTAATGTTTGCATTAAATGTAGCAAAAAGGATCTTTCACGATAACAACCGAAGTTGATTTCTGTGCTGGCTACATTGCAATGAATATTGGTAGACACAAGGGATTCAAAGACTACTGATAAACCCTCCCCGGCCTCAAACGTAGGGGCGCTGCATGCTGCGCCCGCTTTTTATCAATAGGTTAGCTAGTTTCGAACAGTTTGTACCGTTAAAAAACCAGCGACATTGTCATTTTGTCGCCAATCACAAGGGATTTAAAATCCCTTGTTTTCTGAGCTGCCTGCACGGCAGTGAACTGTTCCATCCTATCTCTAATTATCTGTTAATTAAACAATAATCTTTATAATCACTGATAAACCCTTTTTTGTGACCGTCACCATCCCATCTGTAAAATCAATAAGTTATGAACCTCCCACAAAATTAGGGTCCAGCCAGAGACAGCGACCTGAAGCCGTATCAGAGGGGGGGTGAAGCGATCGGGTATTTATCAATACAGACGCTGGCTTGCACCTCAAGTGTATGCCCACCTTATCCTTCGCATCTGTATCCTTGGCGGCGAACTTACGGGCAAAACTACCGCCTGTGCTGGGGTAGAGATGATTAGAATTTGAAACCATTGAGCAGATTGTCTCACGGCCACAGGGACCCACCATATTCATAAATTTTACAGAATTAAAGTAAAACGAAAACCGGTTAAGACACCGGCCTTGCGTGAATAAAATTATTTATTATCAATTGAATACCAAAAAAAAGCAGAGTAAATTTTTTGATGCCCGCATCAAAATAGAACAAAAAACAATCAATAAATATAACTATGTCTATACTGTTTGAAGTGCGCACACATTCACTACATGAATACCCCCCTATGTCTTCCCTTACCTTAGATAAGGTTATGCTATGACGACTTACTACGCACCGACACAACAGCAACTTAATGATATCGTTAATAGTTTCACACAATACACGCAAGCCCCTTCAGGGGTTGCCATTGCCATCGGCTGGTCACTCACCGGCGACGAACCCGCGGAGGATATTTTTCTCGCGATCAAAGGCACGTTACGTACCGGTGACGACAATGAAATCACTCCCTCCAATCACATACTATTTAAATTAGCCTCCACCAGTAAATTATTCACCGCGACGGCGTTTGCCTATGCTTGCCAAGATGAGAATAGCCCTATACGGACTGACAGCCTACTTGGGCAATTCATTCAATTTACCGGCCCGATGGGAAATACGTTAAACAACCTGTCGCTAAAAAGCCTGGCAAACTATACCAGCGGCCTTCCTGCGGATAATGTCTCGTCTCCCCCAGGTCTTCTCCCACCACTCAGCCCCGACACACCGTATTGTGTAAAGGAAATGATTAGCTTTTTAAATAAGACAGAATTTAACGTCGAGCCGGAAAACACCATTTATCAATACTCTAATCTAGGGTTTTCATTACTTGCCGTAGCAATTTCACGCGCCTACGGCACTAACGGTTTTAATATCTGGGTTCGCGACCACCTTTTTCAAAATGACACACTACAGATGCATGACTCTCGTTACTGTCCCATTCCTGAAGAACCGTGGCCAGAAAGCTTCCCTCAAGGTTATAACCTGGACCAATCCAACAACCAATATATCCCCATTACATCGCTCTACAACAGCAAATTTGGTGCTTATTATGGCGGTGGAGGGGTAATGTCTTCCCCCCATGATATGCTGACATGGCTTAACTATAACCTTGGTAAACTGCCTGAAGATCCCAGCATTCCTACCGGCCCTTTGTTATCCATGTTACAAAACCCCTCAACGGAGGTACGTACCAATAATCAAGGCTATCTCGGTCTAGGTTGGTTTATATCACCTGATAAAAGTATTCTGTCAAAAAATGGGGAGTTGCCCGGCACCAATACTGCCATAAGAATTGCCGCAAGCAGCGATGCAGGTACCAACCAGGCACCAGCGGGGGTTTTCGTCCTGATTAACATGTTAGAAGTAAACTCGACATCAACCGATCTGGCCACGCAAATTGCCATAAAAGTGCTGGCGGCCATGGAAACTCCAAGCTGAGTATTGCGCTATAGGTTAATTGCGTTTTTACTCCGAGCTCAATGTTGCAATAATGCTGTTTTAATATTAATCCGCTATGCAATACAGCATTAATATCAGCTACCAGCAGGAAATATTAAGTAAAATGTTATCACTATCATGACCTGGTCACAGGACGGTGACCAGGTCATCATACCACCAAAATTCTCATCCCTGATTTGCCCCCACTCGATATAAAACGATAATACTACCGCATCTCACAGGCCAGACTAGCTAAGATAGGATCAATCATGCTACACAGTGTGTAGCATGATTGATCCTAGTAAGCTCCCCACGCCCGCCATTAAGTAAACCAACAACATCACAGCCACCATGTTCATTTAACGCTAGGATTGCACTACCAGAATCATGTCTAGAGGGACACTACGAGTATCAGGGATAGATACAGGTTCGCGGGATGAAAAAAGCTCGTTTTTTATACCACCGTGCGGAAGAGTTTCAGTGGAGAAAAGGAGATGGGAGCCGTAGCTCCCGTCAGATTGATAACTAAGAGTGCTGTTCTCTATTGGCAAACTGAATCGAAGACCTGGATCGCCGAAACAGGACTGTTTTTTGCCTGCGGCATCAGCATATACCCCACGGTACATTGCATTTCACTACCGGCGCCCCACTTCACAACCAGTTCTCCTTTGTCTTCCGCTACACGAGCATACATTTGCCCACCTTGCCCCACAGAACCCACACTGTTGCCTTTGCTATCAAAGATATCGGCGCCGAACGGTACCGGTTCCCCCTGATAGGTCGCATTCACCAGAATTGCCGTCCCCTGCTTGGTGTTGTATTTCAATTTCACCACCGCCCCGGAATACGGCGCAACTTTCTGACTGGTGTTATCCAACTCAACGTCCGCCGCGGTGCCTTTCGGATCAATACTGATTTCGTTCATCTGGTAGGGATTCAGGTAAGGCACCATCGCATAGCCGCGGGAGTTAACGTTCACCCCTGGATACGAAGACACGCTAGCCCCTTCTGCTCCCTTGGCCTCTACCAGGGCAAAGGTGTCTGAGGTGTAGGGAGTGAAGGTAATTCCTCCTGCGTGGGCGATCACCGTCCCTGTCATACCGGCAGAGCCGCTCTGGTAGCCTTTCCCGGTGCTGTAGGTTCCACTCAGTGCGCTGACCCGGCTGCGATAGTTACCATTCACCGACCCGCTGGTCCCCATCCCCTGGTTGGCGTTCATCGCGGTTATGCCATAACTGAACTGATTCTCCACACCGGAGGTACCGGATACCGTGGCCTGCTGGCCATAACGCCCACTGCTGTCATGAGACAGGTCCATTCGCAGCTGTGGCGTGTGGAGTTCGTCATTCCGGCCCAGTGGCAGGCTGAAGCTTAGCAGGTAGTTGGTTTGCATCTGCCCGATGCTTGAGTGACTGCGGTTGGCACTGATGCCGTAGGACAGGCTCTTATAGCGGTTGTTATACCCCACCTGATACTGTATGTCGCTGCCATCCTGATTCCAATAATCCTGCACTGAGCTACTGACATACAGTTGCCCCCAGTTATCCGGCAAGCCTTGCCCTGCGGTCAGCGTCAGGCGGTTTTTGACACGTGATATGGAGTCCAGAAAATTCCCCTGCTCCGCCGCATCACGGGTTTGCGCGGCGGTCAGAAAATCCAGGTAGTTTTGGGAAGAAGAGCGATGGTATACCGCCGAAAGGTTGCTGTTGGTTTCGCTGATAAGTTTGCTGTAGCTCAGTTGGTAACGCTGCCCGCTTAGGGTGCCGCCTGGCTGGTTCCGCCCATTGGCATCGGTGCTATCCCCCAGTTTCGTGCCTGCCTGCGTAACGTCAAAGGCCAGTGCCCCGATCGGGATCCCCAATGCCGCCCCTACCTGCACTGCATAGTAGTCCTGGCTGATTTGCAGCCCACCATAGCCGGTAATGGCATTGGTCAGGCCATATTGATAGGTACTCTGGAATAAAGTCGGTTCATCACGCAGGTTTTCGCTACGCAATTGACCGGCAGTGACGGAATAGCGCGATGACCCCGGGCGCAACAGTTGTGCCACCGAAGCATAAGGTACACTGAAGGTCTGTTCGGTGCCGTCGGACTCACGTACTGTAACCACAAGATCGCCACCGTAGCCGGTCGGATAAAGGTCATTAATCAGGAACTCCCCCGGCGTCACCGTGGTTTCATACAATACTTGGCCCCCCTGGGTCACGGTCACCCGGGCATTGGTGCGGGCGATCCCCCGGATCTCCGGCGCATAGCCACGCAGGGATTCCGGTAACATCCGCTCGTCGCTGGCCAGTTGGGCCCCGGTAAATGGCAAGGTATCAAACAATTGCCCGGTAGTATTCGATTCCCCCAGCAACATACGCCCTTTCAGTAGCGGGATGTCGCGCTGTAAATAGGTATTGATACTGCTGTATTGGCTGGGCCCGTCACTCATCTGGTTATAGGAGCCGTTGTGGCGCAAATACCAAGCCCCCACGTTCAGCCCAGCATTCACCCCGGCGAACAGCGAGTTAAAGGTGTTGCCGTGCGATTCGCTGGTGTAGCCATTAACGTTGTAACCAAAGAGGAACGCCGGGATACCACTGTCCCATAATTCTGGGCTCACGGTGCCCCGGGCAATATTGAGCATGTAAATCTGTGGGATAATGATATCCAGGCGTTGTTCATTACTGTCGAAATTCACCTGGGCTTCGGGAAGCTTATTTTGCAGATCCATGCATAGGGCACCGCTAGACTGCTGTTTCAAAAAATCGGCGGGTAGTTTTTCGTAGTTGAACGCAATATTTTTAATAATGTCGCTGGTCAGGCAGGGATAGACCGATTTATCGGCCCGAGACTTGAATTCAATATCGGTATTGCTGATCAGTTGATCGTTGACATACAGCGCGGTTTTGTAAATTCCGGGCAACCCGGAGGCGCCTTCGGCGAAACGGCTGAGATCGACCGACTGTACGTCATCAACATTCAAAAAAGACGAGTCGAACTCCAGGCTCTTGGCACTGGTTTGCGGTGCATTTTCAGTTGCCGCATTGACGCCTCCCGCCACAAAAATCGATAGCGCCGCTACCGCCAAAGAGACGAACGGCACACGAATAGCGTAGCGCAAAAATTTTGACATCCCGCCCCCTCAAGAGCTTGATACCGGGTCAATCACTAAGACTTCAATATAAAAAATAGTGATAGATATTATTACGTTACTTTATTACAGCATCGAAGGCGTTGACCGCACCATAGTCATTAACAACGCTTCCACTGATTTTGTTGCCCCCATTGCCAGCCAGATTCAACACCATGCTTGAGCGCGGTGCCACCATGGCGTTGTCGAGTTTTTTGCCGTTGACTGACAGGTTCACAAAATTGACATAAAACGGCGTGGGATTGGTTGCCTGTACTTTGCCGCCTTGCGTATTCCAGGTAACGGTTTTATATGCATCATTGGCATTGCCTTGCAGGCCCGCCGGGCGATAGAACAGCTTGATCCGGGTACGGAAAGCCATTTGCAGACGGTTTTCGTTCGTTTTAGCTTCGCTCTTGGCCGGAACTTCCAGCACATTCAGCCAGAACACTGATTCCTTATCCATTGGCAAGCTTCCGCCGGCATAGCTGATACGCAGTGTCTGGCCTTTACCCTGCTCCACCCGGTTCATCGGTGGAGTCAGTACAAAAGGAACTTTGATAGCCGCAGGTTTGGCGTTGGGATCACCATTATCTATCCAGCTCTGCAGCAGTACCGGCGAGGGGCCGACATTATTGATTTTGACGCTGACTTCTTTGGCGTCCGACGGATAAATCACCCGTGTGCCGCTGAGTACCACGCTGGCGAGGCTGCTGCTGCTGAATAGGGCAATCGCTGCAAAAGTGCCAACCTGACGCGCAATATTGAGAGGAAAAAGTTTCATAAAAAACCCCTGACCCAACGGAAGATAAGAAGGGGGACGACTCCCCCTTCGAAAACTGCTTATTGATACTGAATAGAATAGACTACATTGCTGATCACAGTGCCAGCAGTAGTGGCTCCTTCGGCATAATAACGCACTGCATAAGGCAGGGTAGCGCTACCGCTGGTAACATCTTGATAAGTGGTGTTGGTCACCTGGTTCGCGTTACCGGCCTCGATCACTGCCCGAGACGAGCTGGACGCGTCCAGCAGTTGCAGACTGACGTTGGAAGCCGTGCCAGTCAGGTTTTTCAGACGCCCGGTCACGGAATCTACCGAAGCACCCGCTTCAAAGAAGGCTGAGGCGGTCTGCAGTGTGCCTGAACAGTTGTTCAGTGCCATCACGAAACCTGTTTCACCTGCGGTTTGGGTCGCGCCATTCAACTGGCTGGTGCCGACGGTTGGCAGCACGACAGTGGCGTCTGCCGTCTGACCATCGACTACGACATCACAGGTGTTGGCGGTCAGTTCACCGTTGAAGGTGATGGTACCGGTAGAAGCGGCCTGAGCCAGACCCACAGAACCAAATACTGCAACCAGGGAAGCTACGATTGTTAAGTTTTTCATGTTTATTCCTATTTACCTTGCGTCATTAAACTATTAGGTTACCCACGGAGGGTAGATATCTTTGTGCAGTACATAACTCTATAAATATGGCGAGTATATGTCGGCAATAACACAGCATTTAAAATGCAGGGCAATAACTGGCGTTATCAAATTAAATGAAGACAAACTACATTCACAAGATATCAATGAACGGCAGCTCCTTGTTGAAAGCCTTTCAGCGTACCTTTATCCCTTACCTATCACGAACCATCCGTCCGGTACTGCATACTGCTTTGCTGTTGGAATAAATATTACCGCCGAATACAGAATATTCTGAGTGAAGTAGTATAAAACGCATAAAAAAACCACTTATATGAATATTAATCAATAAGTTACATGAAATTCTTATATAAAAAAACGCATTTCTTAATTGTTCTAACAGCACTGAAACGCCATATAAGAAAAACAATAATCCCATTGATATATAACAGAAAGGTACAACATTGAGGGGTTTTGGCAGCGATACATCGATAGCTTCGCTTACCCGTAGGGTCTTTCATTAATCAGTAATAGTTAATTGTAAACGTGACTTTGCCGTTCGCCTTGCCTGGCGAAGTCCCAGAAGCGGTTTGAATATAACGGGCAGCCAATGGAACACGAATTGTCGGGCTACCGTCTTTTGGTAGCGTTACTGACTGCTCTGCCGCAAAGTTAAACAGCGTCGGCGTTTGGCTGCTATTTCCCCAACCGAGCTGTATCCCCACCCCCGATGCTGCACCGGGTACCGTAGAGTCAATAGCCATAATCCCATTGGCAGCATCAATCACCGAAGTCGTCGGGGTCAGTCGCACGCCAATACTATTATTGGTTGAGTTGGCTACCTGCCCGGAGCCGATAGAATAATCAAACATTAATGTACTGTTGGCGGCATTATAATAACCATAGAAGGTTGGGCAGTTGGTCAAGGTGATCGAAGCATCAACCCACGGAGTGGTTGCCCCCTGTCTGGTAAAGTATTGCCGCGTGTCGTAACTCCCCAGATTAACATTCACATCTGGCGTAGTGCAGGTCTGGGCTGATACCGTTAACTGCCCCTGAAACTTGATAATGTACGCTTTAATAGGAAGCCCGGTTGTCGCCGGATAATTTATCGGATTCACAACCGAGAGTGCGGCAGTTGGTAGTGTGGTCGCATTAAGGGTGTAACTACCCGGTGTAATCGCACCAATTTTGATCAACGTTACATAGATCGTTCTGTTTGAAAGAAATGGTTTATAGGATCCCCCTGTCACCAGGCTGTTCACATCCGCCGGAAACTGATAGTTAGGTTTGCCTAATATGGCTGCATCGCCATTATTATTGCGGGAGATGGCAATTCCTACCCCAGGGATATTGGTCTGATAGACAGCGCCACCGAAAGGACTACCCGCCCAGTTGGCGAGGGGAAGAGGCGCCAGCTCAACGATCCACGCAATGTTAAGCCACATTGAGGTATCCGTCGGCGAGTCACAAGACATCACCGAGAGGCCGGTAGCACCACTCAACCATCGGCCCTGATAAATCACCGTTCCGACTGGAAGATCACTCCCCGCCGAGATCGCTGAAGGAGACAGAGTCACATTATCGGTACGTGGGGAGCCATTCATCGGTGAACAGACTACAGCAGCCCAAGCACTATTGCTGGCGGACATGAGCAAAAGCAATCCGATCGTACCTTGTATTATCCCCTTCATTTTTACCTCTGGCGCTAAAGGCGCACTACGTTTGTCATTTTCAATGTCAGAACCCGATGCCAAGCTAGTTTAAGACCACCATATTCGCTGCGAGTCGTGGCTTTCAAGCTGACATTAACGAAACCCGTCACGTTGAGTAAGCAGCCGCAACCAAGCAACGAAGATAAAGCCTTTTCAATGCGACAGAACCGGAAAAAGTGCCAATCTGACGCGCCATATTTTGAGAAAAAG
This sequence comes from Serratia sp. Res13-Sevr-LER1-36-b, assembly GCF_015673035.1. Taxonomy (NCBI): domain Bacteria; kingdom Pseudomonadati; phylum Pseudomonadota; class Gammaproteobacteria; order Enterobacterales; family Yersiniaceae; genus Serratia; species Serratia sp. Res13-Sevr-LER1-36-b. The sequence goes on along the minus strand of NZ_JADACK010000005.1, from coordinate 594,716 downwards.
CTTCATCAAAACTCCTGGCCCAACGGGAGTTAAAAAGGGATGAGTCCCCTTCAACAACTCACTATTGATACTGATTAGAATAGACTACATTGCTGATCACGGTGCCGGCAGCGGTGACTCCTTCAGCATAAGGTAGGTTTCAAACCTTCCCATATAGCTGCGCTCCTCCAATATGCAGCACTCGTTTTTATGCAACCGATTCTTAGTCTGCGCTATTTTTGAAGTGTCTAAAGCCCATAAATCAGATCACCAATGTTGACTTAGCTGCCCAAATACTCCCTTATATTGCAGCTTTGTCGTCTCCTACCGGGAGACCAAGATTATCCAATAGCCAACTTGCTACGTTGGTGAACTAGCTGTGTTTAAAGGAATAAATATCAATGTCTTTGATTGAAATAGCTGCGAGTAGCACTTACGCCGCTTCAGTATGGATGGCTGCCCGTAATAATGTTCATACTTGGTGGATAGGCATTATTGGTTGCCTACTCTACGGGTGGGTATTTTTCTCTGTTCAGCTCTATGCCGATGTCACACTTCAGCTATTTTTCATTGCCAGTAGCATCGCAGGTTGGGTGAACTGGCTAACTGGCAATCAAGGTAAGGCAATCCATATCCGTAAAACCTCAGGGTGGTTGCTTGGCGGTTTTGCCCTGGCAGCCTTGCTGGTATCCTCTTGTTATGCCTACGTGCTTCACACTTATACCAACGCCTGGTCTCCCTGGCTCGACTCCTTGATCATGACATTCAGTATCATGGCGCAGTTTATGCTGATGGGGAGAAGGATCGAGAACTGGTATGTGTGGTTGCTGGTAAATACTATTGCGGTACCGCTTTACGCTTCACGTGAGCTTTACATCACGGCGATCCTCTATCTCATCTTCTGGTGTAATGCCTGGTACGGCCTTTATCAATGGCGTCAGGAGCTGAAAGCAAGATGAAACGCTTTGCTACTGGGCTGATCGTGGGCAAGTTTGCACCATTACATCATGGCCATGAAATACTGATTAACACCGCACTTGATGCATGCGAGAAGCTGGTCATTATCAGTTATTCCTTACCTGAACTCCCCGGCTTCGGCCCTGCTAGACGGCAGGCCTATCTACAGACCCGTTTTCCACAAGCACACATTCTGGTGATAGAACCCAAGGACGCTTTAGCTTGGGGCATTGGCCAGATGCCTCATAATGAAGGCGATGACGATTCACACCGCCATTTCGTCGCCTCATTGTGCCTACAGCACCTAAACATAATTCCTGAAGCCGTATTCACTGCCGAAGATTATGGCTCAGGATTCGCTCAGGTGCTTAGCAAACGTTTTCAACGGCAGGTTTCACATGTACGTCTGAGGCGCGAGCTAGGGCCCGGAGCCGTGTCGGGAACACTGATTCGATCAGACATTCATCAATATCGACACCTGATGGCACCGGAAGTGTACGCCCATTTTGTTCACCGCATCTGTATCCTGGGCGGGGAATCTACGGGCAAGAGTACCTTGAGTATCGCATTAGCTACTGCACTGGACACTGTGTCAATCTGTGAGTATGGCCGCGAACGATGGGAACAAAGAAAGGGACATCTGATTTTCGAAGACATGCTGCATATTGCACATACCCAGACCTTATGGGAGATGACTGCATGCCCAAATCGCTATTTAGTTTGTGATACTTCACCGCTGACAACGTTATTTTACTCGTTGGCCATGTTTGGTAGTGCAGACCCAGCATTGGAGGAGTTAGCCTGCCGACATTATGACACAGTCGTGCTTTGTGCTGACGATTTCGCTTTCCACCAGGATGGCACACGCCAGGATGAGTCATTCCGTCAACGACAACAGCAATGGTATATCGAAGAGTTGACCAGACGTGGCATTCCCTTTTTATACGTTACTGGCAGTGTGACACAGCGAGTAGAGCAGATACTTGATCATCTTTCTCCCTCTAAGGTTTCGATTATTTGAACACAGAATGTTACTACAAAGACACTGTTAGCTGGACTATCACGATAGTATAAAAATCTGCTTTATTTTTTCGTTTACGCTGCGCATCTCTGACTTCCTAAGCTTCCTTCAGTTCGATGGTTTAGCCCGCCTCGTCGGGGACACAAAGAACGGGAGCCATCAGGCTCCCGATATTCAATAGTGAATTTTTGATTTATTGGAAATTCAGCATGAAACCAGCTGCAGCCTGATAATCACCCGCTTGAATATTTCCCGGCACACCATCTCCCTGAAGGTAAACGGTAAAAGGAAGGGTGTTATTACCATTCTGGAGCGAAAAATTTTTGCTGGGCTTTCCCAGTTCAAGCACATTTCCTGCCCCGTCGATCAATGCAACACTGGCACCGCTAGCCGTACCTGTAATACCAAGACGACCATCCTTTCCTTCCGCGCCAACGAAAGTAACGGTTACACTATTACCGCCAGAAACTTCACAATCTTCCATTCGAATATTGAAATGTTGCGGAACCGACTTTCCAGAGCCATTGTTTTCAAGCAGTGCGGCATCGGCCACCTGCCCTAACGTAACCGTCTGGTCAATGGACTCAGGTGCTATAGCGCAAGATGTTTGCGTCTTAATAATGCTGCCTGACACAGTCATTCTTCCACTACCTTCGGCCATCGCCGCCGAGCTAAAAGCGAAGGTTGTTAAAAATAGTACAGCGAACAAGTTTTTAACTTTCATAATAAAATCCCTTATTAAAAAACAATTGCACCGAATGCGCATGTCAATAATCGCATTTCATCAGAAAATTAAAATTCATTTACGTTGTGTCAGCGACAGGCAAAAATTAATTTAATCCAGCCTAGTTTCGTGCGTTTTTTAGTCGATTTTGTACAACCTAAAACGTTGGGGGAAATATTTATTGAGGGCAGTCGCGGCTATTGGTGTATCCACTTGCTGAACATAGTTCACTCATGACCATCATCATAATTGAATTTACCACTCCATTCTTATATGTTACTAGTAGAGTGACACAACGGCTAACGTAGATTCGTGACCATTTTCTTTTTACCAACAGGTTTTGAAATGACTAAATCCACAAGGTCAAAATACCAACTTCAATGCTAGCCGGATTTAATTGATAATAGAGGAGAACGTTTAAAGGCTCATTTTTGTAGCAGTGAGGGGCACCAACTGCCCCGGTTGTTTTTTTGCTGGAATTTATCCAGTCACTGTTTCCACTCTGCAAGTCGCTGGTATCGACACGCCGAGCAACTCTTGCAATGTCACTCAAGCTTTTCTCCAAGCGTAAAAAAACCACCAGAAGGTGGTTATAGGCAGGATTTTATTCCTTCTGTTCTTTTTTTTACTCCTCGCCACGGATCCAGTGAACCTCTCAGCGAGTAGAAATCAATCTTGGTTATACCGCCATCACTATAGACATCTGCATTATCCGCTATCGAAATAATGCTGTAATACTTCCCTGTTTTCTGTGATGAAACAGGCCCGCCCCCGGTTAACTTACTTTGCCACGCAACCAAGATACATTCCTGCGTCTCCTGAACTCCGTTAGATGTCGTAAAAGAGGCAACAATCTCTTGATCTTCTCTATAAGTGTAGGGGTTGACGCACCCCGTGATAGTTATCACCCCTAACGTCAGAAGTAGTTTCTTCATATCCATATCCTTTTAGTATTTTGACCGAATAGTATCAGGATATTGTTAACAGAAAAACAAACGGGAACCATCAGGTTCCCGTTATCATTCAACGCTAAAACACACTTACATATGTTTAACGATAGCGTCACCAAACTCTGAACATTTCAGCAGTTTAGCACCTTCCATCAGGCGTTCGAAATCGTAAGTCACGGTCTTAGCAGCGATAGCGCCTTCCATGCCCTTTACGATTAAGTCAGCAGCTTCGAACCAGCCCATATGACGCAGCATCATCTCAGCGGACAGGATGATGGAACCTGGGTTCACTTTGTCCTGGCCAGCATACTTAGGTGCAGTGCCGTGGGTAGCTTCAAACAGCGCACAGTCGGAACCGATGTTGGCACCAGGGGCAATACCAATACCGCCAACCTGAGCTGCCAGGGCGTCGGAGATGTAGTCACCGTTCAGGTTCATACAGGCGATCACGTCGTATTCAGCCGGGCGCAGCAGGATTTGTTGCAGGAAGGCGTCGGCGATCACGTCTTTAACCACGATCTCTTTACCGGTGTTCGGGTTTTTGATTTTCAGCCATGGGCCGCCGTCGATCAGTTCACCACCGAACTCTTCACGTGCCAGTTCGTAGCCCCAATCCTTGAAGGCACCTTCGGTGAACTTCATGATGTTGCCTTTGTGAACCAGCGTCACTGAATCACGATCGTTGGTGATCGCATATTCGATGGCCGCACGAACCAGGCGTTTGGTGCCTTCTTCGGAACAAGGCTTAACGCCAATACCGCACTGCTCTGGGAAACGGATCTTCTTCACGCCCATTTCGTCACGCAGGAACTTGATCACTTTGTCGGCTTCTGCAGAACCCGCTTTCCATTCGATACCGGCATAGATGTCTTCGGCGTTTTCACGGAAAATCACCATATCGGTCAGCTCAGGCTGCTTAACCGGGCTTGGTGTGCCCTGGTAATAACGCACCGGGCGCAGACACACGTACAGATCGAGCTGCTGGCGCAGTGCCACGTTCAGAGAACGAATACCGCCACCCACTGGCGTAGTCAGTGGGCCTTTGATCGCTACGCGGTAGTCACGAATGAGTTCCAGTGTTTCTTCCGGCAGCCACACGTCTTTCCCGTAAACGTGGGTGGATTTTTCACCGGTATAGATTTCCATCCAGGAGATTTTACGTTCGCCGTGGTAGGCCTTTTTAACCGCTGCATCCACCACGTGGATCATGGCAGGAGTAACGTCAACGCCAATACCGTCACCTTCGATGAACGGGATGATAGGGTTATGCGGAACAACCAGTTTACCCTGGGCATCAACCGTAATCTTTTTACCTTCTGCCGGAACAACTACTTTGCTTTCCATCAACCTCTCCTTTCTGTCTTCAAGCGCAATTTTTGTTAATGCTTTGTAAGATGCGTGTCAATACTACTTGAATATTCAGCTCGCGCCAATCCGAAACGGATTAGGCTATAATGCGCTTAACATTCGAAATCGCAAAGACCATGACTAAATTCTCTGTTAAAAATCACCAAGTTAAACGATTCAGCCGCAGTAAACCCGCAGCACGCCAGAAATCCCAGGCGCCGCGGCGAGTGGTTATCTTCAACAAACCCTTTGATGTGTTACCACAGTTTACCGACGAAGCCGGCCGCGTCACCCTGAAAAAATTCATTCCTTTCAGCGATGTTTATGCCGCCGGGCGACTCGATCGCGACAGCGAAGGCTTACTGGTGCTGACCAACGACGGAAAGCTACAGGCGCAGCTAACCCAGCCTGGCAAACGCACCGGTAAGATTTATTATGTGCAGGTGGAAGGCGAACCCCAGGAGAGCGATCTGGCTGCATTGCGCCTTGGCGTTACGCTGACCGATGGGCCAACCCTGCCCGCCGGAGCGGAGCTGGTCGAAGAACCAGAATGGTTATGGCCACGTACTCCACCCATCCGCGAACGCAAGACCATCCCCACCAGTTGGCTGAAAATCACGCTCTACGAGGGCCGAAACCGCCAGGTGCGTCGCATGACGGCACATATCGGCTTCCCTACCCTGCGCCTGATTCGTTACAGTATGGGCAATCTTTCCCTGGGGAGCTTGCAACCTGGGGAATGGCAGACCGTCGATTCACTATAAGGAACCGCCATGTTTAAGCCGCACGTCACCGTTGCCTGCGTGGTTCATGCCGCCGGTAAATTTTTGGTGGTCGAAGAAACCATCAACGGTAAAGCCCTGTGGAATCAACCGGCCGGCCATCTCGAAGCGGATGAAACGCTGGTCCAGGCCGCCGAGCGCGAGTTGTGGGAAGAAACCGGCATCCGCTCCACGCCGCAGTCTTTTCTGCGGATGCATCAGTGGATCGCGCCAGACCGCACGCCGTTTTTGCGCTTCTGCTTTGTGATTGAGCTGGAGCAGCCGCTGCCCACCGAGCCGCAAGACGATGACATCGACCGCTGTCTGTGGCTGACCGCCGAGCAGATCCTGGAGGCTGAAAACCTGCGTTCACCGCTGGTGGCCGAGACGATCCGTTGTTATCAGCAGCCGGAACGCTACCCGTTGTCGCTGGTTGCCAGCTTTAACTGGCCGCTTTAACGGCAAATAAGGGCCGTGCGCGCAGGCGGCCAACGTGGTAAAATCCTGCGCTTGTTTTTTATCGCACAGTACGTGTTCAAGTTCGTGAGATCCCCATGTCAGACAACAGCCAGAAAAAAGTGATCGTCGGAATGTCCGGCGGCGTCGACTCTTCCGTTACCGCCTATCTGTTACAACAACAGGGCTATCAGGTCGCTGGGTTGTTCATGAAGAACTGGGAAGAAGACGACGACGAGGAATACTGCTCGGCCGCCACCGATTTGGCCGATGCGCAAGCCGTCTGCGACAAGCTGGGCATCGAGCTGCATACGGTGAACTTCGCAGCGGAATACTGGGACAACGTGTTCGAGCTGTTCCTTGAAGAGTACAAGGCAGGCCGTACCCCTAACCCGGATATCCTGTGCAATAAAGAAATCAAATTCAAAGCGTTCCTGGAGTTTGCGGCTGAAGATCTAGGGGCGGATTTTATCGCTACCGGTCACTATGTCCGCCGCCAGGACGTGGATGGCAAAAGCCGCCTGCTGCGCGGCGTCGACGGTAACAAAGACCAAAGCTATTTCCTGTATACCCTGAGCCACGAGCAGGTCGCACAAAGCCTGTTCCCGGTCGGTGAGTTGGAAAAGCCAGAGGTACGCCGCATTGCGGAGCAACTGGAACTGGTTACCGCCAAGAAAAAAGACTCCACCGGTATCTGCTTTATCGGCGAACGTAAATTCCGCGACTTCCTGGGCCGCTATCTGCCAGCACAGCCAGGCCCAATCGTTAGCGTCGACGGCCAAACCATCGGCGAGCACCAGGGCTTGATGTACCACACCCTCGGCCAGCGTAAAGGCTTGGGCATCGGCGGTATGAAAGACAGCAGCGAAGATCCGTGGTACGTGGTAGATAAAGACGTCGCCAACAATATTCTGGTGGTCGCTCAAGGCCACGAACATCCGCGCCTGATGTCTATCGGCCTGATCGCCCAGCAGTTGCATTGGGTGGATCGCCTGCCGTTGACACAACCTCTGCGCTGTACGGTTAAAACCCGTTATCGCCAGCAGGATATTCCCTGCACCGTGACGCCGCTAGATGCCGAGCGCATCGAAGTCCGCTTCGACGAGCCGGTCGCAGCCGTCACCCCAGGCCAGTCCGCCGTGTTTTATCAGGGCGATATCTGCCTGGGCGGCGGCATTATTGAACAGCGTATACAGGAGTAACCGTGGCGAAGAATTATTACGACATCACGCTGGCCATGGCCGGGATTAGCCAAGCTGCCCGTCTGGTACAGCAGTTGGCGCACGAAGGGCAAATGGATGGCGAAGCCTTCCACACCTCACTCAACAGCCTGTTGCAGATGGATCCCCCTTCTACCCTGGCGGTGTTCGGCGGCGAAGAGCGTAACCTGAAGATGGGGCTGGAAACCTTGATTGGCGTACTCAACGCCAATAACAAAGGCCCGGCTGCCGAGCTGACCCGCTACACCATCAGCCTGATGGTGCTGGAGCGCAAGCTGAACGCCAACAAAACGGCGATGAATACGCTCGGCGAGCGCTTGAGCCAGTTAGAGCGTCAGTTGGCGCATTATGAACTGGGTTCAGATACCATCATCAGCGCCCTGGCCGGTATCTATGTCGATGTCGTGGCACCATTAGGGCCGCGTATTCAGGTAACAGGTTCACCCGCCATCTTGCAAAATCCGCAGGTGCAGGCCAAGGTTCGTGCCACCCTGCTCGCCGGTATTCGTGCCGCCGTGCTGTGGCAGCAGGTTGGCGGTAGCCGCCTGCAGTTAATGTTTTCCCGTAATCGTCTGCTCAAGCAGGCGCAAAATATCGTTGCTCATTGTTAAACTTCCCAGGAGTTGCTACCGATGGAATTATCCTCACTGACCGCCGTTTCCCCCATTGATGGACGCTACGGTGATAAAGTCAGCGCACTGCGCACCATTTTCAGCGAGTATGGCTTGCTGAAATTCCGCGTGCAGGTTGAAGTACGTTGGCTGCAAAAACTGGCCGCTTGCGCAGAGATCAAAGAAGTTCCCGCTTTTGACGCCGACGCAAACGCTTACCTTGATAAGATCGTCGCAGAATTCAGTGAAGAAGACGCCCAGCGCATCAAGACCATCGAGCGCACCACCAACCACGATGTGAAAGCGGTGGAATACTTCCTGAAAGAGAAAGTGGAAGCGGTACCCGCTCTGCACGCCGTGTCCGAGTTTATCCACTTCGCCTGTACCTCTGAAGACATCAACAACCTGTCCCACGCGCTGATGCTGCACACCGCGCGTCAGGATGTGGTGTTGCCGCACTGGCGCAAGATCATCGAATCCATCAAAGGGCTGGCGCTGGAATATCGCGATATTCCCCTGCTGTCCCGTACCCATGGTCAACCCGCTACCCCGTCTACCGTGGGTAAAGAGTTTGCCAACGTGGCCTACCGGATGGAGCGTCAATATCGCCAGTTAGAGCGCGTTGAGATCCTCGGTAAAATCAACGGCGCGGTGGGCAACTACAATGCCCACATCGTGGCCTATCCGGAAGTGGACTGGCACCGTTTCAGCGAAGAGTTTGTCACTTCGCTGGGGGTGACCTGGAACCCGTACACCACCCAGATCGAGCCGCATGACTATATCGCCGAGCTGTTCGACTGCGTGGCGCGTTTCAATACCATCCTGATCGACTTTGACCGTGATATCTGGGGTTACATCGCCCTGAACCACTTCAAGCAAAAAACCATTGCTGGTGAGATCGGTTCTTCCACCATGCCGCACAAGGTTAACCCGATCGACTTCGAGAACTCCGAAGGCAACCTGGGCCTGGCTAACGCGGTACTGGGCCATCTGGCTAGCAAACTGCCGGTTTCCCGCTGGCAGCGTGACCTGACGGACTCCACGGTGCTGCGTAATCTGGGCGTGGGCCTAGGCTATGCGCTGATTGCCTATCAGGCCACCATGAAAGGCATCAGCAAGCTGGAAGTGAACCGCGCGCACCTGCTGGATGAGCTGGATCACAACTGGGAAGTGCTGGCCGAGCCGATCCAGACCGTGATGCGCCGCTACGGCATCGAAAAACCGTATGAGAAGCTGAAAGAACTGACCCGTGGCAAACGCGTGGATGCGGCAGGTATGCAAACCTTTATCGATAGCCTGGAACTGCCAGAAGACGAGAAAACCCGCCTGAAAGCCATGACGCCAGCTAACTATATTGGCCGCGCCACCACCATGGTTGACGAGCTGAAGTAAGCGTCTTCCCTTATATCTTTAAAGGCTCTTTAGTTACCCGCCCAAGGGCGGGTAAACTTTAACCGAGCTGAACCTGATCCCACAGCCGGATCACCTATGAAACAACAAGCCGGCAAGATCAGCGACCCTACGCAGCGAAAAGATTATCTTGCCGTTTTATAGTGAGCTATCTGTGAAACGCCGCCCTTTATGGTAGAAAACTCGATCGTGCTCACCGATTGGTCTTAGTACGCGGCAGGGAACGCCCACAGCAACCACGTCTGCAGGCACATCCTTGGTCACCACGCTTCCAGCACCAATAACGCTGTTACGACCAATGGTAACGCCAGGGTTAATGATGACCCCACTCCCAATCCAGACATTATCTTCAAGGGTTACGGGCAAAGAAAACTGCTGGCCGGTAATCCGCACCGCAGGATCCACCGGGTGCCCCGTGGTAGATATCGTGACATTCGGTGCAATCATCACATTATCGCCAATCTGGACCTTACCGTCGTCCACCACAACCAGATTAAAGTTGGCATAAAAGTTATCCCCAATAGCGATCTGGCTACCATAGGCAACATGCAGTGGCGGCTCAATCCAAAAGTTCTTGCCAATCCTTCCCATCAGTTGTTGGATCAGCGCTTCACGTTTTGTCCGCTCTGAAGGCCGCGTATGATTAAAGTCATAAACCAATTCTTTTCCGCGCAGGCGCTCTTCTGCCATACCTTCATCCATATCAGTGTATAAACACCCACTGGCTAACTTTTCCCGTTGCGTCATCATCGCATTATCCTTGTCGTTGACTATGCCATATCCCTTACGGCTTCAGGTTCACGTTTAAAAGCTGACAGCGGCCCACGTCCCGACAAAGTGAAGACTGATATCAGAGTAAACGTTAGCGCAATAAGCCCCAGGATAAGGTAGGTTCCGTGGAAGCCGACTTTTTCATACATGTTCCCGGCAAAGACCGACATAAACATGATGGCTAATTGTTTAAAGAAACAGAAGCAAACCAGATAAATAGTGGCAGAGAAACGCACCTCAAATACCGAAGTGATATATTTAAAACAGCCGACGATCAGGAACGGGATTTCAAACATATGCAAGGTTTTCAGAATAACCACTTCTAACGGCGTAGAGGCAAATGAAGAGCCGATAATACGTACAGACATGATTAGCCCCGCGAGCAACAGCGCATTTTTCCCACCGATACGATTCACAATGAGCGGTGCAAAAAACATGATTGAGGCATTCAGCAACTCCCCCATCGTGGTGACATAACCAAAAACACGCGTTCCTTGATCGGTAGAAGAGAAAAACGAAGTGAAAAAGTTGGCGAATTGCTGATCAAACACATCATAGGTACAGGAAACGCCTACCACGTACAGGGCTAAAAACCACAGTTTTGAGTCTTTCAATAATTCGAACGCCAAGCGTAAATTAAATGGCTTGGTGTTAGCGCCCAATTTGTCAGCAACCTGGGCGGTACTGCCGGTTTCAGGCTTGGCGATAAGTAACAGGATCGCCAGTATCACGGCACAACCAGAGCCTAACCAGAATACAAATTCGTTGTTGATGGTAAACATGATGCCAACCACAGAGGCACACAACGCCCAGCCCACACAACCAAATAAACGTGCGCGGCCAAATTCAAACGAGCTACGGCGGCTTACTTTCTCTATATACGCTTCAATAGCCGGCGCACCTCCGTTATAAATGAAGCCAAGATAAATCCCACCCGCAATGGAGCCTAAAACAATATTGGTGCGTAGTAACGGGCCAAAAACATAGATAAAGAACGGCGCAAACAACACCAGCATCCCTGTGATTATCCACAGCAAGTGTTTTCTCAACCCCAGCTTATCCGACAGCAAGCCAAATATCGGCTGAAACAGTAATGAGAAGAAGGAGATGCTGGCAAAGATAATGCCGGTATCGCTTTTACTGACCTGGTTGATGTCATGCAGCCAGATAGGGAAAAACGGAAAATAGGCGCCCATGATGAAGAAGTAGAAAAAGAAAAACAGCCCAAACATCCAGAAGTTAGTGTTTTTTAAATAGTACATGCGAACTCCTTGTGCAAAACCCAAGCGCGTTTGAGCTCATACTCAAGTACGCGACATTATTTATATTTTCATCAGGTAGGAGATAGATACTTTTCTGTATTTTAAATACTCGAGTTGCGGGAAGGTGCTAAACCCACGCCCCCAGTCACACAGATAACCATGTGACTGGGGTAAACAAGTACAACTAAGAATCCATCCTGTGATGAATAAGTATTATCCGCCGTACTGCCAAACCAACTTATAGTTATAGTGCTCAGCATCCAAGATAAAATCTGGGCTCACACTCGGGCTCCATGAGTCATCACCGCCGACCCCCATATGGAAACCATCTATATTGACCCAAACCCCCTGCTCCGCACGCAACAAATGGTTATGCGAGGTATCAGCCAATTGTTGCTGGCCATATTGGCTGAGGCCAAAGTGGAAATCCCCCTGCCACTGCCAGTGGCCAAAATTCAGTTGCCGAGTATTGCAACGCAATCCATTCTCCGTTGGGAAAATGTATGGCGTATGTAGCTCAGAAAGCGGTAACGTCCACCGCCCAAGCTGAGCGGAAAGCTGGCGGTCAGGGTAGTTTTCGTGTGGGCCTAACCCCAGCCACGTTGCATGTTCAGCAACCTCCGCAAGTTGGCAGCTCAAGCCAATCCGCGCCGGCGCTGGAATTCCATGGGCTACGTCAACGTTGACATCAATATGCAGTTTACCTAGGCGGTTAATCAAAAAGGTCTTGCGGCTGATAAACATGATGTTGTTTTGGTAGGTATAAGCATGGGCTGTGCAGATCTGCACGCCTTGGGAAATCGCATCAACTTCACATTGCAGTAAGCGCGTTTCTAGCGCGTACATACCAGCCCTCTTCCAACGTTCTACCCACGCATTAGGATCGATGTGGGCGGCATCGCTCACCCCAATGTCATTATCAAGCGGTGCACGGGTAAAGTTGTCGCGTAACGGCGTCAATAGAGCGGCTTTTTCACCCTGCCACCACTGCTCAAGCAAACCGGTTTGCCGATTGAACTGCCAGCGCTGTGTCCCCCACTCAATGCTGAAAGCGTCATTATGCTCGTTCAACCGAGGTGACTGCGCCTGAACGTCACTGTGGTCGGTTGGTAAGGTTAATGGTCGAGATAAACGCCACTGGTCCCAGGCACAACGATGATGTTCTTCAGACCATGCTGTTGCCTTGATTTGGCGAACCTCCACGTTCAACCACAGTTCACCGCTCTCTTTCAGTTCGGGAATGTCACCCAGTACGATTTTCTGTGTACCCTGCGCCGCTAATGACAGTTCAATCTCGCCCTGTGCAATAGCTTTCCCGTCCAAGGCTACATTCCAATAAAGCCGCTCGTTATCGCTGGTACGGAATAAATACTCACTGTTCACTTCAATCGTTAACGGCTGCTGTTCGAGCATTTGGAATTGATAAAACTGCTGGGCACGTTGCGCTTCAAACAGTGCCGGGTGCGGACTGCGATCGGGGAATACCAACCCGTTTAGACAAAATTGGCGGTCATTAGGCATATCACCGAAGTCGCCGCCGTAGGCCCAGTATGATTGACCATCATCGGCAAGACGCGTCAGACCTTGGTCGACCCAGTCCCAGACAAAGCCCCCCTGCAGTCGCGGATGTTTACGAAAAGCCTGCCAATAACGATCAAAACCGCCAAAGCTATTGCCCATGGCATGGGCGTACTCGCACAGGATCAGCGGACGCTGTTCGTCGGGTAAACCGATCCACTTGCTGATCGACCATTTGGGTACCGCTGGGAAGGGTTGATCCTGCTCAACCCTTGCGTACATCGGGCAGATAATATCCGTTGCGGCTGTGTTGGCTCCGCCGCCTTCATACTGTACCGGACGGGTAGGATCCTCGCTTTTTATCCAGCGGTACAGAGCATCATGGTTGCCCCCATGGCCAGATTCATTGCCCAATGACCAGATGATAATACAAGCGTGGTTACGGTCACGCTGCACCATGCGCGTAACGCGCTCGCTCATGGCGGGTAGCCAGAGCGGATCGTTGCTTAGCCGGTTCATCGGCCGCATGCCGTGGGTTTCAATATTAGCCTCATCCACTACATACAGACCGTAGCGATCGCACAGCTTGTACCACAGCGGGTGGTTAGGATAATGGGAACAGCGCACAGCGTTGAAATTATGCTGCTTCATCAGCAGGATATCCTGACGCATGGTGGCTTCATCCATGACTTGGCCATGCTCTGGATGGTGCTCATGGCGGTTGGTGCCACGTATCAATAGCGGCTGTCCGTTAAGTTTCAGTAAGCCGTTGCTGATCTCAACCTGTCGGAAACCCACATCATAGGCTTCAGCCTCCACCAATTCACCGGTTGGGGAGAGCAACTTGACCACTGCACGATACAGTGCTGGCGTCTCTGCACTCCACAAGGCGGGTTGATCCACCGACAAACGCAGGGTCGTACGCTCATCATAAGCGCCGCGCTCATCGATAATCTCGCTGCCGAAGTCCTGCATTTTCTCGGCGATCAGGGCATCTTTACGCCACAGTTGCACCTGCACCCGGTATTGTTGTGGCTGATGAGCTCGCACCTCTACCACCAACTCCCCTCGGCGGAAACTGTCGCTTAATGGCGTGGTAATAGTGATATCGCTCAGATGAGTGGCGGGTTTATGCAACAGGCTGACATCGCGGAAAATCCCGCTCATGCGCCACATATCCTGATCTTCCAGATAACTACCGTCGCACCAGCGTAATACCATCACCGCCAGCCGGTTTTCCCCTGGAACCAAAAAGTCGCTGAGATCGAATTCAGCAGGTAAACGGCTGTCTTGTGAATAGCCAACCCAATGACCATTGCACCACAGATAAAACGCAGAATTGACACCGTCGAAAATAATCCGGGTCTGCCCCTGCGATAGCCACCCATCATCGACATTAAATGTGAGCGAATAACATCCCGTAGGGTTTTCTACCGGAACGAAGGGGGGGTTAACCGGGATCGGATAGGTGACGTTGGTATAAATCGGTGCGTCATAGCCTGCCAATTGCCAGTTTGACGGCACCTGTATTTCATCAGCGTTGTCCAGATCGCTCTGTAGCCAAGTCTCCGGCACCCGTTCTGGCTGACTAAAATAGCTAAACTTCCAGGTCCCATTTAATGAAACAGACTGCGCTGAAGCTCTATCTTCTCTGGCATCTTCCTCATTGCGCCAACTTTGAAATGGCGGGTGTGCTGGTAGGCGACGGTATTGCGTACAGCCAGGATTTTCCCAGTCTCGACGAGATAAAACAGCGCTGAGTGATTTCCCTGTTTGAGATGCGTTCATGCTTCCCCTCCAAAATGTTATACGCTCACAATTAACAATAAAATGAACAGTACGCGTAGAGGTGTAAAGCAAATATCCTTGGGAAAGCGAGGTCAGTCACAAATTAAGCTCAGGGATCGCAACCGATCCCTGGCGTTGGCGGCTATTTTCCCTCGAGCGCGGAGATTTGGCGTGCGATACGCAGCAACTCCTGAGATAAAGTTTGCAGCGATACCTTCTCTTGATTCATAACCGCCGTTGTATGCCTTTGCACCAGACTGGTCGTCAAACGCAAAGAACCGGCATGAGGCACATGTCGCTCTTCCAGGCACTGAACCAGGCGTTTAACGCTTTCCTGCCCCAACATCCGAAAGTCCTGCTTAATGGTTGTCAGCGGGGGGTAATAATAAGCACTGTCTTCAGTATCATCGTAACCCACTACCGACATTTGCACCGGAATTTGCAACCCATACTCCTGCAGAGCACGCAGCACGCCTAACGCCATTTGATCGTTGGCAACCAATATCGCCGTTGGGTGTTTCGGCAAGCTCAGGATCTGCCCGGCAAGCTGATAACCGGAAGCCGCACTCCAATCGCCATGGAGCACCGAACAAGGCTTCAACTGACACTCCGCTAACGTAGTCAGCCACCCCTGATAGCGCAAACGCGCCGAAATCGAGACCAGCGGCCCGGTAATCAGTGCTATATCACGATGCCCAAGAGCAACGACATGTTCTACCCCTTGACGAGCCCCCTCATAGGGATCAAAAAGAATGCTGGAGACATCAGAATCAGGGTCGACGTCCAAAAACAGCGCAGGCACCTTGCCACAAACTTGTTCAATAGCGTGAGAATCTTCAGCGCAGAGAGAAACATTAATCAGTAATCCATCCACCCGCTGCGACAACAACTCATTTATCGCAGTGCGACAGGCCTGAACGCTAAGATCTTCCACCATGGAAATCACCACGTTAAATCCCATCTGGTTCGCCTGCGTTTTAATTGCCGAAGCGATTTGGGAAGGTGCGTGCAGCGCTAGTTCGGTGGTCGCCAGCCCTAGCGTAAAACTCTGTTTACCTGCAAGTTGCTGTGCGACACGGTTTGGTACGTAATTCAACGCAGCCATTGCTTGCTCGACCTTCGCGCGGGTTTTACCCGAAACGTGTTCAGCACGATTTAATACCCGCGACACGGTTTGATACGACACTCCGGAATAGTCGGCGACGTCATTCAGCGTGACAGATTTAGGCTTCATACAGTTTCTCGCGTCGATTAATTCAAATAAATCAAGCTAATGAGTGTTAATCATAGCAGCTTAAGAAGCTATTCAACCAGGCATTATTGGCGGCACGGCCTGAAGGTATTGATTTCAGGCCTTCGGGCATATAAAACGTGAACCCGTTAATCCCGCAACCCTTATTTTTTACTAAAAACTAATGAAAGTTCGCCGACATCACTTACAATGCCAGATAACGAAGTTTGCCGTTCAGGCTGTGAGATAAGGATAGATATGGCAACGCTGAAAGACATCGCGGCCGAAGCAGGAGTTTCATTGGCAACGGTCTCCCGGGTTTTGAATGACGATCCCACGCTCAACGTCAAAGAAGAGACCAAACATCGCATTCTGGAAATTGCCGAAAAGCTGGAATACAAGACCAGCAGTGCCAAAAAGCATCTGACTAACGCGGTGGTGCAACATCACGTGCTGGCGCTATACAGCTATAAGCAAGAGATGGAAATCAACGATCCTTACTACCTTTCCATCCGTCACGGCATCGAAACCCAGTGCGAAAGGTTGGGGATTGAACTCACCAACTGCTACAAAAACAACCAACTGCCGGATCTGAAAAAGATCACCGGCGTGCTGATCGTCAGTAAACCTGCGCCTGAGATCCTGCGTAAGGCCGCAGCGTTAACCGACAACATCTGCTTTATTGATTTTAATGAGCCCGGTTCCGAATACGACTCGGTAGATATCGATCTGGCAAAAATCAGCAAAGAGATCATCGACTTCTTTATTGAGCACGGAGCCAAACGCATCGGTTTTATCGGCGGTGCCGACGAGCCGAATAAAGCGGATATCCGCGAAGCGGCCTTTGTGGAATATGGGCGGCTGAAAGGCGTAGTCCGCGAGCAAGATATCTACCGTGGCGATTTCTCTAGCGCCTCCGGTTATGAGCTGGCGAAAAAGATGCTGGCAACCACGGATTACCCTTCCGCACTGTTTGTCGCCTCAGACTCCATTGCCATTGGGGTGTTGCGCAGCATTCATGAGTTGGGGTTGAAAATCCCACAGGACATCGCCCTGATCAGCGTGAACGATATCCCGACCGCGCGTTTCACCTTCCCACCGCTTTCTACCGTGCGTATCCACTCGGAAATGATGGGGATCCAAGGGGTCAACCTGCTGCTGGAGAAATTCCGTGATGGTCGTGCCCTGCCACTGCAGGTCTACGTGCCCAGCAAGTTAAAGCTGCGTGAAACCACCAAGTAACTGACGACTCAATTCTCGCCATGTAGGGGCGCCGTATGTGCGCCCGCTAAAGCACCTGTCTCGCATCCAAACGCCTGGTTATTAGTAAAATATACTAATAATTACGGGGTTTTTTACCTCGAAATCTGCCAATTTTTGCCACTAACCCACGCCTACCACACCAATTCTCCCTTCTTTTAACCCGATCACAGATCCACCAGCGCATCGGGCTTAAAGCGTGATCGAGTTAAAGTAAAACAAATTATTGGCTATATTTTAGTAAACATTTTACTAAAATCCATTCCAAGCATTGACGCATTCCATGCCAAGACTGCGACCTACAGCATTCAGATTAGGAGAGATGACGTGAATAATTGGGAGAACTTTCAACACCTGCATGAGAACCGAATGGCCCCCCGCGCCTACTTCTTCTCATATGACTCGCTTAAGCGTGCCCAAACCTTTCAGCGCGCCCTCAGCAGCCATTTTATGGCACTCAGCGGCCAATGGAGCTTTAACTACTTCACCAACCCGCTGCTGGTGCCCGAAGACTTTTATTCACAAAAGATGACTGACTGGGGCCAGATCACGGTGCCCAACATGTGGCAGATGGAAGGCCACGGCATCCTGCAATACACCGATGAGGGCTTCCCCTTCCCGATCGATGTCCCTTTCGTGCCGACAGACAACCCAACTGGCGCTTACCAACGTAGCTTTACACTAGGTGAACAGTGGAGTGGGAAACAGACCATCATCAAATTCGATGGGGTCGAGACCTATTTTGAAGTGTACGTCAACGGCCAGTATGTCGGCTTCAGCAAGGGCAGCCGCCTGACCGCCGAATTTGATATCTCCGGATACGTGCACTCCGGGGAAAACCTGCTCGCCGTGCGCGTCATGCAGTGGGCGGACTCGACCTATATTGAAGATCAGGATATGTGGTGGACTGCTGGCATTTTTCGCGATGTCTATCTGGTGGGCAAAGAGCCGGTTCACGTACAGGATCTGACCGTTCGCACCGATTTTGCCGATGACTACCAAAGCGCGACCCTGTCTTGCGCACTGGAGATCGAAAACCTGTCTGGCGCACCGCTAGCAGACTACGTGGTCGAGTATGCCCTGTTTGATAACGATAACCTCCTGGCGCAGCAGTGCCTAGGTGCACAAACGCAGACCCATTTTGCTATCAATCTGGCTTATCCAATCCATTGGTCAGCGGAAAACCCTTATCTCTATCAGCTGTATATCACGCTTAAAGACCAAAGCGGCACCGTGCTAGAAGTGATACCTCAACGCGTCGGGTTCCGCGATATCAAGGTGCGTGACGGCCTGTTCTACATCAACAACCAGTATGTGATGCTGCACGGCGTCAACCGCCATGATAACGACCATCTGAAAGGCCGTGCGGTAGGCATGGATCGCGTCGAAAAAGATCTGATCCTGATGAAACAGCACAATATCAACTCGGTACGTACCGCCCATTACCCTAACGACCCGCGCTTTTATGAGCTGTGCGACATTTACGGGCTGTTCGTGATGGCCGAAACCGACGTTGAAACCCACGGTTTTGCCAACGTGGGCGATCTGAGCCGCATCACCAACGATCCGGCCTGGGAAGCAGTATTCGTCGATCGCATCGTGCGCCACGTTCACGCGCAGAAGAACCATCCGTCGATCGTGATGTGGTCGCTGGGCAATGAGTCCGGTTACGGTTGCAACATCCATGCGATGTACCATGCCACCAAGGCCATCGACGATACCCGCCTGGTGCACTACGAAGAAGACCGCGACGCCGAGGTGGTGGATATCATTTCCACCATGTATACCCGCGCGCCGTTGATGAACGAGTTTGGTGAACACCCGCACGCCAAACCGCGCATCATCTGTGAATACGCGCACGCCATGGGCAATGGCCCCGGCGGCCTGACGGAATATCAGAACGTGTTTTACCAGCACGATCATATTCAGGGCCACTACGTTTGGGAGTGGTGCGATCACGGCATCCTGGCGCACGATGAGCAAGGCCAGGCGTTTTACAAATACGGCGGCGACTTCGGCGACTATCCGAACAACTACAACTTCTGCATGGACGGGCTGATCTTCCCGGATCAAACCCCAGGGCCAGGCCTGAAGGAGTACAAGCAGGTTATCGCGCCGGTGAAGATCCGTGCGCTTGAGCCTCGCCTTGGCACCTTCCTGGTCGAGAACAAGCTGTGGTTCACCAATCTGGATGATTACACCCTCACCGCCGAAATCCGCGCAGAAGGGGAAACGCTGGCAACGCTGCCTCTGCGGCTGAAAGATCTGGCGGCCAACTCTTCACGGGAAATCCGCCTTGAAATGCCTGAACTGGATGAGCGCGAAGCCTTTGTGAACTTCACCGTGCGCAAGAACTCCAGCACGCTGTACAGCCCGGCCAATCATGATATCGCGGTGTACCAGTTCCAGCTCAAAGAGAACACTGCGCAAACAGAAGCCTATACCAACCCCAACGCCCTGCCTCTACGGGTTGCGGAAAGCCGCCTGGCATACTGTATCAGCGGCCAGGACTTTACGCTGACCTTCTCCAAGGTGAACGGCAAGCTGACCTCCTGGATGAGCAACGGGGAAGAAATCATCGCCTCTGCTCCGGCGTTAAGCTTCTTCAAACCGATGATCGATAACCACAAACAGGAGTATCAAGGCTTGTGGGAGCCCGCTCATCTGCAAATCATGCAAGAGCACTTCCGCACATTGGACGTCGTTCAGGCCAATGGCCGCGTTGAAATCACCGTGACCAGCATCATCGCCCCGCCGGTCTTCGACTTCGGCATGCGCTGTTGCTACCGCTACCAGATCAATGCCGAAGGCCAGCTCAACGTGGAACTCAGCGGCGAGCGTTACGGCGATTACCCGTACGTGATCCCGGCCATCGGGCTGGGTATCGGCATTAACGGCGGCTTTGATCGGGTGAACTACTATGGCCGCGGCCCGGAAGAAAACTATCAGGACAGCCAGCAGGCCAACCTGATCGATATCTACCAGACCACGCTGGCCGAGATGTTCGAGCACTATCCGTTCCCACAAAACAACGGTAACCGCCAGCATGTGCGCTGGGCTGCGCTCACCAATCGTCACGGTACCGGCCTGCTGGTCAAACCGCAGCAACCGATCAATTTCAGCGCCTGGGAGTACACCAGCCAGAACCTGCATCAGGCGCAGCATACCAATGAGCTGCAACCAAGTGGATATATCACCCTCAACCTTGACCACCAAGTGATGGGGCTGGGTTCCAACTCTTGGGGCAGCGAAGTCCTCGACTCCTACCGGGTTTACATGGCGCCATTCCGCTATGGCCTGACCCTGATACCGCTGCAAGCCGGTGACGTCAGCGCACAGACGCTGGCCAACCATGACTTTGCCAATGACTTCTTCACTCCAACCACCAATGAGGCCTGATCCATGCACGTAATAGACAACCTGGAACAATTCAAAGTGGTTTACCGGGACGGGCGCAAATGGAACCGTTGTGTGGAAGCCATTGACAACATTGCCAATATCAAAGACGGCGTGATGCACTCCATCGGCGATACGCTGGTCTATATGATTGAAGACGGCGTCACCTGCAATCACTCGACCTTTGAAGGCAACCGTCGCTATTTCACCATCCATTACTACCTCGAGGGCGGCGAAACGGTGGAATTCGCGCAGAAATCA
Organism: Serratia sp. Res13-Sevr-LER1-36-b; assembly: GCF_015673035.1. Taxonomy (NCBI): domain Bacteria; kingdom Pseudomonadati; phylum Pseudomonadota; class Gammaproteobacteria; order Enterobacterales; family Yersiniaceae; genus Serratia; species Serratia sp. Res13-Sevr-LER1-36-b. The sequence continues at coordinate 573,793 of NZ_JADACK010000005.1, read as the reverse complement.
GCCCTCACCCCCGTTGAGGCCTACCGCGATGAAACCGACCGCGAATATCTGCAAGGCACCGGGCAAACCTGCGAATTACGTGCCGGGCAACTGGCGATTTTTGACAATCAGGAAGCCTACCGCTTCCACGGCGATAACCGGGTAAGAAAAGTGGTGCTGCGGGTCACCATTGAGGATGGCTACATGTTGAACAAGTGATCCTGCTGATTATGAAGCGAACCGGGCGGGAAATCACTCCCGCTCCATCCAGATTGAGTTCATCATTGATGTCGTTCATCGGAGGACGCTATGTCCGATTCTTTACGTGGCACGATTGGCAAGTTTGCCCTGTTGTCGATGACCTTTGCGGCGGTGTTCAACGTACGCAATATCGTCAACAACAACATTGAACTGGGCTTGAGTTCAGCCCCGGTATTTTTGTTTGCAACCCTGGTCTACTTCATTCCCTTTGTGTTTATTATCGCGGAGTTTGTGTCCGCCAATAAGAACTCCGAGTCGGGAATGTACGATTGGTTAAAACAGCCTCTGGGCACCCGAGCAGCCTATATGGGGTCGTTCCTGTATTGGTTCGTCAACCTGTTCTGGTTTGTATCACTGTTGCCCAACGTGATTGCCTATGCGTCGTACGCCATTATGGGCCGCGAATACGCCTTTTCCCCGGTGATGGTATCGATCATCTCAATCGTACTGTTTGCCGCCACCACCCATATTTCCACCAAGGGTGCCAGTTGGCTGGGCAAGATTGCCGAAGTCGTCGCCTATGGGGTGTTCGCCCTGTTTGCGATTTACGTGCTGGGAGCACTGATGGCGCTGAGCGGCGATCACGTCCCGGCGCAACCTATTACGCTGGAGGCGATGACACCGACGGTGAATTGGGCAACGTTGGGTATCATGTGCTGGATCTTCCAGGCGGCTGGCGGTGCGGAAACGGCGGCGGCCTATCTCAATGACGTCAAAGGGGGACAGAAGTCGTTTATCAAGGTGATTATCATTGCAGGTGCCGTGATCGGCGGGATGTATGCCGTCGGTTCCCTGCTGGTTAACGTGTTTGTCGCGCGTGAAAACCTGACCTACGCGGGCGGCATGGTGGAAATCTTCACCGGGATGGCCAAGTACTTCGGCATTTCCGAAACGCTGGTGGGCCGCCTGGTGGGCATCGTGCTGTTTATCGCCATTTTTGGTTCGATGATGATGTGGACCTCCGCGCCGGTGAAGATCCACTTCTCCGAGATCCCGAAAGGCGTTTACGGCCAGAAAACCACCGAGCTGAACAAACATGGCGTTCCGGTACGTGCTGCATGGTGGCAATTTGCCTTCGTGTTCGTGATGTTGGTGGTTAACGGCTTTGGTTCCGAATCGGTACAACAGATGATGAACACCGCGATCAACCTGACGGCGGGTACGGCGATGCTGCCGCCGATCTTTATCATGGTGGCCTACTTCGTGTTCCGCTGGAAGCATGACGATACGCCGCGCGAGTTCCGCATGGGGTCGCGCAAGTTCGGAATGGGCGTGGTTTCGGTGCTGATCACCATCTTTGTGGTCAGTATGACGGCATCGGCATTCCCGCCGGGGGTCGATCTGATGAAAGCCTTCTTTATCAACGTCTGTATGACCGCGGTGTTCTCGGCCCTGGCCTGGTGGTGGATTTCACGCTTCGAGGCCAAGCAGGTAAGAAATAAAGCGGCGCTGAGCGAGCAGTAAGCTACATAGGGGCGAACATCCACATGTTCGCCCCCTACATATCAAGGCATAAACGCCTGCAAACGCTGTATCTGCTGGCCGCCGGTACCAAAATTCTCGTCAGCCAGCCAACCTTCGAACGCACTACGCATCTGGGGCCAGTTTTGGTCGATCATGGCGAACCAGTCGGTATCCCGGTTGCGGCCCTTGGTGACCAACGCCTGCAAAAAGCGCCCTTCGTATTGGAACCCAAAGCGTTGCGCTGCCTGCCTGGAAGGCGCATTCAGGCTATCGCATTTCCATTCACAGCGGCGGTAGCCCAACTCGTCAAAGGTATGGCGCAGCATCAGGTAAATCGCCTCGGTGGCGCAGGAGCGCTGCTTCATCAGCGGTGACCAGCAGACGTGGCCAATTTCCAACACGCCGCTAGCCTCTTCAATCCGCATAAAGGCCACCGTGCCAACGGGCATATCGGTGGCTAAATCGAACACCACCAGATTCACCAGCGCCGGGTTGGCCTGCAGGTTTTCCAGATGCGCACGCAGTTCCTGCGGGCTATCCGGTCGCTCCCTCATCAGGTAAGTCCAGTCACGGCCATCTGGCGCTAGCTGGTAAGCCGCAAACAATGCGGCAAAGTCCCGCTCGGCATCCAACATCGCGAGGCGGCAAAACTTGCCCGCCAGCGTCACCTCCTGCGGCCGTGGCAAGGCATGCCATTGCGCCAAGGGTTCACCCACCGGCTGACCATATTGATTTATCGCCATAAAAGTATTCCGTCTGGTTGCTGCAAAAGCAGGTTCTCCACCGCAGCATATACCGATGTCAGATCGCATCATACAGACCAATTAACCCTAGCGACTAGACCAATCAGCCGAAGCTCGTTAGGCGTAATAGTCAAGGCTAATTGTTAATGAAATGATCTAAATCAAAAACAATGTGAAGAAAATGTTTTGAAACAGATGCTTTATTGTTTGTTTTAGCCACCAAGACTTAAACTTAGATCACCATACCAGTAGCTTGCTAATCATTATTGGTCATGGAACAGCAACTCCCTCTGCCCGTTACTGCCCAAGACAGCGGCGGTGCGTACCTGATTCGCACGCGGGCATTTCTGTGAAACATATTCAAGGTGGAACTATGTCACAACAGCACTCTTCTATACCGCCCAGGCGGAGCTTTCTTAAAAAGACTTTGGCGTTAATCCCACTGGCCGCAGCCGGAGGTACCGGCGTTCTGACGATGACGCCCCTGCCAGCCTCGGCGGCGGGTGTCTCCTCTCACTATGTTCCCGCTTATTTCAATAACGAAGAATGGCGCTTTCTGCTGGCGGCCTGCGATCGACTGATCCCCAGCGATAGCAATGGCCCCGGTGCCGTCGAAGAAGGCGTGCCGATCTTTATCGATAAGCAGATGGAAACGCCTTATGGTCACGGCGGCCTGTGGTATATGCATCCGCCGTTTGTCCCTTCGGCCCCTGAATTAGGCTATCAGTCCAAACTGACTCCGCGTGATACCTATCGCATTGGCATTCGCGGCCTCAATGCGCACTGCCAGCAGCAGTACCAGAAAGCCTTTGTGGATCTGGATCATGCCCAGCAAGATCAGATCCTGACGGCGTTGGAGAAAGGTGAGTTGGACTCCGAAGCCCTGCCCGGCAACGCCTTTTTCAGCCAACTGCTGCAAAACACCAAAGAGGGTTATCTGGCCGATCCACAGCACGGCGGTAACCAGTCGATGGCCTCATGGAAGCTGATCGGTTTCCCTGGTGCGCGGGCAGATTACACCGACTGGGTCGATCATCCCAATCAGGCTTATCCCCTTGGCCCGGTAAGTATCTCCAGCAAAAGGAATGCATAAATGAGCACGATAAAAAAGCCACCGGTAGACGTGGTGATTGTCGGATTTGGCTGGACCGGTGCCATTATGGGCATGGAACTGACCGAAACCGGCCTGAGCGTATTGGCACTGGAGCGCGGTGAGCAGCGCGATACCTACCCTGATTTTGCCTATCCACGGATTGCGGACGAATTGACCTATGGCATCCGCCTGAAACTCGAGCAGGAGATGGCGCACGAAACCGTCACCGTGCGGCACACGCCAGCGGATTTCGCCGTGCCTTATCGTCAGCTTGGATCCTTTTTGCCCGGCAACGGCGTTGGCGGTGCTGGCGTCCACTGGAACGGCATGCACTGGCGCGCCCTGCCCGCCGATCTGAAAATGCGTACCACAGTGACGGAAAAGTATGGCGACAAATGGGTGCCAGAAGGCATGTTGTTGCAGGATTACCCTCTCAGTTACACCGAGCTGGAGCCTTACTTCGATAAGTTCGAGAAGGTCTGTGGCACCGCAGGCAAAGCCGGTAACCTGCAAGGCAACATCGTCAAAGGCGGCAACCCGTTCGAAGGGCCACGCACTAGCGAATATCCCACTGCCCCCCTCAAGCAGCTCTATTCTGGTTCGCTGTTTGGCAAGGCGGCCGAGTCGCTCGGCTATCACCCGTTCAGCATTCCAGCAGCCAACTGCTCAGAGCCTTATACCAATCCCTACGGTGTGCAACTCGGTCCCTGTAACTACTGCGGTTACTGTGAGCGCTTCGGCTGCTTTATGTACTCCAAGGCCTCACCGCAAACCACCATTCTGCCGGTGCTGATGAAGCGGAAAAACTTCGAATTGCGCACCCAGTCGCAGGTTATCAAGGTCAATCTGGACAGCAGCGGCAAAAAGGCCACCGGTGTCACCTATGTCGACGCCCAGGGCCAGCAGATTGAACAACCGGCGGACCTGGTGATCCTCAGCGCCTTTCAGCTGCATAACGTGCGCCTGCTGCTGCTCTCCGGCATCGGTAAACCTTATGATCCCGTCACTGGCGAAGGGGTCGTTGGCAAGAACTACGCCTATCAGATGAACAGCGGCATTTCGCTATTTTACGATAAGGACACCCACTTCAACCCGTTCATCGGAGCCGGAGCCGCAGGCACGGTGATCGACGACCTCAACTCGGAAAACTTCGACCACGGCGAGTTGGGCTTTATCGGTGGTGCCTATATTTCCGCCACCCGCACCGGTGGCCGCCCGATCCAACAGATGTCATTACCGCCAGGAACGCCCACCTGGGGCAGTGGCTGGAAACAAGGCATCAAAGATAATTATCCGCACTCGATGAGCATTGGCTCTGAAGGCTCGGTGATGCCCTATCGCGACTGCTATCTCGATCTCGATCCCACCTATCGGGATGCCTATGGGCTACCGCTGCTGCGCATGACCTTCGACTGGAAGGCTAACGAGATCAAGATGACCCAACACATTACCAGCAAGATGGCGAACATCGCCAAAGCCATGGAGCCGAAGCAGATGGCGATTTCGGTGATGGGCAGCGGTTCGCACTATGACGTGCGCCCGTACCAATCCACCCACACTACCGGCGGGGCAATCACTGGCGACAACCCAAAAACCAGCGTGGTGAACAAGTACCTGCAATGCTGGGACGTGCCCAACGTGTTTGTCACCGGTGCCTGCGCCTTCCCGCAGAACCTGGCTTATAACCCCACCGGGATCGTCGGTGCGCTGGCCTATTATTCAGCGGAAGCGATCCGTAATCAGTATCTGAACAACCCCGGCCCGTTGGTTCAGGCCTGATACGCAAGGAGAAGACGATGAAAGGATTAACCCCCTCGCTGCTGGCCTTGTTGGTATTAAGCGCCAGCGCTCAGGCCGCCGAGGATACCCACCAGGTTGGGCAAATCGCTCATGGCGAATATCTGGCCCGCGTTGGTGACTGTGCCGCCTGCCATACCGCGCCAGGTGGCATGGCATTCGCCGGTGGGCTGAAGATGACCACCCCGGTTGGTGCGATCTATTCCACCAATATCACTCCAGACAAAACCACCGGGATCGGTGCCTACGATCTACAAGCGTTTGCCGACGCCCTGCGTAAAGGCATTAGGCGCGATGGCACTCGGCTCTACCCGGCCATGCCCTATCCCTCATTCGCCAAAATAAATGATGAGGATATACGCGATCTGTATCTCTACTTCACCCAACAAGTAACTCCGGTGGTGCAGCAGAACAAGGCTAGCGATATCCCGTGGCCGCTGAATATGCGCTGGCCATTGGCGATGTGGGACGGCATTTTCCGCGAGGATGGCGCCTATCAGCCAGACGCTAACCAAAGCGCACAATGGAACCGTGGGGCTTATCTGGTACAAGGATTGGGCCACTGCGGCAGTTGCCATACGCCACGCGGCATTGGCTTCCAGGAGAAGGCGTTGAACCAGACTGATGACGCCTATCTGAGCGGTGGGACGCTGGAAGGTTGGCACGCCGCCAGCCTGCGTGGTGATGCGCTCAGCGGGCTGGGTAGTTGGAACGCGGAAGATCTGACCCGTTTCCTGAAAACCGGCCACAGCGACAGATTTGCCGCCTTTGGCTCCATGGTGGACGTGGTACAAGACAGCACTCAGCACCTGAGCGACGAGGATTTGCAGGCGATCGCCGCTTATCTGAAATCGCTGCCTGCGGGGGATGAGCAAATAACGCCAACGGCCAACCAGCCGCTGGCACTCTACAGCACCGGCCAAGGCAACCCAGGCGGTCAGGCTTATCTGGACAACTGCGCCGCCTGCCACCGCAGCGATGGTCAGGGCTATCGCAATACCTTCCCACAGTTGGCCCATAATCCGGCGTTGCTGGCGGAAGACCCTGCTTCGGTGATCAGCATCATTCTGAATGGTTCACGTACGCCGATGACTATAGACGCCCCTACAGGACTCACCATGCCAGACTTTGGCTGGCGTCTGAGCGACCAGCAGGTGGCCCAGATTGCCAGTTTTGTGCGCACCAGTTGGGGGAATAACGCCGCTCCGGTCACTGCCGATCAGGTCAAAGAAATACGGGAGAACAGCGCCGCCAAACCTTCCCAGCAGTAAACACTACAACGGGCCTGGTCTGCCAGGCCCAACCATTTCCACCAATCTCGTCCTGCACGGTTGCACCGCCCGACGAAATCACCTTAAATAAGCTATCGCATTGAGGCTACAGGATTTCGGTCATCTATGAGCACGGATCCCAACCAGCGCCTGCTGGACAAACTGCAACACGATCTGACCAGCGCTGGCGCTATGCCGCTCTACCTGCGCTTTAACGAATCGATACGACAGGGCATTGAGCTTGGCATATTGAGCCAAGGGGATTTTCTGCCCAGTGAGCGCCATTTCACCGAACGGCTGGGGATCTCGCGCATTACGGTACGCAAAGCCCTGGCCTGCCTGGAGCAGGACGGCATTATCGGCCGTTCGCGGGGCTATGGCACCTTCATTCAAAATACCGTGGCTCAACCTAAACTGGCCTATTCGCTGGCGGATGTGAAAGGATTTTCACGTGAAGTGATGCTACAAGGGCGCAAGCCGGACACCATGTGGATCAGCCGTGAGCAAATCCCGGCGGATAGCACACTGGCCGAGAAGCTGTCGCTGGCCGAGCATACGCCGGTGTACAAACTCAAACGTATTCACTTTATCGATCAGCGCCCCATGTCGGTGGCGGTGTCTTATGTGGTGGCGGAGGCGATAGCCAACGTTGATGATATTGGCGTTTCTCTGTATGACTACTTCCGTTTGAACAACGTGGAGTTGGGATCGCTGCGTAGCCAGGTCAGCGCCGCCATGAGCGACGGTGAAACTCTGCAAGCGCTACAGCTGAAAGAACCCATGCCGCTGCTGATCATCAAGCAAACGCTGTTCGACAGCCGGAAAAAGCCCATCGAATACAGCGAAAGCTTCTGCCGCAGCGACATGTACGAGTTTATCAGCGAGGATTGAGTTCCTCGCTGGCCAGGAGCTGGGCCAGGGTTGGCGCACAATCTCCACCGGCCTGCGATACCACGTAACCGGCGATGCTATTGGCTAGCGTCATACTTTGGCGGGCGGTCAGGCCCAGTGCCAATCCGGCGAGCAAACCGGCGCTGTGGCTATCGCCAGCACCAATGCTGTCTACCACTTTGACCTGGCTAGCGGCGATCCAACCATGATCCTCTGGCCCGGCAAAGTAATATCCGCCTTCCCCGCCACAGCGCACAATCACCAGTTGCCCGGTGGTTAACCATAATTGCTGGCAAAAACCGGCAATATCTTCCTGCATGCCAAGGTGCTGGGCTTCACGCTGGTTTAGCGTCAGGATCACACCAGGGCGGATTAGGCGTTGCAGCAGGCTCTCCGCCATCACGTCGATGCGCGGGCCAATATCCAGCACCACTCGAACCTGTTCGGGCAGGCGTAACAGCCAATCCACCAGCACGTGGCCCTGCCTGGCACCCAGTTGATAACCGGAAAGGTAAACCAGCCCGCTTTGTGGCGTCACGTCTGCCAACCACTCTGGCTGCCACTGGTTCTCTATGCCATCGATAGAGATAAAGGTGCGCTCACCGTCCGGTTCGACCAGCGCCAGACACCAGCCGTTATCCTCACCACCCACTTGCAGATCGGAACTCACGCCGCGCTGCGCCATCTCGCTACGCAAACGCTCTGCCCACACGCCTTCACCCACCGGCAGCAGATTGCGGCTGGTAATGCCCAACTGGCGCAGAGCCACGGCGATATTCAGCGCGCAGCCCCCTAAATGCAACCCCTGCATCTGAGCCGACACGTCGCCACCGCGCACCGGCAAGGCATCGGCACTCACCACCATATCCATCACCGCTGCGCCAATCACCGTCATCGGGCACTGCTGATGCCAGCCACCCTGAGTCAGCGTCTGCAATAACTCGCGTCTTTCGTTACTCATTCAGCCTCCTGCCAGCGCTGGCGGAAACGGAGAAAAGCCTGCGCGTAGTGGTTGATATCCAGCGGATTCACCCGCTTTAATTCTGCCAACATGGCCGCGTCGAACGCGTCGATACCGTTCAGGGCACCGCAGATCGCCGTGGCCATCGCGCCGATGGTGTCCGTATCACCGCCCAGGTTGGCGCACAGGATCGCACAACGGGTAGGATCGGTTTTCGCCAGTTCAACCATCGCCAACGCGGCCGGTACGGACTCTATGGTGCTGACCCCTGCGCCAACCAGTTGGTAGACACGTTCGGAGGCCTGCTCGGTACCGCCAGCCTGTTCGACTACCTGGAAGGCCAGTTCGATACGCGCCGCTAAAGACGCGCTGAAGGTGGTGCTCTGGCGGCGCTGAGCGTAATCTGCCACCCCCGGCAACGCCAGGCGGATCTCTGCCCAACTGGCCCCTTCGACCGCCTTGGCAACCGCCCAGGCAATCACCACCGCACCGGCAACCGCGATATCGGATTTATGCGTCGGGCTGGAGGCCAGCCAGACCTGCTGGCAAAACTGCTCCAACGGCGCAGAAGGCAGCACACAACCCAACGGGGAAACCCGCATCGCCGCGCCGTTGGTCACACCGTTATTTTCCAAATTGCTAATCGGCGTGCCCTTCTTCTGCTCCCCCAGCGCCAGTTTGGAACTCGGACCCAGGATGTTTTTGTTGAAGGCATCAAAACTATCGACCCAGCGGATCACGTTGCGGGCAATCAGCTCCGGCACCACTTCACCGTCGGCCTCGATCAAGGCGTCGGCGAGTGCCAGAGCCATCGAGGTATCATCGGTATACTGCGCTGCCGTGAAATAGCAGGCGGCACTGTTTTCCGCCGGGCCGTCGAGGAAGCGGTCGATCCAGCCAAAGTGGCGCTTAACCCGCTCACGCGGCCACAGCTCGGAAGGCATGCCGAGCGCATCGCCCAGCATTTGGCCATAAAGTGCGCCCACCACACGTTGTTCCTGGGTTAACTGCTTCATCTGTTTCTCCTGAATTTTTACCTTGCCAGGCAACACGCCCGGCGCAACGAATTAAGACCGTGCCACGTCAATCGGGGTGATGTTGTCGCTGCGTTCACGGAAGAACAGCAGGAACAGCAGCATGACGCCCACCACCATCACCGCACCCACGCCCCACACGGCAAACCAGTCAAACGTCATGCCGTCTCGCGGTTGTTCAAGGGCGAAAGTGGTCATCGCCCGGCCCCCGAGCCAGTTACCAATAAAGCTACCTAACCCCTGGCAAATCAGGGTGATTAGGCCCTGAGCAGCGGTACGCATATGCGGCGGCGCTTTTTTGTCGACGTAGATATAGCCGGTCACGAAATAGAAATCGTAGCTGACGCCGTGCAGCAAAATACCCAGGAACAGCATGCTGTAGGCCCAGACGTCGGCAGTGCCGCCGTAGATAAAGAATACATAGCGGATCGCTGCGGTCACAAAGCCCAGCAGCAGCACCTTCTTGATGCCGTATCGCTTGAGCAGCAACGGTAGCGCCAGCATGGCGAAGATTTCCGAGACCTGCCCCAGCGTCATCCAGCCTGTGGCATTCGGCAGCCCAACCTGCGTCAGATAGCCATTGGCAAACTGGTAGTAAAACGCCAACGGCATACAGAACAGGAACGAGCACAGGGCGAAGGTGGCAAATGAGCGATCCTTCAGCAGGCCAAGCGCGTTCAGGCCCAGCAACGCCTTGATATCCACCGGGCCAGTGCCTTTGGCTGGCGTATTGGGCAGCACAAAGCTGTATAAACCGAGCGCGATCGAGGCTACACCGGTAATGATTAACGGCAGGTTGCTATCGGAAATATTGCCTAAACCCAGCAGCGGCGGCAGCATAAAGCCCACCACCAGACCGGAGGCAATCCACCCCAAGGTGCCCAGTACGCGGATGCGCGGGAACTCTTTCTCGGTATCGGTAATGTTGGCAAAGGCGATGCTGTTGGTCAGCGCCACGGTCGGCATATAGGTGATGGCATAAATCACCAGCAGCGGGAAGAAGGTGGCAAAGGTGGTTTGCCAGGCGATGATAAACATCAGCACCCCGCCTGCCAGATGCAACCAGCCCAAGACTTTTTGCGCGGCGAAGTAGCGATCGGCAATGACGCCAACCAGCACCGGCGAGAGGATTGCCGCAATCGCCGTACTGCTGTACGACCAGGCAATTTCGCCCGGCGTAAAGCCCAGTTTGTTGAGGTATTGCCATAGGGGAACAAACCACGCTCCCCAGATAAACCACTCGATAAACATCATGACAGACAGCTTCAGATGAGGACGTTTCATTATTATGTATCCTTGCTGGCTACCTTCCCGGCATCGGCTCGGGAAAGCGGTGTAGGGTTCCTGGTATTAGTATCATTACGATACCTATATAATACATTAATGATACCTTTAGTCCTTTGCAGCGATCCCGCTCACACTTCCGGCAGTCAGGCTTTGTTTAAGTTTTGTTTACCTTTGGCACTGCGCTGTTTATCCTGCGTTTATCAGCCATTGCCGATAATCAATGGATGACAGAATCAAGCGATCAGGGAATGGTCAGCTAATGCGCGTTACCACAACGTGGCCAACAGCGTGTAACCTTTTCAGTGTGGGTGCCTGGTGTTGCACCCGCCTAAACAACAGGAGTCTGTACCATGCGAGTACTGGTTGTTGAAGACAATGGCCTATTGCGCCACCATCTTAGTGTGCAAATGCGCGAAATGGGGCATCAGGTTGATGCCGCAGAAGATGCCAAAGAAGCTGACTATTTTCTGCAGGAACATGCGCCTGATATCGCCATTGTCGATCTAGGGTTGCCGGGTGAAGATGGCCTGAGCCTGATCCGCCGTTGGCGTGCCAACCAGATGAAGTTGCCGATCCTGGTGCTGACCGCCCGTGAAAGCTGGCAGGATAAGGTGGCGGTGCTGGAAGCCGGTGCCGATGATTACGTCACCAAGCCCTTCCACCTGGAAGAAGTGATTGCCCGCATGCAGGCCTTGATGCGCCGCAATAGCGGCCTGGCTTCACAGGTGATCGTACTGCCGCCATTCCAGATCGACCTCTCACGCCGTGAGCTGAGCGTCAACGAACAGCAAATCAAACTGACGGCCTTTGAGTACACCATTATCGAAACGTTGATCCGTAACGCGGGTAAAGTGGTCAGCAAAGATTCATTGATGTTGCAACTCTACCCCGATGCCGAACTGCGCGAAAGCCACACCATCGACGTATTAATGGGCCGCCTGCGTAAAAAGCTACAGGCCGAATACCCACAGGAAGTGATCACCACCGTACGTGGTCAGGGCTACCGTTTCGATGCCAAGTGAGCATAATGTTCAACAGAGATAAAAAGCCCTTCTCACTGCGCGCCCGCTTTCTGATGGCCACCGCCGGGGTGATCCTGGCGCTGTCGCTGTCCTACGGGCTGGTTGCGGTCGTCGGCTATATCGTCAGCTTTGATAAAACCGCCTTCCGCCTGCTGCGCGGTGAGAGCAACCTGTTCTTCAGCCTGGCGCAGTGGAAAGACCAGAAGTTGACCATTGCCATCCCGCCCGATCTCGATCTCAACTCCCCAACGCTGGTGTTTATCTACGACGAAAAAGGCAACCTGTTGTGGAGCCAGCGCTCGGTGCCGGAACTGGAAAAACGGATCCAGAAAGAGTGGCTGCAAGAGTCCGGTTTCTATGAGATAGATACTGACACCCGCGTCAGTAGCGAAGTGCTGGGCGACAACCCCAAGGCCCAGGATCAGCTGAAAGACTATGACGATACCGACCATGAGGCGTTAACCCACTCGGTGGCCGTCAATACCTATGCCGCCACCCCACGCCTGCCCGCCTTGAGTATTGTGGTAGTCGACAGCATTCCGCAGGAGCTGCAACGCTCGGATGTGGTGTGGGAATGGTTTAGCTACGTACTGCTGGCCAACCTGCTACTGGTCGTGCCTCTGCTATGGCTAGCTGCGTATTGGAGTTTGCGGCCGATCAAGGCGCTGATAACCCAGGTCGGTGAATTGGAAAACGGCGAGCGCGAGCAGCTGGATGAAAATCCCCCCAGTGAACTACGTGGCTTGGTACGGAACCTGAATATCCTGGTGCGCAACGAGCGTCAGCGCTACACCAAATACCGCACTACGCTGTCCGACCTCACCCACAGCCTGAAAACCCCGCTGGCAGTATTGCAGACCACCCTGCGCTCGCTGCGTTCCAGCAAGCAGACCACTATCGAAGAAGTCGAGCCGATCATGCTCGAGCAGATTAGCCGTATCTCGCAGCAGATTGGTTATTACCTGCACCGGGCCAGCATCAACTCTGGTCAAACCGTGCTGACCCGCGAAATCCATTCGGTTTCTGCCCTGCTCGACAGCCTCAGCGTGGCACTGAACAAGGTCTATCAGCGTAAAGGGGTAGTCATCACCCTCGATATCTCACCAGAAGTCACCTTTATGGGCGAGAAAAACGACTTTATGGAGGTGATGGGCAACGTGCTGGAGAACGCCTGTAAATATTGCCTGGAGTTTGTGGAGATCACCTCGCTGCACTCGGACAAATACCTGACGATCGTCATTGATGACGACGGCCCCGGCATCCCGGAAAGCAAGCGTGAGCTGATCTTCCAACGCGGCCAACGCGTCGATACTCTGCGCCCCGGACAGGGGATTGGCCTGTCGGTCGCCGCCGAGATCATCGAGCAATATGACGGGCAAATTACCATCAGCGACAGCCCGCTGGGTGGAGCACGGATGGAGGTCACCTTCTCCCGCCAGCACGACTCCCACCATCACGATTAAATTCTATCGCTCAGGCCCCGATCCACGGGGCCTAACTTCCGTTATAATCCCTGCAGGCTCACTCTATCCTGGAATAGAACATGGATTACCAATTAGATCTCGACTGGAACGACTTTTTGCAACGCTATTGGCAAAAGCGCCCGGTAATTATCAAGCGTGGTTTTAACAACTTTATCGATCCGATTTCCCCGGATGAGCTGGCCGGGTTGGCCATGGAGAACGAGGTGGACAGCCGCCTGGTGAGCCATCAGGAAGGTCGCTGGCAGGTTGGCCACGGCCCGTTCGAAAGCTTCGACCATCTGGGCGAGAACAACTGGTCATTGCTGGTGCAGGCCGTTGATCACTGGCATCAGCCTTCCAGTGCCCTGATGCAACCGTTCCGTAAGCTGCCGGACTGGCGCATGGACGATCTGATGATTTCGTTTTCGGTACCGGGCGGCGGCGTTGGCCCACATCTCGATCAATACGACGTGTTCATCATCCAGGGTACTGGCCGCCGCCGTTGGCGCGTGGGCGAAAAAGTACCGATGAAGCAGCACTGCCCGCACCCTGACCTATTACAGGTAGAGCCGTTTGACGCCATCATTGATGAAGAGATGGAGCCTGGTGATATTCTGTATATCCCACCGGGATTCCCGCATGAAGGCTACTCACTGGAAAACTCGCTCAACTATTCCGTCGGCTTCCGCGCGCCGAATGGCCGCGAGATGGTGAGTGGCTATGCCGACTACGTGCTAGCGCGCGAGTTGGGCAGCAAGCGTTACACCGATCCGGATATCGCGCTGCGCGATCACCCGGCGATGGTTCTCCCCCATGAAGTTGATGCACTGCGTGGGATGATCCTGGAGCTGGTGCAGCAGCCGGAGCACTTCCAGAACTGGTTTGGCGAGTTTATTTCGCAATCGCGCCACGAGCTGGACATCGCGCCGCCAGAGCCGCCTTATCAGGCCGGTGAAATCTATGAGTTGCTGCAACAGGGTGAGCCATTACAACGTTTGGGTGGGTTACGCGTGCTGCGCGTTGGCGACCAATGCTTTGTCAACGGTGAGCTAATCGACACCGAACATCTGCAAGCCGCCGATGCGCTGTGCCAGCACGCCAGCGTTGATGCCACCTTGCTGGGCGACGCGGTGGACGATCCGTCGTTCCTGGCCCTGCTGACGGCATTGATTAACAGCGGTTACTGGTATTTTAACGACTAGGACGCCCCTCACCCCAACCCTCTCCCACAGGGAGAGGGGGCTGGTATGGCGTTATAGTCAGGTACAGTAATTACTCTGTAACGCCGTTGAGGTCTAGGCTTAGTGCCACATTCGGTCGCCTCGCCCTTTGGGAGAAGGGGCTGGTATGGCGCTGTAGTCTGGTACAGTAATTAATCTGTAACGCCGTTTAGGTCTAGGCTTAGTGCCAAAGCCCAGTGGTAGCACATTCGGTCCCCTCGCCCTTTGGGAGAGGGTTAGGGTGAGGGGCCTTTGTTAATGCAAAAAACTACCGCTTAGCGCGCTCGGCGCTCAGAGTGGCAATGCGCATAATCACCGCCACCGCCTGCTCCATCCCTTCCAGCGTAATAAACTCATGCTTGCCATGGAAGTTATAGCCGCCGGTAAACAGGTTTGGACAAGGCAGCCCCTTGAAGGACAGCTGTGCACCATCGGTACCACCGCGGATCGGCTTCATCACCGGCTCAATATCGCAGTCCCGCATCGCCTGCTGTGCCAACTCAATCACATGAGGATGCTCGGCCACCTGCTCCCTCATGTTGTAGTAATTATCCTCGATAGCCACCTCAATGTAGCAATCCCGTGGTAAACCACGGCCAACCTTTTGCGCGACTTCAATCATCTTGCGCTTGCGAGCCTCAAAGCCTTCACGCTCAAAATCCCGCAGGATGTAGTGCATCTCGGCACGTTCTACGTTCCCCTTGATGCTGTTGAGATGGTAAAAGCCCTGATACCCCTCGGTATGCTCCGGTGTTTCCTCGGCGGGTAACTCCTGTTGGAAACGGGTTGCCAACGACAATGCGTTCACCATCACCCCTTTGGCACTGCCGGGATGTACGTTATTACCGACGATTTTCACCGTCACCGCTGCCGCATTGAAGTTTTCACACTCCAGCTCACCAACTCCACCACCATCAACGGTGTAAGCCCACGCGGCATCAAACGCGGCAACGTCAAAGAAATGCGCTCCCTTGCCCACTTCTTCATCCGGCGTGAACGCCACGCGGATATCGCCATGAGGTATTTTTTGCTGCTTTAGCCGCACCATTGCGGTCAAGATCTCGGCAATCCCGGCTTTATCGTCAGCCCCCAACAGCGTTTTGCCGTCGGTGGTGATCAGCGTTTGCCCCAGCATCTGATGCAAAATCGGGAACATCACCGGCGATAACACTTCATCACCGATACCTAAGGCAATGTCACCGCCGCGATAGTTTTCCACTACCTGCGGTGTCACATGCTTACCCGAAAAATCGGGTGAGGTATCAAGGTGAGAAATAAAGCCAATGGCCGGCACTGGCCAGCTCACATTGCCAGGCAGCGTGCCCATCACGCAGCCATGTTCGCTTAGCGATACCCGTTCAAACCCCAGCCCAATCATTTCCTGTTGCAACGCACGCGCCAGCTTCAGTTGCCCTTCGGTACTAGGCACATGTTTGACGTTCGCTTTAGCCTGTGTGTCAAATGAGACGTAGTTAAAAAAGCGATCTAGTAGTTTATCCATGGTTCCGCCCTCAGAATTTCGCGTTTCATTATGCGGAACCGATCCGGATCAAATATTGAGACAGGTCATTAATAATCAGATTTAACACAAATCATTAAAGCAAGTGATGGTTTAATAGGGTAACTACCGACGCAAAAATCGGCCAACTGGCATGATTTATGGGCTGTTTGGCTTTCAATTACCGGATTCAGCGTCTATCATGCGCCCTCTTAAATTTTTGATCGGCGCCGCTGGCTTTGAGCTTCAGTACCTGACGGGTCACTCCCGTAAGCTCGCGCAGTCTTTTCCAGCGGCGGTTCTATCTGCACCACCGTACGGGATAGAGACACTAAAATGACTGAACAATCCTCTTTGGTTACACTGAACGCCCTGAGTAAAAGCTTTGACGGCAAAGAGATCATTCGCGATCTCAACCTTGAGATTAACGATGGTGAATTCCTGACCCTGCTTGGCCCTTCCGGCTGCGGGAAAACCACCGTGCTGCGGCTGATTGCCGGGTTGGAAAATGCCGACCACGGGCAGATCGTGCTCGACGGGCAAGACATCACCGCCATCCCGGCCGAGCATCGGCACGTTAATACCGTGTTTCAAAGCTATGCCCTGTTCCCCCATATGACCGTGTTTGAAAATGTCGCCTTTGGCCTGCGCATGCAGAAAACCCCAGAGGCGGAGCTAACACCGCGCGTGGAGGAAGCTCTGCGCATGGTGCAATTGGACGAGTTCGCTCAGCGCCGCCCGCATCAACTGTCTGGTGGGCAACAGCAACGGGTCGCGATTGCCCGGGCCGTGGTGAATAAACCTAAACTGTTGCTGCTCGACGAGTCGCTTTCGGCACTGGACTACAAGCTGCGCAAGCAGATGCAGAACGAGTTGAAGGCGCTACAGCGCCAATTGGGCATCACCTTTGTGTTCGTCACACACGATCAGGAAGAGGCGCTGACCATGTCCGATCGGATTGTGGTGATGCGCGACGGGCGAATAGAACAGGACGGTACCCCACGGGAAATCTACGAAGAGCCCAAGAACCTGTTTGTCGCCAGCTTTATCGGTGAGATCAATATCTTTGATGCGGTAGTGCTACATCGTATCGATCCGCAGCGGGTGCGCGCTCGTGTAGAAGGCCGTGAGTGTGATATCTATGCCGATCTCCCGGTCGAGCCTGGGCAATCCCTGAAAGTTCTGCTGCGCCCGGAAGATCTGCGCGTCGAAGAGGTGAACGACAGCGAGCAGATAGATGGCCTGATCGGCTACGTGCGCGAACGCAACTATAAAGGCATGACGCTAGAATCGGTGGTTGAACTGGAAAACGGTAAGATGGTGATGGTCAGCGAGTTCTTCAATGAAGACGATCCTGACTTTGACCACTCGTTAAACCAGAAGATGGCGATAACCTGGGTTGCAAGCTGGGAGGTAGTGCTGGCCGATGAAGAAATCGCGTAATTTGCTGCAAAACCTGGTGATCAGCGGCACCGTCGGCTGGCTGGTGCTGTTTGTTTTTCTACCGAACCTGATGATCATCGGCACCAGTTTCCTCACCCGTGACGATGCCAATCTGGTGCAGATGGTGTTCACTCTGGATAATTACACCCGGCTGTTTGATCCCCTTTATGGCCAAGTGATGCTCCACTCGCTGAACATGGCGGCGATCGCCACCTTGTGCTGCCTGCTGCTGGGTTATCCCTTTGCCTTTATTCTGGCTCGCCTGCCGCAAAGAGTACGCCCGCTGCTGCTGTTCCTGCTGATTGTGCCCTTCTGGACCAACTCGCTGATCCGTATCTATGGCCTGAAACTGTTTCTCAGCACCCGCGGCTATCTGAACGAGTTCCTGATGTGGGCTGGGATCATCGACACGCCGTTACGCATTATGTATACCTCTGGCGCCGTGGTGTTGGGGCTGGTTTACATTTTGCTACCATTTATGGTCATGCCGCTCTACTCCAGCCTGGAAAAGCTGGATAAATCCTGCCTGGAAGCGGCCCGCGATCTCGGGGCCAGCAAGCTGCAAACCTTTATCCGCATCATCATTCCGCTGACTATGCCAGGCATTATCGCCGGTTGCCTGTTGGTGCTGCTGCCCGCTATGGGGCTGTTCTACGTGGCCGACTTGATGGGCGGAGCCAAAAACCTGCTGATCGGTAACGTCATCAAGAGCCAGTTCCTGAATATCCGTGACTGGCCGTTTGGTGCCGCCACCAGCATTTGCCTGACGCTGGTGATGGGGCTGATGCTGTGGATCTATTACCGGGCCGCCAAGCTGCTGAACAAAAAGGGGGAACTGGAATGATCGGACGCCTGTTGCGCGGTGGCTTTATGAGCCTGATTTACGCCTATCTCTATATTCCCATCGTGATCCTGATCGTTAACTCGTTCAACACCTCGCGCTTTGGCATCAACTGGCGGGGTTTTACCACCCACTGGTACAGCATGTTGATGAACAACGACAGCCTGTTGCAGGCCGCTGGGCACTCGCTGACCATGGCGGTGCTTTCCGCCAGCTTTGCGACCATGATCGGCTCTTTGGCGGCGGTGGCATTGTATCGCTATCGTTTTCGCGGGAAACCCTTCGTCGGTGGCATGCTGTTTGTGGTGATGATGTCGCCGGATATCGTCATGGCCATCTCGCTGCTGGTGCTGTTTATGCTGCTGGGGGTCTCGTTGGGCTTCTGGTCGCTGCTATTTTCGCATATCACCTTCTGCCTGCCCTTTGTGGTGGTCACCGTCTATGCGCGCCTGAAGGGCTTTGACGTCAAGATGCTGGAGGCCGCACGCGATCTGGGAGCCAGCGAAATGGTGATCCTGCGTAAAATCATCCTGCCGCTGGCGATGCCCGCCGTCGCCGCCAGTTGGCTGCTAAGCTTCACGCTGTCGATGGATGATGTCGTGGTCTCTTCGTTCGTGACCGGGCCAAGCTACGAGATTTTGCCGTTGAAGATCTATTCGATGGTGAAAGTCGGCGTATCTCCTGAAGTTAACGCCCTGGCGACCATTCTGCTGGTGTTATCGCTAGCGCTGGTACTGACCAGCCAACTGCTGTTGCGCGATCGGCAAAAACACTGATTTGCCAACGGGATAAGCGCCTTTACCCCACTGGGTACGCCACCTATAATGGCCACTCTCTGGGGTATCGCGCATCACGCTATACTGTAAAAACACGCACTGCTAAAGGATCCGCACCATGAAAAAGTGGTCACATCTGCTCGCAGCCGGGATGATGGCATTGAGCCTTGGCTCGGCAAACGCCGCGGACGACGGCAAAACGCTCTATTTCTACAACTGGACCGAGTATGTCCCGCCAGGGCTGCTGGAACAGTTCACCAAAGAAACCGGTATCAAGGTGATTTACTCCACCTATGAATCCAACGAAAGCATGTACGCCAAGCTGAAAACCTACCGGGACGGCGCGTACGATCTGGTAGTCCCTTCCACCTATTTCATCGCCAAGATGAGCAAGGAAGGGATGCTGCAAAAGATCGACAAAAGCAAACTCAGCCACTTTAACGATCTCGATCCCAACCTGTTACACAAGCCGTTCGATCCCAACAACGATTACTCCATTCCCTATATCTGGGGGGCAACCGCCATTGGCGTCAATACGGATGCCATTGATGCCAGCACCGTAACCGCCTGGGCCGATCTGTGGAAACCGGAATACAAAGGCCGCGTGCTGCTCACCGATGATGCGCGTGAAGTGTTCCAGGTCGCGCTACGTAAGCTGGGTTATTCGGGCAATACCACCGATCCTAAACAGATCGAGGCTGCCTATAACGAGCTCAAGACGCTGATGCCAAACGTGCTGGCGTTTAACTCTGATAACCCCGGCAATCCGTATATGGAAGGTGAAGTCGATCTAGGCATGGTGTGGAACGGTTCGGCCTATGTCGCACGCCAGGCTGGTACTCCACTGGAGATCGTCTGGCCGAAAGAAGGCGGTATTTTCTGGATGGATAGCCTGGCTATTCCGGCTAACGCCAAGAACGTCGAGGGAGCGTTGAAGCTGATCGATTTCCTGCTACGCCCGGAGATCGCGGTGCAGGTTGCGGAAACCATCGGTTACCCTACCCCCAATCTGGCCGCGAGAAAGCTGTTGCCTAAAGAGATCGCCAACGACAAATCGCTGTATCCAGATAATGCGGTGATTGAGAACGGTGAATGGCAAAACGATGTGGGCGATACCAGTACGCTGTATGAGACCTACTTCCAGCAGCTAAAAGCCGGACGCTGATCCCCTCAGCAGCTCCCTCTCCCACAGGGAGAGGGAGCTGCTAAAGTGGCATGGTCAGATCTCGCGTTCAATCTGTATCCCCCATGTCCAGGTAAGTTTCTATAACTGATAGCGGACTTGAACCCTCTCCCGGCGGGAGAGGGTTCAAGTGAGGGGCAAGCACCAATCTCCCCCCAACTTCCTGCTACGGTTTATCCGCCCGCTCGACCTTGCCCATCAGGAACTTGTGCACAAAGCGTGGCACCACTTCGCTGGCCGGGCCGTAATGCTTCTCTTCGAACTGGCTTTCCACCAGGCTTGGCTCCAGGTTAAGCTCCATGGTATAAGCCCCGCCCAACCGTGCCTCGTGAACAAAACCTGCCGCCGGGTAAACATTGCCAGAGGTGCCAATCGCGATAAAGAAATCGGCCTTGGCCAACGCGGCGTAAATCTCATCCATGCCCAACGGCATTTCACCAAACCACACCACGTGGGGCCGCAGAGGCGCAGGGAACTGGCAGCAGTGGCAACGTTCTTCCACGCTCAGGTCTCCCAACCATTCCACCACCTGCCCAGAACTGGTGCAGCGCACTTTCAGCAGCTCGCCGTGCATATGCAGCACCTGTTTGCTACCGGCCCGCTCGTGCAGGTTGTCGATATTTTGCGTGACCAGCAGGAAGTTCTCCTCCCCCAACCACTCTTCCAAATCGGCCAGCGCACGATGAGCCGCATTAGGGCCGATATCTGACTGCTGTAGCTGCCGGCGGCGCGCATTATAAAACTCCTGCACCAAGGCAGGATCGCGCTGAAAACCGTCCAGGGTGGCGACATCTTCCACCTTGTGCTCTTCCCACAGCCCATCGGCAGCGCGGAAAGTACGGATGCCAGACTCGGCAGAGATCCCAGCCCCCGTCAGCACCACAACAAACGGCTTTTTCAGCTCTGCCGCCGCCATGGTATCGCGTTGGAATATCCGCGAGCGAAAACGCTGATGCCGCACATGCTTACTCTTGCGAAACTGACACAACCGATGGCGAGTGTGCATGAACTCTCCTTATTTATGACTTTCCACCAAATTGAGGAACGCTGCCCCACGAACACCACCGGCATCGCCATAGCGCGCCTTCTCGATGCGTGGCAGTTTGGCTACCCGTAACAAATGGGTGGGCAAACGCTGGGGCAACGCCTGATAAATTGCGGCAAAATTCGATAAGCCGCCGCCAATCACCACCAGGTGGGGGTCGATGATGGTCAGCAGGTTGCCCAGGCAAATGGCCAGGACATCCAGAAAACGTTCTACGTGCGCCACGGCCTGTGGCTCACCGGCCTGATAATGCGCAATGATTTGCTGCGCTGGCAACTGTTGTTGATAAAAATGCGCGTACATCCACTCAAATCCGCGGCCCGAGATGTAATTCTCGATGCAACCGTCATGGCCGCAGCCACAGGGAACGCGAGGAATATCACGCCCGAGCACCTCCAGCGCATCCACAGGCAAGCGGAAATGGCCAAACTCTCCGGTGATAAAGTTACGCCCAGAGACCACTTTACCATTAACGATCAAACCACCACCAACTCCGGTACCCAGGATGATACCCAGCACCGTCGGGTAATGGCGAAACTCTTCGTCCCAAGCTTCCGAGAGCGTGAAGCAGTTGGCGTCGTTATCGACCTTGACCTCACGGCCAATCAGCGCGCTCAGATCGCGAGGCAGCGGCTGCCCCATCGCGGCCGGGACGTTGGCGGTAAACAAGGTGCCATCTTCATTTGGCAACCCGGGAATACCTATGCCCACCAACCCTTGCGTACCACAGACGGCATCGGCCTCATGAGTGAGATCGCGTAATATCGCCAGCAGTTGCCGGTAGTCGTCACGCGGCGTCGGCACCCGCTTTTGCCAGATACGTTGCAGATTGGCGTCGAACACCCCAAGTTCAATCTTGGTGCCGCCCATGTCGAAACCGTAGTACATAACTCGCCCTCAGGGTAAAAAAATGGGGCCCGCTACTGGCCCCAGGTTTTTATTACTGCCCGCTCAATACGCGGGCCGGATCGATGCGGCTGGCACGTCTGGCCGGATACCAACTGGCCAGCAGGCTAAGCACGATTGCCGTACCCAGTACGATCGCCACGTCAAGCCAGTGCAGCTCGGACGGCAGGAAATCGATAAAGTAGATGTCACCAGACAGGAAAGAGTGGCCCATCAGCTTTTCGATACCTTTCATGATATTAGTCAGCTGTAGCGAGGCAATCACTCCAACCACTACCCCACTAAGGCTACCTACCAGCCCGGCCAACAGGCCATACCAGACAAAGATGGCGCGGATAAAGCCGTCTTTGGCCCCCAGCGTACGCAGCACGGCAATGTCGCCGCTCTTGTCCTTCACGGCCATCACCAAGGTGGAAACGATATTGAAACAGGCTACGCCAATCACCAGCACCATCGCCAGATACATGATGGCGCGGATCATCTGAATGTCGCGATACATAAAACCGTAGGTGCCAATCCAGCTCTTGATATAGACGGTAGCATCGGCAACTTCCCCGGCGTCACGCACCAGCTTGTTAGCGGCGAAGACGTCGTTGACCTTGATGGCGATGCCGGTGACACTGTCACCCATATCCAGATATTGCTGTGCATCCGCCAACGGCACCATGGCCAGACTGTGATCGAGCTGGCCGCTAAGTTGCAGGATACCGGTGACATGCAGGCGAATACGCTTCGGCTGCAACAGTTTCATCTCAGGATCGCTATTGGGGATCATCACCGTGACGTAAGAGCCCTGCTTCACGCCCAGAGCGTCAGCCACCCCTTTGCCCAGGATCACCTGCTGCTCACCGCTTTTGAAGTTAGCCCAGGCATCGCCCTGCACATAACTCGGCAGCGCGCTGAGCTGTTTTTCCTGCGCAGGATCGACCCCTTTAACCTGCACGGCGCGTAGCTGAGCACCATTTTCCATCAGCCCGGTAAAGTTGATATAGGGTGCCGCAGCCAAAATGCCCGGTACCTTTTCGACCCGTTGCAGGATCTCCGGCCAGCCGGTAAACGGCTGCTTGACCGGTTCGATCTCGCCGTGCGGCACCACCGCCAGAATACGGTTCTGCAGTTCACGTTCGAAGCCGTTCATCGCGCTCAGCCCCACGATCAGCACCGCAACGCCCAGCGCGATGCCGATGGTGGAGATCACCGAGATTAACGAAACCATGCCGCCGCGCCGCCGGCCACGGCTAAAACGCAGCGCCATCAGCAATGAAAGTGGCGAAGCGCTCATTACTCGGCCCCCATCAGGGTCAGTTGCGCCTGTAGATGGCCGTCTGCCATTTCCAACTGGCGGCTCAGGCGTTTAGCAAGTTGTAGATCGTGGGTGACCACCAAAAATGCGGTGCCCTGACGTACGTTCAATTCGCCCAGCAAATCGAAGATGCTGTCTGCGGTGCGTTTATCCAGGTTGCCGGTAGGCTCATCCGCCAATACCAGCGAAGGGTTATTCACCAACGCCCGGGCAATCGCCACGCGCTGACGTTCGCCGCCGGAGAGCTCGGACGGGCGATGTTTGCTACGTTTTTCCAAGCCCACGGCCGCCAGCATCTCCAGCGCCTTTTCCTTCGCCAGCGCCGGTTTCATGCCGCCGATCAGCAGCGGCATCGCGGCGTTCTCCAGCGCGGTGAAATCTGGCAGCAGATGATGGAACTGATAGATAAAGCCGAGCTGGCGGTTGCGCAGTTCAGCTTTGGCAGTAGAAGAAAGCTTGTTCAACGACTGCCCTTTGTAGATCACCTCACCCGAGGTGGGCGAATCCAGCCCCCCCAGCAGGTGCAGCAAAGTACTTTTACCAGACCCCGAGCTGCCGACGATCGCCATCATCTCGCCCGGTTGCATGGCAAAACTGACATTGCGCAGCACGTCGGTATGCAGGTTGCCTTCCTGATAGGTTTTACACAGGCGCTCACACTGCAATAAAGGATGGTTACTCATAACGTAAAGCCTCAGCGGGTTGTACGGCGGCAGCGCGCCATGAAGGGTAAAGCGTGGATAACAGCGAGACCGCCATCGCCACTACGGCAATGATCGTCACCTGGATAGGGTCAACCGCCACCGGTAGAGAAGCCCCGTCGATCAACGCGCCAAGGATCGGCATCAGGTTGTTCAGATTGGTGGCAAGCAGAACGCCTAACAGCGTTCCCAGTAGCGAGCCGATAATCCCGGCGCTGGCCCCCTGCACCATAAAGACCGACATGATCTGCCGCCGCGTCAGGCCCAGGGTTTGCAGAATGGCCACTTCGCCTTGCTTCTCCATCACCAACAGGCCCAGCGAGGTAATAATATTGAATGCCGCCACTGCCACGATCAGGCTAAGCAGCAGCCCCATCATGTTTTTCTCCATGCGCACCGCCTGGAACAACTCGCCCTTGCGTTCGCGCCAATCTTTCCACTGGGTGCCTTCCGGCAGCGTTTGCTGGCTAAGGGTGTCAACGCTCAACGGTTGTTGCAGGAACAAACGCCAGCCGGTGATATTACCCGT
The DNA here is from genome assembly GCF_015673035.1 of Serratia sp. Res13-Sevr-LER1-36-b. Lineage (NCBI taxonomy): Bacteria > Pseudomonadati > Pseudomonadota > Gammaproteobacteria > Enterobacterales > Yersiniaceae > Serratia > Serratia sp. Res13-Sevr-LER1-36-b. The sequence goes on along the minus strand of NZ_JADACK010000005.1, from coordinate 549,082 downwards.
CGGGTAACGCATCAGACGTGAAGCATCTTGCTGGTTCGCCAGCAGTTGATAGCCGTCCACTTCACTATTGGCGTGGAAGGTACCAATCACGGTGAACAGACGTTGGCTCGGGATGCGGCCCATCGGGGTAAACTGGCTGGCGCTCGGCACCATCAGACGCAGTTGATCGCCACGCTTGACGCCCAACTGCCCGGCAAGCTGCTCACCGATAATCAGGTTGTACTCGCCCGGTTGCAGCTGTTGCTGTTTAACGTTGACCAGATAAGGCGTCAGCGGATCGGGCTGCTGCGGGTCAACCCCCAACATGACGCCAACGGCCACGCTGCGAGCACTTTGCAGCACCACATCGCCGGTAGTCAACGGGGTGACTCGGGTGACACCATGCAGGTTTTGCACGGCAGAGGCTGGCAGCTGTTCAGGGTTGATGGAGCCCTGTTTACTGGTGATCAGTGCCTGCGGCATAAGCCCCAGGATGTTGTTTTCGAGATCTTTCTCGAAGCCATTCATCACTGAAAGCACCGTCACCAGCGCCATCACCCCCAGCGTAATGCCAATGGTGGATAGCCAGGAAACAAACCGCCCAAAGCGGTCTGAGGCTCGCCCGCGCATATAACGCAGGCCAATAAATAACGCGACAGGTTGATACATGAAATCCGTTTTGTTGCCGTAGCTTAAGCAAAGTGATCAAGGATAATAAAGGCTCTACCGGGTTTATGGAACCACCCGGCCGGTTTTATTCATCATGTTTGCACGGGTTTACAGAAAATGCCGGATTTTGACCTTCCTGATGACACCGTTGTTTCCGCTGATAGCCGTTTAACCGTTTGACAATCCGTTTACAACGGGCAAATTAATAGACTGAACGAATCAATGCCAACCACATGAGGTAGTCATGACCGTTAAGCCCCACTGCATCACCGCCGCCGATATTGCCAAAGCGGCCGAAATCCTGCAAAACCACGCGATCCGCACACCGGTAATGACTTCCCGCCAGGCGGATGAGATCGCCGGTGCCCAGCTCTTTTTCAAGTGCGAGAATTTCCAGCGCATTGGGGCCTTTAAATTCCGTGGTGCCTATAACGCCATCAGCCAATTGGCTCCGGCCCAGCGCCAGGCCGGAGTGATAGCCTTCTCATCCGGTAACCATGCGCAGGCCATGGCGTTGGCGGCGCGTGAGCTTGGGGTGAACGTCACCATTGTGATGCCACATGACGCCCCCGCTGCCAAGCTGGCGGCAACCCGCGGTTACGGAGCTAACGTGGTGATCTATCAGCGGCTAACCGAAGACCGGGAAGCCATCACCCAACGGTTAGCGGCGGAACAGGGCTTAACGGTGATCCCTCCTTACGATTATCCGCAGGTGATGGCAGGCCAAGGCACCGCAGCTAAAGAGCTGATCGAAGAAGTTGGCCCGTTGGATATTCTGCTGGTTTGTACCGGTGGCGGCGGATTGCTCTCTGGATGCGCCGTTGCGGCACATCACTGGTCGCCCGGTTGCCGGGTATTTGGCGTCGAACCCGAAGCGGGCAACGATGTGCAACAGGCGTTCCGCAGCGGTGAAAAAGTGTGGATCCCGGTACCAAAAACCATTGCTGACGGCGCGCAAACCCAGCAGGTGGGCAATCTCACCTTCCCGATCATTCAACACTATGTGGAAGATATCCTGACGGTGACCGACCAACAGCTATGCCAGCAAATGCGTTTCTTTATGGAGCGGATGAAGATAGTAGTCGAACCGACCGGTTGCCTGGCTGCCGCTGCGGCGATGAATCAGGTCATCGATCTGAGGGGCAAAAAAGTCGGGGTGATCGTCAGCGGTGGCAACGTGGACGTCGATAAAATCGGCCAGTATCTCGCCATGGCGCAGAATTGATTAAATTACCGCCAACAGGAAGCTTGCTCGCGCTTTTACCAGTGTCAGTTTATAAGCTGCTAGGCTAGTATAACCAAGGTAAAAGGTGATGGGCTTGAACCACTTGATGGTCTCCTCACCCTCTCCCTCTCCCAGAGGGAGAGGGTGAGGGAACCGAATGTGCCACAGCCATACTCCGTTCCTAATCGCAACACCGTTCCAGCTCCCTCTCCGTGGGGAGAGGGTTGAAGTGAGGGAGAACGGGTTAGCTTTAGCCAAACGCCAGGTAAACAGGATTTTGTGGTATTCACACGTCAAGCGCCACGGTGAACACCACAAAAACTGTTATTCAATTCATTGATTAAAGATAACTGAATGAGCATTTCTGATAAAAGCCGCAGCTCCGCATCGTCCTACCGTTACTCTCTTCCTGACCGCGCGGGCGATTTACGCCAGCTAGGGCAACTCACCGGCTCTGCCTGTGCCGTTGAATGTGCGGAAATCGCCGAACGCCATCCAGGCCCGGTGATGCTCATCGCCCCGGATATGCAAAATGCATTGCGGTTGCGTGACGAAATCCAGCAGTTTACCGATCAGATGGTGACCACCCTTTCCGACTGGGAAACGCTGCCGTACGATAGCTTTTCGCCCCATCAGGAAATCATCTCGGCGCGGCTTTCCAGCCTGTATCATCTGCCGACCATGGCACGCGGCATCATCATTTTGCCGGTGAATACGCTGATGCAACGCGTCTGCCCGCATGAGTTCCTGCATGGCCATGCGTTGGTGATGAAAAAGGGCCAACGGCTGTCGCGGGACCTGCTGCGGGCACAGTTGGAACAGGCCGGTTACCGCAGCGTCGATCAGGTGATGGAACATGGCGAATTTGCTACGCGCGGTGCGTTGCTGGATTTGTATCCCATGGGCAGCGAAGAACCTTATCGCATCGACTTTTTCGACGACGAGATCGACAGCCTGCGCACCTTTGATGTGGATAACCAACGCACGTTGAGCGAAGTTGAAGCCATCAACCTGCTGCCAGCGCACGAGTTCCCGACCGATAAGGCCGCCATTGAGCTGTTCCGCAGCCAGTGGCGTGAACAGTTTGAAGTGCGTCGCGACGCCGAACATATTTATCAGCAAGTGAGTAAAGGCACCTGGCCTGCCGGTATCGAATACTGGCAACCGCTGTTCTTCAGCCAGCCGCTGCCTTCCTTGTTCAGCTATCTGCCAGCCAATACGCTGCTCGTCAACACCGGCAACCTGGAAGGCGCCGCCGAGCGTTTCTGGCTTGATGTCAATCAACGCTATGAGAACCGGCGGATCGATCCGATGCGGCCGCTGCTGGCCCCGGATACCCTTTGGCTGCGGGTCGATGCGCTATTTGCCGAGCTGAAAGCCTGGCCGCGAATGGCGTTGAAAACCGAGGAACTGCCCGCCAAAGCCGGTTGCACCAACCTTGGCTATCAAACCCTGCCGGATCTCGCCGTCCAGGCCCAGCAGAAGGCCCCACTGGATAATCTGCGACGCTTTATTGAAAGCTTCACCGGGGGCGTGGTCTTCTCAGTAGAGAGTGAAGGCCGCCGCGAAACCCTGCAAGATCTGCTTGGCCGCATCAAGCTGAGTACCAGCCTGATCCATCATCTGGACGAGGTCGAAGCATCGGGCCGCTACATGATGGTCGGCGCCTCTGAGCGGGGCTTCCTGGATACGCTGCGTGACCGGGCGTTGATTTGTGAAAGCGATCTGCTCGGTGAGCGCGTCAGCCGCCGTCGGCAGGATAATCGCCGCACCATCAATACCGATACCCTGATCCGCAACCTGGCAGAGCTGCACCCAGGGCAGCCGGTGGTGCATCTGGAACACGGCGTTGGCCGCTACGTTGGCCTGACGACGCTGGAAGCCGGGGGCATCAAAGCGGAATACCTGATCCTCTCCTACGCCGGTGAGGACAAACTGTACGTGCCGGTCTCTTCCCTGCACCTGATCAGCCGCTATGCCGGTGGAGCCGACGAAAACGCCCCACTGCACCGGCTCGGCGGGGATGTCTGGTCTCGAGCCAGGCAGAAAGCCGCCGAACGCGTGCGTGACGTGGCCGCCGAGCTGTTGGACATTTACGCCCAACGTGCCGCCAAGAGCGGTTTTGCGTTCAAGCATAATCGTGACCAGTATCAACTGTTTTGCCAGACCTTCCCGTTTGAGACCACGCCAGATCAGGAACAGGCCATCAACGCGGTGCTGAGCGATATGTGCCAGCCGCTGGCGATGGATCGTCTGGTGTGCGGCGACGTCGGCTTTGGTAAAACTGAAGTGGCGATGCGTGCCGCCTTCCTGGCCGTCGAGAACGGTAAGCAGGTCGCGGTACTGGTGCCGACGACCCTGTTAGCGCAGCAGCACTTCGACAACTTCCGCGATCGCTTTGCCACCTGGCCAATCCGCATCGAAATGATGTCGCGTTTTCGCAGTGCCAAAGAGCAGCAACAGATCCTGGAAGAGGCAGCCGAAGGCAAAGTGGATATCCTCATTGGCACCCATAAGCTATTGCAGAGCGATCTGCGCTGGAAAGATCTGGGGTTGTTGGTTGTCGATGAAGAACACCGCTTTGGCGTACGCCACAAAGAGCGCATCAAGGCAATGCGGGCCGACGTTGATATCCTGACGCTGACCGCCACGCCAATCCCGCGCACCCTGAATATGGCCATGAGCGGCATGCGCGATCTGTCGATCATTGCTACCCCACCGGCCCGCCGTCTGGCAGTGAAAACTTTTGTCCGCGAGTACGACAGCCTGGTGGTGCGCGAGGCCATCCTGCGTGAGGTACTGCGCGGCGGCCAGGTGTATTACCTGTATAACGACGTTGAGAATATCGATAAAGCCGCCGAACGCCTGGCGGAGTTGGTGCCGGAAGCGCGGATTGCCATTGGCCACGGACAGATGCGGGAACGCGACCTGGAACGGGTGATGAACGATTTCCACCACCAGCGCTTCAACGTGCTGGTCTGTACCACCATTATTGAAACCGGCATCGATATCCCCAGCGCCAATACCATCATTATCGAACGGGCCGACCGCTTTGGCTTGGCACAGTTGCATCAGCTTCGTGGCCGCGTCGGGCGTTCTCACCATCAGGCCTATGCTTATCTGTTAACGCCAAACCCGAAGGTCATGAGCACTGACGCACACAAGCGGTTGGAGGCGATTGCCACGCTGGAAGATTTGGGGGCCGGGTTCGCGCTCGCTACCCACGATTTGGAAATCCGTGGTGCTGGGGAACTGCTGGGAGAAGACCAAAGCGGCCAGATGACCACCGTGGGCTTCTCGCTGTATATGGAGCTGTTGGAAAGCGCCGTCGACGCCCTGAAGAACGGGCGTGAGCCTTCACTGGAAGATCTCACCAGCAATCAGACGGAAGTGGAACTGCGCATGCCAGCGCTGCTGCCCGATGACTTTATCCCGGACGTGAATACCCGTTTGTCCTTCTATAAACGCATTGCCAGCGCTAAAAATGAGGGTGAGCTGGAGGAACTGAAGGTTGAGCTGATCGACCGCTTTGGCCTGCTGCCGGATGCAGCACGTAATCTGCTGCAAAGCGCGGCGATGCGTCAACAGGCGCAGATACTGGGGATCAAGCGTATCGAAGGCAACGAGCGCGGGGGCTTTATCGAGTTTGGCGAGAAGAACCGGGTCGATCCAGGTTATCTGATTGGCTTGCTGCAAAGCAAACCGCAGGTTTACCGCTTGGATGGGCCGACCAAGCTGAAGTTTATGTTGGATCTTAGCGACCGGGCCGAACGCTTGAAGTTTATCGGCGAACTGCTGGCGGCGTTCAGAGAGCATACTTTGGCCGCTTGATGGTCAATGTCCCCTTACCCTAACTTTCCCAAAGGGTTAAGGAATTATAACTAATTTTTATTATATTTTTCAAATAGTTAGATGATATTTTTTACGAATTGTCTGTTCCATTTTGTTCGTAAATTGGCAGTGAGAGAATTACGATCGACTTCTTCCCGTCTGCTTGAGGCTGTTTTTTTAGCCCTTTCATGGGTAGAAACAGCCTATTTTGCGCCAAATCGTAACCCTCACTGCCGCTCGCGGTTATTCTTACTGTTCCCTTCCGTAATTCCGCCTGGCCGCCCACATGATCGCAAGTGCATCAATGATGTTCTGCAACAACAGAGCTGGCGCGACCATATACCACCGCTCATGGATTTCGATATTGTAGTGTTTTATATAAGCCGAGCAGTTAACAACTTCACCACATCATCTACAGAGGGCAAAGATGGATGGCTCACCATGCGGTGTAACGCAGTATCATAGTTTTCATGCCAAACAGGTTGAATCATTTCATAACCATCCTCGCGCAGTTGGTTAACGTTGCGACGTACAGCAGCTTTCTTCCACATCACGGTCCCCATTACCGGGAAGAACAACACCGGAAAATCCGCAGCAAGCACTACCGTGGTCAAGCGATTTGGCGCAGCACCTTGCGCGACCGAGGCCAGCGTATTCGCCGTTGCAGGCAATACCGCCATAATGTCATGGTCAGAAACAATCTTTGAAGGTTTGTCGCTGGGCCAATCAGCAGGTTTTTCACCCGCAATCACACGGTCAGCCCACAGCCCGAGCGTTTCCGCGGGGATAAACTGCTCTGCTTGCCGAGTCATCAACACGGTTAACGAACAGTGAATATTCTTTTTGATCGCCTTCAGGTACTCAGGAAGATAGGTGATATCCACCGAGCCGGTGGCACCAATTAAAATCCGCTTCTTCTCCGTCATGATCGTGCTCCACACAAAGCTCTCTAATAGCCACTGCTATGAAAGTAAAAGCCGCAGCCTCTACTTTCATGCATCAAATACCCGCAGAAATTACAGCGTACCAGGAGGTGCTTCACCCCAGCCCCACTTCTTAATCGTTTCCCGCTTAGGGCGTGGCGCTTTAGGTTGCGAATTCGCTTGGGCGCGACGCGATCCCCACTCAATATAAGCGGCAAATGCGGAACGGAACTCAGGATCGGTAGGCAAGTTAACCTCGTCCACACACTCCATCATCAAATCCACCCAACGCTGACGCTGCTCCGGTTGGATACTCCTGCCGCGATGCTTGGAAACCATGCCCTTAAATCCGCCTCGATAAGCCGTGTAATTAGCCTCCCCCCCCAGAACCTCTTCCAGCCAGATAGCGACATGCTCCGGGTGGTCACCCGCCATATGAGCAAACATCGGCGCTAATAACTCATCCTTTTCAACCTTGGCGTAAAAGGTCGTCATGAGTTTTAGCAGAACCTCTCTTCCACCCATCCATTCAAATAAAGTTGGTGTATTTTCTGACATAAGTACTCCAGCAAAGTTAGTTGGTGATGATTCAGACAATATTGATAACTCAACCTAATTCCAGAGAAGCCAGGGCATTAATTCCTGGCTGATAATCTGCAGGCGGTTCCCCACGATACATCCGGCAAGTATGAAACAATGTTTTGAACCCTAAAGAGCGGACAAATTCGATGGCTTGTTGGGCGTATTCTGGAATATCTAGAGTGACATTCGTCTGCTGCGGTATCTCATTCATCGCGGCCAACAACAGTGCTTTCATATTTTTCTCATTAGCGGCATAGAAAGGCCCGACTCGATAACCATCATCGGAAGGACGTAAACCAATTACGCCTTCAATCCCTTCATTACCCACTAACAGAAGTCCTTTTCGCCCTTGGTCGAAAAACCACTCAGCAAGTAAACCGGCACGAGAATACCCGACAAAATTCGCGTCAAAATCAATCACAGAGGTAATATTTTTTTGATCGACGAGTTCTATATTGTGTAGTTCGACAATGTTTTTAGTCGCCGCTCCCACCATACGGAAAGTGTGATAGTGTGTTTTGAACCCATACTTCTGATAATTGTCCTCTTGGGCGGGCATGCCATCCAGGCCAATACAGCGCCCTTCAGCATGTTCAATCGCCATACTCCAAACCGCCAAGCCAAACCCTTTACCGCGAAAATCGGGATTAACAATATAATGGCCGAGATGAGCGTAATTTTGCGCGTGGTTCACAACAGATATCGAAGCAATCGGCCTATCTTGCCAATAACCGATATAAAAACCCAGCGTATCTACATTAAGGAAACGACTCGCGTCTCCTTCCCCAAGATCCCAGCGCTCCTGACGTGCCATTTCCACCACCACCGGCCATGTTTCGGGTGTAGCGATACTTACCTGAAATTGGCTTTCAGGGCATTCGGTTATTTCATTCATAGTATCTCCTAACCGGACGAATAACTTCGGTTACAACCCCATAGACTTGCTAATAAACTCTTTAAGCACTTCACTCGTGCCGCCATAAATAGTTTGCACCCGGCTATTTGCCCAGGATTTTCCTATATATGAATCACTCATATAACCAGCCCCTCCATGCAACTGCAAACAGCGATCGGCCACTTTTATCTGAAGCTCAGTAGTCCAGAGTTTAATTCTTGCCGCATCAACCACGCTGAGGCTTTTCTGGTTAAAGCGAGCGATTGCATCATTTAAATACACCCTGGCTATTTTTACTTCCGTATCCAGCTCCGCCAGCATAAACCTATTCGCTTGAAACGATCCGATAGGCTGCCCGAAAGCCTTACGGTGCTTTACCCATACCAGCGTTTTTTCAAGTAGATATTCCGCTGTGGCAACGGCAACGGTCGCAATGCTCAATCTTTCTCGCGGCATCCCTCCCATAAAATAGAGGTTGCCAATATTCTCGCGACCAATAAGATTTTCGCAGGGAACCCGACATGCGGTGAAATGAAGATCGGCGGTATCACTGGCATGCCAACCTATTTTTTTCAGCAATGGCCCGCGCTCAAAACCCGGGGTGTTTCGTTCAACGATCAGCAAACTGGTGCCCTGCCCACGTGACGCCTCTGAGGTTCTTACCGCGGTCAGAATAAGATCGGCATTAATCCCATTGGTGATATAGCTTTTATGACCATTGACAATATAGTGCTGCCCTTGCTTTACCGCGGTAGTCTCAAGATCTGCCGAATCCGATCCACCATTGGGTTCGGTAATAGCGATCGCCGCAATAAGTTCACCGCTGCACAACCCTGGCAGCCAGCGAGCTTTCTGCTCATCGGTACCGTGGCTGTCTATATAACTGGCGATCACATCATTATGAGAGATAATGACTGGCGCGGTCATCTCGGCGCGAATTAACTCCTCCGTCAGGACAGCAGCATAGTGATAATCAGGCTTCTGCTGACCGCCCAATTCACGGACAACGCCCAATCCTAATAACCCCACTTCACCCGCGTGGCGCCAAAAATCACGCCCGATCAGGCCGTTAGTTTCCCACTCAGATAGAAAGGGATTAGCCTCACGCGCCAGGAAATCACGGCAGGTGAGTCGAAACTGTGTTAACTCTGTGTTTTCCATAATATCCTCAGAAAGATTCCGCGACCAATGCCTGAGTCTCTGGTACCTGCGAAAATAGCGCCTTTACCAAGTCAAAATAGTTATAAATAGCGAAATGGCCCCCTTCGATAGGGTGTAGTTGGGTGGTGGCAAACGTATGGTTCCGCCACGCTGCTTGCATTTCTTCAGTGACATGTTCATCTTGATCCGCTGAGATAACGTCCAAGGGTTGCGACACTTTTTTATCCACAAACGCTAGGAACTGATGGCGCAAGATATAATCGGTACGGAGCGAGGTCACCAGCCTGCGGGCGAAGGCGGGCTCATTGAGAATGCTCTCTGGTGTCCCATTATCCGCACGCATTTTTGAAATGATTTGATCGTCCGTCCACAAATGTCGGTCATCGTCAGCCTGCACGCTCGGTGCGATAGAGCCTGAAATCACGGAAAACAGCGGGCGCATAGCATAGTTTTCCGCCAACGCCGCACTCACGATAAAACTCAGCACGCCACCAAAACTATGACCAAACGTCACCCATTCGGTCGTCCCAGCCTGCTGGCGCAGGGCAAAGTCCGCATGGATATCGGCGCAGATCCGATCGACCAACAACGGCAGATTGTCGATCACCTTTTCACGGCTCAGCACGTCACGGCCAGGTATCTCGATAGGCTTGAATACCAGATTGGAATCCCCTTTGAAGCGGCCAAGCCAAGCACGATAGACGCTCGCGCTGGCGCCTGCGTGTGGGAAGGCATAAATGACGCGCTTGGGCGCAGACGAATTCATATATGGCTCCCCAGTAAGAAAGAGGCGATACGCTCAGCAACCATCACGGTAGTGAGGTTCGTGGGCATCGAGGGGATACAAGGGAAGAGTGAAGCATCTGCAACGGCGATTTGGCTCAGGCCGTGCAGGTTACCCTGTTCATCCGCTGCAGTCTGCGGATCGCTCGCACATCCCATCCGTACCGTACCAGAGGCATGCCAGCCGGGGCTGAGCAGATTTTCGATGGCGTTATGCATAACCTCATCATTGTCGATCATAGCCTCAGACCAGAACTGGATACCGTCGAGATATGTCGCAAGCTCAGGATGATTGATCAACCGCCACATTTGACGTACACCCCCGACCAAGCGCGCGATATCCTCTGGCTCCTGTGATAACGGCAGATCGATCATCGGCAGTTGCTGACTATCCCTGCTCTGGATAAACACTCGTCCTCTGGACTTGGGACGCATCAGCATCACAGAGGCCCCCACCAAGCGTGGGTAATCGGTGCGATTCTGAAAACCGGGTACGGTCTTGCTCGCCACGTTGTTCATTAATCCTAATTGCACATCAATCTGCGCATCGTACCCGCTGTTCAAGCGCGCCGCAGTTTGCCGCCACGGTGTTTCCTGGATGCTATTTCCAGATTTTGGGAGTGCCCATAGTACTACCGAAGCGTGATCGGACAGATGGTTGCCAATGGCAGGCAGATCGGCCACCACGGGAATATCAAGTTGTTGTAATAAACGCGCATCTCCAACGCCGGAACGCTGCAAGATTGCCGCAGATCCTATCGCCCCGGCGCACAGCACGATCTGGTTGGCACGATAGGTAGTATAGCCCCCGTCGTGCGACGCTTCGACACCAACAGCCTTGCCCGCGTTAAACAGCACTCTCTCGACCGTCATGTGCGAGAGGATCTGAAGGTTTTCCCGCTCGCGTGCCGCAGAAAGATAGGCGCGGTAAAGATCGTACCTTTCCGCTCCCTGCACCACATTGGCTGGTACGACACCCACCGCCGCACTTTCTCCCTCATTCAGATCGTCAACAAAAGCGATGCCGTTCTGTTGGCATATATCGGCAAAGGCTTTCTCCAATGGCAAGATATCGTCCCCTACAGGCCTCCGCAACCTGAGAGGCCCTTGGTGACCATGCAGTGAAGAATCCGGACGGTCAACGTCATTTTCCAGCTTCTTGTACCACGGCAAAACGTCACACCACGCCCATTGACGACACCCCATATTTACCCAGCGGTTAAAATCGCTGGGAAAGGCCCTTAAGGCTACGGCACCGTTAATCGCAGACGATCCCCCCATGACTTTCCCCAGGCGATAGCCAAAGGCTTTACGCCGGTTACGCTCTAACGGCTGATTATCATCTACCTGGACGAAACGAGAAAATCGCTCTGTCCCATGCACGTTGGCTTCGTATGGCCAGTTATAGCCTTCAAGAACCAGGCGGGAAGCATCCCGCAACGGACTATCAGGTTGAGCAACGTCAGAATCCTGCCCCGCCTCAAGCAATAAAACACTGTGTTTGCCACTTTCGGAAAGACGAGAAGCCATCACACAACCCGCTGTCCCGCCTCCGACCACAATAAAATCATAATCAACCTGCTCTGGAGCCGGTTTAAATGGATGCGTCATGCGTATTGCTCCTGAATCTTGTCCGCTACGCTGGAAAGGATGCGCGAAAAATCACGTACTGAGGCATTCATAAACAGGCTCTCGATCATATCCTGTTCACTGGACGGGCCGACCTTGAAGGTTTCGCGTACCGCGCTCAACAGCCCTACCGCATGCAATGAATCGCCACCGATGTCGAAAAAACCATCATTGACATCAAAGTCACCGTGTTGCAGCTGTTTTGACCATAAGGCGAATACACGGGCCTCAAGCTCATCGGCGGGTTCACTCTTATCCGACGCAGCTACCACTTCCCCCCATAGCACGGGCAAAGCGTTACGATCTATTTTCCCATTAGCTGTCAATGGCATACTGTCCAATAAGACAAACCAGGTTGGTATCATATAAGAAGGGAGATGAGCTTGAGCGAGTTCGCGTAGTGTACCTTCCAACGCGCTCTTTTCGTTCTCGCTGGCCAGTTGCTTCGGCACAATATATGCAGCTAGCTGCTTTTGGCCGGTTTTCGGGTGGCTTACCGCAGTGATCACGACGTGGTTCGCCTGCGGATTCTCCAACAGGCAAGCCTCTATTTCACCCAGTTCGATGCGATAGCCATTAATTTTTACCTGATTATCTTCACGTCCAAAGATCTCAATCAGTCCTTCATCAATATAGCGTCCCAAATCACCGGTTCTATACAGCCGCTCGCCAGTGATCGGATGGTTAAAAAATCTCTCCTGCGTTTTTTCAGCATCGCCCAGGTAACCTTGTGCCACGCCAGCGCCTGCAATGAACAGCTCACCAGTAACCCACTTGGGACAAGGTTCAAGCCATTCATTGAGCACATGAAATTGCTGATTAGCCAATGGCTTACCGTAAGGAATGCTTTTCCAGGCGCTATCTACATGCCGGATTGGGTAAGCAATTGACCAGATTGAACCTTCTGTCGCCCCACCAAGGCTGATCACATCAATACCGTTGACGGCGGCCTTGATTTGATCCGGCAGGTTGACCGGGATCCAGTCTCCACTCATCAGCACCAGACGCAAAGCACTGCCAGAAAGCTGCGAACCGGCCCGCTCTACCAAGGCTTTCATTGGTGCCGGCACGCTATTCCACAAAGTCACCCGATGTTTGGTGATCTTTTCAGCCCATATTTTCGGATCGTTAGCCTCATTTTCCGCAGCAAACAGGATGCTGCCACCGGCTCCCAGAACTCCAAAATAATCATAAACGGATAGATCGAACCCCGCTGGCGCAACGGAGAAGACACGGTCATGCTGATTGACGTTGAAACGACGATTAATATCCAAAACCGTATTAGCGGCGTTGCGGTGCGTAATCATTACCCCTTTTGGCTCACCAGTAGAGCCGGAGGTAAAAATAACGTAGGCCAGATCATCCAATGTCTGTTTTGCCACCAGTGAAGGAAACTTCATCGGTGCAGCACTATTAATGACCACCCCGATGTTGATTAATCCTTCTATTGGTTCCAGGCCAGCAGGCGTCACGATGGCTTTCGCAGCACAGCGCTCAATCAACCGCGCTTTACGCTGCTCAGGAAATTGTGGGTCAATCGAGACATAAGCCGCACCCGCGAACAGTACACCCAGAATGGCGGCCAGCATTTCCGGCCCTTGCGGCAGAGAAACAGCAACGATGTCACCCGGTTCAATGGCCACAGCAGCACTCAGTTGCTCGGCAACGTGGTTACCGCTGGTGACCAACTCCCCGTAGCTGACCTCTCTTTGCCCCTGAATAATCGCCGTTTTGGTTGGGAACAGACGTGCAGCATGCAAGATCAGATCCTGCAACAACGCAGGTGGCATACCATCATCCGTCGAATTTGCAGCCAGTCTCTCCTGCATGTCGTCCGTGTTCAAGGTCACTACCGCACCCTGTTGTGACCAAATCTGCGGGTTTTCGCCACAGGCGTTCAGCAGTTTAACGGCTGCCTCAAACATCATTTCCGGCATACCCGCCGGGAACAACCCTTCGACGTAGTTCCAGTTCATCACCAGATCGCCATTGATACGCAACAACTGATTTTCGAGCCAGACGCCGGGCGTTTGGGTGCTGCTATACTTGACCATCGCCGTGCCTTCCCAGCCATAGTCGGTGACAATATCTCGTAGTTCCGCATTCAAGGTATTGCTGAATACCACCGGGAAAGAGAGCGCCCGTCCTCCCTGGCTCCGACGCGTCATTTCGCGTAGAACCTGGATCCCATTGAATGAGGAATGCCAGTAGTTCAACAACTGTTCAGTCTGCAACATCACCAAGCGCTGACCAAACGCCTCCGACTTACTGTCTTTAACACACAACAGGCTTGACTGAAGATAATTCCCTACGCTTTGTTGCACATCCGGGAAATAGTTACGTCGCGCATGCTGAGTTAAAGTGAGAGTAAAGTTCTGGCGCCGCGACCACTGCCGCAAGGTTTCAACATAAACGCCAAGAAAGAGTGTTTCCAGGGTAATACCCTGTGCAGTCGCGCTCTGACGAAGCTTATTGACTAATTCCAGTGAGATCGGGTGTGAAAGCGTTTTAAATATGGGGTTTTTAATTAATTCAGGTGACTGATACAGTGGTAGTTCAGGAGCTGCGGGCATCACACCCACTTTATTTAACCAATAATCCTTATCCCGGCAGCCTTGCTTACTCTGCAGAAGTTGCCTTTCTCTTTCGATATAATCGCCAAAATTAAATTCCGGCTCGGATTTTACTACATATGGATTTTGATAGAACCGCCACCAATCCTTCATCACTATTTTCACACTATGCAAATCAAGAAACATCAATTCAAAACAGAGGTGTAAACGAACCTTCATTTTATTCAATAAGGAGGCTCTAATCTCGAAAGACGGTGCAACAGCCAACGAACGTAAATGCGTTTCCATGTCACTTCGTGTGCTATTAATAAATTCCTGCAACTGGTTATCATCCATGTATTGGCAATCCGTCACGGCAATCTCATAATGTTCAAGGGCCGCAGAAATTCGTTGACGGCCACTATCAGTCAGTTCGGCGCGCAGCATGGCATGCAGGGACAGCGTTTGGTTCAAGGCTGCATTGAGCCGCTGGAGATCGGGGTTGAAAATTTCGACTTCAAAATAGTAATGCGTTGCAATCCCTCCCAGAGGTATTCCTGCATTGCGACCAATCAAATAAGCGTATTGAATATCGGTTAGCGGAAATGACTCATCCTCTTTTCTTTCCACTGTTTTATCAAAGGTTGTTGAATCATCTACAGGTAGTTTCCCATTAAGCAACTCATTTATTTTAGTGACATTTTTTTCAACGGAATGTTCAATCTGATTGGTGATCAGGTCATTTTCTTTTCCTGAAAGTTTTAAGCCAATTCTCTTGGCCGATTCCTGCATGACTCGCATAAAAAGCCCCTCTGAGATTATTCAATAAAAATAGCATGAGAGCGTTACGCATCCATCAAAACGTTTAAGAATACCAATTACTTAAAGTTAGGGGTAAAACCTCCCCCAAAAAATACCGTTGTAGCAGCAAACATCGGATAGATGAGATGCCCAAGCCATTAATATAAGCATCGTGAATATTTCACTACAACAATCAATCAACTGATCAATTGATTGTTGAAATACCACATTAATATGTTTTATGACGTCAAGCATAAACATCACAGTGCATAACAATTTGATATCATAAAAAAAACAAGCAATTACTCGTAAAGACATGAATTAATTGAAATAAAATAAAAAACCATTCAGCACTCATGATAAGTAACCAGTAATGACCATCAATAAAGTAATGAAAAATTAATATTAATTTATACGCATTTTTCTTTTTAACTTGACAACATCAGATCAACACGCACAATATTCAATTAATCAATTGAATGATTTTATTTAATCATAAATAAAACTAATGATTACACATAGAAAGTAAACTTATCCAACAGATGACAAGTAGGGTGGTAAAATGAGTAATGATTTTGTGACAGACAAACGCGATTCGGCCCTTCCTGAAGATATGGCTCGACCATTAGTCGTAGAGGAAAATAACGCTTTAGTGTTTGCTATTCTCGCCTCCATTCAGGCAACGCTGATTTTTACAATCGTCATGATTGGAGTCCCACTACCAGCGATTGGCACAGAATTCCAGTTGGTTCAAGCCGAACTGGTGTTGGTGAGTGCTGCCTATGGGTTGCCATTTAGCGGCCTGTTGCTGTTTGGCGGGCGACTAACTGATCGTTACAGTGGAAGAAAAATGTTTACTTTGGGGATGCTTATCTTCGGCCTTGCGTCATTGAGCGGCATGTTCGCTTCCTCCTATTGGATTCTAGTAGCAATTCGCTTTTTGCAAGGGATCGGTGCCGCGCTTACGGCTCCAGCCCTGATGGCATTATTGCGCCAACTCTACCGAGAGGCGGGCCAGTTCAACCATGCAATGGCAACCTGGGGCGGAGTATCGGTTCTGGGGGGAGCCGTTGGTTTTCTTTCATCAGGCATCATCACCACTTGGCTGTCTTGGCGGTGGATGTTTATTGTTCCGGTTGTTGTTAGCTTGTCCGGTCTGCTTTTGGTACGCACAATGATGAAGCCGCTCCCCCTACATGATAACGACTCTCCTGGTCTAGATTTGAGTGGTGCTCTATTGGCGACTAGTGGCATTTCGCTGTTCAGCTTTGGCCTGATCATGAGTGGCGAATATTCTTGGCTGACTGCGCCTGTCTATCTGCCTGTTGCCGCTGGCCTGCTGTTCATTTTCACTTTCTTGCTCGTCGAGCGACATGTTAGCTCTCCTCTGCTACCCCCTGGTTTTATCCTCAACCCGATGCGCATGACTGGCCTGATTGGTATTCTACTGGCCGCTGCGGGTATGGGCTTGATTACCTTTTTACTTTCCCTGTATCTGCAACAATTTCGCGGTTGGTCATCTTTTGCAACCTCCATGGCCTTTATACCTTATACCGTTGGACTCCTAATTATGAATCGTGCCGCCGGGGCCCTCATTATGCGCTTCGGCGCCTTGCAAATCACAATTGTCGGGCTACTGCTCGGTGCTGCGGGGCTGCTTTTATTGGCACAGCTCAATGAGCAAACCCACTATGTACTTGGCCTGCTTCCTGGTTTATTTATCCTCCCCGCCGGAGCTTCTTTGACCTTTTCCGGCAGTGCGGTACTTTCTACGGCAAATGTTCCCCTACGCGAAGCGGGCCTTGCGGGCGGCGTAATGAACACATCAATGGAGTTAGGTCCAACTATGGGGCTGGCTGCATTAATGGCGGTAGCGGCAACCCAGGCAAACGTAGTTAATGGCTATGCATGGGCATTTGGCACTGCAGGAGGAGTCTATTTACTCGCAGCGATAGGCGCGCTAATTTTAATGAAAAAGATCAATTAGCCTTAATAATCGAAATACCACTGGAACCATAATGTTGAGTATCAGGATCCAGTGGTGTTTCCGTGACAGGTTATACCAGTAAACAGAGAAAACGAGGGCTTACCGGTTAATTTGCACCTCCAACCCGGCGGCCTTCCACTCCGGAAAGCCATCCTCTAGGCAACGAGCGAGAAACCCATTGGTATGCAGGGTTTTCATAGCGTTGAGAGAGAGGACGCAGTACGGCCCGCGGCAATACGCCACCACTTCCTGTCCTTTAAGCAGTTCAGATAGGCGACCCTCTAGTTCTTCGGCCGGAATATTGACCGCTCCAGGCAGATGGCCAGAGGCAAACTCTTCGGGGGGACGCACATCCAGCAGAGTAATATCCCCCTCATTCAAGCGATGTAGAAGCTCTTCGCGAGAAATCGATTCCAGCCGTTCACGCTGGCTGAAAATATCAGTAACGAATGATCTGATCTCGCTATGTCGATATTCCACAAATTGCCGAATCGCCGTCAAGATATTCTGGACTGGCCCATTGCCCAAACGGTAGTAGACGTTTTTCCCTTCGCGGCGTGATTGCACAAACCCCGCACGTTTGAGATGTTGAAGATGCTGAGAAGCATTGGCTATCGTAAGACCAGCCAGTTCCGCTAGCCTTTCAACCGGTCTTTCTCCCTGTGCAATATGCTCAAGCAGTAGCAGACGATGTGAGTTCCCCAAGGAACGTGTCACTTCTGCAAATTCATTAAGAACTTGACGTTGACTATCGCCATTGAGTGTTGACATATTGTTTTTACTACCCCATCATTCAATATAATAATTGAAAGATATTATATCAAAGGTTGAAGGAGCCCACCAGTTTACTGCTGCTACCTTTCAATCGAGATTGTGTTACAGAACATGTTACGTTTTCCACGTCCTAGAAGCGTAAAAAGGATCGTTAAATGGATATATTATTACGTGCAGTGCTGATTGGTACTGGAGCAACCTTAGTAATGGACATCTGGGCATTAATGCAAAAACGCTTTTTTGATATCCCTTCGCTCAACTATCAGTTAGTCGGGCGCTGGTTAGGACACATGCCAAATGGCAAGTTTTTTCACCATACCATCATGCAGACAACACCAATAAGCGGAGAAAAGGCTCTGGGGTGGACGGCACACTACGCTATCGGCGTCGTCTTTTCTCTGATATTTATTTATCTCATGGGGCAAGACTGGCTTGAGCACCCCACATTTTTGGCAGCACTCATTATGGGCATTATAAGCGTCATAGCCCCTTTCTTTGTTATGCAACCTGGATTTGGTTTTGGCTTGGCTGCATCCAAGACACCGCAACCTAATATAGCGCGCCAGCGTAGTCTAATAGCACACGGTTCGTATGGTGTTGGGATATATCTGAGTGCTGTTTTGCTACAGTACTGCTGGCCGATAAGCTGAGAAAAGTCACTAACGCGGGTAATGACTCCAATAGGTAGAACATGTACTTTTCGATGGAGGCCCCAATGACCTTTTCTTGCAACTCAATCGACCATGAGAATCAGATTGTTTTATGGTACATGCGCTTTACAGGGGTTCGCAACGTTAGGTTATTACGTTCAATACATTTAGTAAATATGCAGCCTGTCAGATGCTTATCCTTCTGTACTTTCCGGCTATAACTGCCCCATTCATCACTGGCTAGCATGCCGATATTGAACGGGATCAGTAATCGGCAAGTTTCATCGGTGCGGTGCCCAAAGGTGTAGGCCAGTACACTGCCTGTTTTGGTATTGTTTGCATACTAGAGCCAGTGCTGGCGAACCTTGTTGCAGACTAAGCTCCACTGTTCATCGAGTTCGCAGGTAAGCGCTACATCAGCATGAGCGACTAGTGAGGACGTTATCCGCTTCGGCGCGAGTTATTAAAGTACGCATGACGGCGTTGATACCGACTTTTAGCGTTCTTACCGTATCCGGACACCAGCACCGTTGAAGGCCTAATCAACGATTATCGGCGCCAGAACGATTCCTTCTCCCTGTGGGCTGAGGAATCCCCAGAAAAATTGAGACGAGAAGCAGGCTGTTTTTCACCCGGGAACGGGATGAAAAACAACCTTAAGCAGACGAGAAAAGGTCATCGTAATTATCTCACTGCCAATTTGCGAACAAAATGGAACAGATTGCTCGTAAAGCACTCGTTCTAATTATCTGAATCCACTAAAAAAATTAGTAGGGATTATTCCTCAGCCCTGTTGAAGGATTATTGTGAGGAGTAAACTGCGAAGATCAGACTTTGGTCAGTATCAACTGACCGCTTTTATCCAGCGGGATCTGGGTGCCTGGATCGTGATCCATGCGGATTTTGCCCTGCTGGTCGCCAATCTTGTAAGTCACGTCATAGCCCAGCATTTTCTGCGATTTGTCATACACCGTTTTGCAGCGCTGCTGCGTGCTGGTGGTAGTGTCGTTGTCTTGCAAGGCACCCTGTACCTGGTGCCCGGCATACCCGCCACCCAGCGCACCTACCACGGTCGCAACATCACGGCCCCGGCCACCGCCAAACTGGTGGCCAATCACGCCCCCGGCAACCGCACCCAGCACGGAGCCAGCGATGCGATTTTCATCCTGAACCGGCGCACGATGGGTCACCGTGACGTTGCGGCACTCTTGCCGAGGGGTTTTGATGGTTTCTTTGATCGGTGTTGCGGCGAGAACCTGCGCATATTGTGGGCCGGGAGTGAATACGTCCAGACCAGCTACGGCAGCAATTCCCAGAGCGGCTGCAATACCAATCCCAACACCGGCTAACATTGATTTGTTCACAGGAAATCCTCCTGAATGTGTTACCACGCATTATGCACCGGGCGAGCTCGCCGTGATCACTGGCGATCCCCCGGTTTACGGCGTGCGTGACGCGCCGTCTGTAAACTCCCTAAAGTCTGCACAAGGAAGTTCAGCCTCGCAATAAGACTCAATGAGCAAAACGCACTGTAAACGGGCCAAAACCCATGAATTGAGAAGAATCCTATCCCTGCCAGCCCCCCCTATCTCACGGCAATAAAAAAACCCACGCGGCAAGCCTACGTGGGTTTTCATCAACCGAACGAATGGGTTAAAAAAATCAGTGCATCTTCAAGCGCGGACGGATCACGCGGTTGATACCACCCACCAGCATCATCAGGCCGGTTTTGGTATAGCCATGCAGCGCTACCTGGTGCATACGGTACAGCGAAATATACACCACGCGGGCAATACGCCCTTCGACCATCATTGAACCGCGCATCAGGTTACCCATCAGGCTACCTACGGTGCTGAAGCGGGAAAGCGAGACCAGTGAACCGTGATCCTTATAAACGTAAGGTTTCATCGGCTGATCGTGCATCATCGCCAGGATGTTGCTATAGCAACGTGATGCCATCTGGTGAGCAGACTGTGCCCGTGGTGGCACAAAGCCGCCGCCTTCACGTGGGCAGGAAGCGCAGTCACCGATAGCAAAAATGTTGGCATCACGGGTGGTTTGCAGCGTTGGCTCAACTACCAGCTGATTGATGCGGTTGGTTTCCAGCCCAGCAATCTCTTTCATAAAGTCTGGAGCCTTGATGCCGGCCGCCCACACCATCAGATCGGCATTGATAAATTCGCCGCCTTTGGTGTTCAGGCCATGCTCATCGGCACTGGTCACCATGGTATTGGTTAATACCCGCACGCCAAGTTTGTTCAGTTCCTGATGCGCCGCTGCGGAAATACGCGGCGGCAGCGCTGGCAGAATACGCTCACCGGCTTCCACCAGGGTAACCTTCAAGGCGCTGTTATCCAGCCCTTCAAAACCGTAGCTGTGCAACTGTTTGACCGCGTTATGCAGCTCTGCCGACAGTTCAACGCCGGTAGCCCCACCGCCCACGATGGCAATATTCACGCTCTCCTTCTCTTCCGGATTGGCAGAGAACTTGAGGAACAGGTTCAACATCTCGTTATGGAAACGGTGCGCCTGATTCGGGTTATCCAGGAAGATGCAGTTATCTCTTACCCCTGGGGTGCCAAAGTCGTTCGAGGTGCTGCCGAGCGCCATCACCAGGATGTCGTAGCTCAACTCGCGGGCGGGAACCAGCTGGCAGCCTTGCTCATCGCAGATCTGCGTTAACTGCAGCGTTTTATTTTCACGGTCAATGTTGACCAGTGAACCCAGTTGGAAGTTGAAGAAGTGATTACGCGCATGTGCCAGGTAGTTCAACGCATCCACACCGTCATCCAGGGAGCCGGTAGCCACTTCATGCAGCAACGGCTTCCACAGATGGCTGTGGTTGCGATCCACCAGCGTGATCTCCGCTTTGTGCTTACGACCCAGTTTATGGCCCAGGCTGGTTGCCAGCTCCAGACCACCGGCACCACCGCCGACAATAACAATTTTTTTCTTTGGCGTTGTCAAAATGACCCCCTGAATGTGAACCAATTGTTGCCTAAGGGTAAATAAATAATATCCTTAGAATACATAGGGTTCGCTTAAGTTAAACCTGCAATCTGGGGCCAGAATAGCACGAGAGGTTATTTGGTCATACCAAAATTGATGTACGTCAAAGTTTTTTGGTTAAAGGCTGGACGAAGGGATTTTTTGAGGATTGTGATTCAAATAGTTAGCGTGAGATCACAGTTTTACATTTTGCTGCCCACCGGCGAAAACGGGCACGATAAAAACAAAAAAGCCGCAATTGCTGCCCTTGGGGAACAGCGTTCACGGCTCAAAAATGCGTTATAAAACTGTTACGCCAATGTCTTGAACGCTTTGATGCGTTGCAAGTGCGGCGAGATGTTTTTAAACTTGTGACTCTGCTGTTCATCCCAGACGATTTCATAATACTTGTGCAGCAACTCGGCACTACGCTGGCTGTCCAACACTTCGTCCTGGCGAGAAAGCACCACCAGGCAGCGATCGCGATTCTTCTCACGAAAATCTTCCACGCATTTGGTGGCGATATCGCGATACTCTTCCGGCCGGTCGATCTTGCCGTGCATATGTTCTTCCGGGTACAGATTCGGGTTGAAGATCACCTGACGGATACCGCACAAAAAACCGATACGTTCGGCCCAAAAACCCCCAAGACCCACACCGCAGATCAATGGGTGGGCATCCCCTTCCTGCTGTACCGCCTTGTCCACCTCTTTCAATAAATGCTGCATATCATGGCGCGGATGCAAAGTGCTGTAGCTGATAAAGCGCACGTCCGGATCGATGAACTGTAACTGCATAATCTTTTCATGATTGCCGGGACTGGTGGAATCGAAGCCATGCAAATAGATAATCATGTGGTTCCTCGCAACAAGCTGGGGGCCGCTGGCAGCCCCCATTATTAACGCCGCCTTCTTGCGGCGCCCTGGCCGTTCACCCCGCTGAGCGTTGCTTATGCTCTTCCCAGCGTTCATGCAATTGACTCAGCGCATGATGCGCCTTTTGCCAACGGTCGGAATCGCGCAGTTCCTGACGGGTGAACTGACCGCGATGATATAACCGCTGCAATTTCTCTACTTTGACCGGGGACAGGTTATCTAACACGCTGACCGCCCCTGCCCGATTATTACAAACCAGGATCATATCGCAACCGGCATCCAGCGCCGCCTGGCCACGTTCGGCATAGCTGCCCATGATCGCCGCCCCTTCCATCGACAGATCGTCAGAGAAGATCACGCCCTCAAAGCCTAGCTCCTGACGCAAGATTTGCTGCAGCCAGTAAGGCGAGCCGCTGGCCGGGCGCGGGTCTGCTTCAGTATAGATAACGTGGGCTGGCATGATGGCATCCAGCAATCCGCGTTGGATCAGCTCACGGAAGATAGTCATATCATGTTCGCGGATTTGAGCCAATGGCCTTGGATCGCGAGGCGTTTCTTTATGCGAGTCCGCCGTGACTGCGCCATGCCCTGGGAAATGCTTGCCGGTGGTTTTCATCCCGGCGCTGTGCATCCCCTGGATAAAGCGTTCGGCCATCACTAACGCCTGCTGCGGATCGCTATGGAACGAACGCTCGCCAATCGCCGCGCTGGCGTGGCCGATGTCCAATACCGGGGCAAAGCTGATATCGATATCCTGGGCAATCATTTCCGAGGCCATCAGCCACCCGGCTTCCTGAGCCAGACGCCCGCCTTCCTGAGCATCGTTGAGCGCCGCAAAGGACTGCGCCGCCGGTAAGCGGGTAAAACCTTCGCGAAAGCGCTGTACGCGCCCGCCTTCCTGATCCACCGCCACAACCAGCCGCGAATGCGAGGCCGCGCGGATTTGGCGAACCAGCTCACGCAACTGCTGCGGATCGGCAAAGTTGCGGGTAAACAGGATTAAGCCCCCTACCAGCGGGTGTTTTAAAATCTCGCGTTCTTCTGCGTCCAGCTCATAGCCGACGACATCTAGCATTACTGGGCCCACGGCCACCTCACATCAGTATTCATGATTAATTTGACGATGATAAACAAAAACGCCGGTATAACGCTGCGCCCCAACGCAAAAATTCCGCATCCCGACACTGCTGCCAGCGCACTTCGCACCACATCAGCATCAGGTAATCCACCCACGGCAACCAACGCTGAACCTGTGAGGCCAACTGCGGCAAATCGGCATAGCCGTGGGGTTGGTATTGCTCTAAAAAGCGTTGTTGCACAGCCGGGGAAAATTGATTGAAGCGAAACATCGCCGCCAGCTCAAGGGCGATATCGCCATCGGCGGCATACTCCCAGTCGATCAGCCTGAGCTGCCCGGCCTGTCGCAGCAGATTACCGGCATGAATATCCATGTGCAGCGTTGCCAACTGCAACGGTCGCGGCATGGTACCGGTGATGAAATAGCGCTGCCAACGCAGCCAGGCTGGCGTGATCCGCCGGCGATCAATTTGCTGCCAATAGCGGGTAAATTGCTGTTGCAGATCCAGCCGGTAACCACTCAACCCACGGTTATGCAACTGGGCGGTCAACTCTGCCAACTCCCCGTTGGCCGTTAAGGAAGCAAACGCCGTTTCGTCAACGCTCTCACCGGCAAGCCATTCGACGACCAACCACTCAGGGCTCTGTAACCACACCCTTGGCCCCATGCCTAATCCAGCACGCTTGAGCACTTGCCCCTCACGCCGACGGTTAACGCCGAGCATGCGTTTTTCCGGCGTCTGCGGACGGGCTAGCAGTTGCACATCGCCACTGTCGATCCGCCAGCTCTCGCCGCTCAACCCTTCTACCAGGCTAAAATGACAACCGGCGGTATTTACCGCCGGCAGCCTGTTACTCAAGAGTCGCCGCAGCTGGGATTCAGTATTTGACGTCGCCATTGCCTGACCAGACGATCTCACCGGTTTGTACCAGCATCAGTTGCATTTCCATCGCCGGTGACTTCACATCGCCACTGACGTCGCTATACAACACGTATTGCGCATTGACGATGCGCGCCAGGCCAATCGCCTTGCTGCGCGATCCGAGACTGTCTTCCGCCGACAGGCCCAGCGTTTGTTTGGCGCTCGCCAACTGCGATTCCGGCACGACGGCAAAGGTGTTGTTGGATGCCAAAGCCTGATGCAGCGCCGAGGTGGCGTTGCCGATGCTCAATGAGCCATTGGTATTGTTTTTCACGCTGTCCAACAGCAATACGCTGCCAGGCGTGACGCCATCAGCCTTCAACATCTGATTGACCAACGGCTGCACGCTGCCCAGCCAGTCAAGCTGCTGGATCTTCGGCGGCTGTGGCACCGGCTCGTTGGTTGGTGGCAACGGTTCAGGCTGAGGCTCTGGTTGCGGTTGTGGCTCTACCGTCACCGGTGCCGTAGGCTCTGGCGGACGTGATGGACAACCGGTTAACACCAACGCGGCCAGTGCCACCCATAGGAACTTTTTCATTACCTTCTCCAACGTAACCCAAAACTTATAAGTATAAATACAGACGTACACGCTTGGCATCAAGGTTGCCATTCAACGAATAAATCTCGGTGTCTGAATTGGCGGCAACGGTGACCGTACGCGGCTGTTCAAAAGGCAGGATATCTAACCCCTGTTTGTCATACCAGTAGAAACGATAGTGGAGGGTCACCGGCGTCGTCTGGGTGTTGCTGAGCACCGAACTGGCCCGCAGGCGGCCAGATGCGTCGGCAATAGACGGGTTATCCGCCAGAATACCCGCCGTCAGTACC
This sequence comes from Serratia sp. Res13-Sevr-LER1-36-b, assembly GCF_015673035.1. Lineage (NCBI taxonomy): Bacteria > Pseudomonadati > Pseudomonadota > Gammaproteobacteria > Enterobacterales > Yersiniaceae > Serratia > Serratia sp. Res13-Sevr-LER1-36-b. Next base: position 523,950 of record NZ_JADACK010000005.1, on the reverse strand, counting down.
GGTGAATCCATCACCACCGTTTGCCGTTCATTGACCGAGATGCCCTTCGGGCTGCTACAGCCCATCAGCATCGCGGCGGGGAGCACCAGCGCCATCAAGTAACGCGTCGTGTGGATATAGCGCATGGTCTTCCTCGGTTAACGTGACAACAACGGGCCCAGAGCGCGCCCACCGACTAAATGCATATGAATATGATAGACCTCTTGCCCGCCGTGACGATTGCAATTGATGAGCAAGCGGTAACCGTCTTCGGCAATCCCTTCCTGCTCGGCAATTTTGGCCGCCACGGTGATCATACGGCCTAATGCGGCCTCGTGTTCCACGGTCACGTCGTTCACCGTTGGGATCAGGACGTTCGGCACGATCAGGATATGGGTCGGTGCCTGTGGGGAAATATCACGAAATGCGGTGACCAGCTCGTCCTGGTAGACGACATCGGCAGGGATTTCACGGCGAATAATTTTACTGAAAATCGTTTCTTCGGCCATCTGGAACTCCTTGTTCAGCGAAAATATTGGTTTACGCAGTATGCGTGACAAATTCTACTGCTATCAACCCGATTGCGCACTTTCCGTATCGAGTGATGGAGAATCACTCAACCTTACGAGTTTTCCAGCGGTTATTGGCTACCAATCAACTGCGGCGCATGGCCACGCATCCAATCAGCCAACGAGTCTAACGTGGGGCGCAACGTTTTACCCAGAGGCGTTATCTGGTATTCCACCCGTGGTGGCACCTCAGGAAACACTTGCCGAGTGACAAGACCGCATTGTTCAAACTGGCGGAGCTGACGCGTCAGCTCTTTTTGCGCGATTGGGGCCACCGCGCGCTGTAATTCGCTAAAGCGTATTGGACCGTCGATCACCATCAGGCGATACAGGATCGGGATCGCCCATTTTCCCGAAACCAAATTAACGAAGCTCACCATCGGGCACGGTTCTCCCGCCGGCGGTAACGGGAAATTTTTTTCGACCTGCCCTTTCACTATTGACGCCATTGCATCCCACCTTGTCTTTTAGTATCCAAACGGTACCTACTATGCAAAAGGTACTGAGAGACCAATAATGGCGTAACTGACCAACGAGAGGAAGGGTTATGTCACGATTAACAGGTAAATACGCGTTGATTACCGGGGGAACCAGCGGCATCGGGCTGGAGACGGCCCGGCAGTTTATTGCCGAAGGAGCCACCGTGGCGATCACCGGGCGCAGCGCAAGCGGGTTAACAGCGGCTGGCGAAACGCTAGGGGATGTCGTGCTATTGCACAATGACGCCGGGGATATCGGCCAACAGCCGGTTTTAGCCGCGCAGTTGGCTAAAAGCTGGCCCCGGCTGGATATCCTGTATATCAACGCCGGTGATGTCACCCATCTGCCGTTACAGGAATGGGATGAACAACGCTATGACCAACTGATGAACACCAATCTCAAAGGCCCTCTGTTTTTGATCCAGGCCCTGTTACCGTTGCTGGGCAATCCTGCCTCGGTGATCCTGTGTGGTTCCGTCAGCGCGCATATTGGCCTGGCGCAAAGCAGTGTCTATGCCGCCAGTAAAGCCGGGATTTTGTCTTTGGCGCGTTCGCTTTCTGCTGAGCTGCACCCACGCGGTATTCGTGTCAACGGCCTTAGCCCTGGCCCAACGGCAACTCCGGCGCTGGGCAAGCTGAGTTTACCGGCACAGGCTGAACAGGAATTGCGCGAAGAGATCCACGCGCTGGTGCCGATTGGCCGCATGGGGACTGCGCTGGAATTGGCCAAAGCCGCCGTATTCCTCGCGTCTGACGAATCCAGCTACATGGTGGGCAGTGAACTGCTGATCGACGGTGGCGTGGGGAATTTAGCACGGAGTTGAAAGGCTATTGTAGGGGCGCTGCATGCTGCGCCCAATGAGATCATGCCAATGTTTGCTCGACGAGTTTATCGCTTCAGCAAAACTTCCAGCCTGGCTTTCACCTCACACCATTCATCATCGATAATGCTGAACCTGACCGAGTTACGTTTGCGCCCGTCGGGCATGATGCGTTCATGACGTACAATCCCCTCCTGCTTGGCACCAATCCGCAAAATTGCCGCGCGTGACTTGTCGTTCAGTTCGTCGGTGGTGAACTGTACCCGTACCGCCTGTAATACTTCAAAGGCATAGCCGAGCAGTAGGTATTTCGCTTCAGTATTCACGCCGGTACGCTGCACCGATTGGCTCAGCCAGGTGTGGCCGATTTCCATTTTGCGATTAGCCCGGTCGATTTTCCAGAAACGGGTACTGCCGATAATTCGCCCGCTAGCCTGCTGAACAATGACAAACGGCAGCATGGAGCCAACATCACGGCCTGCCACGGCAGTGGCGATATAGCTGTCGATCGTACTGGCACTCGGCACTGCGGTAACCTTCAGGTTCCACAGTTCGCCATCAGCAGCGGCGCTCAGCATTGCCTCACGGTGCTGTGGCTGCAAGGGTCGTAGTTCGATTTGAGTGCCGACCAACGTTGGTGGCTTGAGCACGGATGGGGTGGACATTATTCCCTCTCTTGCAGCGATCGATGAACTGCCATCAGCATCGCAATAAACAGGGAAAAAAACCAACAAATTAAACAGGATGTACACTGAGCCCGTTCAGCTTACTTGTTCTATGTAACAAAGCGCTGATTTATTACCAGGCGGGATTACTGTTAACATTCGCTTGGGTGCTCTGGATCTTTTTGTCCTGAGCATGAGCAAGGGATAGAAAGAGAAAAGCCCCGAATCGACGTAAATCAACCCGAGGCCACTCTTATGCCCAAACACCATAAAGGTAGCCTCTTAGCCGCTGAAAGGCAAGGACAAGGAGGCTATCATGCCGCAAAAGTTAGTAGTAATGGCCCTGGTTATTCTCTGTATCACCGTACTGGTGTTCACCTGGATGACCAGGAAAAGACTCTGTGAGATCCGCATTCGTAGCGGAGAAACGGAGGTTGCGGCCATGATGGCTTACGAATCCGCAAGGTAAGGCAACCCAACGGCGGGGCTTGCCCCTGCCTGTTGGTTGTTTGAGCAGAGATCCATGAGCACCCCTCCCTATCTTGTTAAGCAATCCCACACACAAAAGCCCGCAGCCGCCATAGCATATGTAATAAAAAAAGGTTTAAAAAACAATTAGTTATATAGAAATTCATCACCGCAAGAAACGGGCAAAAACCAATAAATAACAAGGATGAGCACTGAGCTGGTTCATCTTACTTGTTCTATGTAACAAAGCGCTGATTTATTACCGGGCAGGATTAGGGGTAAAATTCACGTGGGTGCTCTGGATCTTTTTGTCCTGAGCATTAGCAGGGATAGAAAGAGAAAAGCCCCGAATCGATGTAAATCAACCCGAGGCCACTCTTATGCATGAACACCATAAAGGTAGCCTCTTACCCGCCGAAAGGCAAGGACAAGGAGGCTATCATGCCGCAAAAGTTAGTAGTTATGGCCCTGGTTATTCTCTGTATCACCGTACTGGTGTTTACCTGGATGACCAGGAAAAGACTCTGTGAGATCCGCATTCGTAGCGGAGAAACGGAGGTTGCGGCCATGATGGCTTACGAATCCGCAAGGTAAGGCAACCCAACGGCGGGGCTTGCCCCCGCCTGTTGGTTGTTTGAGCAGAGATCCATGAGCGCCCCTCCCCATGTTGTTAATCAACCCATAAAAAAGGGAGGCCTAAGCCGCCATATTGTAGGCAACAAAAACAAGCAGTTACATATTTATCAATGCTTTAAATACCTGTAACTGCGTGCTGAAAACGGGGATAGCGTGGGGGTTTTGGGCAGAATGTGGACACAATCCCCATATGCCAATACCAAATTCAAACTCTCATTTGTAAAATTTAAAGATTATTACTTATGTAATCCAATCAATTAATCTCATAATTACATAATTACATAATTACATAATTACATAATTACATAATTAATAATATAAATTACTAAACAATTTATCCCTATTATCTATTCTTATTTTCAGTCCATCTCCAAATATATGAAACTCTTCATTGTCGATATAACTTTCAGTGTGCCTTTCACTCTCTAAGATAACTTTTGAAAAGTTACTAAAATCACCAGTTTCCATGGCAACTAGCAACTGGTCAGTTAACTTAATTGAAACGCCATAACGAGCTGAAATATAACGAGTAAATCTTGGGTGGGACAATGATTTTAAATGATAGTAATATGAACTAAAATACTCAGCATCTGAGAATTCGACATCTAACCCATCCTGCTCCGGCTCTGGATCTTGAAATTTAACACTCATTGAAGTGTCAAAATATACTTGAGAGGCAATGTATAATATAGGGGTAGCACCGTTAACCGTCTTAATTACATCGAGTTGGTCTAACGCTGTATTTTGTGTTGTATTATTATATTTTCCAGAAGTCCCTTTTGCCTCCACAATAATATAATCTCCTTGAAAATTCCGCCCAATCAAGTCGGGGCGCGATTTTGTTTTACGTGAATAGGTCATGGGAGTTTTCAACATGTGTAAATGTGCTAACCAAGGAACATTAAGTAATTTTTGAGAAAGTAGTTTGGAAATAGCCATTCCTAACATGAAAGACATAAATGTTTTCTCTGTAGGATCAGAATCCTTATAAATTACCGACTTATGTATTTCATTTTTACTTAAGTCAAGAATAGAGCGAATAAGGCTAATGCGATTTATAATTTCATGACTAGAAAACCCACCATTTATATGCAGCTGACGATGGTAGCGTTTTCCTACAGTTATCATCGCCCATAACAGCTCAGTCTCACTAATTTTCACCCCAGATGAACTATTCAATCCTGCATAACTTCCAGAGAAATCAACAATATTACAATTCAAATGATGCAACATAAATATCTCCGTATATTTTAAAGTATAAATTACATATGCGAAAATTTAAAAATCAAACTAAACGCAGTGTCTTACTACCCTTTCGAATAGTAAAAAGTTGCGGCGAAACAACAAATTTCACCGCCCTTCAACAATATAATGGACTACAGTGTTACCTATGAGTCCCATTTTACTATTTATCAAATTTAAAGAAGAAAAACCTTCTTCAATTATAATTCCCAAAGAGAGCCTTAACAGCCGCTGTGTCTAGTGGATCAATATCCCTTGTACTTGAACCTTGTCTTATGAAATATTTTTTATCATATGTACAAATCGAACCTATACTTTTGATAGTTATTTTTAAAATATGCCTTCCATAATATGAACATATTTGTATATCTTTGAGAAGCTGCTGTTTTAGAGCCTCATCCACATCAGATGTTTCTATTCTTCCTTTTATCAACATCAAGTAGTCATCTATATTTTTACTAAGAGCAGCCGCTTCACCATCAATTCCAGAAACATAAAAATCATTAACAACCACTGCCTCACAACCAAATAAATCCCTCACTCTATTCGCGGTCCCTTCATTTTCGGAAACCCCAACAAGAATATATCCAGTTGATGATGAAGATATATTATTAATACCAACACAGGTACTTATTATCTGTTTAACACACTCATCATCAACTTTATTATCCCCAGAGAGTCTAACTACTCCTTGTTTAAAATCATAATTTGGTTGTTCTGTTTTAGAGTTCATTAACAACTCATTTATTTCGGTTATGAAATTATGATTTATATAGCCAGCGCCTGAAACCTCAAAATATCTTAAAATATGAGCTTTTACATTTTCGACACTATCTTGTCGCGCTCTTGCAGCCCATCGACCACCGTCAGTTACATTGATGATTCCAGCTGCCTTACCGATATCTTTCAATTTCCCTAACAAACCCTCACGGTCTTTAATGATCATATGGTCATTAATCATTAACTCATATAGTGCCAAAAAAATTGCTTGGTAATACCTAGGGCACTCCTGAGATGTAGAGTCATCACCAAGTATGTGCCGATTGAAATTTTCTTTGTCCTCTGAGAAAAGCTCCGCCAAGGAATCATAAACATAGGCATACCTCCTGATAATCACATCAGCATTTTTAGCTTGTATATTTCGCTCTAACGCCTCTCTTAGCTCTATCGTATGTGGTGTATCGTGGATACCATAAAAACCATCTAGTGAACTCGAGCCAGAGGTTGGTTTTTCATCGAGCAAGGTATAAGCGATAATATTTGCCACAAGTTCTTCATCAGCAGACTCTCTTATGCTCTTCCTCGTAAGAATATGGTTTTTTACGTAAAAATGATTATCAATGTTTACGCCATATTCAAGTCCGTCATTACATATTGATATATGATGAACTTTTCCAAGCGGAATTGTATCAGAATGAGTGGTGTCACCTCTTATTAATGTCGATGTTTTTCTTACAACCTCAGAAAAATTACTTACACTTCCTGCGCTTCTTATTTCTTGCCTTGAAAGAGTTTTGCCATTCGAGTTTATTCTTCTAAAGACCTCATCAATGTCGCCTTCAGTTGATGAATACTCAGATATGGCGAATTTATACCTTGCAAATGAAGTTGATATCGCTCTATCAAGCACGGGTTCCTTTTGCGTTATTATTCCTCTATCTTTTAAATCCTTCGTTAAGGCAACGGAGTCAAGATCAAAGAACTGCCCCTCAATCGAGTACCTTTGTTCTATAAAACTCATTATTGACTCAAGTCTTTGCATGCCATCAAGAATTTCTCTTTTATCACCAAGATTAACGAAAAGCAAAAGAGGTATTGGATACTGCTCAATTATTGAAGAAATTAGTGACACTTTTTCATCTAATGACCAAACAAGCTTTCTCTGATATCTTCTATTTACAATCAGACTCCTATCAAGATACCAAGAATAAAGCTCCTCTATTGATTTTGAGTCGATATCTAAATTATCTTTAATCATAACACCCTTCTTTCAATCAGTTTATTTGTTATTTAATGGTACTATTATCCATATATATCACAATTGTGCTGTACGTAACTAATTAAAAAAATTTCTAGCCTTACCGATCTTCTAGACATTATCTCATTGTCTAAACAACTCATCTTTTTATCGTTGTCATTGTTCATTTATAACCCCCCTCTCCTATCCCTGTAAGCGGATTAAACCTAACTGCATCCTCCAAATAATCAGGTGCAAAGTGCGCGTAAACCATCGTCTGTAAAATACTCGAATGCCCCAAAATCCGTTGTAATGCCAGAATGTTGCCGCCGTTCATCATTAAATGACTGGCAAAAGTATGACGCAGTACATGCACGGCTTGGCCTGCTGGTAGACCGGGGGCAACCTCTTTAATACACATTCTCAAATACGGGTAATTCAGACCGGCAAACAATGCCCCAGACTTGATGCCATCCGTGATCTGCTGGCAAAACTCAGCAGAAATCGGGACGGTCCTGTTTTTGCTGTTCTTCGTATTGAGATAGGTCACCTTATTGCCGATCACCTCTTCCCGTCGAAGTTTAACCACCTCACCCCACCGCGCCCCGGTTGCCAGGCACAACTTCACCGCCTTCAGGTGATCACCTTCCAGGCGATCGAACAGTTGCCGGATTTCATCCTGAGTTAAGAAACCCATTTCCTGATCCGGCAGCTTGATTTTCTTCATCTCTTTAAGCGGGTGTTCACCATAGTAATGACCCAGTTCGATAAGCACAGAGAACACCCCACCTAATTTTTCCTGATCAAGGTTGACGGTCTTTGCCTTTTTTCCTTCGGCCAGCCGTAATACCCGATAGTCAGAAAATGAGGCGCGTGTGATCTGGCTTGCCTTAGGATTGCCCATCTTAGCCGCCATCACCCGCAATTTGTGGTTTATTTTGACGCCATCTTTCAGGTTTTGGCCATGATGTTTAAACCAAAGGTCGATTAATTCAGTTAATGGTCGTTGGTCTGCTGGTTTTTCCACCCAGTCTTTACTGTTCTGCGTCGCAATGACCCAGCGCTCAAACTGCTGCGCTTCGGATTTAGTCTTGAATTTCTTGCGCACGCGTTTCCCGTCGCGCCCTTGGGGGCGAACGTCAACCATGTAACCTTCTGCACCAAGTGGCTTAATACTCATCTGCTATGGCCTTACCACTTACAGGATTTGCGCAATGGTTGGATAGCGTTTGATAAACCCTCCAAGGCAAAGGTTGCCTGAACAGGATTTTCCCCATAAGGCGTTATTTTCACGAACATTTTTTTGCTTTTCATGAGATATTTAATGTAGGCAATGGATTGCCCACTGTAAAACGTCGCCTTGGAATCAGTGGATATCTGCCAAGAGCGATTAATAGCCTGTTGGGAGTCAATGCGGGTAAGGACTTGCGTGCTATCAAGTCCAAGGTATGTACCCCAATCAATAAAGAGTTCAGTTTTTTTCTCTCTGCATATAATAGACAAGGAAGGAGTTATCGCCCTATCAAATCGGCTACTTATCTGGTTTTCTGCCAGTAGGAAGACATGCACATTTTCAGAGTCATCGATTGGAGATTTATCGCTTGTCACCAACCACTGGCCTGCGGATTCAGGTTCGGCACTATCCGTTTTTTCAGCTTTTTCTTCAGCCTTAGTCTTGCCAATCTGATCGAAACACTTAAGTCGCTCAGCGTCAGCTTTAACTTTGTGACACTGCTCCAGTTGCTCAGGGATGCCAACCTCAGCCTGAGAAAAGCTAGCGAATGAACCAAATAAAACTAAAGATATTGCTTTTTTCATTTTGCTTATCACCTAATTAATTATCCTTATTAATCATTTGCATGCAAACCGTTCAATACAGACCTAACCAGAAGTTTCTGTCCGAACAAATCCCACCTTTACCCCAACGTTTCCATATTTTGTAGATAGTTAGCCAACCTTCCGGCCTTCTCAGTGGTCGGATGTGTTGCTTGGCCCATCAGGGGAGAGATCCGGCGATATTTGCCCTATCTCCGGTGCAGTATCCCCAGTCATCAGCCATAACGTGTATTTTTTTAGTGCAGAATTATTAACAACCAACTCAATGGTCTTTAATCCCGCCTCTGTTCGCCCTGTTTCATAGTTTTTTATTGAGCCTAGAGGAACCCCGACCAATTCGGAAAATGCCCTCTGAGTTAGCCCCTCAGCTTGACGGATCGACTTCAGTTTTTGCGCGTAATCGCTTGACATGGTCACGTCCAAATGACTACCCCCTACAACAAGGTCACGTGTAAGTGACCTAAATTACTTAAATCTGCGTGATCTAAAAGGGTATCACTATGAGCAAAAACCAACAAAAAAAGATGATAGGAGTGAGAGCCAACCAGCTTCCTGCTGATTACCCTTTTGGTGATCTGGTGGAAGAATCTATCTCTGATTATGCCAAGCGTATTGGCAAGAACGCCCAAACTGTTCGCACCCAGGCAGATGTCGGATCGCTGCCAATTCTTCAGGACAGGCCCGGCGGTAAGCGTCGCGTAAACCTTTACGCCATCTACCTGCGCGCAAACGCAGCGCCGAGAAATATGTTGAACGGATGAGCTGAGGGTATCGAAATGCAACACGCAATCGTGAAGGTTAGCGAACACACCTGCGTATACCGGGGTTTCAGTGTCACTAAGTTACCCCGCAAGACATTGCAGCCGGTCACCCGCTACCACGTCCGCCAGGGTGATCAGTCTTATGGCAAGTTTGATGCTCAGGCATTGGCCACTGGCTATATCGATCAGCTGTATATCGAAAAGGAAACCATGGCATGAACATTCTTTTCTATTCAGCCGCAAACGCCGTTATCGCAAAGTTCAATAAGCGCATGGAGCACACGCAGCCGGAACGTGCAACAGCGGAAATGCTAACAGCAGTAGACTTGCTGGAGCAATTAGCAGGTGTTGCCCGTTATGCAGGTGATGAATCAGCGGCCTATATCCAGGTAGCGGCAGGAGACTGGAGGCGCACCGGGAAAACACCTAACTCATTTGGGGATCTCTGATGCTTAATTCCGTCAAAACACTCACACCTGACGCTATTGCGTACCTGGCTGTTCTCACCATCTTCGCCGCGCTTTCAGTGGTGTTTATTGTGAAAGATTGCCGAGGCCGTCGCGAGACAAAGCGCGGTAATGCGCGGCGCGAGTATCTGGCCCACAAAGAGGCCGTTGAGCGCAAAGCTCGCCAGCAACTCTAAAAAGGACAAGAGTATGAACCGCCCATTCTCTGAATTATTTAATATGCTCCTTGAACGTTATCACTTTGCCGCCAACGGCGGTTATGTGAGCGAAGTCACCGCCCGCAGAACCCTGGCCTTTGGCCTGAAAGACGCGGTTAACCTCGCCTACAACTGCGAGGACATTGGTTCAGCAATGGTGTTGCAGAATCATTTAGAGCAATTGAAAGACCAGCAGCTAATTCCAAAGCCTATTTAATAAGTCGTCGCCTTAAATAGATGTATTTTAATTAATGAAAACTTAATTCCATCCCAGACAAAAACAAGGGTAGGAATACCTTCTTAATTAAAATAAAGAGAAATTAACCAGTAAAGAAGAATATTTAAACACCGTGATTATTTAATCACCTCCGAGTTGCGGAAATTGCCGCCTGCGCCCTAACCAAGAATGGGCTGAATCAGGCAGCGATTACCGCCGTATGACCATGGCCGGGCATGGCAATAATCCCGGCACCCATCCGGGGCACCATTTTGCAAGTGGTGCTCCGGATGGAGTAGCCAATTAAACCAAGGAGGAGCCTATGAACAACCCGGAAATAAACACCGAACTGGTGCAAATGTTAACTGACGCCCGTCTATCCGCACGGCTTCAGTTGCTGGAAATGTTGGAAGGAAAACTCGATCGCCTGAAGGCAAATAATGCCGACGCCGATCAGATCATCACCACCCTGAAGTCCTGGGCAACCACTCGTCAATCAACCGTCATCAAAGGGCAAAAGATATGATACCGAAACATCAAACCCAGCAGCGAGCTGATAACAGTAGCCCTATTCTGGACTCCACCCAACTGAATGCACAAAAGGTCGTTGATATCCTCAACAGACTTTTGCGCATTGACCGGCAGGCCATTGAAAAGCTGATTAGCAAATCTGTCGATTGCAATATTGAGTTAGTCAGAAGCACCGTTGACTTTGAAGACCGCCCCCTTCCTGAAGGGCATAACTGCACAGTCGGTACTCTTGGGATCATCATTGCCTTGGTGTCTCCATGTGTTATTGCAGCCGCATATGATAATTGCGAATTGGCAGAGTTTGTTATCTGGGATCCCACCACCCATTCATACCTTCAGGGTGGGGGTGAAGAATGATCCGCTCCCCTCTCAAATGGGCAGGCAGTAAGGCCGGAATCATGGCTGAATTGGTCAAGCATTTACCAGTAGCAAAACGGTTAGTAGAGCCCTTTGCCGGTTCCTGCTCCGTCATGATGAATACCGACTATCCAGAATACCTGGTTGCTGATATCAATCCAGACCTGATCAACATGTACGAGGCGATCAGGAACTGCCCGGCTGCATTCATCAACCACGCAGCACTGTTGTTTGAAAAGGCCAATAGTGCTGATGAATATTACCGCCGCCGCGAGGAGTTTAGGGGTAACGCTCTGAGTCCATGGGATCGCGCAGTCACATTCCTTTACTTGAACCGCCACGGCTATGGTGGCATGTGCCGCTATAACAAAGACGGGCAATACAATGTCCCCTATGGCAAGTACAAAAAGCCGTATTTCCCGAAGGTGGAAATCATGGCCTTTGCTGAAAAATCCGAGCGCGCAACGTTTGTCTGTGCGGATTTCAGAACCACGCTTGCGGTGGTAAGACCGGGCGATCTCATCTACTGCGATCCTCCTTACTTGCCAGTATCCAAAACGGCTGATTTTTCCAGCTATCACACAGGCGGTTTTTCCGCATCCGATCATGCTGATTTAACCGCAGAACTGCTGCGCCTTACAGTGTCGCCCCGTGTTCCTGTCGTTATTTCCAATAGTGACACTACGGCAGCACGCACCCTGTATGGCCGCTTCCATATTGAGTCGATCACTGCACCGCGCGCAGTAGGTAACCGCACAGGCGGAAAAGCCACAGCCGACGAGCTGATAGCTAGCTGTGCACCATGCTGCGACGTCGGGATTGGATGGAATCAAACCTTATGAAAAAACACGATCTCAAGATCTCGCCTGAGTATTTCGCGGCGGTGGTCAGTGGGGAGAAGAAGGCAGAAATCCGCATTAATGACCGTGATTACGCAGTTGGCGATCTGCTGTGCCTTGCGGAATACAGCCAGTTTCCCTGGTCCGGTGGTTTGGTGGGGTTTTCTACGGAGTTCATCTGGGTGCGCGTAACCCACATCACAGACCTAAGCGAGTGGTTGCCAGGTTACGTGATGTTAAGCATTGAGCGAGGGCCATTCAAATCATGAAAAGCACTCGCAACACATGGGCGTGCGTCTTTCTCTTCAGCGGCGGTTTCTTGCTATTGGCGGTCTTAGTGTTTCTGGAAGTCGTGAGGGTGTGCGAGTGAACAACAAAACACCTATTGCAATGGCCTTGCCCTGATGAGTAAAAACATCAGGGGCCGCCGCGCACCTTCCGAACCTTTACCCTATCCGGGCATTGTTAACGACAATGTCCGGTATCAGTACGAATGGAACAAACCAAAAACCGCAGTATTCGTTGATAAAACTCCTGCTGTTGATCTCGTTGAGCTGGGTCAAGAGCAAGAGTTTTTAAGCCAGGTAACTACCGCGCTCAAACCTTTCCCGCGATTTATCCGCCAGCGTCTTGCCTCGCGTATCGATAGCATTCACACCATGAAGGGGCGACACATCGCCCGTTTGGCGCTGCGCGATATCATCCGGCGCGATCTGCCATTCATCAATATGGTTACCGAGCAATACGCCATCCCACAGGATAGCGACACACCAGCGGGATCTTACACTGATGCATTCAGGCACCTAAACCCGCTCTATCACTCCTTTGCCAACCTGAATAGCTTAATCGATAGATTCAATCACCTGCCTGACTTTACCCGAGAAGATATAGAACTGCTGGCTCAGGATATTGCCATTTACATGACGGCAACCCTGAGCGAAGTAAACGAATTCTTTGCGTCAGAAAGCGACTGGCATTTAGCGCTTCACCTATACCAAGAGGCGGCAAACGTTACTGAAGCGTTTCGCCAGCCATCACCGCTACCCAGTCGTAAGACGGCTCCGGGGGATGCTGACGCATCGGCGATCAGCAAGATGATGGATGCCCGTTTTTGGTCACGCAACCTGCGCAAATACGCCACCCGCTGGCGTGAACATCTGCACATTGCCTTTGGTGATGTGAAGCGTGGTGCGGCCCCCTATTGCAGCAAGCACCATGTTGACGAATGGGAGGCGCGCCGCAAGCGCAGTCGCGCGATCATGAGCCGCCTTGAGCTGGAAGATAAAGAAACCAAAGAGCGGATCTCCCTGATAGAACAAATTGATAAAAGCACGTCTAACCCTGGCAAGCGCCGGGTTGAACTCATGACTCGCATCGGTGGATTTGAAAAGGTGGCTAATAGTGAAGGGTTTGCCGGTAGTTTCTTCACGCTTACCGTACCGTCGAAATACCATGCCTACACCATGTTCGGCCACCGTAACGCCAAGTGGAACGGTTCGAGCCCGCGCAAATCGCAACGCTACCTCACCCGCCTGTGGCAACAGATCCGTGCCGAACTGGCCCGCCGTGAAATCCCTGTGTTTGGGCTGCGCGTCGCCGAGTCTCACCACGACGGTACGCCGCACTGGCACGGTCTGTTATTTACCGCACCAGAGCACAGCAATGAACTGTCCGAAGTGATGGAAGATTACGCCACACGTGAGGATCCGGAAGAACTCCAAGGCAAGCACGGCAATCGGCCACGTTTCGAGATGAAACCCATTGATGCGGCAATCGGCAGCGCCACTGGCTACGTTGTTAAGTACATTTCAAAAAACATCGACGGTTACGCGCTCGACGGAGAGGTGGACGACGAAAGCGGCAAACCGTTGAAAGAAACCGCCAAGCATGCCACGGCATGGGCTTCATGCTGGGGTATCAGGCAGTTTCAATTTCTCGGCGGCGCACCGGTGTCAGTCTGGCGCGAACTGCGCAGAATGGGTGATCAGGAACTGGCCGACAAGGTAAATCCCCTGTTTGCTGAGATACACCGCGCCGCCGATCAAGGGTGGTGGGATGAATACGTGCAGTTGCAGGGTGGCCCGTTCGTTACCCGCGACGCCTTGCACATCCGCACCTACTACAAGCAGGAAGATGAGCCAAACGTCTACGGCGAATACCCGCCGATCATCAAGGGCGTATACATGCCAGGCATGGCGCTGCCGCCAGTTGAAACCCGCCTCCACAGCTATCGTATTGTGAAGATGAACGCCAAGACAGACGACGCAGGCCTGGCCGTTGACCTTGACGTTGGTTTTGATTTTGACCTGCCGGGCGCGCCCGCGCCCTCTAGGACTCGTGTCAATAACTGTACCGAGGCCAAAAAACAGACAAAACCGGGCGGTGATCAACCGCCAGACGATCAGGAATATCAGTGTCAGCTCGAGCCGGAGCAGATGGCTTTCGGGCAGCCAACCAGATCGCAGCGAAAACGACTACAAACCAGCCTGCACAATGACCAGCCGCTGCGGAAAAAGTCGCCAGCGGATGAGTTTGAGGCACTGGCGCAGGCCGCCTTGACCGGGGATTGCGCAGATTCCGACCGTGATCGGGCTGACAGTTACCTGCGCGCCGCGCATGCCATCAGGTTAACGGAACAGCCGGTAACAACAGGCGTAACAGAGCTGGCTGAGCAGGTTCAGCGCTGGGCTGAGATCCGGCGAATACTACTGAGCAAGCCGCAGGCTGTTCAGCTCGCGCAGGGTAATGAAGTGACCGTGCTCGACTGCGTTTACCGCGCAAGCCTCAATACCGGCGAAATCATCCAGTGCGGCACCTTCGAGCCTTGGCGCAAGGCGCTGTCACGCAATAAGGCCAACGATCTGATCGCCAACTGGAAAGCGGCAGCACAGAAGATGGCTAAAAGTCAGCAGTAACTATGCTGGCCGTTACGCACAGACAGAATTAGCTGTCGTGGCCAGCGACATCGAGCACAGGCAAAAGCGACTGTGTTACCAGGCGATACAGACAGCGGCATCTATGTGGTACCGCCACTGGCATCAGCGAACAGTTACGCTGCAGCCAAGCCATTTATAACTATGGAGGCCCGTTAATATGGGATATTTAGGAAGCAAAGCTGCATCAGGGGCATATCAAGCAATCATCAGCCAGATGCCACCGCATGACACTTACATTGAAACGCACCTGGGTGGCGGCGCTATTATGCTACGCAAACCATCTGCACCGCGCTCCATCGGTTGGGATATCGATCCGGATGCGGTTGAAGCATTTTGCCAAGGCAACCCTGAATTTCTGGATAACCAGGCGGAGCGTCTCATGATTGAGGTAGGTGATGCAGTAGAGTTGCTGCGAGCCGCACCGTTCGAGCAGTATGGCCGAACCCTGCTTTATGTTGACCCCCCCTACCTGCCAGAAACCCGCACTAGCCGTGCGCGCTACCGTCATGAGTATACAGTTGATGATCACTGTAATCTTATTGCCACCCTGCGTGATCTTCCTTCAAGCGTCATGGTCATGATTTCGGGCTATCCATCCGCTATGTATGACGCCCTGCTGGCTGATTGGCGATCGATACAGTTTCAGGTCATGACGCGCGGTGGCCCGCGCACGGAACAATTGTGGATGAACTTTAATGAAGGGGCCGCTTACTCTGCTGCATTTGCTGGCACCGATTACATCGATCGCCAGCGCATCAAGCGTAAAGCGGCCAGATGGGCTAAAAATTACAGGGAGTTGCCGCCAGGGGAGCAATTAGCAATTTTGGCGGCATTGTTGAAAGAACATAGAAAGGTTACTTAGCTAACGGTCAAAGTAAGTGGCTAGGCTTTGTGAAGACCATCCGCCCCGACCTGGCTTGCCCGGCACCCCTGAAAAACCCGGCCGCCCTGGAGTCCCACTCATACCAGGCATGCCAGGTGTGCCACTGAGTCCTGGTCGGGAAGGCAAATAACCCGTTGAGTTACTTAAAAAACCCAGAGCTTTGTTTTGGTTGTCATATAAAACTCCGCCCTCAAACCAGCCAACATGCTGACCACGTAGAGAATAAACATTATCACCATTTATCCACGCAATTACCGCACCAGCCCTGCTTCTAACACACTCATTATCATGAATTAATGTAGGGCGACCATTGCGGTCAAACATCCAATTTGACATAACTTCTCCTTTAAAACGCTTAGTTACTATGCTTTTGGTAGCAGTTGTTCCGCTTCACATAACTTGCAGTAGACAGCATAGCGTTGCCTTTCATCACCTTTAAAAATTGGTGATTTGAGGCTGCTATCAAGAAAAACGATGACACCCTCACCTGTCACGCAACTAAGGTTAGGATCGTTTTCAGCTTCCTCTTGTGCTGCAAACAGTTGCTCTGCGGCCTGGATTGCACTTGATACATTCAATTTATCTTGCAATATGTAGATTGAAGCATTTGTCAGGATCTCTCTACGCTTGCTGTCTTCATATTCCTGGCTTTGCTGGTTGTCCATATCCATTCTGATATGCTCCCTATTTGTCACCACCGTTGTTCTTAAGTAACAGATGGGTACAGAAAAGGAGGTTTAAAGGATGGAGGTCAGATAAAGTAGAAACATAAGAAGTAGATCGCAAAAGTGATGAAACGTGTTTCATGAAACAGCTAAGCAAGAGGGAGCCTATCTACAAGGCATTTGACGATAAAAGTCAAAGAGTAATGCTGATCTTTACCCCAGCAAAAATCCCACATCACCTCCGCTTTACCTCGCGCCTCACCTCACTCTCCAGCTAGTTGATCAGTTGGCTAATATGACTATGACAGAAGAAGCGCTGCTGCTTGCTGGTGAACGACTCACCCGCTTCGACTCCACAAGGTACAGCCGCATAAAACCGCATAGGATTGCACAGTTTTTTTGACCGTAATCAGACCATCCAAGGCTAGAGCTGGCGCGGCTTCGGGCAGGATGCACTAGTGCATAAAAATCGATACTTTTCACGTGCGGGCGTGGAGGGGAGCAAATCGCGCGCTTTGGGTGCTGGGAGGGGTCGGCGCTGACCGGTTCGAAGGGGTGTCAGATCGGGCCGAGGGGATGCAAGGTCGGGCCGGAGGGGGTGCCAGGTCGAGGGTTACAGGGTCAGGCTGGGCGTGCGAGAAGGCGCCCGCGAGGGTTGCGGGCGAGATGATGGGGGATATTTTTGAGTGATCTTAGGTGCGAGGAGGCGGCCCTCCTGCCGCCTCGATCAGGGCATACGGATCAAACCGGAAGACGTCAACGCCAATCCATTCGTTAAGACCTTTCAGGCGCGACATAAGCGGCGCCAATTCATTGGTGGCGAACACCTTCGCAGCCTTCTCTACATCACCAAAGCCACCATTGGTATTTGGCATGATGCCCATCAGTACCGGGGGCACTCGGTGTGCGGCCAGCAGGTCATCACGCGTGACGTTCTTGATACCGCTAAACTCATCCTTCGCCGTGATCTCGCTAAACGGCATAATCTGCAAGCCATCTTTCTTGCCGCCTGCAGCATAGACAAATACGTTTTTAAACGCCCCCTTTCCGCGTGCATCGGTCAGCGTGCGCTTGAGTGCATCAACATCACTTTGGTTTTGGATAGCATCGGACAGGTAACCGAAAGCGCGCTCTATCGCCTAACGGTGATATACTGACAGTAATAGTAAATATCGGGGAGAATGCCGATATGATGAGATGTTTTAAGTGCAACGCTGTAGCCAGAACCCGCACCAGCTTACGGCTGTCAGAGAGAACCCAACGCAATTACCACCAGTGCCAAAACATGCTTTGCGGCACCTGCTTTACCACCCTGCAAGAAGTTGAAAAGGTACTGACTGACGCCAAGCCTACCGAGGGCGCAGAACTGCCAAGAGAGCTCTTTCACCCCGGGCACCTGGGTGATGATCAGATGGGCTTAGAATTTTAGTACCAACCCGCTTCGGCGGGTTTTTTCATGCCTGCAAATCAATTCAATACATCCACAAATGTCAAAATGTGGACACTTAAAATAAAATATCCTTATAAATCAAAACAAATAATATAAAAAAAGGGAGGCCTAAGCCTCCCCATTAACTCCCCTACCTGAATCAGTGGTTACGGATGTATTCATCCATATCGGTTTTCAGGTTGTCGGATTTGGTACCAAAGATCGCCTGAACGCCTGAGCCAGCCACAACCACACCGGCAGCACCCAGTTTCTTCAGACCAGCCTGGTCAACCTTGGATACGTCGGCCACGCTAACACGCAGACGGGTAATACAGGCATCCAGGTTGGTGATGTTCTCTTTACCGCCGAATGCCTGAACCAGCGCAGCAGACATTTCAGAACCACCCTGAGCCACCTGCTCGGAAGCATTGTCTTCACGGCCAGGGGTTTTCAGATCCAGTTTGGCAATCAGCACGCGGAAGATGGTGTAGTACACCAGACCGTAGATAACACCAACGATTGGGAACAGCCAGATTTTGCTGCTGTTGCCGCTCAGTACGATGAAGTCGATCAGACCGTGTGAGAAGCTGGTACCGTCACGCATACCCAACAGAATACAGATTGGGAACGCCAGACCGGCCAGGATCGCATGGATTACGTACAGGATCGGCGCAACGAACATGAAGGAGAACTCGATCGGCTCGGTAATACCGGTCAGGAACGAGGTCAGCGCAGCGGAGATCATGATACCGCCGACTTTGGCACGGTTTTCCGGCTTGGCTGAGTGCCAGATGGCAATCGCAGCAGCAGGCAGACCATACATTTTGAACAGGAAGCCACCAGACAGCATACCCGCAGTTGGGTCACCCGCCATGTAACGCGGAATGTCACCGTGGAACACTTGACCGGCCGCATTGGTATATTCACCAATCTGCATTTGGAACGGAACGTTCCAGATGTGGTGCAGACCAAACGGTACCAGCGCACGCTCAACAAAACCGTAGATACCGAATGCCACCACTGGGTTCTGATAAGCGGCCCATTCGGAGAAGGTCTGGATAGCCGTACCGATTGGCGGCCAGATGAAGGAGAGGATCACACCCAGAATGATAGCGGCCAGACCTGAGATGATCGGCACAAAACGCTTACCGGCAAAGAAGCCCAGGTATTCTGGCAACTGAATGCGGAAGAAGCGGTTAAACATGTAGGCAGCAATGGCGCCGGAGATAATCCCCCCGAGCACACCGGTATCCGCCAGGTGTTTGGCCGCAATCTCTTCGGCTGGCAAATGCAGCACCAGTGGCGCAACTACGGCCATGGTTTTCACCATGATGCCGTAAGCCACTACCGCGGCCAATGCAGAAACGCCGTCGTTGTTAGTGAAGCCCAGGGCAACACCGATAGCGAAGATCAACGGCATATTGGCGAATACGGAACCGCCGGCTTCCGCCATCACGTGAGAGACTACCAGAGGTAGCCAGCTAAAGTTGGCGGAACCGACGCCCAGCAGGATACCTGCGATAGGCAATACGGAAACCGGCAGCATCAGCGATTTACCTACTTTTTGCAGGTTGGCAAATGCGTTCTTGAACATAGTTGAGTGTGCTCCTGAGTAATAGTGCTTTGCTACTTCTCGCGAATTTTCGCGTTGCAGAGGGGGGAGAGAAAACCCCTGCATTTTCAGGGTGTCTGAGCACCCCTTTAATTTTTACGCAGAGTAAAATAAATACCCTGAACAATGTTTGATGACAGTCACGTTTCGATGAATCTGACCGGCCATTTTTCAAAAATCGTCTACTTTTCGTGAAGAAAGATGAAAATTTGCCCGGCGTCTCCCCTGAAACGGGTGGGAACATTACCCGTTTCGAGGATTAATTACGAGCTTAAAAAGAATTAGATTATCGCCAGCGGTTCGCTAAGCCTAGACGAAGGATCAGAGTTCGATGTGAAACAAACGTGAAAAGTTGGCGGTAGTCGCCTGCGCCAGGTTTTCCAGGCTGACGCCCTTCAATACGGCCAGGTATTCTGCAACGTCACGCACATAGGCGGGTTGGTTTTCTTTGCCGCGATGAGGTACCGGCGCCAGGTATGGCGAGTCGGTTTCCACCAGCATGCGATCCAATGGCACATAGCGTGCTACCTCGCGCAGCGGCTCGGCGTTACGGAAAGTGACAATGCCGGAGAACGAGATATAGAAGCCCAGATCGAGCAAGGCTTTCGCCGTTGGCAAATCTTCGGTGAAGCAATGCAACACGCCGCCGCAATCCTGTGCGTTCTCTTCGCGCAGAATGGCCAACGTATCGTCACGCGCGTCACGCGTATGCACAATCACCGGCTTGTTGAGATCCCGGCCAATACGAATATGTTGACGGAACGACTCTTGCTGCAACGGGATATTGTCTTGTTGATAGAAGTAATCCAGCCCAGTTTCCCCCAGGGCAACCACCTGCTCTGCCGCAGCCAGAGTGCGCAGTTCGGCATAATCGTAGCCCCCTTCCAGATTCAACGGATGAACGCCGCAGGAGAAGGCGACATCGTTACGTTGACCGATCAGTTGGGTCATCGCCTGGTAACCCGGCAGCGTGGTGGCAACCGCCAGTACAAAGCCCACATCCTGCGCTTTGGCTTTGACCAGGGCATCGTCCACGCTGTGGTGCAAGGTGGCGAAGTCCAGGCTGTCGAGGTGGCAGTGAGAATCTACTAATAACATGATAATTAACTCTTTTACAACGAGTGAGGGGATGAGTAACCGGTAGCGCCGAGCATCTGCTCCCAACCGAGTAACTGTTCTGTCAGCAACAGCTCGCGATTAACGCCAACCACGCTGAGTAATTGATGGCGGCAGTTAAGCCACTGTTGCATGATTTGCTGGAGCGAAACGCTGCTCAAACGGCTGGCCAACTGCTGGACCAGCGGCAGTTGATCCTGATTCAGAGCATAGCTCGCGGCACCCTGCTGGTATTTCATCGCATCCATCAGCATCGAACATAGCCAGTGTAGCCGGTCCGCCACGTCGTCATGGTTCAGTGCAGGCAACAGGGCCAACATATCGCACTGCGGCAGAGCAGCGCTCAAGGCGTTACACAGTGTGGCCCGCTGTTGCCAGCGATTCGGTTGCAGCAGCTGTTCGGCAGCGAGTGGAGCACCGTCATGCAGGCGTAATGCGGTCAGACGATCGACCGGATTGCCCGCGCCCTGGCGGTTAAGCCATTGCAGACTCAGCTGTTCATCCGGGCTGGCCAGATGCCAGTAGAAACAGCGACTACGCAGAGTCGCCAGCAGGCTTGAGGGTTCACGGCAACCTAGCAGGAAGTAGGTATTGGCCGGAGGCTCTTCCAAGGTTTTCAGCAAGGCGTTGGCCGCGGCCTCGGTCAACAGTTCTGCCTGCGACAGCCACACCACCTTGGCTCCCCCCTGCTGGGCATGGGAATAGAGGACCTCAATCACTTGGCGGATCGGTTCGATACCCAGGCTACTTTTGCCCTTTTCCGGGGCCAGTGCGTGGTAGTCCGGGTGGTTGCCTGCCAGCATCAACCGGCAGCTGTGACACTCACCGCAGCTCTTTTCACCGTTGCGCTTTTGGCAGATCAGCCACCGGCTAAGGGCATAGAGTAGCTCAGCATCGCCGTTGCCCACCGCCGCATGCAGCAGTAATGCGTGATGGCCACGCCCAGCCGCATACTGCCCCACCAAATGACGATAGGGAGCGTTAAGCCACGGGTACCAGTTCATTACGCCCCTTCCTGCTGTTGCAGCCACTGTACAACCACCTGGCGAATATCGGCGGTGACCTGTTCCAGCGTTTGTGCCGCATCTATGGTAACGATGCTCGCATCCTGCGCCGCCAGTTCAAGATAGCGCGCACGGGTACGTTCAAAGAACGGCAGCGCTTCTTGCTCAATACGGTCCAACTCTCCACGCGCGCGCGCCCTTTGCAGGCCCACCGACGGAGGTAAGTCGAGATAAAGGGTAAGGTCGGGACGGAAGTCACCCAATACCGTATCACGCAGCGAGCTCATCAAATGTGGGTCGATTCCCCGGCCCCCGCCCTGATAGGCTTGCGCGGAAAGGTCGTGACGATCGCCAACCACCCAGGCTCCCCGCGCCAACGCCGGTTGGATCACGGTTTCCACCAGTTGCACCCGCGCGGCATATATCATCAGCAGTTCCGCCTTGATGGTTGGCAAATCGCCCTCTGCACCGCATTTAAACAGCTCGCGCAACTTCTCCGCCAGTGGCGTACCGCCCGGTTCACGGGTAAACACAATGTCGTTAATACCCTGCTCGTTAAGCACGTTGACCACGGTATTGCGCGCGGTGGTTTTACCCGCGCCTTCCAACCCTTCGATCACTACAAAGTTACTTTTCATTCTTTTCCTTTTGTACCTGCCGATAGACACGCACCGCAGCATTATGGCTTGCCAGGTTGGTGGTGAACGTATGACCACCCTTTCCGTCGGCAACAAAGTACAAATAATCGGTTTTAGCCGGATTGGCAGCAGCTTCCAGTGAAGCACGGCTCGGCATGGCGATCGGCGTTGGCGGCAGGCCACTGATCACATAGGTGTTATAGGGCGTTGCCGTCTCCAGATCCTTACGGGTGATGTTACCTGTGTAACTGTCGCCCATGCCATAGATCACGGTAGGATCGGTTTGCAAACGCATGCCCAAACGCAGGCGATTGATAAACACCGAAGCAACCTTGGTGCGTTCCTCCGCTACGGCAGTCTCTTTCTCAACGATCGAAGCCATCGTCAGCAACTCTTCCGGCGTTTTGTAGGGCAAGCTGGTGTCTCGCGCATGCCAAACGTCCTGCAATGCCTTGTACATCCGCAACTGCGAGCGCTTTAACAATGCCTGATCGGTGGTTCCCGCCGTATAGAGATAGGTATCTGGATACAAACGACCTTCCAGCACGCCACCTTCCGGCAGCCCCAGCGCCTTGGCGATCTCCGCCTCGCTTTTACCTGCCAGGGTATGTTTGACGTATTTGGACTCTTGCAGCACCTGCAGCCAATCTTTCAGACGCAAACCCTCGATAAAACGCGCGCTGAACTGGGCTTCTTTGCCGCTCGCCAACAGTTTCAGCATCTGGCGCACCGTCATCCCCGGGGTTAAACGGTAGGTACCAGCCTTGAATTCGGCCAGTTCCGGCTCCAGGCGCAGTAACCACGGGAACCAACGGCCATTGTGGATCAGCTTGTCACGTACCAGCAGCCCTTCAAGCGCCACACGGCCAGTGCCTGCGGGCAGTTTGAAGTAGGTTTCCTGCCCAATCGCCAGCGGAGTATCGGCAAAGCGTTCAATCCGCTGATGTCCCCAATACAGCGAAGCCAACGCCAGGAGCAGCAGCAGTACAACAATCTTGAGCTTTTTTCTCTTCATCGATCAGCCATCATTAACAGTGTGGTCGCAAAAAATCATACAGTTGGCGCGAAGGGTAGCGCCATGATTGTGCCCTATTCACCGGCAGCAACGGCATCAGCGCGTTGCATATCAGCATTTCCTCCGCATCGGCCAGCGTCTCTAGCGGTTCACTGACGTAATGCAGTAGATACTCGCTGCCCGCCAGAAGTTCAATCACGCGGCGGCGCATCACACCGGCGACACCGGCCTGATCCAGATTTGGCGTAAAGACGTTTTTTCCTTTGCGCCAGAACAAATTAGCCGCACAGCATTCCACCAGCATACCCGCAGTGTCAAGCACCAGTGCCTCATGGGCATCGGCCTGGTCAAGATGTGCGCGGATCAACACCTGCTCCAGGCGGTTAAGGTGCTTCAAGCCAGCCAACAGCGGATTACGTGCCAGCGCAACCGGGCTGAGCGCCAGGCTGATCCCTTCTTCACGCCATGACAGGTAATGCGTGGGATAGGTGCTGCGTGAAACAATCCGTGTAGGAGCAGCGCAGCCGCGCGGGCTGTAGCCTCGTCCGCCACTGCCTCTGGTCAGTATCGCTTTGACCACGCCAAGGGAGAGAGATCCTGCCGCATGGCGCATCTCAAGTTCCAATGCCGCCCAGTCCACCGCAGGCAGTAGCAACCTCTGCGCCGCCTGCTGCATGCGCTCAAGATGCCAGGGGAAAAGATCGATATTGCCATCCACCACCCTGGCGGTGGTAAAGCAGCCATCGCCAAACTGCAAACCGCGATCGCTGGCTGCCAGGGCGTCATGTTGTTGTCCATTTATCCAGTACATGCGTTTCCTCACTGTGTTATCACTACAGCATAACAGGCGCATACTACGATAAAACGGCCAGGCGCCATAAAAAAAGCCCGGTCAAAATGCACCGGGCCTTTATCAACTTAAGTTGGCAATAATTATACGCGACGGAAAATCAGCGAACCATTAGTGCCACCGAAGCCGAAGGAGTTACACAGCGTGAACTCCATATCTTTGGTCTGGCGCGCTTCGTGTGGTACGAAGTCCAGATCGCAACCTTCATCCGGATTATCCAGATTGATGGTAGGTGGAACCGCCTGATCGCGCAGAGCCAACACGGTAAAGATCGACTCAATCGCCCCAGCGGCACCCAGCAGGTGACCGGTCATCGATTTAGTGGAGCTGACCATTACCCGGTTGGCATCGCTACCAAATACGGATTTCACCGCTTGGGTTTCGGCTTTATCACCGGCCGGCGTCGAGGTGCCATGCGCGTTGATATAGCCAATCTGTGACGTTGTCACACCTGCATCACGCAGTGCGTTTTCCATCGCCAAGGCGGCACCGGCACCGTTTTCCGGTGGCGATGTCATGTGGTAGGCATCGCTGCTCATACCAAACCCGACAATTTCGGCGTAAATTTTCGCACCGCGTTGTTTTGCGTGTTCGTACTCTTCCAGCACCATCATCCCCGCACCATCGCCCAGGACAAAACCATCACGGTCTTTATCCCAGGGGCGGCTTGCGGCCTGTGGGTTGTCATTGCGGGTTGAGAGCGCACGAGCCGCCCCAAAGCCGCCGACACCCAGAGGGGTACTGGCTTTTTCTGCGCCACCGGCCAGCATCACATCGGCATCATTGTAAGCAATGATACGTGCGGCATGGCCAATGTTATGGACACCTGAGGTACAGGCGGTAGCGATGGAAATACTTGGGCCACGCATGCCGTACATAATGGTCAGGTGACCGGCAATCATGTTCACAATGGTCGAGGGCACAAAAAACGGACTGATTTTCCGTGGGCCACCGTTAACCAGTGAGCTATGGTTTTCTTCAATCAACCCCAGGCCACCGATACCAGAGCCGATAGCGGCACCAATACGATTGGCGTTCGCCTCGTTGATATCCAGCCCCGCATCCTGCATGGCTTGCATGCCGGCGACGATGCCATATTGAATGAAAGCATCCATCTTGCGCGCATCTTTGCGCGAGATGAAATCTTCACAGTTAAAATTCTTTACCAAGCCAGCAAAGCGCGTTGCATAGGCAGTAGTATCGAAATGGTCGATCAGGCTGATGCCACTCTGACCGGCAAGAAGAGCATTCCATGTGGACTCTACCGTGTTGCCGACAGGAGACAACATGCCCAGTCCGGTCACAACTACTCGACGCTTAGACACGTTTGTCCTCCAAGGAGGGAAAATATGACGCTAGGGATAGAAAAAACTTAGGCGGTCGAGTGACCGCCTAGATATGTTCGCTTACTGCTGGCTAGCGTTGATGAAATCAATAGCTGCTTGCACAGTAGTGATTTTCTCAGCTTCTTCGTCTGGAATTTCGGTGTCGAATTCTTCTTCCAGAGCCATTACCAGCTCAACGGTGTCAAGAGAATCAGCGCCCAGGTCTTCAACGAAAGAAGCGTTGTTCAATACTTCTTCCTGCTTAACACCCAGTTGCTCAACAATGATTTTCTTAACGCGTTCTTCGATAGTGCTCATACTCTTAAATTTCCTATCAAAACTCGCTTTCGCGATGGTTTTCGTAGTGTATAAAATGTTGAAAAAGATGCAACTAAATCCCGGCTGGTCAAACCACGATTTTACGCTATTTTGCGGTTTTTACCTCAAATAACGCAAATAGTTTTCGCATTTTTTAAATCATATACATGCCGCCATTGACATGTAACGTTTCACCGGTGATGTAGCTGGCCTCGTCAGAGGCTAAAAATGCAACAGCGCTGGCGATTTCTTTAGCTTCCCCAAGCCGGCTAGCCGGAACCTGAGTCAAAATGCCTGCGCGTTGATCTTCTGTCAACGCCCGTGTCATGTCCGTCTCAATAAAGCCAGGAGCCACGACGTTGACCGTAATGCCACGTGAAGCGATCTCACGTGCCAAAGACTTACTAAAACCAATCAGACCGGCTTTAGCCGCCGCGTAGTTAGCCTGCCCTGCATTCCCCATGGTACCAACAACGGAACCGATAGAGATGATACGGCCAAACCGCTTTTTCATCATAGCTCGCATTACCGCTTTTGACAGACGGAATACGGAAGTCAGATTGGTGTCCAGGATATCCTGCCACTCATCATCCTTCATTCGCATCAGCAGGTTATCACGCGTAATCCCGGCATTATTCACTAAAATGTCGATTTCGCCAAATTCCGCACGAATCGAGGTCAAAACGTTGTCGATAGATTGAGCATCAACCACGTTCAGCATATAGCCTTTGCCGTTCTCACCCAGATAGCTGCTGATGGCTTCAGCACCGCTCTCGCTGGTAGCGGTGCCGATAACCTTGGCGCCACGTGCAACAAACAACTCTGCAATAGCCCGGCCAATACCGCGGCTTGCGCCGGTGACCAGGACAATTTTCCCTTCGAAGCTCATGGTTATCCTCTTTTACTGTTCCAACGCCGCAGACAGGCTGGCAGTATCGTTAACCGCTGCCGCCGTCAAGGTGTCGACAATGCGTTTGGTCAGGCCGGTCAGCACTTTGCCCGGGCCCACTTCCAACAGCAGAGTCACACCCTCTGCCGCCATAAATTCTACGCTTTCCGTCCAGCGCACCGGGCTGTACAGTTGGCGAACCAACGCACTGCGGATAGCTTCTGGCGCGGTCTCTGCGCGTACATCAACGTTATTGACTACCGGTACTGTCGGCGCGTTGAAGGTGATGTCTTGCAGCGCTACAGCCAGCTTATCGGCGGCCGGTTTCATCAGTGCGCAGTGCGAAGGCACGCTCACCGGCAACGGCAGTGCACGTTTGGCACCGGCTGCTTTGCAAGCTGCACCTGCACGCTCAACCGCTTCTTTGTTGCCCGCGATAACGACCTGACCCGGAGAGTTGAAGTTCACCGGTGAAACTACCTGGCCTTGAGCTGACTCCTCACAGGCTTTGGCAATCGAGGCATTATCCAGACCGATGATGGCGTACATGGCACCGGTACCTTCTGGTACCGCTTCCTGCATCAGTTTGCCGCGCAGCTCTACCAAACGGATAGCCGCAGCAAAATCCAGCACACCGGCACACACCAGCGCCGAGTATTCACCCAGACTGTGGCCAGCCATCATCACAGGCATGTTACCGCCCTGCTGCTGCCAGACACGGAAGATGGCAACGGAGGCCGCCAACAACGCTGGCTGTGTCTGCCAGGTTTTATTCAGCTCTTCTGCCGGGCCAGTCTGTACCAACTGCCACAGATCGTAACCCAAAGCCGCAGAAGCGTCGCTAAAAGTTTGTTCCACAATGGGAAACTGTGCGGCCAAATCGGCCAACATGCCAACGGTTTGTGAACCCTGGCCTGGAAAAACAAAAGCAGTTTGCGTCATTTTTTTATTCCTGTTGAATCAAAAACGAACCAGCGCCGAGCCCCAGGTAAAGCCACCGCCGAATGCTTCCAGCAACACCAACTGACCACGCTGGATGCGCCCGTCGCGTACGGCTTCGTCGAGCGCTGCTGGTACCGAGGCGGCAGAGGTGTTACCGTGACGATCGAGCGTCACCACCACTTTATCCATTCCCATACCCAGTTTTTTTGCCGTTGCGCTGATGATGCGCAGGTTGGCCTGATGCGGAACCAGCCAATCCAGTTCGCTGCGGTCAAGCTCGTTGGCCTTCAGCGTTTCATCAACGATATGTGCCAGTTCGGTGACTGCCACTTTAAACACTTCGTTGCCCGCCATCGTGACGTAGGCAGGCTGATCCGGGTTCTGACGATCTTTATTTGGCAGCGCCAGCAGATTGCCATAGCGGCCATCCGCATGCAGATGGGTAGAGATAATGCCCTGGTCCTCAGAGGCCCCCAGCACTACCGCGCCCGCACCGTCGCCAAACAGGATGATGGTGCCGCGATCCTCTGGATCGAGCGTGCGCGACAGCGCATCTGAGCCGATCACCAGCGCATGCTTTACCGCGCCGTTCTTGACGTACTGATCGGCCACGCTCAAGGCGTAGGTAAAGCCAGCACAGGCCGCCGCAATATCAAACGCCGCGCAGTCCTGAATGCCCAGCATCTGTTGCACCTGGCAGGCAGAACTTGGGAACGCATGGCTTGAGGTGGTGGTCGCCACCACGATCAGGCCGATATCTTCTTTAGCCACACCCGCCATTTCCAGCGCGTGAGACGCAGCGTGGAAGCTCATGGTTGCCACGGTTTCATCCGGGGCAGCGATACGACGTTCACGAATACCG
This sequence comes from Serratia sp. Res13-Sevr-LER1-36-b, assembly GCF_015673035.1. Classification (NCBI taxonomy): domain Bacteria; kingdom Pseudomonadati; phylum Pseudomonadota; class Gammaproteobacteria; order Enterobacterales; family Yersiniaceae; genus Serratia; species Serratia sp. Res13-Sevr-LER1-36-b. Next base: position 495,445 of record NZ_JADACK010000005.1, on the reverse strand, counting down.
GTGCGAGTCACGATCCACTCGTCAGACGTATCCACCATTTTTTCTAAGTCAGCGTTGGTGCGCACTTGTGCGGGTAAGTAACTCCCCGTACCGAGAATCTTTGTATACATGAACGATCAGTCACTCTTGGGTAATACAGCTTCAAGGCGCGCAGCAATCCTGTCCGGAACTTGCCGCTGCACCGCCTGTACAGCCTGTTCGATTGCCACCGCAAACGCGTTTTGGTTTGCAGCGCCGTGGCTCTTAATCACGGTTCCCCGCAATCCTAACAGACATGCACCATTATACTGGTCGGGGTTCAGATGACCAAAACGCCTTGCCACCCTTTTTTGTAACCAACGACCCAACAATTTTAACCACCACGCCTGTTTTCCCCCTTCGGAGGATGACTTGAGTAGCGACAAGAACAGTCTTATCACACCTTCCATGGTTTTCAGAGTGACGTTGCCGACAAAGCCGTCGCAGACCATCACATCGGTTTTACCAGTGAGCAGGTCGTTGCCTTCCAGATAACCAATATAGTTGATTGCCTGCGTTTTTTTAAGTACGGCGGAGGCTTCGCGGATATTATCCAGTCCTTTGGTTTCTTCTTCGCCGATATTGAGCAGTGCCACACGTGGCTGCGCGATACCCAATACCTCTTCCGCCATCACTGCTCCCATGACCGCGAACTGCACCAGCATCGTGCTATCGCACTCTACGTTGGCCCCCAGATCCAGCACCACGGTTTTACCGCGCTGCTGGTTAGGTATCACGGTCATCAACGCCGGGCGTTCAATGCCGTCCAACGGTTTGATCAGCAGCTTGGCCAGCCCCATCAACGCCCCGGTATTCCCTGCACTGACACAAGCCTGCGCCTCACCGCTTTTAATCAACTCCAGCGCAATACGCATAGAGGTACCTCGACTGGCCCGGATCGCTTGTGAAGGCTTGGCGTCACCGGCAATAACCGATTCGGCAGGTACGACTTGCAAGCGTTCCAGGACAGACGGATCGGCTTTGGCAAGTAACGGGGAGATGACGTCGGGATCGCCGACTAACAGGAGATGAAGCTGTAAATTAGAGGCCAGTGCCTGCAATGAAGCAGGCACTGTGACGCAGGGACCGAAATCCCCGCCCATAGCATCTAACGCCAGGGTTAGACGAGTCAAAGTATCGCTGACTTAGCCGATAACCTTGCGACCGCGGTAGAAACCGTCGGCAGTGATGTGGTGACGACGATGAGTTTCACCGGAAGTCGCATCTACAGACAAGGTGGTGGTGGTCAGGGCATCGTGTGAACGACGCATGCCACGTTTGGAACGGGTTGGTTTATTTTGTTGTACGGCCATGGACCTTACTCCTCGATTACTTACGCTTTAAACTGGCTAATACGGCAAATGGATTTGGTTTCTCCGCCTCAGGAGGCAGTTTGCCAAACACCATGTCCGCTTCGGACACTTCACAGTGTTCAGATTCATGTACCGGAACGACAGGCAGTGAAAGAATAATTTCGTCTTCAATCATTGCCAACAGATCGACTTCGCCAAACTCGTCAACTTCGATCGGTTCGTACGCTTCCGGTAATGCCTCAGCCTGCTCATCATTGACGACCGGGCTAAAACAATATGTTGTGTGGACCTGATGTGCAAACGGGACACCACAGCGTTGGCACATCAGCGTTACCGCGACGTCCGCATGCCCTGTTATCACCGCGAGGCGCTGGTTATCAATATCAAACGACAACTGCACTTCGACATCACTGTCCACACTGACCACGGAGTCGGCAACACGTGTAACCAGCTCAGGCGCATAGGAACCAACATAGTCCAAGCGTTTCTGAGCGGTACGTACCGCATCAATGGTCAAGGGTAATTTTACCTTTTGCATAGGGCGCGCATATTAACTTTGTAACGTCATAGAGTCAAAGAAAAAGGCCCTAAAACGGCACCTTTCACCAATATTCGCTTCCAGAGCGGCCGACAGTTTAAGATGACCGACATATTTACGCTACGGTTTGTGGAAAAAATTATGCAAAGACTCTTACTCGCTTCAACGTCAATCTACCGCCAGCAGCTGTTGGAGAAGCTGCACCTGCCCTTTATTTGTGCAGCACCGCAAACCGATGAAACACCGCTGCCCGGGGAAAGTGCCGAGGCTTTGGTGCTGCGCCTGGCGGCGGCCAAGGCTCAGGCGCTGGCCACGGCCTACCCTGATTATCTGATTATCGGTTCCGATCAGGTCTGCGTGATCGCCGGGGAAATCACCGGTAAGCCCCATAGCGAAGAGAACGCCCGCCAGCAGCTACGTAAGGCCAGCGGCAAGCAGGTGACCTTCTATACCGGTTTGGCGCTCTATAATAGCCGTAGCCAACGCCTACAGGTGATATGTGAACCTTTCCACGTTCATTTCCGTACGTTGAGCGAAGTGGAGATAGAAACCTACGTGCGTCTCGAGCAACCGCTCTTTTGTGCGGGCAGCTTCAAGAGTGAAGGTTTGGGGATTGCGCTGTTTGAGAAGTTGGAGGGCCGCGACCCGAATGCGTTGATTGGCCTGCCGCTGATCGCATTGCTGGAGATGTTGCGGGCTGAAGGGATCAACCCGCTGGTATAAGTGGGCGCAGCATGCGGCGCCCCTACGATCGAATATGTTCGGCCCTAACAAATTCCACAACGGCTCACTTTGTCGGGGTTTATTTTTTTGCTGCGGCGGTCCGTTGGCGCAATACCTGCAGGCAATGACGCAGTTCGTCATCCATCGGCGCTTCGATGCGCATCGTTTCGCCGGTGGCAGGATGTTCAAAGCGCAGCGCCGCCGCATGCAGGAACAGGCGTTTCAGGCCGGTGCCCGCCAATTGGCGATCGAACTCCCGGTCACCATAACGATCGTCAAAGGCGATCGGATGCCCGGCATGCAAGGTATGCACGCGAATTTGGTGGGTACGCCCGGTGATCGGGCTGGCCTTCACCAGCGTGGCATGTTCAAAGCGCTCTTCGATCTTGAAGCGGGTCTCCGAAGGTTTACCTTCGCTGTTGACGCGGACAATGCGCTCCCCGCTCTGTAAAATATTCTTCAGCAACGGTGCTTGCACCGCTTTGCAGTGCGACTGCCACTCGCCGCGCACCAACGCCATATAATCCTTCTGCATCCCCTTAAGGCGCAGTTGCTCGTGCAGCGAGCGCAGCGCCGAACGCTTCTTGGCCACCATCAATACGCCGGAGGTATCGCGATCCAAACGGTGCACCAGCTCCAGAAAACGTGCTTCCGGACGTAATGCCCGCAATCCTTCGATCACGCCAAAACTCAGGCCGCTACCGCCGTGCACCGCCGTTCCCGAAGGTTTGTTCAGCAATAGCAGGTGATCGTCCTCATAAAGGATGCAATCCGCCAGGGCAGCAACTTTGTCCAGCTTGGCGGAAACCGGTGCATCTTCACGTTCGGCGACCCGAACCGGAGGAATGCGCACCACGTCGCCCGCTGCCAGTTTATATTCAGCCTTGATGCGGCCTTTATTGACCCGCACCTCGCCTTTGCGCACGATGCGATAAATCATGCTCTTCGGCACGCCTTTCAGGCGGGCAAGCAAAAAATTGTCGATTCTCTGACCGGCTTCGTCGTCAGAAATCGTCACTAATTGTACTGCGGGAATGTTCGTTTTCATGGGGCGGGATTCTAAATAGAGCGCGTCAATAGCGCCACCTCTTTTTATGTGCTTAACTGTCTCTCAGACTGTGAAAGAAACGCCAGCGAACAATAAGGCAGCAAGCCAGGTTGATCGTTTGCGGTTTCGATCATAGTTAAGGAAAAGTCACCTTGCTATAAAGGTGCTTGCAATGGAATAATGCTGTAACTTTCCGTGCCGATCCCCTTGAAACGAGGAGAATTGCGGAATTATACAGTTTGTCTGGTTGCACAAAAACGCAGCAATGGCGTAAGACGTAATGTGAAATCAAACAATTAGCGGGCTGCGGGTTGCAGCTTGGCCGGCAAATGGAATCAGATCTGTCAACATAAATCAGAGGCTATTCCCTGAGTCAAAAGCGCTGTGTTTCACAAAGAAATACAGGCTTACCGAGATAATGCGCCCCTATGCAGGCGACAACCGTGAGGTTGACGGCTTTGCGAGAAGACACGGGGTTTTCGGTTTTAACCTGGCCATGAGGTTATTTTGCCCGCAGCTTTGTCGATAATGTAAAAAAAACGAGTAAGTTAAGATGAAAAGAATGTTGATTAACGCAACTCAGCAGGAAGAGTTGCGTGTTGCCCTTGTAGATGGACAGCGGCTGTACGATCTGGATATTGAAAGCCCTGGCCATGAGCAGAAAAAAGCGAATATTTACAAAGGCAAAATCACTCGAATTGAACCTAGTCTTGAGGCCGCGTTCGTTGATTACGGCGCTGAACGACATGGTTTCCTCCCGCTAAAAGAAATCGCTCGCGAATACTTCCCAAGCAATTACTCTTCCCATGGTCGCCCAAACATCAAAGATGTGCTGCGTGAAGGCCAGGAAGTCATCGTTCAGGTTGATAAAGAAGAACGGGGTAATAAAGGCGCCGCCTTGACTACCTTCATCAGCCTGGCCGGTAGCTATCTGGTTCTGATGCCGAACAATCCGCGTGCCGGTGGTATTTCCCGCCGCATCGAAGGTGACGACCGTACCGAACTGAAAGAAGCGCTCTCCTCGCTGCAATTGCCAGACGGCATGGGGCTGATTGTCCGTACCGCTGGCGTTGGCAAATCTGCTGACGCTCTGCAATGGGACCTGTCATTCCGCCTCAAGCACTGGGAAGCGATTAAAAAAGCCGCCGAAGGCCGCCCTGCTCCGTTCCTGATCCACCAGGAAAGCAACGTTATCGTGCGAGCATTCCGCGACTACCTGCGCCCAGACATCGGTGAAATCCTGATCGACAACCCGAAGGTACTCGATCTGGCCAAAGAGCACATCGCTGCCTTGGGCCGCCCGGATTTCAGCAGCAAGATCAAATTGTACAGTGGCGAAATCCCGCTGTTCAGCCATTACCAGATCGAATCGCAGATCGAATCCGCGTTCCAACGTGAAGTGCGTCTACCTTCCGGTGGTTCCATCGTGATCGACACCACCGAAGCCTTGACCGCTATCGATATCAACTCCGCGCGTGCAACCCGCGGTGGCGACATCGAAGAAACCGCATTCAATACCAACCTGGAAGCGGCAGATGAAATCGCTCGCCAATTGCGCCTGCGCGACCTGGGTGGCCTGATCGTTATCGACTTTATCGATATGACCCCGGTTCGTCACCAGCGTGAAGTGGAAAACCGTCTGCGCGATGCCGTCCGCCAGGATCGTGCCCGCATTCAGATTGGCCGTATCTCTCGCTTCGGCCTGCTGGAAATGTCCCGTCAGCGCCTCAGCCCGTCACTGGGTGAATCCAGCCACCACGTGTGCCCGCGCTGTACCGGTACCGGCACCATCCGTGATAACGAATCGCTGGCGCTGTCTATTCTGCGCCTGATCGAAGAAGAAGCGCTGAAAGAGAACACCAAAGAAGTTCACGCCATCGTGCCGGTTCAGGTAGCTTCCTACCTGCTGAACGAAAAACGTGATTCTGTCAGCGCGATCGAGAAGCGCCAGGGTGGCGTGAAAGCGATCATCGTGCCAAACGATCAGATGCAAACTCCGCATTACTCCGTGCTGCGCGTACGCAAGGGTGAAGAAACACCAACCCTGAGCTACCTGCTGCCGAAGCTGCATGAAGAAGAAATGGCCCAGCCGCAGGATGATGCGCCAGTCGAGCGCAAACGCGAGCAACCCGCTCTGGCTTCCTTCTCTCTGTCACAGGATGCTCCACCGCAGGAAGAAGAGCCTGTGGTTAGCAAGCCTGCCGTTGCCGCCAAACCGGCAGTTGTATCAACTCCTGCTGCTGAAGCCAAACCTGGCCTGTTGAGCCGTCTGTTCGGTGGCTTGAAGTCACTGTTCGCCGGTGAAGAAACGCCGGTGGTTGAAGCTAAACCGGTCGTAGCTGAGAAAACGGAAGACAGCGACAACCGTCGTCAGGATCGTCGTGGCCAACGCCGCCAGGGTTCTGGCCGTAAAGGTGAACGTGGCGAGCGTAAAGAACGTGGCGAAGGGCGTGACAACCGTGAACGTGGTGACCGTGAACCACGCGAAAATCGCGAGCCGCGTGAACCACGTGAAAACCGTGACGACCAGCGCCGCAACAACCGCCGTAACGCACAGCAACAGACTGCACCAGCGGCTGTCAACACCGAAGTGCAGACTGAAGAAGCGGCCAAGGTACAGCGCGAAGATCAGCAACAGCGCCGTGAACAACGTGCCGAGCGTCAACGCCGTCGTCAGGAAGAAAAACGCCAAGCTCCGCAAGATGTCAAAGTGCCAGAAACTGCGGAAGTCGTTGTTGCCAGCCATAGCAATGACGAAGATGAAGACCGTCATCAGCAGCCAACGCAGCGTCGTCAACGCCGCCCACTCGCGCAGAAAGTTCGCGTCCTGTCGGCGGAAGAAGAACTGCATCGCGCCGCTGAAGAACTGTTAGCGCCTAAGGCGCCGGTCGCCAAGGTTGAAGAAAACCAGGCTCCGGTATTGGCGGAAAGCGTTAAACTGTTGCCACAGACCATTGCGGCCCAGTCTGAAGATGATGCGCAAGCTGACAACCGTGGTAACGGTGAAAACGGCATGCCACGTCGCTCTCGTCGTTCTCCACGCCATCTGCGCGTCAGTGGTCAGCGTCGTCGTCGCTATCGTGACGAGCGTTATCCGAACCAGTCGCCAATGCCGTTGGCCGGGGCGTTTGCCTCACCAGAGATGGCTTCAGGCAAAGTTTGGGTCAGCTATCCTGTGGCACAAGCAGCCGTGTACGTTGAACACGAAGAAGCTCAAGCGCCAGTGACGGTTGAAACCGTCGCCGTTGCTGCTGCACCGGTGGCTGTTGAAGCCGCTCCTGTTCAGCCTGTGGTCAACGAAGCGCCAAGCGTAGTTGAAACCGCTTCGGTAGTGGCTGAATCGGTGGCAACACCGGTAGTTGAAGCCCCGGTAGAAACTGCACCTGTTGAAGCAGTAGCCGACGCTGTCGTCGCTGCCGAGTCAGCCGCTGTTGTGGTAGATGAAACCGTTGTCAGTGAAACAACTGAAGATGAGACGGTTACAGATGCTGCAGTACAAGCTGAGCCGGTTATCGCTGAACCCGTGTTGCAAGAGTCTGTAGTTGAAGAAGCTGTATTGGAAGCCGTCGTAGCAGCCCCTGCAGAGGCTGCTGTAACCGCAGAGCCAGAAGTCGAGCCAGCACAGCCAGAGGCTGCTCCAGCTCCTGTGCAGGCGGCCCCAGTGGTTGCACAACCGCAACCGGCGCTCTACAAGCATATCGCTACCGCCCCGATGACCAAAGCGCCTGCGCCGGATTATCAGCCGGAAGCCGCGAAGACCAGCGAGTGGCAGCGCCCTTCCTTCAACTTTGACGGAAAAGGTTCTGCTGGCGGCCATGCAGCGGCTAATCAGGCCACTGCTCCAGCGACCAAACCGCAGCCGGTTAACGACTAAGTTAATCCCTGCCATACAAAACCCGCCTAGATGGCGGGTTTTTTCTTACCACTGAACATTCGGGCCATCCTTTTCAGTTTCTTAATGTCCAATGCCTCAAGTTGCCCTGAGCTAGTAAGCCAATTGATTTCAACTTGTCATTAACTAACAGATGCATCCAAAACGTTTTCCGCTTATCCTTTCACCCCGGCGTGAATAACCCTCGTTTATTCGCTTTTATTAAGATTTTTTGACCGCCGGAGCTCTGCACCATGACCGCACAACCCCAAGCCCTGAAAATCCGCCGCCCTGACGACTGGCATATCCATTTGCGTGACGACGACATGCTGAAAACGGTTCTGCCCTATACCAGTCAGGTGTTTGGCCGGGCGATTGTGATGCCGAACCTGGCCCCACCGATCACCACCATTGCCGCAGCACGTAGCTATCGTGAACGTATTCTGGCAGCCCTGCCCGCAGAGCATGACTTCACGCCGTTGATGACCTGCTACTTGACGGATTCACTGGCTGCGGCGGAACTGGTCAACGGGTTTGAGCAAGGGGTGTTCACCGCCGCCAAACTCTATCCAGCCAACGCCACTACCAACTCCAGCCACGGCGTGAGCGATGTGACCGGGATTTATCCCCTGCTTGAGCAGATGCAGAAGATCGGTATGCCGCTGCTGATCCATGGCGAAGTCACCGATGCCAGCGTAGATATCTTCGATCGTGAGGCTCGCTTTATCGAACAGGTGATGGAGCCGGTACGCCGCCAGTTCCCGGAATTAAAAATCGTTTTCGAGCATATCACCACCCGGGAAGCCGCTCAGTACGTGCAGGAAGGCAATCGTTTCCTTGGTGCCACCATTACGCCACAGCACCTGATGTTTAACCGCAACCACATGCTGGTAGGCGGGATCCGGCCACACCTGTTCTGCCTACCGATCCTCAAGCGTAACATCCATCAGGAAGCGTTACGCAGCGCCGTTGCCAGCGGCTGTGACCGCTTCTTCCTCGGCACCGACTCGGCACCTCATGCCAAACACCGTAAAGAGACCAGCTGTGGCTGTGCAGGGGTATTTAACGCCCCGAACGCGATGCCCGCCTACGCGACCGTGTTTGAACAATTAGGCGCGCTGGAGCATCTGGAAGCCTTCAGCTCGCTGAATGGTCCCCGCTTCTACGGCTTGCCGGTGAACCAGGACTTTATCACGCTGCAACGCCTGCCTGTGGCCCAGCCAGAGGAGATAACTTTGGGTAATGAAGCCGTGGTGCCCTTCCTGGCCGGTGAAACCATCAACTGGTCAGTGACCGACTGCTAAATATTTTATTTCTGCTCTTGCCTCCGGCGTTAGTTAACTGTATAAATATCCAGTAGACAGTTCCGGGGGCAATTATGCGTGTTGAAGTCACTATAGATAAAACCAAACCACTGCCGCCGGGGGCTATCGAAGCCCTGACCGGCGAATTCAGTAAACGGGTCAATCGCCAGTTTCCTGACACTACCGTCCAAATCCGTTATGCCGGTGCCAATGGCCTTTCCGTAATGGGCGGTGCCAAAACAGATAAAGACCTGATCGAGGAGATACTCCAGGAAACCTGGGAAAGTGCCGACGATTGGTTCAGTGCAGAATAATTCTGCAATGTAGTTGTTGCCGGAGGTCGCTCTCCGGCTTTTTTGTTTCCGTCGTATTGCCCTTTTCCCTGGAAGAAACAGCACTTGTGGTCTGTAATGATTAGACGACTTATGGTGCAACAAAGGTGTAAAGAATGGTTCCGGATAAAGGCAAGCCCGAAGAAGCGATGACCTTTGGCGAGTTGCTGGCCCTGATCGCCGATCAAAAACGGCGGCTGAGCGTGCTCGAGGTCGCTTTCTCTTATTTGTCTTTTGGCTTGAATGACAAAGCCAACCAGTTGCTGATCCACAGCCTGAAACTGGAAGCACAAAATCAGAACCGCGATCCTGAAATGCAAAAGCATTTCGCCCATCTGGCAGCCGAATTAGAAAGTCATGCGCACGTGCAACTTCCTCCTGCAGCCGAAGAGTAATATTTGAACGGGCGCAGCATGCAGCTGCCCCTACCCTTTGCCGATTACTTGAGCAAAAAATATTTATTTGCAATAAACCGCAGGAAAACACCCCACGTCAGATCTCGGATGCGTATACTGTAAAAGCTCACCATGAAGATGAGACGCATTGATCCTCGTTAGTAACTCCAGCTAGTCACTACTTGATAAGGGGTCTTTATGGACAGAAATGATGAAGTAATACAGACACATCCGCTTGTTGGCTGGGATATCAGTACCGTCGATGTTTATGATGCCATGATGATTCGCCTTCATTACCTGTCTTCACTAGACCAAACAGCCGAAGAAGCGCAAGTGGATCGGACTCTTTGGCTAACTACAGACGTTGCCCGCCAATTGATCAATATTTTAGAGGCTGGCATCGCCAAGATAGAATCTACGGATTATTTAGACCTTGATCGAAGAAAACATTAACCCATTCACCCTCAACCGCTAAGGCGTCGGCAATTAACCGGCGCCTTTTCTTTTGTATCGACTCGCATCGGTTCATGGTGCATTGCCGCCAGCAAACTCTTATCATATCCGCCATCAGCGACACATCAAAGAAAGGACATGGCACGTGGAATATGACTTGATCATCGTGGGTAGCGGCTCGGTTGGGGCTGCTGCAGGCTATTATGCGACAACCGCAGGCCTTAAGGTCTTAATGATCGACAGCGCTTTCCCCCCGCATCGTCAGGGCAGCCACCACGGCGATACCCGTATCATCCGCCATGCCTACGGCGAGGGCGAAAAATATGTGCCTTTTCTGCTGCGCGCCCAGGCACTGTGGAACGGATTAGAACAGAAAAGCGGCGAAAAACTGTTTCATCCCTGTGGCGTGCTCACCCTGGGGCCACAAGACAGTGAGTTTGTCACCACGGCGCAGCGCAGTGCCAAAAACTTTAACCTCAATACCGAGTTACTGAGTGCCGAACAGATCCAACAACGCTGGCAAGAATTCACTACGCCAACAGGTTACGTCGGCCTGTTCGAACCAGATGCAGGAATACTGCGCTCGGAACTGATTGTTGCCAGCTACGTCAAATTGGCCAGAGAAGCAGGCTGCGCCCAACTGTTTAATTGCCCGGTAACCGCCATCGAGCCAATCGAGCAAGGAGTTGAGGTCGTTACTTCCGAGGGGCGCTACCAAGGCCGTAAAGCCGTGGTCTGCGCGGGAACCTGGGTCAAAAATCTGTTACCGCAGCTTCCTGTTTCACCGGTGCGTAAAGTGTTTTCCTGGTATCAGGCAGATGGCCGTTACAGCGAAAACAACCGCTTTCCGGCTTTCACCGTTGAAGCGCAAGACGGCTGCCACTATTACGGTTTCCCCTCCGAGAATGACGGCTTAAAGGTCGGAAAACATGATGGTGGACAACCGATGGAGACAGCAGATCAGCGTAAGCCGTTCGGCTCCCTGGCCAGCGACGGTAGCGAAGTATTCGGCTTTCTGCGCCACTTCCTGCCTGGGCTTGGCGTCTGTCTACACGGTGAAGCCTGTAGCTATGATATGAGCCCGGATGAAGACTTTATCATCGACACCCTGCCTGACTGCCAACAGTTGATGGTGATCACCGGCCTGAGTGGCCACGGCTTTAAGTTTGCTAGTGTACTGGGTGAGATAGCCGCGCTGTTTGCGCAAGATAAGCCTTCATCCCTGGATATCACGCCCTTCAGCCTGCGGCGTTTCTGACCGTTCAATCCCCTGTTCGCCCCGTTCTGGCCAGCGGTAGGGGAACCCTCCGACAATGAAATCCCGCCAATATACTGATATTACTGAAAAATAGTCTATAGACGGAAATATCTTCCTATAGCCACTGGATTTCCGAATTGATCCCACAACCGGGTAAGGCCTATTTTACATAATTAGGCTCCAGCCCGTTTTGTATCTTCAACAAGGACGTCACCATGAAACTACTCGTTGTGGACGAATGCTGTTTCACTCGTATTGGGATCGCCAGCCACTTTACTGACAACGTGTTTGCGTCAGTAAACTGCTGCCCAGACATCGACACCGCGCTCCCTCTACTGGACAGTTTCAAACCCAGCCATATTTTGGTGAATCTGACCAACTACTGCCGCTGTACAACAGATAATCAACTGCTTTCAGCGTTTATCACGGCGGCGTGGCGTGCAACGGTATATATTTATCTGGATGTTCCTTATCCCTACAGTGAAAGCCCGCTGCGCATTGCCAGCAATACTTTTTTATTCAACAAGGCCGTGCTTCCCATTGCGCTAAAAACGCTAAGTAAAATCCCAAGTGAACTAATGAAGGATGAAGAGGTTCATTCGCTTTTCAGCCCGCAAGAATTGACGGTAATGCGCTATTGGATGTCCGAAATGCCGAATTATCGCATCGCCAAGAAATTACAGATCAGCGCCCATACGGTGTACGTACATAAACGCCATATCACCGAGAAAATCAACGTGCGCAACCGGCTGGAATTTTATTCACTGTATAACATACTGCGCTATTTCTATCCGCCAGAACCCACCACCTTTAAGCCGGTGGGTTCGGCTTCGTTAGAACTGCGGGCTGCCGTTTAAGCCTCATTTCGGCGTGATTTCGTTTATCTGGCGCCCATCACCGAGGAGCATGGCCACCTTGCGCCCTCCATCCATGGTTTCCAACGTGATGCGCGCGATAATGGTCAAGGGGACCGAAAGCAACATCCCCACGGGCCCCATCAGCCAGCCCCAGAAGATCAGGGAAAGGAACACCACCAGCGTAGAAAGCCCCAGACCACGGCCCATGATCCGCGGCTCCAGCATATTACCGATGATCAGGTTGATCAGAATATAGCCCGCAGCCACCACGGCCGCATCGGCAAAACCGTTAAACAGCAAAGCCTGGATCAGCGGCGGAATAGCAGCAATGATCGAACCAATATTGGGTACATAGTTGAACATAAACGCCATCATGCCCCAGATAAAGGCAAAACGAACGCCAACCCAACTCAGAAAGCCCCAGACGATCAGACCAGTTGCCAGGCTGATGGCGGTCTTGATCACCAGATAGTGTGTGACCCCTTGCAAGGCCCGGCGGATAGTGGCCATCCCTTCGGTGGGATTATCCAGCGCCTGCTGCAGCTTAAAGGGCAATACCTTCACCTCAAACAGCATAAAGACCACCGTCATCAATAACAGGAAGATGCTGGTCATGGCCCCGGAAAGATGCCCCAGTAGGCGGGTCACCAGGTTCATAGTGGCACCAGGATCGACGTATTTGACCACCGCTTCTGCCGAGAAGGTAAGATCCAGATTGAAGCGTTGCGCCTGGTATTGCAGTTCACTCAACTTCTCCAGCATCATGCCCCGATACTGCGGCAAGGAGCGAGCAAACTCATTTAATGAAGCACCCAGCATACCGATCAAGGTCAGCAACAGCACGACGATGGCAATCACCAACAGCGTCACCCCCAGCGCTCTGGGTACACGAAAGCGTTCCAGTAGCAGCACCAGCGGGTTTAACACGATGGCCAGGAACACCGCCAGCAGGAATGGCACCACAATATCTGCCGCCGCCTTTATGCCAGCCAGGATCACCACCAGCATGGCCAGCATCATGATCAAACGTAGCTTGCGGTCATTAAACTCGGGTATGCCCATGAAATTTCCTTGTGAGATACAGGCCCGCCTGAGCCGTTGATAAATACATGTTAGCAAATTATTCCTTGCTGTCGCAGGCATATTACCCTCAAGTTGCTGAAGGAATTAAATTAATCCTGGTAGACAGGGCGAACAAATAATCGGCGCTAGTCGTTATTCAATTATTTGCCAAGGTTTCTGGTGGTATTTACGAAAAATGACAAAAGCTGACAATGAAGAATAAAGTCGATAGATTTCAATTGGCCAGCGTTTCCCCCGCATTGCTAAAAAAACGCCCTCTCCAACGATTCCTTTGACCAACTTGCCACAACTCAAACAAATCTACTGATTAATATTTTTATGAACTCACTTAGTTAAATTTATTATTGATTTATGTTTCTTAAAGTTTAAGTATTGCTGTCGGTAAATGAGTTTTGTAAGGAAAACTGATGCTCTGGAAAAATACCGCAGACCGCTTTGGTCACGTTTCTGTACTGATCCACTGGCTGGTGGCACTGACCGTTTACGGCATGTTTGCCCTCGGATTATGGATGGTGACGCTGGGTTATTACGACGTTTGGTATCACCAGGCGCCGGAGATCCACAAAAGTATTGGCACGCTGCTGTTTATCGTAATGGTGGTACGAGTGGTTTGGCGCTTTATCTCGCCGCCGCCCAAGCCCCTGGCCAGTTATAGCCGTCTTACGCATATCAGTGCCGTATTCGCCCATATCGCGCTTTACACCGTGCTATTCGCCATCCTGATCAGTGGCTACCTGATCTCGACCGCCGATGGTCAGGCAATCAGCGTATTTGGCTGGTTTGACGTACCAGCCAGCGTGACCGGTTTGCCACAGCAGGCCGATACCGCCGGGACTATCCATCTTTATCTGGCTTGGGCCGTCGTCGTGCTTTCGGTACTGCACGCCCTTGCTGCGCTTAAACATCACTTCATTGATGGTGATGTTACTTTGAAACGGATGCTGGGTCGCAGCACCGATTAACCCTTTGGATTTATGGAGATATTGCTATGTTGAAGAAAACCGTATTAGGCCTGGCCGCGGGCGCTCTGCTGTTAAACGCCGGTTCCGCCCTGGCTGCCAATTATAAAATCGACAAACAAGGCCAGCACGCCTTTATCGAATTCCGCATCCAGCATCTGGGTTACAGCTGGATTTATGGTTCTTTCAAAGATTTTGACGGTGGCTTTACCTTCGATGAAAAAGACCCGGCTAACGATAAAGTCAACGTAACCATCAACACAGCCAGCGTAGACACCAACCACGCTGAGCGTGACAAACACCTGCGTAGCGCCGATTTCTTGAACGTTGAAAAGAACAAGCAGGCCACCTTTACCTCTACCGAAGTGAAAAAAGACGGTGAAGGTTATGCCGTAGTCGGCAACCTGACGTTGAACGGAGTGACCAAACCGGTCACGCTGGCAGCCAAACTGGTCGGCGAAGGTAAGGATCCTTGGGGCGGTTACCGCGCCGGTTTCGAAGCCAACGGTAAAATCAAGCTGAAAGACTTTGACATCACCACCGACCTGGGCCCAGCTTCTCAAGAAGTTGAGCTGATCATCTCGGTCGAAGGCGTTCGCGAGAAGTAATACATTCTGTATACAACAAGGGCGCTGAATTTCAGCGCCCTATTTCTATCCTACGAGCAACACCCTACTCTTTCGGTTCTGGGATATGCATGGTGGTTTGCAACAGCCCTTTGGACTTATTGAAGATTTTCACGCCATTCTCGCGGCCAGCCCGGCGGGCTCGCTGTTCTTCACGCGGTAGTTTCAGTTCTTCACGGCAGGTCTCGCTGCAACAGCCAGCAAACTTCTCGGCACAGCTTGGGCACTGGATAAACAGCAGATGGCAGCCGTCGTTCAGGCAGTTGGTGTGAGTATCACATGGCGCACCGCACTGATGGCAGTTGGCAATCACGTCCTCTGAGATACGTTCCCCCATGCGCTCGTCAAACACAAAGTTTTTGCCGATGAACTTCAGTGGCAACCCTTGAGCCTTCGCCTGGCGGGCATATTCGATAATACCGCCTTCCACGTGATAGACGTTTTTGAAGCCATTATGCAGCATATAGGCGCTGGCTTTCTCACAACGGATCCCACCGGTACAGTACATGACAATATTTTTGTCTTTCTGCTCCTGTAGCATCTCTACCGCCATCGGTAGCTGATCGCGGAACGTGTCGGAAGGCACTTCGATCGCCTTCTCAAAGTGCCCAACCTCGTACTCATAGTGGTTACGCATATCAACGAACACCGTATTCGGATCGTCGATCATCTGGTTAACACGATCGGCCTGCAGATACTCACCCACATTGGCAGGATTAAAGGTCTCATCTTCAATCCCATCGGCCACAATACGTTCACGCACTTTCAGACGCAGTACCCAGAAGGATTTGCCATCGTCTTCCAGCGCAATATTTAGGCGTACCTGATCCAGAGCCGGATGCGAAGCAAACAGCACGGCTTTGAACGCGTCAAAGTGACTCTGCGGCACGCTGATCTGCGCATTGATGCCCTCTTTGGCCACGTAGATACGGCCAAACACCTTCAGTTTATCGAACTGAATATACAGGCTATCGCGAAATGCCTTTGGGTCGTCAATGGTGAAATATTTATAAAAAGAAACTGTGGTGCGTGGCTCGGTTTCGGCCAGCATACGCGCCTTCAGTTCCTCATTAGAAATTCGGTTATGTAACACTGGCATGGTGTACTTTCCTGTCTTTCGGGAGGTGACTGATTGAGTGCCCACGAGCCGTTGGCCCGCGCGCGGCGCACATCATACCCGAAAATAGACTGCAACACAGCATTAACCCAGTGGCAATGATTTCCGCACAAAGCTTGACGTTATTAGCAAATACCGATAAGCCTAGTGCAAGTTGTAGCAACGAATTTTGACGGACCATGAGGAAATTATGAGCCAGCTGTTTACTCCGATCACCCTGGGGCTACTGCGGTTGCCTAACCGCATCATTATCGCCCCCATGTGCCAGTACTCTGCCGACAACGGCAAAGCCACCGAATGGCATACGATGCACCTCGGCCATCTGTCCCTTTCCGGGGCAGGTTTGCTGATTGTGGAAGCCACTGCGGTTTCACCGGAAGGACGTATTTCTCCGGGGGATCTGGGCCTGTGGGACGACGCCACCGAACAGGCACTTGCAGACGTGGTGCAGGCGGTAAAAAAACACGCCACCATGCCTTTGGGGATCCAACTGGGGCATGCTGGCCGCAAAGCTTCTTGCGCCCTTCCGTGGCAAGGCGGAGCCCAACTGGCCAAGAGTGAGGGGGGTTGGCAAACGCTCTCTGCCTCTGCCCAGCCCTTTAACCCTCTGGATGAGGCTCCACAAGCCATGAGCCTGGAGCACATTGAGCAGTTGAAGGCACAGTTTGTTGCAGCGGCAAGGCGCGCCGATCGTCTCGGCTTCGATCTGATCGAACTGCACGGGGCCCATGGTTACCTGTTGCATCAGTTCCTTTCGCCGCTGGCCAATCAGCGCACCGATCAATACGGCGGATGTCTGCAAAATCGTATGCGATTGTTGCTGGAGATTTTCAGCGAGGTGCGGGCAGTCTTCCCGGCCAATAAAGCGCTTGGGGTGCGGATCTCCGCCAGTGACTGGGTTGAAGGAGGCTGGAACGAACAGCAGTCCGTTGAACTGACCAGTGCTTTAAAGGAATTGGGCTGCGATTACATTCATATTTCCAGCGGCGGCCTGTCGCCGCAGCAAAAAATCCCGGTGGGGCCGAACTACCAAGTACCCTTTGCCGAAACCATCAAACATAAAGTAGGGATACCAACCATCGCCGTGGGGTTGATTACCGAACCGGAGCAGGCAGAAGCGATCGTCGCCACCGGTCAGGCCGATATGGTCGCGCTAGCGCGCGGTATTCTCTATAACCCCCGCTGGCCCTGGCACGCGGCCGCAAAACTGGGGGCCCAAGTGCAGGCTCCGCCACAGTATTGGCGCTCGGAACCACACAGGGTGAAAGGATTGTTCAAAGACCATTAAAACGGCCTCAAGCGGGTGTTTAGCACCCGCTTGACCATTCCGTAGCCCCCGAAATAGCCGCTCCAGCCAGCAACCCGATCCCCGCTACAACTAATAAAGGGTTGTACTGCATATAGGCACCAAGACAGCCAAGTAATCCACCGATCACCAATAGCCCAGCGCTTAACCATGATGCCAACATAGTTACCTCCTGAATCAATAAACGAATAAAACACTGCCTGCATTATAGGTCGATTCTTACCTCGCCTGACCCAAAAACCAGCAACCGCACCTGATTTAGGCCTAAAAAGGGTGTTTTAATGCGGTGAGTTTTCCTGTTACATAAGAAAAATGTCACAATACGCTACTATAAACGGCAGAAAACCATCGCATAGACCGAGTCGTTCAAGCAACCCGTGGTCAGCAAAAAACTCTGATGGCGACCCACAACACGACTTATGGCAACTCGACGTGTCTATGCATTTTATCTGTTATTACTGTTAAATGACTGCTTCTAAGCTGAGAACCCATGACGCAAGTTCCTTCTTTCAATCGATCTTTACTGCATCCGCGCTACTGGCTTACCTGGTTTGGCATCGCCTTACTCTACCTGCTGGTCCTGCTGCCATACCCGATTATTTATCGTTTGGGGACCGGGTTGGGTCGCTTTTCAATGCGTTTCCTCAAACGCCGGCGAGCGATAACCGAGCGTAACCTGGAACTGTGCTTTCCAGATATGCCAAGAGCCGAGCGTGATGCGTTGATCGCCAAGAACTTCGAATCCGTGGGGATGGGGCTGTTTGAAACCGGCATGGCCTGGTTCTGGCCCAACTGGCGTATCGAGCGCTGGTTCAGCGTCAGCGGCCTGGAGCACATTCAAAAGGCACGGGACAATCATCAAGGGGTGCTGCTGATCGGCCTGCACTTCCTGACGCTGGAGTTGGGTGCTCGTATCTTTGGCATACACAATCCGGGGATCGGCGTCTACCGTCCACACGACAACAAGCTGATGGACTGGCTACAGACCTGGGGCCGTATGCGCTCGAACAAATCCATGCTGGATCGTAAAGACGTCAAAGGGATGATCCGCGCCCTGAAACAGGGTGAGATCATCTGGTACGCACCGGATCATGACTACGGCCCGCGCAGCAGCGTGTTTGCCCCGCTATTTGCTGTAGAAAAAGCAGCGACCACCACCGGCAGCTATGTGTTGGTACGCATGGGGAAACCGGCGATCATTCCCTTTACGCCTCGCCGCCTGCCAGAAGGCAAAGGGTACGAACTCATCATGCAGCCAGCGGTGGAAAACTTCCCGCTGGATAACGAAGTCGAGGCTGCGGCCTTTATGAACAAAGTGGTAGAAAAAGAGATCCTGATGGCACCGGACCAATATATGTGGCTACACCGCCGCTTCAAGACCCGCCCAGAAGGTGAGCCTTCTCTCTATTAATCACTACGGGCCGACATGGCCCGCATGATATTGTCACTTTCCCAGCAACAGGAGCTTCTATGTATATCGTCAGCCTGACCTACCACCGCCCGATTGAAGAAGTAGAAAGCCATCTTGAAGGGCATATCGCCTGGTTGAAGCACTATTTTCAAGCCGGCAGCTTTATTGCCTCTGGCCGTAAGAACCCACGTACCGGCGGCGTGATCCTGGTAAAAGATATGGAACGCACCAAGTTGGATGCCATCCTGGCAGAAGATCCCTTCGTTGCCGTGGCCAATTATGAGGTGACAAATGTCGCTCTCACCACGACCAGCGCCGGATTCGAAGCCTTGGCCGGTGCCTGAACCCTCCGTTCCCGCGTTGCCCTGCGCGGGAATAATTGTCATTCTCCGTTTTAAAACTTTATTTCATTTTCACGCAAAATCACACAGCTGCTCAATTGATAACCTGCGTTATTAAGCGCATACTTACCAGGCTAACTTTTTTGCCTTGCTCGATCGTCAGGCATCTCTTCCCGCACGGAAACCTATGGCCCCGGCAGCAGAACCTATCAATTGGCAACGTAACCTGTTCATCACCTGGCTGGGCTGCTTTCTGACCGGTGCGGCCTTTAGCCTGATCATGCCGTTCCTGCCGCTGTACGTTGAAGCTCTTGGCGTTACCGGCCATCAGTCGCTGAATATGTGGTCTGGATTGGTGTTCAGTATCACCTTCCTGTTCTCCGCCATTGCCTCACCATTCTGGGGCAGCCTGGCCGATCGCCGTGGGCGTAAGCTGATGTTGCTGCGTTCTGCGCTAGGAATGGGCATTGTGATGGTGCTGATGGGCATGGCGCAAAACATCTGGCAGTTTCTGGCGCTGCGCGCGGTGCTAGGGCTGCTCGGCGGCTTTATTCCCAACGCCAATGCGCTGATTGCTACCCAGGTGCCCCGCCATCGCAGCGGCTGGGCACTGGGCACCCTATCGACCGGCGGCGTCAGCGGTGCCCTGATTGGCCCATTGATTGGCGGTTTGCTGGCTGACCAATATGGCCTGCGCCCCGTGTTCTTCATCACCGCTACGGTGCTGTTTATCTGTTTCCTGCTGACGCTGTTCTGCGTGCGGGAACAGTTCACTCCGGTGCAGAAAAAAGACATGTTGCATGCGCGCCAGGTATTTGCCTCGCTCAAAAGCCCCAAGCTGATCCTCAGCCTGTTTATCACCACCATGATCATCCAGATCGCCACTGGCTCGATTGCCCCTATCCTCACGCTTTACGTGCGTGAACTGGCGGGCAACATCAGCAACCTGGCGTTTGTCAGTGGTTTGATCGCCTCGGTACCCGGCGTTGCCGCCTTGATGAGTGCGCCACGGCTGGGCAAGCTGGGCGACAGAATCGGCCCGGAGCGGATTCTGGTGTTTATGCTGGTGATTTCCGTGCTGTTGCTGATCCCAATGGCCTTTGTCCAGACACCCTGGCAACTCGGCGTATTGCGCTTCCTGCTCGGCGCTGCCGATGGCGCACTGCTGCCTGCGGTGCAAACCTTGTTGATCTACAACTGTACCAATCAGGTTGCCGGGCGAATATTCAGCTATAACCAATCTTTCCGGGATATCGGTAACGTTAGCGGCCCACTGCTCGGCGCTGCCGTTTCTGCCAGCTATGGATTCCGCGCGGTATTCTGCATGACGGCGCTGGTGGTGCTATTTAACGCGTTCTATTCCTGGTGGTGTTTACAACGGCGGCCAGCGAGATTGCGTGAAGACACGTTGCAAGAAGAGTAATAGCGCTATTTATCGCCAGTTGTTCTGATAAATATTACCCAAGCCCCGTTTCCCTTACTTTTATTATTGTTACCTTTCCGCTAAGACGCTGCCCCAACCTCTAAGAATAATATTATTAACACCTTGTTTTTAGACATAAAAATCACAAACAGAGCAATAAACCACCTGTCAATGGAAATAACGCCACAGCCAACATAAAAACTAATAAAGTAGATGTTTGTCGACTTTTCGTCTAAAAAATGGGATACAGGTACTAGACAAAGCCACCATTCAGTTATCAAATGGTTAAATAATATCACGCCAGAAGTAACATTCTGACCAAGTGAATAAAATGGCCTGCAGGGTTTTCAAGCTTAATAGGCGCTGCGGCTAAGGTTTTGTCAGGTAATCCGCATCAGCGGGATTACCTCACTTACAGACACAGACATACCACAGTATCTGCTGCCAGCGCGCAGCACATTATATTGGGAAGACTTTATGCAATCCTCTGTTAATCAGAAAGAAAGCCGGACGTTCCTCGGCCATCCATATCCTCTCGGCTCGCTGTTCTTCACTGAAATGTGGGAGCGCTTCTCGTTTTATGGCATTCGTCCGTTACTGATCCTGTTTATGGCCGCCACGGTTTATGACGGCGGGATGGGGTTGGCGCGAGAAAACGCCTCGGCGATCGTCGGTATCTTTGCTGGCAGTATGTACCTGGCGGCACTGCCGGGTGGCTGGTTAGCCGATAACTGGCTAGGCCAGCAAAAAGCCGTTTGGTATGGTTCAATCCTGATCGCTCTGGGCCACCTGTCGATTGCCCTGTCCGCTATTATGGGCAACGACCTGTTCTTCGTCGGCCTGATGTTTATCGTGCTCGGTTCCGGCCTGTTCAAAACCTGTATTTCGGTGATGGTTGGAACCCTGTACAAGAAAGGCGATGCGCGCCGTGACGGTGGCTTCTCGCTGTTCTACATGGGCATCAACATGGGCTCCTTTATTGCCCCGCTGATTTCCGGCTGGCTGATCCGTTCACACGGTTGGCATTGGGGCTTCGGCATCGGGGGTATCGGGATGTTGGTGGCCTTGGTGATTTTCCGGGTGTTCGCCGTACCGGCCATGAAGCGCTATGACAGCGAAGTGGGCCTGGATTCAACCTGGAATAGCCCGGTTGCCAAGAAAAATGGCGTGGGTGCCTGGCTGATTGCACTGGCCGTGGGCGTTGCCGCGATCGTGATTATGATCTCTCAAGGCATCATCGTGATTAACCCGGTCGCCGTTGCCAGTATGCTGGTTTACGTCATCGCCGCCTCGGTCACGCTGTACTTTATCTACCTGTTCTTCTTTGCTGGCCTGAGCCGCAAAGAGCGTGCGCGTCTGCTGGTCTGTTTTATCCTGCTGATTTCTGCCGCCTTCTTCTGGTCGGCCTTCGAACAGAAACCGACCTCGTTCAACCTGTTCGCTAACGATTACACCAACCGCATGATCGGCGACTTCGAGATCCCAGCGGTATGGTTCCAATCGATTAACGCATTGTTCATTATCCTGTTGGCGCCAATCTTCAGTTGGGCTTGGCCGGCTCTGGCTCGTAACAAAATCCGCCTGAGCAGCATCACCAAATTCGTGATCGGTATTCTGTTTGCCGCCGCAGGCTTTGGCCTGATGATGCTGGCCGCGCAACAAGTGTTGGGCAACGGTGGCGCTGGCGTGTCACCGATGTGGCTGGTGGGCAGTATCCTGATGCTGACGCTGGGTGAGCTTTGCCTGAGCCCGATTGGCCTGGCAACCATGACGCTTCTGGCACCGGATAGAATGCGTGGCCAGATGATGGGCCTGTGGTTCTGTGCCAGCGCGTTAGGCAACCTGGCCGCCGGCTTGATCGGTGGCCATGTGAAAGCGGATCAGTTGGATATGCTGCCAACCTTGTTCGCCCGCTGCTCTATTGCGCTGGTGATCTGTGCTGCCGTGCTTATCCTGCTGATTGTCCCGATCCGCCGCATGCTGGAAAACACCCAGGGTAAAAGCGGTGACAAACCGGTTACGCACGCCTGATAGACACTAAGTAATCAGCCTTAAGCCAGCGCAAAGCGCTGGCTTTTTTTATGCCTGCCAGGCACGTGCTTGCAACACCACGCGATAGCCATCCAAATCTTCAAACGTTTGCCCATGCACGTCCCAATAAGGGTTGTACGCCCGCACGCGCTCAAAGCCACTGGCTAGCATCCGATCGCACCCTCTCTGCCAACTTGCAACCTCCGGCACATAAAATACCAACAGGTTGTCCTGTGTAGGCGCACGCCCAACCAACACACCACGATGATGGGTGAACTCCAGATGATAGGCATGGTGCGGATGACCAAGCATAATGCCATCGAACCCTTGGTGATCTGCAAACTCACCCAGTTGTTCAAACCCCAGGCCCTGGCAATACATGTTGGCAATCGCGGCCAAATGGTCGGTGGGCCGGGCGATCCGTAACACCGCGTTGGCAAGTTCCATACTTCCTCCCGTTGGCAAACTGCTAGCCTAAGCCGTTTCATGGCAAAACGGCGTACAGGAAATGCGCTTTGCGGTAGCGGCAAGACATGGCATGCTGCAATAGACACGCCATCAGGATCCAGAGGAGGAACAATGCTGTTTAACGTCGATTTTCTCCCAGAGAATCAGTCTATCGTGCCATTTTCAAAAGACTATCAGGATGGTGATAGCGAACCGGATCATTGCCACAACTGCGCTCAACTGATCCATGGCCTTAGCGGCGTAGTACAGGTGAATACGCGCGTAGGCAGTTGGGTCGTTCCCCCAGGCCGTGGCGTTTGGTTACCAGCCAAAGTGGAACATAACCTGCGTTTTAGCGGTAACGTGGCGGCACGCACGCTGTTCGTCGATCCCCTGGCCCGTGCCGACTTACCTGCTCAGTGCCAGGTTGTGCAGATTTCCCCCTTATTGCGTGAACTGATTATCAGCGCGATGAGTATTCAGCCCGGCTACCGGCCCGGCGGACGCGAAGAACGCATTATGGAACTGATCCTCGATGAGTTGCGTATGCTGCCGATCCTGCCCCTGCACCTTCCCGAACCACGCGATGGCGTCTTATTGGCCCTGTGCCAACACATTCAGCAATCTTTGGCACAGCCTTGGGAGTTGGAGCTGGCGGCGCAGCACATCAACGTCAGTGGCCGTACGCTGTCCCGTCGCTTCCAACGTGAGACTGGCCTGCGCTTTAGTGACTGGGTACGTCGTGCCCGCCTGCTGGCGGCGCTCAACGCCCTGGCCGCCGGAAGGTCGGTGCTGGAGGTGGCTTTGGATCTGGGCTATGACAGCCCCAGTGCGTTTAGCGCCATGTTCCGCCGCCTGCTTGGCGTTTCCCCCAGCACCTATTTTGCCCAGGCTCAGCCAGCGATCACGGCAAACAGCGGCCAGCCACGTTGAACAGTGCCTGGAGCGAGGCACTGGCCGAGTCGGCGTCAATCCCAACGCCGTAAATTGCCTCCCCTTTTGCTGGCGTACACCGGATATAGGTTACTGCCCGGCTATGGCTCTGATGGCCCAGGGTATGTTCATGGTAGTCGTCGATAGCCAGCACCAGGCCAAAGCGTTGGCAGAGCGCATCTACCGCGCTGGACAACAGCCCGTTCCCGCTACCTTGCAACTGCATTGGTTCTCCTACCAGAGCTACCTGCGCCGTAAAGCTGTAAGCCGCCCCACCCTGGCTTTGCGTTTGATAGCTAAGCAGTTGCAAACGCGGCTGTTCCACCAATCCGTAGCTGTTGCGGAACAGCCGCCAGATCTCCGCCACCGTCATTTCCTTGCCGCTTTCATCCGTGGCCTGTTGCACCACTTTGCTGAAGTCGATCTGCAAGCCACGCGGCAAGCGCAATCCATGATTCTGCTCCAGCAGCCAGGCGGCCCCGCTCTTGCCAGACTGGCTGTTAACGCGGATCACCGCCTCATAGCTGCATCCCACGTCTGCCGGGTCGAGCGGCAGATAAGGCACCTGCCATAACCCATCTTCACGCTGCTGTTGGGCGGCGAAACCTTTCTTGATGGCGTCCTGATGCGAGCCCGAGAACGCGGTAAACACCAACTCCCCGGCATAAGGATGGCGCGGATGCACCGGTAACTGGTTGCACTGTTCCACCACTTCAACCACTTCTTTCAACCGGCTGAAGTCCAGCCCTGGCGCGATGCCCTGGGTGTACAAATTGAGCGCTAACGTCACCAGATCGACATTGCCCGTGCGTTCGCCGTTGCCAAACAGGCAGCCTTCCACTCGGTCTGCCCCCGCCAGCATGGCCAACTCGGCGCAAGCGACACCGGTACCGCGATCGTTATGCGGATGCACGCTGATGGTCACCTGCTTCCGCTGGCTGAAGTGGCGACAGAACCATTCGATCTGGTCGGCATAAATGTTCGGGGTACTCATCTCCACGGTGGCCGGCAGGTTGATGATCATGGGCCGCTGGCGTTCAGGTTGCCACACGTCTGCCACCGCCTCACAAATTTGCAGGGCAAACTCCAGCTCGGTAAAGCAGAAGGTCTCCGGCGAATACTCGAAACACCAGTCAGTTTCCGGATGCCGATCGCACCATTGGCGAATACGGCGTGCGCCATTCACCGCCAGCGCCACGGTAGCGGCCTTGTCCTGCTTGAAAACGATATCGCGAAACATCGGGGCGGTGGCGTTATACAGATGCACGATGGCACGTGGAACCCCTTGCAACGACTCCATCGTGCGATCGATCAGATCGTCGCGCGACTGCGTGAGCACCTGGATTGAGACGTCATCCGGGATCAGCCGTTGCTCGATCAAGTGACGCACAAAGTCAAAGTCGGTTTGCGATGCGGAAGGAAATGCCACCTCGATTTCCTTAAACCCGCAGGCCAGTAACAGTTGATAGAACTGTAGCTTGCGAGCGTTATCCATCGGCTCGGCCAACGCCTGATTGCCGTCACGCAGATCGCTGGAACACCAGCGCGGTGCCTGCTGCTGGGTGTGCCCCGGCCACTGACGATCGGGTAAATCGATGGCCGGGAACGGCCGGTACTTGCTTGCTGGGTTGGCTAACATCCTGATTCTCCTACAGACCAAAGGGTGTAGCCATTATTTCCTGCCCGTAGCCAGGCGTCTCCCGGCTGATGGACAACTATCGTCGCAAAATGGACAACAAAAAATTTGCATCCTGCGGCGATGCGACAACAATTAATGCTGGTGTCCCCCAAGATGATTGAAAAAGGAGATGAGCATGAGCCTGTATGCCACGCTGGAAGAAGCGATCGAAGCCGCTCGCGAGGAGTTTATCGAAACGGCGGAAGGCGGTGATGATGAGCCGCCGGTACCTCAACAGTTTAACCTGCAAAAATACATCATGTTGGATGGCGACACGATGTGGCAGGCCGAGTTTTTCGAAGAAGAAGGTGAGTCTGTCGAATGCATGACGATGCGCAGCGGCGCTGCCGCCCAGGCCATTTTTGACGGTGACTACGACGAGATTGAGATCCGCGCCGAGTGGATCAACGAAAATACGCTGCATGAGTGGGAGGAAGGGGATTTTCAGCTCGATCCGCCGCTGGATACCGAAGAAGGCCAGAGCGCTGCCGACGAATGGGATGAACGTTGAGCCCGTTGGGTGGGCACCTGGTTGCCCACCCTCGCCTTGACGACCCTGGCTACGCATTGCATGCTGCTACATTCTCCCCTTAACACAGGCAGGTATCATGCTCATCAGGCAAGCGGTTCCCGGTGATTATCCCGCAATTCTGGCTCTACAGGCGCAAAACACCCCAGAGAACCTCAACGCCCAGCAGCGGCAACAGGGTTTTATCGTCTCGCAGATGAACGAAAAACAGCTGGCAAGCATCAATAACGGCCTGGGTATTTTGATCGCTATCGAAGAGGAACGGTTGGCTGGTTTTGTCTGCCTGATGCCAACCGACGCCCAACCACGGCCACCAGTAGTGGATGCCATGCTAAACACGTTGGCCACGCAGCGCTTTCAAGACCAGGCATTGGATCAACAGCGGGTATTTCTGTACGGCCCGGTATGCCTGAGTGCCGAATGGCGGGGAAAAGGCGTGCTACGCCAGTTGTTTGCCGCGGTGAAAGCGCGAACTCAGCAGGATTTTGACGTTGGCGCGCTGTTTGTTAGTGAGGATAACCCGCATTCGCTCGCCGCCCATGTCGCTGGCCTGGGAATGACGGCGTTGACCACTTTCCACTGCAATCACCAAAGCTATCAGTTGGTGGTCTTTGCAACCAGAGGCTAAGACCTATTCGTAAGGCCCGTGCTGCGCATCAAACGGCAGCATAAAGGTGTCCACCACCAGCGAGAGCGGTACATCAATCACCATAACGCTGCGCCAGGGAGTATCACGCAAATCCCACTGCACCCCTGGATAATATTGGTGCCCGTGGCCTGCACCAGGCACCGTGCGGCTGATAATGCTACCGCAGCCAGATAATGCCGTCGCCATAGCGGCCAACAGTGCCAGACGGACTAGTGAAGCCATTTTCAACATCCAAGCTTTATTGAGATTGAAACGAAAAAGGGGAACACGCAGTGCGCATTCCCCTTTAATTAATACTAACCGTTAGCGTTGGCCGACGGGGTGAGCCAGTTCATTATGCGGTAACTGCCGATAATGTTCGCGCCAGGCCTCGCCCTGCGGCAGCAGCCAAATGCGCTGATGCAGGCGTGACAACGCCACCGGATCGCTTAACAGCTCAAGGCGTTTGGCTTTTGCCAACTTCTCTGGCCCTACTTCCAGCGCCTCGTTCACCCGCTCTTCCCGCGCCCGATCGATAATGGTTCGCAGATGGTGACGAGCCGTTGCCAACGCGGCAGCCAAGGCATTGTAGGACGGGTCCACCGCCGCATGCATAAAGCCATTGCGCAAGGCACGCTGGCGATTAAGTTGCAGATAGGTATCTGTGGCAACCAGTTCACGCGGCGGATCGTACTCTTCCGGGATCAGGAACAGCTTGGCTCGCTTGCTCTTGAGACCGAGCGTAGCGCGGCTCGACAACGCCGAAACAAACGGTGACAGGATCAGCGAGAAGACGATCGGTGACAGCCACCACAGGAAGTTCAGATCCAGCAATGCCATGCCGCCGCCCCAAACCAACCCCAACAGCATTTGCGAACCGTGACGCTTGAAGGCTTCGCCCCAAGGGGTGTCATCATCATCACGCTGCGGCGAGTTCCACACCACTTCCCAGCCCAGGAACGCGCTGACCACAAACACGGTATGGAACAGCATGCGCACCGGTGCCAACAGCACTGAGAACATCACTTCCATCAGCATGGAAATCAGCAGCCGGATCGGCCCGCCGTACTGCTTCGAGCCTTTTGCCCAGACCAGCACGATACTCAGCAACTTCGGTAAGAACAGCAGCACCATGGTGGTGGAGAACAGTGCAATCGCCAGTTCTGGCTTCCACTGTGGCCACACCGGGAACAACTGCCGGGGTTGCAGGAAGTATTGCGGTTCCACCAGCGTATGCACTATCTGCAACGCGGTGGACAGCGCCAGGAACATAAACCACAACGGTGCCGACAGGTAGGACATGACCCCGGTCAGGAACACCGCGCGGTGTACAGGATGCATGCCTTTTACCAGGAACAGGCGGAAGTTCATCAGGTTACCATGACACCAGCGGCGGTCGCGTTTCAGCTCGTCCAGCAGGTTCGGCGGTAACTCTTCATAACTGCCCGGCAGATCGTAGGCGATCCACACGCCCCAGCCAGCACGACGCATCAATGCGGCTTCCACAAAGTCATGGGAGAGGATGGAACCGGCAAACGAGCCTTCACCCGGCAACGGTGCCAACGCGCAGTGCTCGATGAAGGGTTTCACCCGGATGATGGCGTTATGACCCCAGTAATGGGATTCGCCCAACTGCCAGAAGTGCAGACCAGCGGTGAACAACGGGCCATAGAGGCGCGTGGCGAACTGCTGCACACGGGCATACAGCGTATCCATGCCTGAGGCTTTTGGTGCAGACTGGATGATACCGGCGTTCGGGTTAGCTTCCATCAAGCGTACCAGACCAGTGAGGCACTCGCCGCTCATCACGCTGTCCGCATCCAGGATCACCATGTAACTGTACTCACCACCCCAACGACGGCAGAAGTCGTCGATGTTACCGCTTTTACGTTTCACACGACGGCGGCGACGGCGGTAGAAGATACGTCCGTGGCCCTCAACATCGCGGCACAGTTCCATCCAGGCTTTCTGTTCGGCGACGCAGATATCGGGATCGTAACTGTCGCTCAGCACATAGATATCGAAATGCTCAAGCTGACCGGTCGCCTTCACCGACTCGTAGGTTGCCCGCAACCCGGCAAATACCCGTTCAACGTCTTCGTTACAGATCGGCATGATCAACGCGGTACGGTGCGTTGGATCGATCGGTTCATCCCCTTTGATAGTCGAAGAGATGCTGTATTTATCTTTGCCAATCAGCAGTTGCAGGAACCCCATCAGCGCAGTCCAGAAACCTGCAGAGACCCAGCAGAACAGAATGGCAAACAGGATCAGAATACCGGTCTGCAAAAGATAAGGTAATATTTGCAACATCGACTGCATCAGATCCTGATCGAACATGGCGATAGGATCGATCAGCGCCCAACCTTGATAAGGCAGGATGGTTTTCATGTACCAGGTGGCGATGCCGGTTTGCACCAACATCAGGATCAACAGCACGTAACGGCGCATTGAACCGACAATACGCCAGCGGTTTTCCGCCTCGGCTTCTTCTTTGCTGGCATGACGATTGTGTGTCTTACGGCCCAGCAGAGTATCCCAGAAACGCCCCACCGGGTTGGTGCGCCAGGCTTCGGGGAACATGGTGGTACGTTTTACCGGCGGCGTGGCTTTCAGGATGGTGCGCCTTTCCGGGTCACAATCAAAATCGTCGTCATCGACAGCATCTGGCCAAGCCTGGATGATGCGCGACTTGACCGAAGCCAGGGCAATGTCATCGGCAGGCAGCGACGCCACATTGACATCAGAGGCTCCCATCTGACGATGCAAAGCCTCCAGTGCCGAGGTTTCAGCCGCCATCACTTGTTGTTTGAGCACCCCTGACCGCTCATCGGTCAGGGGCATTGCCGCAAGATATTCCTGGGCAGTTTCAGTAGACTTATTCATTGGCAGGTAGCTGATAGCTCCAGGTTTCCGACAGGGTCTTGTCACCGTTGACCAACGCAGCACGCATTTCTACCGGCTTTTTCTCGTCTTTCACTTTCAAACGCACCGTCAAACGCCAGCCTTTGGTGACCGGATTATAGCGAACGCTGTTTTCCACCATTTCGCCGTTGTCACCAATGCTGATCTGAGAAGCCACCGGCGTATTGGCATCCAGCGCTTTCAGTGCTGGGCCGACGAAGTCAACCAGGAACGCCACGCTGCCGTCCGGCTCGCGGATCAGGTTTGACTGCTTCACATCACCGGTTGAACGCATGGTTTTACCCACGTAGCCGATATCCTGTGAATGCAGCTTCTCTTCGTCGCGAGTGAAGTACAGGCGGTAGTTCAAGGCCAACGGCGTTTTTGCATCAGGCAACACATCCGGCGTCCAGAACGCCACGATGTTATCGTTAGTTTCATCCGCAGTTGGGATCTCTACCAGCTCAACCTTACCCTTGCCCCAATCGCCGCGCGGCTCAACCCAAGCGCTTGGACGCAGATCGTAACGGTCGTCCAGGTCCTGGTAATCACGGAAATCGCGACCACGCTGCAGCAGACCAAAACCTTTCGGATTTTCGATGCTGTAAGTGCTGACCGACAGGTGCTTAGGATTGTTCAGCGGACGCCAGATCCACTCGCCGTTACCGGCATGGATAGACAGACCGTTGGAGTCGTGCAGCGCCGGGCGGTAGTTCAGCGTTGGCGAAGGCTGGCTCGGCCCGAACAGGAACATGCTGGTCAACGGTGCCATACCCAACTTGCCCACTTTGTCGCGCAGGAACACTTTGGACTGGACATCTACCGTGGTATCGCGGCCGGGGTAAACCACAAAACGGTAAGCGCCGGTAGCACGTGGAGAATCCAGCAAGGCATAAATCACCAGATGCTTGTCGCCCTGCTTAGGACGTTCGATCCAGAACTCGCGAAAACGCGGGAACTCTTCGCCAGATGGCAAGGCGGTATCGATAGCCAGCCCACGAGCAGAAAGCCCATAAACCTGCCCTTTACCCACCACGCGGAAATAGCTGGCACCCAGCATGCTCATGATTTCGTCGTTCTTATCCGCACTGTTGACCGGATAGAGCACTTTAAACCCGGCGAAACCGAGTTTCTTCACCGAGTCAGGATCGTGCTTGACGGGGCCAAAGTTGAAATAGTCAGGGCTGTATTTGATCTCTTTGACGGAGGTGGCCGTGACCTCGTTGATGGTAACCGGCGTGTCGAAGTACATCCCTTGATGGTAGAACTCAAGCTTGAAAGGGGTTTTCAGCTTACTCCACACGGCTTTATCGTGATTGAACTGGATCTGCTGATAGTCCGCGAACTTCATATCGCGAAACTGAGAAGGAAGGTTGCTCTTCGGGGCTTCAAAGCCTTTTCCTGCCAGATCCTGTGCCTGTTTGGCCACATCGTCGATAGAAAAAGCCCATGCCTGCGAACTCAACAACGTGCATAAAACGGTAGCACCTAACCAACGTACGCTCGTGGCGCGTGGTTTTTTTGATAATAGATTTACTAGCACATCCCCCCCTATTCGTGTGCTCAAAATATTCAAAATCCATATTAATGGATTATTCTGCTCGCCGACAACATGATAAACGTGTGCTGATGTTTACGGCTTAGAGTTTAAGCAGTTGTGCAGCGTAGCAAGCCGTGCTCCAAGACGCTATGGAAAAATGTCGGTCGCTATAGTAGGGTTTGAGTTTGCGATTCCCCCATTGCCGACTTATTAAGCGGGTTTACACTCCCCTGATGCAACCACCAGCGGTAACCTATGACTAACAGCACTAACCAGCGCGAGTTTTTCCTGGATTCGATCCGGGCCTATTTGATGCTGCTGGGCATTCCTTTTCATCTTTCTCTGATTTACTCCAGCCACTCGTGGGCGGTAAACAGCGCGACCCCGTCGTTTTCGCTGACGGTGTTGAACGACTTTATTCACGCCTTTCGCATGCAGGTGTTCTTCATTATCTCCGGCTACTTCTCCTACATGCTGTACGAACGCTATGACAGTCACCGCTGGTTGAAGGTACGCCTGGAGCGGGTTGCCATTCCGCTGTTGAGTTCTATCCCATTGATTACCTTGCCACAGTTTTTTTTACTCAAGAACTACACCGATAAATTAACCGGCTGGGATGATTTCACCCCTGAACAAAAAATAAACGTGGCGGTTTGGGAGTTGGTCTCCCATCTATGGTTTTTATTAACCTTGTGCTTATTGACCTGCGCCTGTTTTTATCTGTTTAAAAAAATTAAGGCGATAAAAACGCCGATGGCACCGCGGCCAATAAATAAAATGACCACTCTCAGCAATATCTCATTGTGGTTTTTATTGTATGCCTTTATATACGGCGTGTTTCATCGCATTATTTTAATCACCGCCCCGCATTTACTGTCTAACGGCCTGTTCAACTTCGTGGTGATGGAAACCCTGTTCTACTTGCCTTTCTTCATTGTGGGAGCCTACGCGTTTAAGTATTCATGGCTGAAAGCGGTGTTCCTCACGCCCTCGTGGCCAGCCGTACTGGGCTCACTGCTGCTGTTGGTAGCCTACATGCTCAACCAGAAACTGTTGGCGCACAGCAGCTTTGGGTTTGAACTGGAAATCATGATCAAAGCCGTGCTCGGGATCCTGATGGCCAACGTGGTGTTCGCATTTGGCCATGCGCTGCTCGATTTCCATTCTCCTCGCATTACCTATCTGGTCAACGCTTCGCTGTTTATCTATCTGGTTCACCATCCGCTGACGCTGATATACGGCGCCTTTGTGACTCCGCTGATCGATAATAATCTGCTGGGTTTCCTGCTGGGTCTGGTGTTCGTCTTTGCCTGTGCCTTCCTGTTATATGAGGTGCACAAGCGTATCCCGCTGTTACGCTTCCTGTTCTCTGGTAAAGCCTAATCTCCCGTGTAAGGGCGTTGCTTGCAGCGCCCTGCTAACATGACACCCTTCACCCTCGTAGAAGCGCCGCGTGCTGTGCTCGCTTAGCTATAATTGATCGGTGGTCAGCGCACCTATTGCTCAACCTATCGCGACCCGTTGATGCAAAGTTGTGCTGGAGCATATTGCGGTGAGTTGTTATAACTACAGTGCATAAGAAAAAATCCACATCCCTGCCTTACGGTAGCGATTGGGCTCACGAACCCTAAGGGATGGCGCATCACCATCGCGTGCGCCGGTAACATTTCCCTTCCGTCACGACAGAGAGGATTTTTAATGACCGATAAACCGACCGCGGCAACCGAAGCCGTAGCAGAAAACGCCACACTACTGAAAATCTTGGGTAGACTGCTGTCCGCACTGGATTCTTCCATCAGCGGCAAAGATCGCAGCGTATTGGTAACCGAGCTTTCCAGCCTCAACCTGGACGGGATCTCCGAGGCCGAAAGGAAACTGGCAGCCGAATTAATCAAGCGTGCCCTGCAATCACTCGATCACTAACCTCCCGCCTGTAAACCATTAAGCCTCCTGCTGGGGGGTTAATGGTTTTTCCTCGATAACCTGTTTCCTGCCGTCCTCAATGAGCTGATAAATAGGCACAAAAGCAGCAATACCCACATTTCACCTCTCATTTCATCAAATTTTGCGGCAAGTAGCCATAATGACACCGTTTTTTGGCAATCAGCCTTGGCGTTGCACAGGAAAAACAGGCTATTATGACCCGGTGTCTTTGCTTTGGCGCCCCCCCTTTCAGCTCAACTCGCAGGAGAACATTATTTTGGATGCCAGCACGATCAATAGCTTGTTCATCATCGGTGCCGTGTTGGTGGGAGCAAGTATTCTGCTCAGTTCTTTCTCTTCACGCCTGGGGATCCCCATTCTGGTGATCTTCCTGGCGATAGGCATGCTGGCCGGTGTTGACGGCCCTGGTGGCATCGCCTTCGATAACTATCCCGCCGCCTATCTGGTCAGTAACCTGGCTCTGGCAGTGATCCTGCTCGACGGCGGTATGCGTACCCGCGTCAGCTCCTTTCGTGTCGCGCTGTGGCCCGCATTGTCACTGGCCACCATCGGCGTACTGATCACCGCTGGTTTGACGGGCCTGGCCGCCGCCTGGCTGTTTAACCTCGATTTGATCCAGGGGCTGCTGATCGGCGCCATTATTGGCTCGACCGATGCGGCCGCGGTGTTTTCACTGTTGGGTGGCAAAGGGCTGAACGAGCGTGTCAGCGCGACGCTGGAAATTGAGTCCGGCAGCAACGACCCGATGGCAGTGTTTTTAACCATCACCCTGATTGCCATGATTTCCGCTGGCGAAACCTCGCTAAGCTGGATGTTCATCGTCCATCTCTTGCAGCAGTTCGGCATGGGCATCGTGATTGGCCTGGGCGGAGGCTGGTTGCTGATAACGCTGATCAACCACATCAAGCTGGCGGAAGGGTTATATCCGCTGCTGGCGGTGAGCGGCGGCATCTTGATCTTTGCCCTGACTACCGCTCTGGATGGCAGCGGCATTCTGGCGGTCTATCTGTGCGGCCTGCTGCTGGGTAACCGTCCAATCCGTAACTACCACGGCATTGTGCAAACCTTCGACGGCCTGGCCTGGCTGAGCCAGATCGGCATGTTCCTGGTGCTCGGGCTGTTGCTTAACCCGCACGACCTGTTGCCTATCGCCATCCCTGCCCTGCTGCTCTCGCTGTGGATGATCCTGTTTGCCCGCCCGATTTCGGTGTTTATCGGCCTGCTGCCGTTTCGCAACTTCAACCTGCGCGAGCGCATGTTTATCTCCTGGGTGGGATTACGCGGCGCGGTGCCGGTGATCCTGGCGGTGTTCCCGATGATGGCCGGGCTACCCAATGCCAATCTGTTCTTTAACGTCGCGTTCTTTGTGGTGTTGGTTTCACTGCTGTTGCAGGGCACTTCGCTGTCCTTTGCCGCCAAAAAGGCCAAGGTGGTGGTGCCACCGGCATTAGCCCCGATCTCCCGCGTGGGGCTGGATGTTCATCAGGAAAACCAATGGGAGCAGTTTGTCTATCAGCTAAGTGCAGAAAACTGGTGCGTTGGCGCGGCGCTGCGCGAACTCAAGATGCCGCCGGGAACGCACATTGCCGCGCTGTTCCGTGGCAAAGAACTGTTACACCCTAGCGGCAGCACCCGCTTGCTGGAAGGCGATACCCTGTGCGTTATTGGCCATGAACACGATCTGCCTGCGTTGGGTAAACTGTTCAGCCAGGCGCCTACGGTTACGCTGGATGAACGGTTCTTCGGTGATTTCATTCTGCAATCCGATGCGCGCCTGAGTGATATCTCACAGGTTTACGGCCTGAATCTGCAAGACGGCGTGGACGATCAGCAAACGCTCGGCCAGTTCGTCACCCGGTTAATCGGGGGGGAAGCCGTGGTGGGGGATCAGGTGGAATGGGATGGTTTGACCTGGACTATCGCGGAAATGGATGCTAATCAAATCAGCAAAATAGGCGTCAAGATCGTTACCGATTAACCCGTTAATCGCCATTAACCATGCCGTTGCGGGAACTAATCCGGCCCGGATAACTCTTAATGACAGTCATTAATGCCCACCCCAGCGTTGAGGTGGGCCGTTTGCGGTACATCTACCGTCGGATAAGATCTTGAGCAATAAAGCGAAGTTCTTTTCAGCCTTGACCGTCATCGCTTTAAGCGTTGCCTTACTGGATTTGGGTATCGCCGATTTGGTCCATCGAATACTACTTGGATGATGTCACCTGATGCAAAAACAACAAGAGAAAGATTTACTGGGAAAAGTGCTGCTGACCGTTTCTGCCCTGTGCCTCGTCACCGTGGCCGGGCTGTTGATCTGGGGTTTTTTGCTGGATTGAGGCAATGTCTGGCGGGCGGGCATAAAAAAACCGCCGCAGCGGTTTTTTTGGCAATTCAATCAGATTTTGCAGCCTTCGCAGTCTTCTTCATCCTCAAGAATTTCAGGAACTTCCCTGGCTTTCTGCGCCGCATTTTTTTCCGCTTTGGCTAATTCATCGTCAATGTCAAAATCAAAAATATCATCACTCATCGCTATTTCCTAAGAATAGTCTCATAACCAACAACTATTATAACCAACCTCGACACCGGTGCAACCTATTCAGCTCAGCGCGGCCTGCGGGGTTGACGGGGTAGCTAACCTTTTGGCATAGGCCAGATCGTAAACGTCATAGAAATCAATCTCGCCCTTGTTGGCGATGATTTCCTGCATACGGGTTTTCAACACCTTGCTCACCGTAGGTTCGTTCAACAGTGCCTGGATGGCCTGCGGCGACAGTGCGCGCGTAAAGTACCATTCCCCATTGTAACAAACACGCAGATCCAGCACGCCGATGTCCTCAAAGCGGTAAACCGGTTTGATTTCAATCAGCAGCATGGCAAACATAAACAGCACAAAGGCAGTAAAACCCAGGAACGAATACAGCCCCATATAGGGCACCGGGTACATCACCGCGATCACGGCAAAATAGCCAGCGAACATGGCAAAACACAGCCAACGGTGGGTACGCGCAAACTCGCTGTTAAAACGTGGCTTACCGTCACGCCCTTCCCGCCGGTTAATCTGTTCTATTTCTGCAACCAGGATGTTCTTAATCGTATCCATCGCCATACCTTAATGCCTCAGTGCATCGTGACTATCACCAATCTCAGCCCAAGCTATCACAATGACAGTTTATTGAGGTAGATCAATTCCTGCATTATTCACCGCAAACTGTTATAGGATCAGCGTGACTGTGATGCCCTTCCCTGCCCCTGCGCGACCATAAACATACGCTGTGCAACATCATCCGCCTGCTTGATTTTACGTTTCTGCAGTTCGTCACAGCGATGCGCAGCGCGTACATAGGCGATTTCATGTGCCTGATCGATCATCGAAATCACCTTGTCGCACGCTGTTTTATCCATATTACCTAATAGGGTGGTGATGATTGCTTGGTAGGCATTGGAGGCCGCAGTGAGTGCCTGTTCACGGGCTTCCAATGCCTCTATACGCTGCAAAAGCACTTGAAGCAGTTCGGTATCAGACATATCCACCTCCACTCACCAGGCAACGCTGCCTGTAATAAGTGTAGCAAGGGTTACGCTATCATGATGGGTTTCAATATGTTGCTACTGGGATAGAATAGCGGGACATCCTCTGGAACCTTCAATACCTATAACAAGGAGCTTCACATGCTATCGAAACATTACCGCTCGATCCCGTTGTTAGCCACGTTATTGCTTTGCGCCTGCACCGCCTCACAAAACAGCGTTGAAAGACACGCCCGCCATGCCACCTTCCAGTTGGCGGAGGCACATTTCGATCCCAACACGCAGACCAATATCTCGAAGTCAGCTAAAGCCGCTATCCCGTTCTTCGATCAGTTCTATCAGGCAGGCAAAAAAGATCGCCAAAATGGCCTGACCCGCGAACAGGCACAGCAAAGGGTAAATGAGTTCCGCGATCCTGCTTTTTTACCTGAGTCAGAACGCAAGTCTACAATGTTCAATCGGACCTATACTGCTGACTCGCCAAAAAAACAGCGTGAGATCATGATCGAAAACGCGGTAGAAACCTACTGGGATGGCTATGACGGCAAGCCTTAACCGGACGAAATGCTAGCAGCACCGCCCCCTGATTCTGCATTCGTGAGGGGGCCTTAAGCCTGTATCATTCCTGTACTGTTCGGGGACATTGTAGACAGGTGTTCGGAGACATACTGAACACGTTTTAACACCCTTTATTGATGAAAATTGGCCCATCCCTCAGATAATCCTGCCGTAAAAGCCACTGAAAAACATAACATTTTTTACTCGATTTGATTCAAATCCCAGATAACGCTAAGCTATATGACAAGAAAAACTAATCCTAAGGATGACATTTTTTGTTTAAAACCCTATTTATTGTGATGAGACTCTCAGAAAAAAACCACGAGGACAATCTGCAAAACAGAGGTGACATTAGCCTGACTGATATCTTGACCAATAAAAATGAGCGGGCCGACGAACTCGCCGACGATCAATTTTGCATGGGATGATTTATGAAGCTAAGAAAAAAAAAGCATAAACCACTACAGATTAATGACATCACGATTATTGATGACAGCAAGTTAAAGAAAGCCATTACCGCCGCCGCATTAGGCAACGCCATGGAATGGTTTGACTTCGGTGTTTACGGCTTTGTCGCCTACGCACTTGGCCAGGTGTTCTTCCCTGGTGCCACGCCTGGCGTGCAGATGATTGCCGCTCTGGCCACCTTCTCGGTTCCTTTCCTGGTACGTCCTTTGGGCGGTGTCTTCTTCGGTGCCATGGGCGATAAATTCGGCCGCCAGAAAGTGTTATCCATTACCATCATTATTATGGCGATCAGTACCTTCTGTATCGGCCTGATCCCGTCCCACGCCTCGATTGGCATCTGGGCCCCTATCCTGCTGTTGCTGGCCAAACTGGCACAGGGCTTCTCCGTCGGCGGGGAGTATTCTGGCGCAGCCATCTTTGTGGCCGAGTATTCGCCAGACCGTAAACGCGGATTTATGGGCAGCTGGCTCGACTTTGGCTCCATCGCCGGCTTCGTATTAGGGGCAGGTGTGGTGGTGCTCATCTCCAGCATAGTGGGTGAGGCCAACTTCCTCGACTGGGGCTGGCGTATTCCATTCTTCCTGGCAGCACCGCTGGGTGTGATTGGCCTGTATTTGCGCCACGCATTGGAAGAGACGCCAGCGTTCCAGCAGCATATGGACAAAATGGAACAGAACGACCGTGCGGCAATTGAGAACCCGCCGAAGACCTCGTTCAAAGAGATCGCCACCAAGCACTGGAGAAGCCTGCTGGTGTGCGTAGGTATCGTGATCTCGACCAATGTGACCTACTACATGTTGCTGACCTACATGCCAAGCTACCTGTCGCATAACCTGCACTATTCCGAAGACCACGGCGTGCTGATTATCATTGCCATCATGCTAGGTATGTTGTTCGTCCAGCCACTGGTCGGCATGACCAGCGACCGCATTGGCCGTAGACCCTTCATCATTGGCGGTAGCGTCGGTCTGCTGTTGCTGGCCATCCCTAGCTTTATCTTGATCAACAGTAACGTTATTGGCCTGATTTTTGTTGGCCTCTTGATACTGGCCGTGTTGCTCAACTCCTTTATCGGGGTGATGGCCTCCATTCTGCCTGCGATGTTCCCAACCCACATCCGTTACAGCGCGCTGGCGATTTCATTCAATATCTCGGTACTGATTGCGGGCGTCACGCCAACGCTGGCCGCATGGCTGGTCGAGAGCACCGGTAACCTGTATATGCCAGCCTATTATCTGATGGTGGTGGCAGCGATTGGTCTGGTGACCGGTCTGTATATGAAAGAAACGGCCAACAAGCCGCTGCGCGGTGCTGCTCCAGCCGCCTCTGACCGCTCAGAAGCCAAAGAACTGCTGCAGGAAACTTACGATAATATCGAGCAGAAAGTCGAAGATATCAGCCAGCAAATCGCCGATTTGGAGAAGAAAAAGCAAACGCTGATCGACCAGCATCCAAAACTGGATTAATTCTCCCCCGGTGAACAAACAGGCCAGAGCTCGTTAGCGTAACGACTCTGGCCTTTTTATTACTCTCAATGGGGGCAGCATGAAGCCGGTCAAGATTTTGCCAGCCGCCTCGCTCTGTTTGCTTCCCCCCTCGAACATGCTAACTTGCCATGACTTTTCAGGAAGGCCGCAGTTATCAGGTTCGGATACCTCATTGCTTTGCGCCCCTAACTTCAACAGTAATGATTAAGGGGGTGCCCTTGCCCGCCCGACTTTTCAATCCCGTCGCTATGTACCAAGGGTTACCAAACGACGTCTATTTTATTGCCTTAGCCAGATTTGTTCTTGGTCTTGGCAATTTCATCATACCTTTCATGGTACTGCTGCTAACGCAAAAACTAGGCTATTCAACAACCATGGCAGGCGGCCTGGCGATGGGAGTCACCGCATTCTATCTTTTGGGGAATCTGGTCGGCGGCAAGATGTCCGATAGTTTCGGCCATAAGAACATGATGATTTGGGGAGAGATCATCGGTTCGATAATCTTGGTCGTGAGTGGTTTCTTTACCGATTGGCACAGCCTGCTACCCGCGTTGCTTTTTGTCAGCTACTTCTTTTTTGGTGTAGCCCTCCCGGCAAGTAATGCCCTTGTCGCCGATCTATCTACCCCTGCCAATCGCAATGCGGTGATGTCGTTAAGCTATCTTGCCTACAATCTGGGCTCTGGGGTTGGCCCGGTTCTGGCTGGCTATCTTTTCTGGAACTACACGGCCTGGATTTTTTGGGGCAATGGTCTCGCTGGCCTAATAGGCGTAGTCATCGTTTTATTCTATGTCGATAATCCCGCCGACAATCGGGCAACAAACCATCGGGAACACTCCGAACTGGAAAAAGCCACTGAGGCTTCTGTATGGCAGGTGTTCAAGCAAAGGCCTCGGTTGCTGGTATTCGGCGTGTTATGTATGCTGCTGTGGTTTTCGTTAAACCAAATGACCATGACTACCCCGCTCTACCTTAGCCATATTTTTGGCCAACAAGGGCCTGTCTTGTTTGGCCAGTTAATGACTTTCGCCAGCATTTTGGTGGTGGTGATGACACCGTTGATTATCAGAATGACCATCAACATCTGCGACATTAAAAGTCTGGCCATTTCCGCGTTTGCGTTAGCATTGGGATATGGCATTACCCTGCTATCCCCTCTGGTTGCCATGCAGTTTATTGCCTGGCTTTTCCTTACCATCGGCGAGATCTTGCTCGTCACCAAGGAGGGGATTTATTTAGCCAATAACTCTCCTCGCAGCCATCGTGGGCGCATCAGCGGGATAATCACCACCATTCGGAGCCTTGGCTTAATGCCCACGTATATCTTGATGGGGGCGTATATACAAAGCTATGGTTACACGGATGCATGGAAATTAATCATTGGTATCTCATTGCTTACGGGGCTGATGTTAGTAGCCCTTTCGGCCCAGCAGAGAAAGGTGGGCGAGAAATGATTAGAACAGGCCTAACTCACTGACGTAAGCTGGCCAAGGTAACTTGGCCATACTGATAACGCTACGGAGTCTTAATGCCACTTGCCGATGGCTTTACCGTCACAATAAAAATACCGGACATGATGACCAGCAGGCCAATACCCAGCGTGAGAGTCAATTGCTCCCCCAGAAAGATAACGGACATCAGTAAGCCTATTACCGGCACCCCAAGCATCGCCGTCGACATGCTGGTGCTCGACAACCACATGCTGGCGGCATTCACCGCAACAAAGCAGAACGCTGTCGCCAGCGGCCCCATAAACAGCAGTATTTCGATTAACGATGTAGAACCATCGCCGGTATACGGCCCTTCGAAAACCCGAGCCATCAACGCCAACGGTACACTGGCCAGCAGCATCTGCCAGGGAGCAAGCTCATACGCGCTGCATACCCCTTTATGATAACGCAGGTGCAAAATGCACATCGCCCAGGCAAAGGAGGCCGTAAGCAACATCAGGTTCGCCACGATGAGAACCTTATCGCCCCAGTTAAACGTGAACGGGTTGAACAACACAATGACCCCTACACCACCGAGCAATGAGCCCATCAATTGCCGACGTGAAAGCGACTGACGGAAAAACAACACTGCGATAGGCGTGACCCAGAGCGGCGTGGTGTAAGCCAGGATAGCGGATCGGCCAGCAGGCACTTCGGTCATGGCAAAGGCACCAAGCACGGTAAATGTCAGCATTTGCAGCAGCCCTACGCTCACCACCAACGGCCAATCCTTGCGTGGCGGGAATCGCAGCTTCTTGGTCAATATCTGCAGAGCAAACAGGCACAGCGCGCCACTGACAAATCGGGCAGTAGAAAGCCAAATCGGCGTCATATGAGAAAGCCCAGCCTTCATCACCGGCCAATTCGCCCCCCAAATCACAATGGCCCCAACCAACAGCAGGATACCCTTGATTTTCACGCTATCGGGCGCGTAGCTCGATACGTTTGGCGAGCCGGTTAAGTATTTACCCTCAGTATCCACAGCGGTTTCTCATCCATTCATTCAATCTGCTAATTTTATCTGGATAACCGGGGAAACTTTCTCTTATTATGTCTATCAAATCGGTTTTTATGAGTCATTTTAACCTCATAAATTATATTTCAAGGGTAAATTTTCTCACATGAAGAAGCTTGATCGCACAGACGTCGCCATTCTGAACTCGATGCAGACGAACTCGCGGATCACCAATGCGGAGCTTGCCCGCTCGGTCAATCTATCCCCAACCCCCTGCTTCAACCGTGTAAAAGCCATGGAAGAGTTGGGCATCATCAGGGGGCAAGTGACCTTGCTGGAACCGGCGGTGCTTGGGCTCCATGTGAACGTATTTATTCAGGTGAGTTTGGAAAAGCAGGTGGAAGGTGCGCTCAGCAATTTTGAACAGGCCATTG
Organism: Serratia sp. Res13-Sevr-LER1-36-b; assembly: GCF_015673035.1. Taxonomy (NCBI): domain Bacteria; kingdom Pseudomonadati; phylum Pseudomonadota; class Gammaproteobacteria; order Enterobacterales; family Yersiniaceae; genus Serratia; species Serratia sp. Res13-Sevr-LER1-36-b. The sequence goes on along the minus strand of NZ_JADACK010000005.1, from coordinate 453,515 downwards.
ATCAGCGCCCAGAAGTGATGGAGTGTTACCTGATGACGGGCGATGCCGATTATCTGTTGCGGGTATTGGTACCCGATATTCGCGCGCTAGAGCGTTTTATTCTGGATCATCTGACCAAGATCCCGGGCGTAGCCAACATCCGCTCCAGCTTTGCCCTCAAACAGGTGCGCTATAAAACGGCGCTGCCGCTACCGGCAGAAGGCATCAGCATAGTCTCTACGCAATAGTCGTTTGATCACGAGTCACGTATGAGTTGGCAAACTCCTACCGACTCAAGGAGAAGGGGCGCTGCCGCGCCCAATCTTGAGTAAGCTGCGCGAAAGTTGGAACCTCCGCGCATAGAAGGATTATTTTTTCTTGGCAGTAGTCGGATTTGGTTTGGCTTTCTTTGGCTTGGCAACGACTTCTGCAGCAACGGTTGACTCTTTAACCGCTGGAGCCGATACCTTGGTTCTCACTTTTGTCTCTGCGGAGGGCTTGGCAGCATTGCTTTTTGCTTTGGCCGCAACCACTGCTGCAGGTTTACTCGGCGTTGTAACCGCCTTGGCCTCCGAGGCAGGAGGCTCTATAGCGTTGTCCTTAGCCTGAACAGTACCGGGCTCAGCAGCTAATGCCTTATACTTTTCCACCAGATTTTGGTAAGTATTTAACGCTTTGGCGCCATTAAAGGAGTTGTCAATTTTCCCAGCGCGGATCAACTCGATAACCACCTGCTGGGCCGCTAGCTCTGGATGTTTCGCCGGATTAATAATCTCAATTTCAAATTCCATCGTCATCTCCTGATTGAATAGCCGAGTCTTGTAGCATATCAGTTACCGCTGGCAACGAAATCGGGCTGAATCCATTCAATTTATAAATCGACGATAGAGAAGCCATAGCGCTCCGTGATTGAATTCGACCATCGACTGAGAAAATGCCTCGTTGCTGGTCGAATCGCGTTAAGGGCTATTGAGTGCTAGATTTAGATATGCCCCTCAGCCACTGAGATACCAAGTCCGTTTCCGTGGCAATAGATCGGCTTATTTTAGGAGGAACTACAATGTCAAAAAATGCAGCTGTTATGCTGACACTTACGCTATTTGGTATCGCCCCGGCCCACGCCATCAACGCAAAATTTGCCCAGCAGCTTGAGCGTTCCGGCTGCACCCAAGTGACCGAGGCACAAGGCTGTGACATTCACAAAACCAAGGCCGAGAATGCCAAGGCCGGTTTTGGAACCGCCCCCGCTGCTGACACCAGTGCCAGCCCATATACCGGTGAGTGGGTTGCCACATTCCCACAGACAGGTGCCACGGTAGCGACAATCAGTATCGATGCCAAGGATCATGTCTTGGTCAATGGTAAGCAGGTCAAAGCAAAGAAATCTGATGGCGCGCTGGTGTTCAGAAGTGGCACCATCACTTATACCATTCAAGGGGATCGCCGCCTCAAGGGGGAAGATGTTTGGGTGGATAATGATGCAGGCAGCAAAGGAGTAATTAACGCCAAATAGAAGGTAATAATTGCGCTATTTTTAGCTGACAAGCGGATTTCAGGCACAAAAAAACCGCCTCTCGGCGGTACGACATTACTACATATTGCTTTGATTATTCTTAGTTTATTTTCCTGGTACCCGGGGCGGGACTTGAACCCGCACAGCCATAAGCCGAGGGATTTTAAATCCCTTGTGTCTACCGATTTCACCACCCGGGCTCGGGAAAATTGGAGGCGCGTTCCGGAGTCGAACCGGACTAGACGGATTTGCAATCCGCTACATAACCGCTTTGTTAACGCGCCTTAATTCTGTTTGCCTTTGCAGGCTAAAGCTCGTAATCACCAGCTTTACTAAATTTGGAGCGGGAAACGAGACTCGAACTCGCGACCCCGACCTTGGCAAGGTCGTGCTCTACCAACTGAGCTATTCCCGCATTAATCAGAACTTGCTGATTTTTTTAACTCTTTTGGCAACTCACCGCTGCCGTCTGATGCGATGCATTCTACTTATCTGGCGTGGTGAGTCAATAAAATTGTTGTCTCACCAGGTTCGTTTGCCGATTTTTACATCGCTTCGATCAAGGTTCCAGCAAATCGCGGCGTGCCGCGTTCAAATATTGGAACATCGACCAGAAGGTCAGCACGGCGGCGATGTACAGCAAGCCGAACGACAGATACTCCACCGTAGGCTCTGGTCGCCACAACAGGCCAACCAATGACATCATCTGCGCCATGGTTTTCACCTTGCCAATCCACGAAACCGCCACGCTGCTGCGCTTGCCGATTTCCGCCATCCATTCGCGCAACGACGAGATTATGATCTCGCGGGCGATCATGGTTGCCGCAGGCAGAGTGATCCACCAGGTGTGATAATGCTCCGCTACCAGCACCAGGGCCACCGCCACCATCACCTTATCGGCAACCGGGTCGAGGAACGCACCAAAGCGGGTTGTCTGCTTCCAGCGACGGGCTAAAAAGCCGTCAAACCAATCGGTTACAGCAGCAAACACGAAAATGACCGCACAGAGCATCGGAGCCCAGACGAACGGCAGGTAAAACGCCAGTACGAAGAATGGGATCAAAACTACGCGGAACAGGGTAAGCCAAGTCGGTATATTCAATTGCATAATGCTGGTAACTATCTGGCTGGAGTGGAAATTAAGAGTATGTTGCTACATTGCCCTCAGTGTTTCAATGCATTGTAGATCTTTTCTGCCAATGCTTGTGAAATACCCGGCACTTTTGCAATTTCCTCAACGCTGGCGTTCAATAATGGTTGAAGTCCACCCATATACTTCAACAGCACCTGACGCCGTTTTGGCCCAACGCCGTCGATCAGTTCCAAAGCGCTGGTATTTTTGACTTTCGCCCGTTTCTGGCGATGGCCGGTGATCGCATGGTTGTGTGAGTCATCACGAATATGCTGGATCACGTGCAGTGCCGGCGAGTCCGAAGGTAGCGAAATCCCCTCCCCCTCAGGGACGAAGAACAACGTCTCCAGCCCGGCTTTACGATCGCTGCCTTTGGCAATACCGATCAGCAACGGTTTGTGCTTGTCCCAGGTCACGTTCAGCGAATTGAACACGTCAATCGCCATACCCAGCTGCCCTTTCCCACCATCAATAAAGATGACGTCCGGGATCTTGCTCTCTTCCAGAGCTTTACCATAGCGCCGTTTCAGCACTTGCGCCATCGCGGCATAGTCATCACCCGGCGTGATACCGGTAATATTGTAGCGCCGATACTCCGAGCGCAATGGGCCGTTACTGTCGAACACCACGCAAGAAGCAACGGTCTGCTCCCCCATCGTGTGGCTGATATCGAAACACTCCATCCGGTTTATTTCGGTCAGGTTCAGCGTTTTCGCCAGTTCCGCCAGCCGCTGATGGATAGTCGATTGCTGAGAAAGCTTGGTGACTAGCGCCGTCGAAGCGTTGGTACGCGCCAGCTTCAAGTAACGGGCACGGTCGCCACGTGGCTTGCTCTGGATCTGGATCTTGCGCCCAGCCAGTTCGCTTAGCGAGCTAGCCAGCAGATCTTTTTCCGGTAACGTAAAGTCCAGCAGGATCTCGGCTGGCAAAGTGCGCGCCTGGCTGCCTTGTAAATAGAACTGGCCCACAAAGGTTTGCACCACTTCACTCAGTTCTGTACCACCCGGTACTTTCGGGAAGTAGCTGCGGCTGCCTAACACCTTGCCCTGGCGAATAAATAGCACATGTACGCAGGCCATACCCGCATCGAAAGCCACGCCGATCACATCCAGATCGTCGCTGTCTCCCGAGACAAACTGCTTTTCTGTCACTCGCCGTACCGCCTGGATCTGATCGCGGATGCGCGCAGCTTCTTCAAAATTGAGCAGTTTGCTGGCGTTTTCCATCCGTGCTATCAACTGGTGCAATACCTGCTGATCCTTACCGGACAAAAACAGGCGCACATAGTCTACTTGCTGGCGGTAATCTTCCTCACTCACCAAACCGGCAACGCATGGCCCCAGACAACGGCCAATCTGATACTGCAGGCAAGGACGGGAGCGATTGCGGTAGACGCTGTTATCGCATTGACGCACGGGGAACAGTTTTTGCAGCAGCGCCAGCGTTTCACGCACGGCGTAAGAATTGGGGAACGGGCCAAAGTATTCGCCTTTGGCATGCTTGGCACCACGGTGTACCGTCAGCCTTGGGTGGCTATCGGCACTCAAAAAAATCAGCGGATAGGATTTATCGTCGCGCAACAGAACATTATATCGGGGTTGATACAGCTTGATATAATTATGTTCCAGCAGTAACGCCTCGGTTTCCGTATGAGTAACGGTAACGTCAATTTGCGCGATATTTTTGACCAGCGTTTCCGTCTTGCGGCTACTGACCTGAGTGCGGAAATAGCTCGCGAGACGTTTTTTCAGGTCCTTGGCTTTACCCACATAGATCACCGTCCCCGTCAGATCATACATGCGATAAACGCCAGGCTGACTGGTTACGGTTTTAAGAAATGCCGGTGCATCAAAACGATCATTCACTGCTTAACAATGTCTCCGCGTTGAACAGCCCGTGTCTGATCGCCAGATGGGTCAATTCAACATCCCCGCTGATATTCAGCTTGGTGAACATACGATAACGATAACTATTCACTGTTTTAGGGCTGAGATTCAGCTGTTCTGAAATCTCATTCACTTTCTTCCCTTTAGTGATCATCAACATAATTTGTAATTCACGCTCAGACAAGGTACTGAACGGGTTTTCCGCCTGCGGCTCCAACTGGCTTAATGCCATTTGCTGGGCGATGTCCGAAGCGATGTAGCGCTGGCCGGCATGTACCGAACGGATCGCGTTAACCACCTCTTGGGGTGCTGCGCCTTTGCTCAGATAGCCAGCCGCACCCGCCTGCATCACCTTGGCAGGCAACGGGTTTTCAGTATGAATAGTCAACATGATGACCTTGATATCGGGCGTGTAACGTACAATCTTACGGGTGGCTTCCAGCCCCCCAATACCCGGCATATTCATATCCATCAAAACGATATCGACAGAGTTGCCGCGGCACCATTTTACGGCATCTTCACCGCATTGTGCTTCGCCAACAACTTTAATGCCTTTGATATCTTCAAGAATGCGTCGTATCCCTGCGCGCACCAGTTCGTGGTCATCAACAAGAAGAACGCTAATCAAGGAAAATTCTCCAAAATAAGGGAGTAACGCAATCAATCAGCCTCTGTCATCTAAACAGATATTACTTGGTTTTCAGCAAAGAATGAATACAGATTAATACTTACTCTCGGTTAACTATGGCCAGGTTTGTCGACCCCTGAGCCACCTTTGTTACGATTAAACCACTGGTTAGCGGATAAAAAATCATCAAGCCTATTAGGCTCAATACATTACCACCATGATACGCCATTTTACGCCTTCTGGCGGGAAAATTAATCGCTGTTTTCACAAAACCAGATAATAACTACCCCACCAATTATCACTCGTAACTATATGAATTACAAAAAAATAACAAAATTACGCCATTTTTAATCACGTACAAACCGCTATAGGGAAACCCTTATTCAGAATACATAACCGTTGTAGACAGCGAAAAAGGTGACATTTCAATAGAAAATAACCGGCCTAAATGTCAATAGCTTGCAGATGAAATAGTTATTCATCACGTCGAATTAAGCCAGTATTACTTTATAAAATCCACGTTATCCGAAAGCACACAGCCCGCCGCTAACTATAAATGAGTATGCAAAGGAATTACACCACTAGCGCAAAAAAATGCCCTGCCACCCTGCCCTCACGGGCATCGTGCCCTCGCCACGCGGCCTCAGCGATACGAACCGCCGTTGCTGTGGTATACTCAGCGCCCTAAATGAGGCACGGGGTCTGCCTGGGTAAGTCGGCAGCGGGTTGTTGTGCATCAAACCACATTTCACATTTCACTTCAGGCTTATGCCTTAAAATTCAGGAGATAAAATGAGCAACGTTGACTTCACTACGTCTGCAAACCCGCAAGCGCTGGCCACCGAAGTTGCCTGCCTCAAAGCGACTTTGACGTTGATATTAAAGGCAATTGGCCAGGCTGATGCCGGTAAAGTGATCATCAATCTGGAACGTTTTGCCGCTCAGGTGGATGACCCGGATCAGGCTGAAATCTTCAAGAATAGTATTCAGCAGATCAAGCACGCCTACCGCCAATAATCCGTGCGCTGTCAGGCCCCCGTTTGGGGTCTGATAACGGTTTGGCATGTAATTAGAGCCTCCTCCTTAGCGGTTGAATGATAAGTTTCGTAACAGAATATTTTCTATCATTAACCAAACCAACATTCATTCTAGCGCATTAATCATTAGTTGAAAAAACAACAATAGGATTAGTCCCATTTAATCATTAATAATGTTGTGGGATTTTTATTACCCCGTTATTGTTCGTGACGCGAATAAATAGCCCTATAGATTAGGAATTAACTGACCTTTCGCGCAGTATCTGCACAGGCTTGCTGGCAAGCACCGTTTTCTTTGGGGTCATTGGCCCGCAGGGCGCGGGCCGGGTTTGATGAAGACTAACTACTGATTATCGGACTACCATCACCGAGATCTTGGCGTGGCGGACAATGGCGGCCGCATTTGAGCCGAGCAGGTAGGTTTTGACACTAGGACGGCGAGAACCAATCACGATCAGATCGGCTGAGATTTCCTCGGCAAGTTGTAACACCTCGTCACGTGGCGAACCGAAGCTGATGGTATAGGAAAGACGCTCCAACGGCAGATCGATCCCCGCCATGAGCTTCTTCAACCCCTCCACCGCCTTCACTTCAGCCTGATTTTCAAACTCTTTGATACCAAACGAATAGGCGGTCACAAAGGCCGAAGCATCCGGCAAGGCATGGAAGAAATGCACCTTGGCTCCAGACATCTTGGCCAGATACTCCACATGTTCGAGCGCATGTTCAGTCAATACGTCTTCTGCAAGATCTACCGGTACTAAAATGGTCTTGTACATATTCAATCCCCTCTCTGTATTACCGTGATGAACACAGCTTACCGCTGGCCAATGGGAGCTTGTACCTATTTATGATGCTTTTGTGATCAACAGGTGTAGCTGGTGGCTTCTCGACCTTTTGGCCACCTTTACTCAACCGATGATTTATACTTTTGTGATTTGAACCGCAAAACCAACCAAATGTACGCTGCTCGCCCGGCGATCCTCTGCCAAGCCGCGCCAGCTGCAGCAATAAACTGATTAGAACTCAACTGCTCCCCGCGCAACACCCACTATTAACGCCCCTCAAGCACCGGTAGGCATCAGGATTAGTGTAATCGTCTCTTAGCATTAGTTTTTTTCATGCGATTTTTATAAGCCCCTGTTTAATCAATGAGATAACCACTAGCGGCACTGTTCATTTGCCGTGGTAAAGAGTAATCTTCCGCTCCCTAGACGTCCGATTTGCCTCCCCTGAGTAAAGAATAATCGGCTTTTATCCCACCTCATTATGTTGTAAATATGTTGCACAAAGGTGGTGATATTGAGTTACCTTAACTTTTGTCGGAAAAACCGGCTAATACAGATAAAAAAGAGCCACTTCAGAGCTCGCCATTCCACTCATGACAGGTAAAAACAGGACAGCATACGATGGTAGATCATTCTAAAATAGCAGTGGACGCCACGCCCGGATCAGAAGATCACCTAAGGCGAAACCTCTCAAACCGACATATCCAACTGATCGCTATCGGCGGTGCCATTGGTACAGGTTTGTTTATGGGTTCCGGTAAGACCATCAGCCTGGCCGGGCCTTCCATCATCTTCGTGTACATGATCATCGGCTTTATGCTGTTCTTCGTGATGCGCGCGATGGGCGAGCTGCTGCTCTCCAATCTGCAGTACAAATCTTTCAGCGACTTTGCCGCCGATCTGCTCGGCCCCTGGGCAGGGTTCTTCACCGGTTGGACTTACTGGTTCTGTTGGGTGGTCACCGGCATTGCCGACGTGGTGGCCATTACCGCCTACGCGCAGTTCTGGTTCCCCGATCTCTCCCAATGGATCGCCTCTTTACTGTGCGTGTTGCTGCTGCTCAGCCTGAACCTGGCAACGGTGAAAATGTTCGGTGAGATGGAGTTCTGGTTTGCGATGATCAAAATCGTCGCGATAGTGGGCCTGATCATCGCTGGTTTGGTCATGGTGGCGATGCACTTCGAATCCCCAACCGGCAGCGTGGCCTCCTTCTCCCACTTATGGAATGACGGCGGCATGTTCCCGAAAGGCATTAGCGGCTTCTTTGCTGGCTTCCAGATTGCGGTGTTTGCCTTTGTGGGTATCGAACTGGTGGGAACCACCGCGGCCGAAACCAAAGATCCGGAAAAAGTGCTGCCACGTGCCATCAACTCCATTCCGATCCGCATCATCATGTTCTACGTCTTCGCGCTGATCGTGATCATGTCGGTAACGCCTTGGAACTCGGTGGTGGCCGATAAGAGCCCGTTCGTGGAGTTGTTCGTACTGATTGGTCTGCCAGCCGCAGCCAGCGTGATCAACTTCGTGGTGTTGACCTCTGCCGCCTCTTCCGCCAACAGCGGCGTGTTCTCTACCAGCCGTATGCTGTTCGGCCTGGCACAGGAAGGCGATGCGCCTAAATCCTTTGCCAACCTGTCCAAACGTGCGGTACCGGCGAACGGCCTGACCTTCTCTTGTATCTGTCTGCTGGGCGGCGTGGTGCTGATCTATCTGATCCCGAACGTCATGACCGTATTCACGCTGGTCACCACCGTGTCGGCCATTCTGTTCATGTTCGTCTGGACCATCATTCTGTGCTCGTATCTGGTCTACCGTAAGCAACGCCCGGCACTGCACCAGAAATCGATCTACAAGATGCCTGCCGGTAAGTTGATGTGCTGGGTATGTATGGCGTTCTTCGCTTTCGTGCTGGTGCTGCTGACGCTGCGCGAGGACACACGCCAGGCGCTGGTCGTCACGCCGCTGTGGTTTATCATTCTGGGGATCGGTTATCAGTTTGTGCGCCGTAAAAAGGCTGCCTGACCTTAGTTATTGCAACGCCGCGTTCTCACGCGGCGTTTTTACAGGTGCAGCATGAAGCGCCCGCCCCTATGTCAACTCTACTGGCTTTGGTTTACGCCGAATACGCAACTCACTGACAATCACCCCCAGCACAATCAACCCTGCGCCAATCAACGCCAACCCAGGCAAACGCTCACCGGCGATACGGCCGACTATCCCAGCCCATACCGGTTCACCGGCATAAATAACCGTGGCACGGGTAGGTGAAACGCTGCGTTGTGCCCAGTTCATCGTCAGTTGGATCACCGCACTGGCGATCCCCAGCCCTACCGCGCTGTAAAGCAGATAGTTGGAAAACGCCGGAACCGACTCCCCGGTGGGAGCCATCATCAAGAATGATAACAACGACGCAGTAGCCAACTGCACAATGGTCACCCGCCGCACGTTAACCTTGCCCGCAAAAGCACCGATTAAAATCACCTCAATGGCGATCGCCAGCGCACTGACCAACGTCAGGAATTCACCGCCACTGAATGCCAGACTGGAACTGCTTGGCCCACTCAACAGCATCAACCCGACGAAGGCCAGCAGAATGCCAATCCAGGACATGATCCCCGGCATACGGCCAAGAACCAGCCACTGCAATAGCGGGACAATCGGCACGTACATGGCGGTGATAAACGCCGACTGGCTGCTGGTGATGGTTTGCAGCCCCATGGTTTGCAGGCCATAGCCGAACATGATCGAGGTGCCGATAAACACTCCGGCCTTGATTTCGTACCAGGTCATCCCCCGCAGCGAACGTAGAGAGAACAGCACTAGCGCCAACGTCGCGGTGCCAAAACGTAGCCCGACAAAAAAGAATGGCCCACTGACCAGCATGGCCTGATGCACGGCCAAAAAAGTGCCGCCCCAGAGCATGGTGATAAAGACCAGCACGGCTTCTTGGGGTTTGATCTTCAGAAACAGCGTGGGAGTAGAGTTTTGCTTGACCGTTGACACTGACTTGCCCTTCCTGCTGGGTGCAATAAAATACACAATTTCTGCCAGTATGGGGAAAAGGCTAGCAATGGGCAATATCGTGCCGGATTGGCAACAGCAATCACCGCCCTGTGCCGAGGGCTGACAGCCAATCCTCCTGGACCTTTTTACTCTTCCTGGGCCGGAACTTCCGGCAGCGTTTCCAACGGCGGCTGTATCCCCTCAGAGATGTAATCTACGGCAGCCAGGGTGCGCTCGTTGCCCATAGCGTCTTCAACCACCACATGTTTGATAGCACCATCAGAAAGTATCACTCGCTTAATGCCGCGTTCGGGTTCCATATCTCCTCCCTGTGTGAATGTCTGCCCCTCAAGTTTAGCCTGTGCGGCGCTTGTCGGGTTGCGGTCTAAGCGTTTATCTGAATACCCTTCGCATTTTTTATCATATCCCCCCGGTTATCAGAGCTCCGTGCGGCAATACACTTTGTATGGTCAGCGAAAAATCATCACTGGTAGTTATACATAGAAGGTAAAACATCAATCATCCCTATCTTGTTTGCGGAACCCGAGCAGGGTTAAAATGCCGACCAGCCTACCGCTCACCCGTTGAACGTCCGGTCGATTCAAGCTGTGTCCGCCTGTCCGCCAACCAAAGCCAGGCGTTCTATTTTTTGCGTACTGCAAAGGGAAATAAGTCAGTGTCTAAAGATTTTGATGAACTAATAAGAGACATGGATCTTATTATTGAAAATGTAGACAGTTTCAAGGCTATGGCCCCACGCATGCCGCCGCCGGCGGTAGAGGCGCCGCCAACAGCCCACTCCTACGATTCATTCTGCGAAAACATTGCGCTGAAAGTGGTATTGAAGGTTCTGCTGTCATCGGTAGACAAGATCGTCAAGGTGCAAATCGCCAACCGGGTTGAGCAAGAGATCACTCAGATCGAGCAACAGGTCGTCTTGGCTGGCGGTGGCCCGGTTGCGCCCGAAGACCTGGCGCAGATGACCCACTACGTGCGCCGTACCGTTCACGATTTACTCAATTGAGTTCCGCCAGAAAAGCGGTTGTGCGTTGGGGATGGGTTGTGTCAGCCCGGATAGCATGGCTTGGCGAGTATCGGCATTCAGGGAATGGTTGAATAATCATCGGGTATACCCGAATCAAGCGCACTCCAGGCGTTTCGGCTGCAAGCCGGGCGTTTGGGGCTTCGTCACCTTGACGGCTTTCGCCGGATCGCCTGCCACAAACTCCAGGGTGGGCGAATAGTAAAAAGGCAACCATGCCTCGAAATTCTCTTCCCACTCCCATTTGACTGGGCATGGCCACAGAATATCTTCGTGCAGAATGTAATAGATCCACCTCCCATGAGGGCGGCGTGGCTTAAGTGTTTTCATAATGCCATCAATACTTTCTCACCTGTTGCAAGCTGGCCGCGAAATGGGCCGCTCGGCCATAATACCTCAGTGGAGCCACTTGAAGCGAGGAGCACCACGAAACGCGGTGCTTAACAGGTAATTATACGATAACGGCACGGATTTTGCGGCAAAGTAGCGGAGTTTAATCCGCTACTTTGCGCAATGCATTACTGCGAAGTGATGGTAAATCTTACTACATATTCAGTGAGGCATAGTGCTGTTGGCAAGTTAGCTTGCTCTTGTCACTACCCTCTGCCCTTAAGGGCGTATCCCTGGTGAAGCACAATATTTTCTATTCGGTATACTCTTGAGAAAGGTCAATTATTCCCGTCTCTTGCCAACAACATACCCATTTTTTGCCACCAGGAAAACAGGTGAAAAACACCCTTGTAATCATTACCAATAAATGTTAACAAAAGCTAATCAATACAGACACTTTAATGAACATTTGAATTATTAGCATGAAAAGGAAAGATTAGCCATGAAGATTAACGTAACGGACACTCCAAATCCGCAGGACGAAGAGTTTGTGATTGATAGCCTCTGGGCGCACAATCATCAGTATGATGCGGTAGATATTCATCCGTTATTCCTGACAGTCACCGACGATAGCGGGCAGATCGTAGCCGGGCTGGTTGCCAGAACCTGGTGGGGTGGATTAGAAGTCCAGTACCTGTGGGTAGGTGACGAATATCGCAAAAAAGGCTACGGCCGTGACCTGATGCTGCGGGCAGAACAGGAAGCCGTCAAGCGCGGTTGCCATATGGCCTATGTCGATACCTTCAGTTTTCAGGCGCAGGCGTTTTACGAAAAACTGGGGTACCAACCGTATGGCAACTTAGCGGGCTATGCGCACCGCCATACTCGCATCTATTTAGCGAAAAACATCTGATAGCGCTGAAGTATGAGGGGTTCAAATGGATTCATTTTGGCAGAGCAATAAATTATATTTAAAAGGTCTCATCACCATGATGGAACATTTAAATGAGCCTTGGGGCATTAAAGATTTATCTTCACGCCATATTTATATGAATAAGGCGGCCTATCTTTATACCAATACACCTCTCAATTTCGATATTGCGGGCAAGCTTGATGCCGAATTCCCTGCCGATTGGGCAGAGTTCGCCCCCGACCTGCAAGAACACGATAGAAAAACCGAAGGAACGCGGGATCGCGTAGCCGTCATCGAGACGCACTTCTGGTACGGCAGCGACAGCCTGGTCCCCTTTATCAGCGAAAAATTGCCTATTTATAATGACAAGGAAGAGCTGGTTGGCACCATGTGGAACGCCCGTCCGCTGGACAGTTTTTCACCGCTAAAATATATCAACCAGCAAAAACCCAGCATATTAACCACCGAAGTCAGCATCCAGATTTTTACCCAGTCGGAGCTGGATATCATATTTTTGATGCTGCAACGCTACACCAACAAAGAGATTGCCAGGTTATATGACGTCAGCAATAAAACCATAGAAAATAGAATCTACAACATCTACCAAAAAGCCGATGTGCATACGCTCCAGCAGTTTGAAGAGTATTGCAAACAGGTGAATTTAGACAGCTACATTCCAGGACGCCTGATTGAAAAAGGTATCCAATTTATTTAAACGTTAACGAGAGATTATCGTGATTAAAATTGAAGACTACCCATTGAGCCGGGTACCGCAGGATAAGAGGGTCTCCTTCCTCAGCGTCGCCATCGTGCATATGGGTATGCTAACGGCCTTGGACCAGTTTATGTTGGGTGCCGTATTGGGCAACTCAATGACCCTGACCGATGCCTTTATCGCCATCTCTATTGGCAGCTTGATTTTTGGAGTCGTGACGTTCGGGCTAGGTTTGGCCGGGATGAGAGAAGGCATTTCCGGTAGCCTGCTGGCTCGCTGGTGTGGCTTTGGCCGCATAGGCTCGGTGCTTATCGGCCTGGTAGTGGCCGTCAGCCTGTTGGGCTGGTTTGGCATTCAGAACGCCATCTTTGCCAAATCGCTTAACTTCGCCTTGGGCGATCGCCTGGGCTTCCCGCTGTCAGCCTCACTCTCCGGCCTGTTTTTGACAGTGCTGGTCGCTTTTGGTTTTAAAGCGCTGCGCATCACAGCTCGTATTGCGGTGCCGCTGTTTATCCTGCTGGTGTTCTTTATTTCCTATAACGTCCTCTCTGGGCAGAAACTGCATGAGGCCATTCTGCTGGCACCGATGGGGGAAGCGTTGACCATCAGCGCGGGCATCACCATCGTGGTCGGCGGCGCCATTGTTGCCAGCCTGATGACTCCGGACCTGACCCGTTACTCCAAAAACAAACGTCACGTGTTTGGCATTACGCTGCTGACCATTATTGCCGGTGAATTCGTGGTTAACGGCCTGGCGATTTTTATTGCCAAAACGCTCGGCACCGCAGACGTGGTAACGATCATGGCCCAGAGTGCGGGCGGCATCGGTTTGCTGGTGGTGGTATTCTCCACCCTGCGCGTTAACGATCTGAACCTCTATTCGTCGTCCTTGGGCGTGGTGAATGCGGTTGAAGGGATTACCGGTAAAAAGCTGAAATACACCGCAACCACGGTGATTATCGGTCTGTTGGGCACGCTGCTTTCGGTTCTGGGGATCCTGGATCGGTTTGTGGATTTCCTGACCGTGCTGGGCGTGGTATTCCCACCGATCCTCGGCGTCATGCTGGTAGACTATTTCCTGCTGCGCAGCCACCGGGCAGCCTTGGACGCCAGCCGCCAGCTTGGACAACTGCCGCAGGAAACGCCGCTCATCGGTTGGGCAGCGATTATCGCCAGCATCGTCGGTAGCGTGATTGGCCTGGTGACGGAATGGGGCGTGCCAACCATTAACTCACTGCTGGCAGCCAGTGTGATTTACTGGCTGTTTAAACGCCTGTTTGGCCGGGCAACCAGCCTGCAAACCGCCTAGTTCCAAGAACGCGAAAACAAGCGGGCGCAGCATTCTGCGCTCGCTCAGTTAATCAACCGGTCAGGTCGCGCTACCGGGAATTACGATATTACTGTCCGCCAAGGATCCCATCTGATTAAACATCACGCAGGCCGCATCCACGATATGCATGGCAATGGCGGCACCGCTGCCCTCCCCCAGCCGCATATCCAGATGCAGATAAGGTGCCAATTGCAGGTGCTCAAGAGCCGCAGCTGCGCCCTTCTCCGCAGAGAAATGGGACGGCAGCAGATAATCCCGAACCTGAGGCGCAATGCCGCAGGCCGCCAGCGCAGAGGCATAAGAGAGAAAACCATCGAGGATCACCGGCAGACCGGCCGCAGCAGCCCCCAGCATCACTCCAGCCATTCCCACCAAATCGTATCCACCCAGCTTCGCCAGTACGTCCAGCGCATCTTGGGTATCCGGCTGATTTACCTCAATAGCCCGACGCACCACATCCACCTTGTGGTGCAAACGATCGCTGGGGAAGTTGGCTCCAATGCCGACCACTTCCTGCGGATCGCGGCCGGTAAAGACGCTGACTAACGCCGCGGCCGGCGTCGTATTAGCCATCCCCAACTCGCCAACGCCAAACAGTTTCACCCCAAGCGCCGCCTGTTCCAGCGTCAGTTGAGCCGTGGCCAACAGCAACTCCTCCGCCTGCAGGCGCGTCATCGCCGCACCGCGCGCAATGTTGGCGCTGCCGCGTCCGACTTTCATGTCGATCAGGCCCGGCAAGGGTTCGCTGTCGATGCCAACATCCACCAGCTTTACCTCGGCACCAGCATTGGCGGCCAATACGCAGACGCCGGTATTGCCTTTCACCATATTCAGCGCCTGGATCACCGTCACTTCACGCGGTGACACCGCCACCCCTTCGGCATAAACACCGTGATCGGCCATCATGACGATGATTTGTTTGCGGCTGGCGGCCATCCCACTAAAACCGCGCATCCCGGCTAACTGGGTTGCCAACTGCTCCAGGCGGCCAAGGCTGCCCGGTGGCTTAAGCAGGCCATCAATCTTTGCCGCTGCCTGTTGCATGGCGGCCGCGTCCAACGGCTTAATCAGGTCGATTAATGATGACAATGTTTGCATAACTTTATTCTCTGCTTGCAGGCTGCCATTGAGCCTGGCTGTTAAATACTTTTAGCGTGACAAAACCCTGGTTGAGCTCCAGCACGCTGTAGGCTCCCTGGGTAAACGGGAAATGCCACATCCCAGCGGCAGGCAGCTTTAGCAGCCCGGCCAGCAGCAGGCTCAGAGAGCCTTGGTGCGCCACCAGCAGACGATCGCCATCGCCCGGTTCGTTCAGCAGACGTTGGGCCTGTTGGCCGATCCTATGTGAAAACAGTGGAAAGGACTCCCCCGCTGGCGGGCAGGCTAGTTGCCAATCCGCCACCCAGTCGGCCCAGGCAGCACTATCCTCCCGCTGTAAATCCTGGTGATGGCGCATCTCCCAGTCACCAAAATTCATTTCGTTAAAGCCGCAGTCGGGTTGGATCACCAGTTCCCGCTGCCCAAGCACGATCTCGGCGGTATGTCGGGCGCGTCTTAACTCACTGCTGATCGCCTGGGTAAAAGGCACCTCGGCCAGCCATTGTGCGATCTGCCTCGCCTGCTGCTCACCTTGTTCGGTCAACGGCAAGTCGGTCATGCCGCAAAATACGCCCTGCCGATTCGCCGCCGTTTGCCCGTGTCGTACCAAAAATAGCCGCATAGTGCCCACTCACAGCAGTGCCAGTAAGAAGATCAACTCGGCAATTTCTATCGCCGCACCCAGGGTGTCACCCGTTTGCCCACCCAGACGGCGGCGCAAATAGACCCGCAGCAACAGCACGGCGATCAGCGCACAGCCAAGCGCAAACAGCCCCTGCCCATGCCCTAACAAGGCGACCAAAGCGGCCCCTAGCACCAGAGTGAACAGCGTTTGTCCGCCGCTGATCTTGCCAATATAAAGGTTCCCCAGCCCGTTACCCTCACGGGCATAGGGCTGGCGATACATCATCAATACCACCAGGCTCCGGCAAGCCACTCCTGCTGCCGCCAACGTAGCCAACATCGGTACCCCACGCAGTGCCAGTTCGCTGATCACCAACACCTTGGCCACGACGATAAAGATCAGCGCCAGCCCACCATTGGTACCTAAGCGGCTGTCGCGCATGATCTCCAACATTTTTTCCCGAGTACGGGCCGAGAATACGCCGTCACAGGTATCGGCCAATCCGTCGAGATGGAAGGCACCGGTTACCAGAGCCAACGCCAGCACGTAGCCCAACGCCGCCAGCGGCACCCCACACCAGGGAGCCAACAGGGCGAAGACGGCACCGCCAATTGCACCGACGATCAGGCCAATCAAGGGGAAACCGATGATGCCACGCTGGTAATTATCCATCGCTAATCCCTGTGTCCAACTGGCAGGCAGCGGGATACGCGTCATCAATTGCAGGGTGGCCCAAAACAGTCGCAAACTCATTTGATCTTGACCTCAATACCAGAAATTACCAATAGCACCGACTCGGCAGCGGCGGCCAAACGCTGGTTAACACGCCCGGCAATATCACGGAAGTGTCGTGCCAGACGGTTTTCGGGCACGATGCCCATCCCCAGTTCGTTGGTGACCAAATAGATCGCCGCCGGGCTGCGAGCGCAGGCGGCCAGCAGATCGTCGATCTGCCGTTGGATTGCCGTTTCAACCACGGCAAAATCGATGCTTTC
This sequence comes from Serratia sp. Res13-Sevr-LER1-36-b, assembly GCF_015673035.1. Classification (NCBI taxonomy): domain Bacteria; kingdom Pseudomonadati; phylum Pseudomonadota; class Gammaproteobacteria; order Enterobacterales; family Yersiniaceae; genus Serratia; species Serratia sp. Res13-Sevr-LER1-36-b. Next base: position 436,501 of record NZ_JADACK010000005.1, on the reverse strand, counting down.
CACCGGCGTCTCCCCGGTCAGGTCAAACATCAGGTTGGCGATCAGTGTGGTAATACACTCCAGGATCACCGCCTCTCCTGCCGCCGCCTGTTGGTCGATCACGCTGGCCAGTTGCTGGCTCCCCTCCCAGGTACGCCAATGCGCAGGCCGGGCCTGGCGGTGCAGCCTAACCCGTTCGGCCATTTCCTCATCGGTGACCACCGAGGTGGCGATATACAACACCCGGTCACTGACACCACTCGCTAACCTTTCGGCCAGCGAGCTTTTGCCGCTGCGTGCTCCGCCGGTGATCAGGATCATTGGGGCCCCGTTTGTTGGTGCTCGGTCATCAAGCGGTAAATTTTATTCATATCAACATGTTCCCGCATCTTATCGGCCAAGAGATCAAACTGTTGCTGCTTATAATCGGCATAATCGAAAGCCGGGCCGTCATAAACCGGCAACCCTTTACGCTGGCGCAGTTGGTTTAGCAGCGCCCGGCAAAAAGGTGCGCTGTCGAATAGGCCATGAATATAGCTGCCCAGCACGTTACCGGTGGAGTTAACAGCCCCGTCAAAAGCGCTGTCCGGTTGGCCGTTACGTAGGGAAAGGCGGGAGAAAGGCGTAGCCTCTGAGCCAAGCTGGGTGGTGCCCATATGGATTTCATAACCAACGATATCCTGCTCGCCACAGCCAGACCAGAGGCCGGGCAACCCAGACTCACATTGTGCTGTCACCTGTGTAGTGACTTTTTGCGGTGCGAAGCGGGTGGTGACATCCAGTAATCCCAAACCCGCCATCTGTTCCAAACCGGATTCCACGCCATCAACAATGTGCTTGCCGAGCATCTGGTAGCCGCCGCAAATACCCACGATCTGCACTCCAGCACGGTGCTGATCCTGTAACGCCGCCGCCAACCCGCTCCGTTGTAGCCACTGCAGATCCCCCAGGGTGTTTTTGCTACCCGGCAGGATGATCAGATCGGCACCGGCCAGCGCCGCCGGGTGCGAAACATAGCGCAGCCCTACGTCCGGCTGGGCCGCCAAGGCATTAAAATCGGTAAAGTTGGACATATAGGGCAGTTGTACCACCGCGATGTCCAGCTCATGGCTGCTGCCTGTCGGGGCATACTTACCCTTTTGCAACGCCACACCATCCTCGTCTTCCAGATCGATATTCAACCAGGGCATCACACCCAGCACCGGCACGCCAGTCAGCGCCTCAATCTGCTCCAGCCCCGAGTAGAGTAAGGCAATATCGCCACGGAATTTATTGATGATTACCCCTTTCACTCGAGCTTTCTCTTCTGGCTCTAGCAGGGCCAGTGTGCCGTAAATAGCGGCAAACACCCCGCCACGGTCGATATCCGCCACCAACAACACTGGCGCATCGGCAATCGCCGCCATGCCCATGTTGACGATGTCGCGGTCGCGCAGGTTGATTTCCGCCGGGCTACCTGCCCCCTCCAGCACCATGATGTCGTAGCCGCTGGCCAGGCTGTGATACACCTCGCTGATTTGTTGCTGTAACTGCGGCTTGTACTCGTGATAGCTGACCGCGTCCATATTGCAGGCCACTTTGCCCATCAGCACCACCTGCGCCTGGCAATCGCTGGTCGGTTTGAGCAGTACCGGGTTCATCCGCACATCGGGTGCGATACCGGCGGCTTCGGCCTGAAAAATCTGTGCCCGGCCCATCTCTTCGCCACGGGCGGTAATGCCAGAGTTGAGCGCCATATTCTGCGATTTGAACGGCGCACAGCGATAGCCATCCTGCATGAAGATCCGGCACAGACCGGCCACCAGCACACTTTTACCCACATCGGATGCGGTTCCCTGCACCATCACACACCGTTTCATCACCTATTCTCCACGTCGCGCTGGCTGAGCCGCGCAAACAATTATTATTTCAAGCATCAAGCCATAGCAGGCGCAACGCTGCAAACAGCAGCAGAGCCAACAGCGAGGCCGTCATCATCAGACGCGTGCTGCGGGGAATATCTGCCAGCTCGATCTCCCGCCGAGCTTCGCCGATCCACGGTTTTTCGACCCGTTGACCAAAGTAGTTGCTAGGACCGCCAAGCCGCACTCCCAACGCTCCAGCCACGGTGGCTTCCGACCAGGCGCAGTTGGGGCTGGTGTGCTGATAGCGATCGCGCCAGCCAATGCGAAACGCCTGGCGAGAGTCCAAACTATTCAGCCAAGCCGCACAGCTCAGCAGTAGCCAGCTAAGCCGGGCCGGTAACCCGTTGGCGAAGTCATCCATCCGCGCCGACACATAGCCGATAGCGCGGTATTTCGGCGTTTTGTAGCCCACCATTGAATCGAGGGTGTTAACCGCTTTATACGCCATCGCCAACGGCGCTCCGCCTATCAGCAAAAAGAACAGCGGCGAAATGACGCCATCCACACTGTTTTCTGCCACCGTCTCCACCACCGCCCGGGTGATTTGCGGTTCTTCCAGTTGTGAGGTATCCCGCCCGACAATCCACGACAGCTTGCGGCGGCTCTCCTCAAGATCGGCACTTTGCAGTGCCCGGTGAACTTCCATGGCAGCATGTTCCAGACAGCGCCCGGCGAGCAGGGTATAAATCAGCCAGACTTCCGCCAGCCAACCCAACCACGGGTGGATATACTGCATCAGCGTTAAAAAGCCCCAACTGACCAGCCAAACCACCCCGACGACGCCCAGCCACAGCAGCCCGCCGCCAAGTTTTAGCGCTCTCTCGCTATGGCAAATCCGGCGGATCGCGCGTTGAAGCGCCGTGATCAGGTTACCGATCCAGCGCACCGGATGCGGCCAGTGCGGCGGGTCGCCTAACAGGCTGTCGAGCAGAAAGGCCGCGAACCAGGCTAGCAGCGTCATGGCACGCACCTTATAGCCGCGAACGATAAAGCCTGATGGTGGGTTACTGGCATAAAAAAATCCCGACCTCTCGGGCGGGATTTGGGAGTCAAAAGGATACGACCAAGCGGTGCAATATAGCTGCACGTATCTCATGACAACCCCCTTCCCACCGAAGGTGTTGAACGTGTGACCAACTGGCCGGTCTTCTGGCTTAGCGTCATCCTCATCCACTCCCTTCCCAATCCTCAGATCAGTGGCGCAGTGGACTCGTCGGCATCACAGCAGCGGGGGCTGCGGGGGAGTTACACCCCCTTCCCAACCACAACCTGTCATCGTGCAGGGTGTGGGATATCCAGTTGGCAATAATACGGTTAATCACAACGTTATCAGTTCAATGAACTCAACGCTTCAATTTATCACTTAGTTTTCATCTCGATAGCCTCGACAATGGCCATGCCATAATAACCTGTTGATATCGCGAATACACGCCATTAGATCCGGCATTCACCTTGGTTTGCACAGGATTAACGGCGATTACGCTGTGTTATCCTGCATGCAAATTTGACAGGGGAATAGCAAAACCGTGAGTGAACATGGTGGTAACGTACTGGAAATGGCGTTGAAAAACGGTCTGGATCCGGCCGAGATGATTGATTTCAGCGCCAATATCAATCCATTGGGCATGCCCGCCAGCCTGAAGGCGGCGATTATCGAGCATCTGACCAGCGCCGAATGCTATCCCGACGTCGAATACCGGCGTTTGCATGCGGCATTGGCACGGGTTCATCACTGCCCGGCGGAAAATATCATGGCGGGCAACGGGGCCACCGAGCTGATTTACGCCATAGTGAACCGGCTACGCCCCCGCACGGCGCTGCTCCTAACGCCTGGGTTTGCCGAATACCGCCGGGCATTGCAGCGGATTGACTGCCAGATCGAGGACTTTCCGCTGGATGAAGCCGGTGGTTTTCAACCCGATGAGCGGCTGCTGCAGGTGCTGGCCGAGCGCAAACCGGACTGCCTGTTCCTGGCCACTCCCAACAATCCGACCGGGCTGATGCCTGACCCCACGCTGTTGCAGGCCATTGTCGCCTGTTGTCGCCAGCACAATATTGCGTTGATCGTTGATGAAGCCTTTATCGATTTTCTGCCGGATACACCGGGCCTGATCCCGCAGATGGCAGAGTATTCCCGCCTTTATATCCTGCGTTCGCTGACCAAATTCTTTGCCATTCCCGGTCTGCGACTTGGCTATCTGGTCAGCAGCGATCGCGTTGGCCTGCAACAGATGAAACAACTGCGCGAGCCCTGGACCATCAATGCCTATGCGGCACTGGCCGGCGAAGTGATCCTCGACGATCTCGATTACATCCAGCAAACCCACCAATGGCTGGCAGAGCAGCGTGCTTGGTTGTTTGACGCGCTGACAGCCTTGCCGCACTTGCGTATCTGGCCAGGGGCGGCGAACTATATTTTCCTACGCTGCCTGCGTCCCGACTACGATCTGCAACAGGCGTTGTTGCAACACCGCATCCTGATCCGCCACTGTGCCAACTACCCTGGCTTGTCCACCGACTATTATCGGGTAGCGATCAAGAGCGAAGCGGCCAACCGCAAGCTGATAGCCGCGCTGCAACAGGTGCTGGCAGAGGACTGAGGCGAAGGCGTTTTTAGGCATCAAACGTTGACCCGTTTATGATCTTAACGGGCGCTATTTTGGGCGAGGGTTTACGGTGGATTTTTGCTAAAAACGATGTTCGAGCAACTTATCCTGCTCTACGGGATAGGCTTTACCATCGAACTTGAGCTCGACGCGGGTCTTGGCAACAACTTTGTTGCTTTCCACGCAATCCTCCCCTTTTCTGCTCGCCCCCTTGTGCGTCGCTATGGTCTGTAGCTGCAGATCCTGGAAGCCGTTATGCGCGCTCTTGCCAAGCGCCAATGCGCGATTGGTCGCGGCGAAATCCCCGGCACACAGGCCATCCCACTCACCGCTATATTCATTCATGGTCAGATTATTAAGCACCAAAGTGACTTGCTGATCTTGCAGGGTATAGAGGTTAAGCCGTTCGATGCTGATGGGATTGACCGAGGAGGAGCCGCGGTGGATAAAACGCACCCCGAAGGCGCGTATCGCCGGAGATAATTGGTAGCGCGCGGTGTCGATGGTCACGCTGCTGGTATAGATAGCGTCATCCATAATCGCCCTGGGATGATATTTGCTGGCCAGCACCTTGCCGGACTGGCTATCGACCACCAAAACGGCGACGTCATAGTCGGTAAAATCGGGTTGGGCCTCCTCCTTGGGCTCCAGCATCAGCACCGCAATGGTTTTTTCCGGAGCATAGGGCCACACCTTGCAGGTGGATAGCTCGGTATTCATGGTGGTTTTAACGGCAAAGGGCTTAGCCAGATCGGCAAGGAGAGGCTGGCAATCGGCCAGAGAAGAAAAAGAAACCAAGCATAACGAAAGTAAACCTATAACCCTGTTCATAGCAACGTTCCCTGTAACTCTTGAATTAACTCATGCAGTTAAAAGTTGTGCGGAAGATAGCGCAGTACCAAGCGCACTTGGTGTGCAGGGAATCTAACTATAAAATAGGCACAAATCCAGCCGCTTGTTATTTTTTGAGATAAACAGGGTGACTGCTGGCAGCTATTGCAAAGTCACTGCCAGCAAACCGTGGTGAGTAAATTGATAAACTCAGATCACTCCACTGAGCAGGCCGATCCCCAGCAGCGATGAACCGCCGCCAATCACCCGCGCCCAGCCGCTATGCGTAGACGAAGACGCCAGCAGATAGCCGATACCCAACCCAACCACGTGCAGCAACACCGTTGCAATCACCATACCGGAAAGCGCCGCCACCGAATGAGAAAGCTCCGCGCCGTGGGCCAGACCGTGGAAGATGGCAAAAGCGCCAATAATCAACGCGCCCGTTATCGCCGACAGTTTCAGCTGTAAGGCAACCATCACCCCTATGCCCAGCAGCGAGGCGGCAACAATAAACTCAGTGCCTGGCACGGTCACACCTGCCATGCCAACCAGCGCACCGGTCAGCAATAAACCGGCAAACACCAGCGGAGCCAGCCACCACCGTTTGGTGTTCATGGCACTCCAGATGCCCACCAGAACCATGGCGACCAGATGGTCCATCCCGGTCAGCGGGTGGATAAAGCCTTCGGTAAAGCTTAATACGTGATGCGCGCCACCGTCATGGCCCACATGGGCAAAGGCCAGCATGGGGAACAGCGCCAGTAGGGATACAGCCACAGCTTTGACATTAATACGCATAATGAATACCTAAATTTTCCAGTGAATGAAGGTGGTGGTTTTACTCGTAAAAACAGTTGATTACGTTATAAATTCATCCTTATGCCTGCCTGAAATAAGTCGGTTGGCGGCAATCAGCGCCTGTCCCAAGGCCAACCCACCATCGCCTGCCGGTAGACGGGATGGCAGCAAGACCTGTGTTCCGTCCAACTGCTGAAGCAAGAGTTGCCGCAACAGAACGTTATGCATGACTCCACCGGACAGCACGACGGTATTGATGCCGTATTGCTGCATGCCTCTGCGGGCCAGTGCGGCAAACCCCTGCGCCAAGGCAACATGGAACGCATAAGCGCGCTGCGCCGCGGGGGCCTGATAGGCCAGCCATTGCCGCCAGAAGGTGGCCAGATCCAGCTGATTATCGAGCAGCGGCAACGAAACCGGCGGTTGATGAGGCGGACTTTGCCATGCCAAAGCTTCCAACTGGCAGGCGGCCTCCCCCTCCCAGGAAAGTTGTTGCGGCACGATCTGCAATGCTGCGGCCACCGCATCAAACAAGCGCCCGGCCGAAGAGGCCAGCGGCGAGTTGATTTGCCGCTCGACCGCCCGCAGTAAGATCGTCGCCTGCGGTTGAGGGATCGCCGCGGCCTCTGGCAACGTCTGCCAATCGGGGACAAAGCGCTGTAACTGGGCCAACAGGTTGCGCCATGGCTGGCGGGCGGCAACATCGCCCCCCGGCAATGCCACTGCGGGCAACCCGCCCAGATGCTCACAATGCTGATAATCCACCAGCAGACATTCTCCGCCCCACAGTTGCCCGTCAAGGCCATATCCCAGTCCATCCAAAGCCAGACCAATCACCTTACCGCCGTCGCGAGGCCAACCATGTTCCACCAGGCAGGCAACCAGATGGGCATGATGATGCAACGTGGTGACGCAAGGGATCGCCAGCTCTGCGGCCAACGCCTGGCCCTGCTGATGGCTGAGATAACCGGGGTGGGCATCGATGGCGATCGCCTGCGGCACCACGCCGTAGATTTCACCAAACAGCGCAAGCAGTTGCTGCTGCTGTTGCCGGGTGGCTTCATCCCCCAGCGAGCCTAAATGCTGGCTGACCACCGCCTTGTCACCCCACAGCAGGCAAAAGGTGTTCTTGCTGTCGGCCCCCAGCGCCAGAATGGCCGGTTGGGCGGTAAAGCCAGGGGGGAGAGGCATCGCATCCGGGACATAGCCACGTGCCCGACGCAGCATCTCACTGCCCTGTTCGGTCAAGCGGACTAAAGAGTCATCGGCTCGCTGGACGATCTCGCGGTTATGCAGCAGCCAGACGTCGGCCACGTCAGCGAGTTCTTCCAGTGCCTGCTGGTTGCTCAGCGCTGGTGGTTTACCTGCCGGGTTGCCGGAGGTCATCACCAGTGGCCGCGCAACCTGTTGCAACAGCAGATGTTGCAGCGGATTGGCCGGTAACATCACCCCTATCTCATTGAGCCCCGGCGCAATCTCGCCGCACAAGGGACTTTGCGGGTGAGCCATTACCAGCACGATCGGGGCTGGTGGGCTACGCAACAGCTTTAACAGTGCCGTCGGTTCCGCGACCTGAACACATTGTTGCAGCCAGTAGGTATCCGGCATCATCACCGCCAGGGGCTTGGCCGGGCGATGTTTTCGAGCTCGCATACGCTGGACCGCAGCAGGATTGGTAGCGTCACAGGCCAGATGAAAACCGCCGATCCCCTTCACCGCCACGATCTGCCCGGCAATCAGCGCCTGCGCGGCCAGTTGCAGCGCGTCATCGGCGCTGGCGGTAGTTTGGCCTGTGGCATCGCTGAGCCACAGGTGCGGGCCACACTCCGGGCAGGCGGTAGGTTGTGCATGAAAACGACGGTCGGCAGGATCCTGATACTCCGCCAGGCACTGCGGGCACAGCGGAAAAGGCTGCATCGAAGTATTGGGCCGATCGTAGGGCATCCGGCGGATAATGGTAAACCGTGGGCCACAGTGGGTGCAGTTGATAAACGGATAGTGATAGCGCCGGTTATGCGGCATGTTCAGCTCTGCCAGACAGGCATCGCAGGTGGCCGCATCCGCCACGATATGGGTATCCACTTGCCCCGCGCCGCTGCTGGCAATGGTGAAACTCGCTGGCTGCTGCGGCCAGTTAAAAGGTGTAGAGGTGACGCTATCGATCCGCGCCAGGGGTGGACACTCTTGCGGCAGTACACGCAAAAAATCCGTTATGGCGGGTGATTGCCATAGCTGGACGATCACCCCGGCGCCGTCATTGCTGACCTCGCCGCGCAGGTTAAAGCGCTGCGCCAGCAGCCAAACATAGGGACGAAACCCGACCCCTTGCACCTTGCCCTTGATCCGCAGGCGAAGGCCATTGCTGCTGGCGATATTCTCCGGCTCAAAATCTGCCATGTTGTGTTAACTCTCCTGTTGCCCTGGCGATCTTTTCCGCACTTCCTAAAAGGGAAGAAGGTGATTCGGAGCCTCGGTCAGTTATCGTGATCAATCTGTATCTCCCCAACCCTCTCCCTAAGGAGAGGGAGCTGCTTTGGTGTCGTTAGCGGGTCCTGTTATCCCTCACCATCGGCTGTGGTCAAGTGATCCTCTGCCACTAACGCAAACTCGATCGCTCCCCTCTCCCTGTGGGAGAGGGTTAGGAATACCCACACGCTTCCGCCAACCGAATCACTAACAGATCCGTGGCAGAGGCTCATCCAACGGCAGATCCAGCCGACGGGAAACCCCGAACAACCCGGTGAGGCTCACCTGCTGGCGCTCGGTGGTATGGCCAATCACCGCAGCATCGCGCCCCAGCGGATGCTGATGCAGAGCAGCCAACACTTCAGCCTCAGCCTCGGGTGCCACCACCAACACCAGCTTGCCTTCGTTGGCAAAGTTGAGCGCATCCAGCCCCAGCAGTTCGCAAATCCCCCGCACCGCCGGTTTCAACGGCAGTGCCGCCTCCGAAATCGCCATGCCACAGCCGCTAGCAGCGGCAAACTCATGCAGCACCGCCGTCACGCCGCCGCGCGTCGCATCGCGCAAAGCGCGCACTCCGGCAATCGGTAACAATGGAGCAATCAGCGGAGCCAGCAGCGCGCAATCGCTGCTTAATTCACTCTCCAGGCCCAGCCCTTCACGCAGATTCAGAATGGTTGCGCCGTGATCGCCCAAGGTGCCGCTGACGATAATGCTGTCACCCAGGCGGATGTTAGCGGCCCCCCAGTGGACGCCAGCCGGGATGGTTCCTAACCCGGTGGTATTGATAAAGATTTTGTCTGCCGCACCGCGGGGTACCACTTTGGTATCGCCGGTCACAATCTGTATCCCGGCCTGCTGCGCCGTGCTGGCCATCGACTGGACGATGCGTTCCAGCGTGGCATACGGCAACCCTTCCTCCAGGATCATGGCGCAGCTCAGATAACGCGGCTGGGCACCACTGACGGCTACGTCGTTAGCAGTGCCGCAAACCGCCAGTTTGCCGATATCACCACCGGGGAAGAAAATAGGATCGATAACGTAACTGTCGGTCGATACGGCCAAACGATCGCCCGAGATGGCGAGCTCATCCAGTGAGATTCGTGCCTGATCTTCCCGCGCATTTAACGCCGGATTGGCAAAGGCGGGCAGCATGAGTTCTTCAATCAGGGATTGCATGGCGCGGCCACCGCTGCCATGGGCCAGGGTAATTTCTCGCCCGTTGTTCACTTCACGCATTATGCGGTCTCCCTGCGATACTGATAGTAAGCCGAACAGGCCCCTTCTGAGGACACCATCAAGGCACCAAAGGCGTTCTCCGGCGTACATTGCTTGCCAAACAGCGGGCAGGCATCCGGTTTGCAGCGCCCGGTCAACACTTCACCACAGCGCGAGCGCGGATCGTCCGCTACCCGCTGCGCCTGCGGCTTAAACCGCAGTTCGGCATCAAAATCCGCATACTCCGGTTTGATCTGCACACCAGAGTGGGCAGTCTCGCCCAGCCCGCGCCATTCGCTGCTCTCTTTCAGGCCAAACACCTCTGCCATCGCCCGCTGAGCCAGAAGATTGCCCTGTTCGGGCACGATGCGCCGGTATTGGTTTTCTACCGCGCAGCGGCCATCACGCAGTTGCTCCAGCAACATCACCAAACCTTGCAGAATGTCCAACGGCTCAAAACCGGTCACCACCAGCGGCTTATGATAATCCGCAGCGATGAACTGATAGGGTGCGTTGCCGATCACCATGCTGACGTGGCCCGGTGCCAGGAAGCCGTCGATGCGCACATCGGGCTGCTGCAACAGGCTGCGTAAGGTTGGGATCAGGGTAATATGCTGGCAAAACAGGGTGAAATTGCTCAACTGACGTTGGCGGGCTTGCTGCAACGTTAAGGCGCTGGCAGGCATGGTAGTTTCAAAGCCCAGGCCAAAAAACACCACTTCGCGCTGGGGGTTATCCGCCGCCAGCTGTAGCGCATCCAGCGGCGAATACACCACCCGGATATCGGCACCACGGCGGCGAGCATCCAGCAACGACCCATTGCGGCCAGGAACCCGCATCGCATCACCGTAGGTGCAGAAAATCACCTCCGGATGGGCGGCAATCTCCAGGCAGCTATCAATGCGCCCCATCGGTAATACGCAAACCGGGCAGCCGGGGCCGTGGACAAATTCCAGGCTTTCCGGCAACAGTTGGTCAAGACCAAACTTGAAGATAGCGTGGGTGTGGCCACCGCAGACTTCCATCACCTGTAACGGCAGGCGCTGCGACTGGGGAATGGCTAGCATCAGCGTTTCGATGCGCCGTAACAGCGCCTGACATAGCGCCGGATCGCGGAATTCATCAACGTAGCGCATTGGCATCCTCGTCATCCCGTGCCAGCCCGACGGCGCGCATATGCTGCAATGCTGCCAGCGTTTCCAGCGCTTCCTGTTCATCGAGCAGGCTCATGGCAAAGCCGACGTGCACCAACACCCACTGGCCGATCAGCTCCTGCGGTGATCCTTCACAGACCAGCGCAATATTGATCCTGACCGCCACACCGCACACGTCGGCCCAGGCCAGTTGGTGGATATCCTCCCCGACTGCGGTCACCTTACCGGGCACACCGAGGCACATTATTGTTCTCCCAGCCAGTTCAGCCAGAGATCCATTCCCTCACCGCTGGTGGCCGACAACGCGATCACCTGGATGGACGGATTAACCTGACGGGCAAAGGCGATGCAGTTTTCCACCGAGAAGTTTACATAGGGCAGCAGATCAATCTTGTTGATGATCATCAGCGTAGCGGCGGCAAACATATGGGGGTATTTCAACGGCTTGTCTTCCCCTTCCGTCACCGACAGCACCGCGACCTTGTGCCGTTCGCCCAGATCGAAGCTGGCCGGGCAGACCAGGTTGCCGACGTTCTCGATAAACAGCAGGCTGTGATCCTGCAAATCCAGGCGGTGTGCCGCGTCGTGTACCATCTGCGCATCCAGATGACAGCCCTTGCCGGTATTAACCTGAATGGCCGGTACGCCGGTGGCGCGAATACGCTCGGCATCGTTACTGGTTTGCTGGTCGCCCTCAATCACCGCGCAGGGTAATTTGCCCGCCAATCGTTCCAGCGTGGCCGTTAGCAAGGTAGTTTTGCCCGAACCTGGGCTGGAAACCAGGTTCAGCACCAGAATATGTTGCGCGGAAAAGTGTTCGCGGTTGTGGGCCGCCAGATGGTTATTCTTGCTCAGTACGTCCTGTTCAATCTGCACCAGACGGCGCTGCCCGATACCCGGTGCGTGGCTCCCCGCCTCGCCGTGCCCATAGTGTAGGTCTTGCGAATGCGGTTGCACCTCTGGCGTAAAACGTTCCGCCGCAGCGACACCCGCGTAATGGTGATGTACATCGCCTTGATGGTGATAGTGATGGTGGTGATGGATCACTACGCCTGCCGGTGCTTGATGTTCCCCGTCGTGATGATGATGATCAGGATGATGGTGGTGAGCATCATGATGGTCGTGATGATGGTGGTCGTCGTGGTGGTGATGTTCGTCACCTTCGATGGTTTTTTCGCCACTGGCGCAACCGCAAGTCGTACACATCGTTATTCACTCCTCAAAATTATTCTACTTCCAGCTGCTTTAACCGCAGGCTGTCACCGCTCTCAACGCGCAACTGGTGGCTGCCGCACTGTGGGCAACCTTCATCATGTTTTTCAATCTGCACGCTCATGCTGCAACTCCAGCACCAGGCGTGGGCAGGCTGGTAGTCCAGCAATAACTGGCACCCCTCTGCCAGCGTATGGCGGGATGCCGAGGCGAAGCTGAAACGCAGCGCGTGCTCTTCAATACAGGAGAGCGCCCCAATTTCCAGCCACACCGCCGTCACCCGTTTAGCTCCGTGCTGCCGAGCCTGCTGTTCAATCAATTCCATCGTGCTCAGGCACAGGCTGATTTCATGCATCTATGCCGTTCTCTGTGACAGGCCAAATAGCGCCCTGCGCCCCGGATTACTGGGGATGTTGCCATCCGCCACCGGTAGCGAAAGCGCCATCCGCGCGCTCTGTTGTGCCAACGCCAGTGCCTGATCGGCCCCCAGATGGCGATCCAACGGAGACATCAGTGAACAGGCCAGGTATTGCCCGCAACCCGCAATCTCACCGACGATGAACCGCACGCTGCCGCAAGGCAGGCTTAACGCCAACTTGTCTCCCACCGCATGGGGCTGCCAAACCTGTTCAGGACCGGGCAACACCAGCAGGCTAAGCATCCACGGCGTGAGGATGGTGCCGACCCACTGCCGTTCAAACAGCTGAAAGCCACAGGCACGCACCGGGATTTGCGGTTGGAAAAACGGCAAATCCTGCATCTCACCGTCGGCAATCGCCTGAAAGGCGGTTTCCAACAGCGCGCTGGGGTTGAGCTGAAAACCGTTAGTCACAGTCTGCATTGGCCACCTCTTTTGGCTCCGCCACCACACCGTTCTCTTGCAGCGCCAGCAACACCTGGGCCAACGCTGGCTCAATCGCCTGGCTGACCACGGCGCTCAGTCCAATTCCGGGTTCCAGCGACTCTGGCACCACGCCCACCAGGGTAAGCCGACGGGGAAACTCATCCGTCAGCCGCAGTGCCATCAGCACGTCGGAAAGCCCCAGTTGATGGGGCGAAACCTTACGGGTAAACAGCGCCGGGATCTCTTCGTCATACAGCACGGCGACGCTGCCCGGAGTAGCACCGGTCAACACCGCGTCCGCCACAATCAGATGATCGCGATCGGCCATCATTTCCATCAGTTCCATCCCCGAGGTGCCGCCGTCCAGCACCTCAACATGGACCGGTAAGCGATAGCGCTGCTCAAGGGCTTCGACGATGCGCACGCCCACCGCTTCATCGCCCAACAACAGATTACCTATGCCTAATACCAAGATTCTCATTACAGCACCTTGACCCTGGTCACTTCATTGCCAGTGGTGTCTACAATATGTACCGCACAGGACATGCACGGGTCGAACGAGTGGATAGTTCGCACCACCTCCAGCGGTTTGCTCGGATCGGCTACCGGCGTGCCAACCAGCGAGCGCTCGTAAGGACCGGGCTCATCGTTAAAGTTGCGTGGCCCGGCGTTCCAGGTTGAGGGCACTACCGCCTGATAGTTGGCGATCTTGCCGTCCTTGATGACCACCCAGTGCGACAACGCGCCGCGCGGGGCTTCGATAAAGCCCACGCCCCGGATCTCACCGGTCAACGGAATATTCGGTGGGATAAAGGTTTCGTGGTCGCCGCTGCCAATGTTGCTCACCAACGCCTGCCATTGCTGGCCCAGGGTTTCATGCAGTACGCAGGCATGTACCGTACGCCCGACAATGCGGCCCAGGGTCGACGGCAACTGATCGGCGGTTAACGCTTTGCCGGTCAGGGCCTGGTAATTGCTGTTGACCTTGGCAAAATATTTCTGGGTTGGCGGGTGCTCGGCTTGCAAGGTACACATCAGCCAGGCCAACGGCCCCATCTCTACCGCTTTACCGTAGAAGGTTGGCGCTTTTACCCAGGAGTATTTGCCATCTTCCTGCCAGCCGGTATATTTAGGCCGCGTCAGCCCTTCCCACGGCGCCAGCGGTTCATCGTCCTGATACCAGGCGTGCTTGCCGCTCTCCTGAATACCCTTGATCAGATACTCATCGCGCTGGTTGGCGATCGGTCGGAACTTGCCGTTCTCCAGATAGCCACCCGGCATCAGGAACTGGTCGCCTTTACGATCGATCGGCAACTCCGGTACGCAGAGATAGCAGTCTGAGCCTTTGCCAAGGGTTAGCCACTCAGGGTAATGCGCCGCGATCACCGCGCTGTCCACCAGGTACACCTGCTCGATAAAGTCGCCCAGGCGATCGATAAAGGTTTTCAGGTACATCAGGCGCTCGAGGTTCAGCACGCTAGGCGCATCGAGGTTGATCGGGTTAGCCACCCCGCCCACCGCCAGGTTCTGGATATGCGGCGTTTTCCCCCCCAGTATTGCCACTACGCGGTTGGCATCACGCTGGCATTCCAGCGCCTGAAGATAGTGGGCGACGGCGATCAGGTTAATCTCCGGCGGTAACGCCATAGCCGGGTGCCCCCAGTAGCCATTGGCGAAGATGCCCAGTTGGCCGCTGGCGACCAGATCCTTGATCTTCTGCTGCACTCGGGTGAACTCGGCAGCGCTGTTCAACGGCCAGCTAGACAAGCCACTGAGCAAATCGGCAGCCTTCTGCGGATCGGCCTTCAGCGCCGAGGTGACGTCTACCCAGTCCAGCGCCGAGAGCTGATAGAAATGCACGATATGGTCGTGAATGCTGTGGGCGGCGGCAATGATATTGCGGATGTACTGGGCATTGACCGGGATCTCCATCCCCAGCGCATTTTCCACCGTCCGTACGGAGGCTAACGCGTGAATGGTGGTGCACACGCCGCAGATCCGCTGGACGATCATCCACGCGTCGCGCGGGTCGTTACCTTGCAGGATCTCTTCCATTCCGCGCCACATGGTGCCGGAGGACCAGGCTTTAACCACCTTGCCGTCTTCGATTTCACAGTCGATGCGCAGGTGGCCCTCAATACGGGTGACGGGATCAATGGTGATGCGTTGGCTCATGCTCTACCTCTAACTGGTTGTTTTCATTCTTATGTTGATGCGCAGGCAGCACCGGTAACAACCGGATCAACAGGATGTACGCACAAACTTCAATTGCCACAAAGCCGATGGAGATCAGCAGTTCGCTGGTCGTCGGGAAATAGTGGTAGCCATTGCCAGGGTCGTAGGCCAGCAACGCGTAATTCAGCCGCCAGAACGACGCTCCGCAGACCATGCTCAGCGCACCGAGAAACAGCAGGCGTGAGTTGCGGCGGTTACGCTTCCAGCGGAACATCACCAGCGGCACCAACATCAACAGCGTTTCCACCCAGAACGAGATGGCAAAACGATCGAGATGCCACAGATAGTCCGTTTTGCCGCGCCAGATCAGCTCCCCAAAGCGCAGCACAATAAACAGCAGTAAGAACCCATCGATGATGTAGGTCATGCGGGCAAACAGCGGCGTTTCCTCGGGCCCTTTCCCCCGCAGCCCGGCCTGCACCAGTGAGCCTTCAAATATCACTATCGAGAAGCCCAGGATCCCCGCCGTCAACAGCGAGAACAGCGGTAGCATTTCGTAGCTTTGCCACAGCGGGTGGATTTTGATCCCCGCCGCAATCATCAGCGAACCCATCGAGGATTGGTGCATGGTTGGCAGCAATGCGCCCAGGGCGATCACCAGGAACATCACCTTGTTGAGCCGTTTGAGCGACACCTTCCAGCCCAGCCGTTCCAGCAGCGCCGGGGCAAACTCCAGCGCCACAATACCCACGTAGATCGTCATACAGACCGCAGTTTCAAACAGCACCGACGAGGTGTTGAAATGGCCGGGGATATAGAAGTAAGGCAGGTTCCAGTAACGGCCGACGTCGATGGTGATCGACAGCCCGCCCAGCGAATAGCCGAACAGGCTGGCCAACAGCGCAGGCCGCACCAGCGGGTGATATTCCCCCCGGTTGAACACATACACCGCCCAGGCCAATGCCCAGCCGCCGCAGGCCAAACCGGTGCCCACCAGCAGATCAAATGCGATCCAGATACCCCATGGGTAGCCGCCGTTCAGATCGGAAACATCGCCCAACCCCAACACCAGACGTTTGAGGATCAGCAACAGGCACAGCACCACAAACGGTGCCAGCATCATCACCGGCCAGCTCACCAGCCGCCCGCCGAGTGGCTGCGTTTTATGCGTCGTCATGTTTATCTTCCTTCTTGTCCTGACGCTCATTACGCTGGTTGCGCTGCACCAGGAAGGTGATCCCGGCCAGAGCGGCAAACGGCAACACCATGCCTTTGTACAGCGTGTGCTGGATATGCTCGGAACGCGCACCGGTTGACAGTTCCTCCAGCGCTGGCAAGCCGAGATCCTCGAAAGGCACGCCGGTCAGCACCAGCACCTGCGTTCCGCCGCCCTCATGCTCGCCATACAGGTGTGGTTGGTAATGCGGCACCGGGTGTTCGTAATGGTCGTTGCCCTGCAGGGTTTGGCGCGGATAACGGTAATTTTCACCGGGCTTACTGGCCAGACGTTGTTTGGCTTCGGCCATTAACTGCTCGCGAGTGCCAAAGATCACCGCTCCGGTTGGGCACACCTCGACACAGCCTGGCAGCCCGCCCTGATCCAGCCGGGCAACGCCTTTCTGGTTACAGAGTTCGCATTTGTGGATCTTGCCGAACGGGTTGTCGTAGTCGTATTTCGGCACGTTGAACGGGCAGCCCACCATGCAGTAGCGGCAACCGGTACAGACATCCGGGTTGTAATGCACGATGCCGGTTTTGGCATCTTTGTGCAGCGCCTGGACCGGGCAGACGGATACGCAGTTAGGATCGACACAGTGCATGCACTGCTTTTTGATATAGGCGTAGCCATTGTCCACCTGGTCTTTGTGCTTGCCGTCTCCGCTGGTCCACACCTGAATAATGTTGTTGGTGTAAGGGCTGAGCTTGTCGTTGTTCGACCAGGTCGCTTCGGTACCCGCGTAGGCATAGGTTTCGCCATGCGGTTCATCGGTATGGTTGATACGTTGGCATTTGCTGACACAGGCCTGGCAACCCACGCACAGGGTCGAGTCATACAGCATGCCCAGCGAGTTGGGGATGGGCTGCTTGTTCTCCGGCCCGGCCTGCGCCGCAGGGACAACCCCTGCCAACATCGCGCCACCGCAGGTCAGTTTTAGAAAGTTACGTCGATTCACGGCTTACTCCTTGCTTGGCGGCTGCTCGTCGTCTTTACGCTGCGTTTTTTGCTGCCGCCCCAGCTCTTTCACCGCCATCAGGCTGACCCCGGCAACCAGGCCGACGACACCGCCAAGCAATCCCATCGCCGTTGGGCTGACATGCCCGCCTTCGACGATACCCACTTCGGGTTTGGCGTTTCGTGGGGTAGGATTTTCGACGCTAGCCAACTGGGCGATCCCTTTGGTAAAGCCGATACCCTCCTCGTTACAGCCGTAGCAGGGGTGGCCGATCCCGACCGGCCAGATGCCACCGCCCACGTCGCAGAACTCCAGCGTTGAGCAGTTGCCGTAGGTTTCTGGCCCCTTGCAACCAAGGTGATACAGGCACCAGCCCTGCCGATGACCTTCATCACCAAACTGTTTGGCAAAACGCCCGGCGTCAAAGTGCGGACGGCGCTCGCAGTTTTCATGGATCAGACGGGCATAGGCGAACTCAGGGCGATTTTTAGCATCCAGCGCCGGTGGCCGTTGATAGGTGATGATATGGGCCACCGTCGCCAGGAAGTTGTGTGGGTTGGGCGGACAGCCGGGGATGTTGATCACGGTTTTGCCGGGTAAAATATCCTGCAGGCTGACCGCGCCGGTCGGGTTAGGTCCGCTAGCCGCGACGCCGCCCCAGGCAGCACAGGAGCCGATGGCGATCACCGCAGCGGCGTGCTCTGCCGCATTACGGATATGCTCAACGATCGGCTTACCCGCCACCATGCAGTAGACGCCGCCATCCTTCATCGGAATGGAGCCGTCGACCACCAGCACGTATTTCCCTTTGTATTGCTCAATCGCGCGGTGCTTGTTTTCTTCCGCCTGTTCACCAAACGCAGCAGAGAGGACTTCGTGATATTCCATGGAAACCACGTCAAGCAACAGGTTCTCGATCGTTGGGTGAGTGGCCCGTAACAAGGACTCCGTACAGCCGGTACATTCCTGAGCCCCGATCCAGATGACCGGTGGCCGCTGTGGCGAACCTACCGAGTGGGCTATTTCGGCGGCGGCTTTGGTGCTGAGCCCCATGGTGGCGGCCAGTGCCGCACATAACTTCATAAAATCGCGGCGATTCACGCCATCCCGGAAAAATGTTTGATTTTCCCTTATCATTATTATCTATCCCCTGTTGATGACCGACATGCAAGCCCGTAAACACAGTGTGCGGGTGGTTAATATATTGTTATTTTCCGGCTGCCCTGAGTTGATCTTTATCAACCTTTGCTGAGGTAACAGTTAATATTTGCGTAACATGAGAAAAATCGCTTCAGCAAAAAATATTTTTCTTGCATATTTATCTCGCTAGATTTATTCGCGCACGCATTTAAATAACAATAACTCTCATTATCTTTTAAATAAAAATCCTAATACCGTTAAATAATCCACCAACCAAACAACAAGAATAATTATGTATTCTCTCGCATAGTTTTGTAACAATTAATATCCCCCCTGCCTCAGCATAAGCTTTACGACACAATCAAGCGTGGTGAGTATAGGAAAGGCTGGGGCAGGAAAACACGTAATATGCCGTTTTAGTTTATAATTTTATTGCAGAGTCATCAGCGGGGCAGTGCTTGGTAATGGTGTTGCAGGATGTCGACCTTTTACCGGTTTTTTCCTATCCCTGCGACGGCTCACGGGGATTGGTCATCATGCAATCCATCGGGAATTAGCCAATGAATGACTTTGCTAATCCCTCGAACACGCGTGTAATGGGGGGCTTATGTTGCACGAGGCCGTAACAATATTGTATCGATGCTGGATTTAATTCATCAGTATCCCCTAATTCTGCCAACCAAATATGCTATAGAATGAGACGCAAGCCTGAAAACAACACTTGCTGCTGTGGAGAAAAGGCAACCAGCCCGCTTTATTCGCTTGCGAAAAGCTAAAACTTGACCTCAAGCAAACTTCATCTGCCGCGCGCATGGGTATACTTATTAAGAGGTAATTTAATTATCAGGCTGAGAGATGAATTTGCATGACTAATATTACCAATTCAAATTCATTAGTGCAGACAGCTTTATTCGCTACAGGTTAGCATTTTTAATAGATCACACTACGGTTGCCTGGCTTAAAACATCTTGCCACGAGACATCATGGGTTAATAGCAAACTAGACATCAGGCGTCGTCGGCAACGAAATAGGCCAGCACAGGGAGCACTATCATGAACGATAACAACAACCCGGACCTGCTTCATCACCCGTTCAGCCGTCGTAAGCTAATCAAAACCGGCTCGGCTACCGGCTGTTTACTGGCCGCCACCTCCGGGCTGGTGTTGCCCTTCCGTAAAATCGCTGCCGCCGAGCCGTTGCCAAATGCCCAACTGCCGGAAGACAAGGTGGTCTGGAGTTCTTGCACCGTAAACTGCGGTAGCCGCTGTGCGCTGCGCCTGCACGTGCGGGATGACGAAGTATACTGGGTGGAAACCGACAACACCGGCAACGATCACTATGGCAACCATCAGGTGCGGGCCTGCCTGCGCGGGCGCTCTATCCGCCGCCGCATGAACCACCCGGACCGGCTGAAGTACCCGATGAAACGCGTCGGCAAACGCGGCGAAGGCAAATTCAAACGCATTAGTTGGGAAGAAGCGCTGGATACCATCAGCGGCCAGTTGAAGCACACCCTGGCGGAATACGGTAATGAGGCGGTGCACGTGCTGTACGGTACCGGGGTCGACGGCGGCAATATCACCAACTCCAACGTGCCTTATCGCCTGATGAACTCCTGCGGTGGCTTCCTTAGCCGCTATGGCAGCTACAGCACAGCGCAGATCACCGCCGCCATGCCCTATCTGTACGGCGCACAGCAGGGCAACAGCCCGGATGATATCGCCAACAGCAAACTGGTGGTGCTGTTTGGCAATAACCCAGCGGAAACCCGCATGAGCGGTGGCGGAGTAACCTATTATCTGGAGCAAGCCAGGGCAATCTCTAACGCCAAGATGATTGTCATCGATCCACGCTATACCGATACCGCCGGTGGCCGTGAAGATCAGTGGGTGCCGATTCGCCCGGGCACCGATGCGGCGTTGGTTGCAGGCATAGCCCATGTGTTGATCAGCGAAAACCTGGTGGACCAGCCGTTCCTGGATAAATACTGCGTAGGCTATGATGAAACCACCCTGCCCAGCAGCGCGCCAAAAAACGGCCATTACAAAGCCTATATCCTCGGCCAGGGTGACGATGGCATCGCCAAAACGCCAGAGTGGGCGGCTCGTATCACCGGGATACCGGCCAACACCATTATCCAACTGGCCCGCGAAATCGGCATGACCAAACCGGCCTATATCTGCCAGGGCTGGGGGCCACAGCGTCACGCCAACGGTGAACAAACCGCCAGGGCCATTGCCATGTTACCGATCCTGACCGGTAACGTCGGTATCAACGGCGGAAATACCGGCTGCCGCGAAGGCAGCTTCGATCTGGGCGTGGAATGGTTCGATATGCTGACCAACCCGGTACAGACCAAGATTTCGGTGTTTACCTGGACCGACGCCATCATGCGCGGCCCGGAAATGACCGCCAAGCGTGACGGCATCCGTGGCAAAGATAAGCTGGACGTACCGATCAAATTTATCTGGTGCTATGCCAGTAATACGCTGATCAATCAGCATGGTGATATCAGCCGTACCCACCAGATCCTGCAAGACGACAGCAAGTGTGAAATGATCGTCGGCATCGAGCACTTTATGACCTCATCGGCCAAATATTGCGACATTCTGCTGCCCGACCTGATGCCAACCGAGCAGGAAGATCTGATCTCTCATGAGTCCGCGGGCAATATGGGCTACGTGATCCTGGGCCAGCCCGCCACCACGCGCAAGTTTGAACGCCGCCCGATTTACGAGATCCTTTCCGAGGTGGCCAAACGGGTTGGGCCACAGGCCGAAGCGACCTTCACCGAGGGGCGCAACCAGCAGCAGTGGATCGAATACCTGTGTGAGAAAACCCGCGAACGCAACCCGGAAATGCCAAGTTATCAAGAGATGAAGAGCGCTGGCATTTACAAACGCAAATGCCCGGAAGAGCACGTGGTAGCCTTCAAGGAGTTCAGAGAAGATCCGCAGGCCAACCCGCTGAAAACACCCTCAGGCAAGATTGAAATATACTCCGAACGGCTGGCGGAGATCGCTGCTACCTGGGAGTTGGCGCCAGAAGATGTGATCCACCCGTTACCTGTCTATGCCGCCGGGTTCGAAGGTTGGGAAGATCCGCTGAGCAGCCAATATCCGCTGCAGCTGTTTGGTTACCACTACAAGGCCAGAACCCACTCCAGTTACGGCAACATTGACGTGTTGCAGCAGGCTTGTCCGCAGGAGGTGTGGATCAACACGCTGGATGCGCAGGCGCGCGGCATCAAGAACGGCGATCGGGTGAAGGTCTTTAACGGCCGGGGCGAAACGCAGATCCAGGCGAAGGTAACGCCACGCATTATGCCCGGCGTTACGGCGATGGGCCAAGGCGCCTGGCTGGCGGCGGATATGTCTGGCGATAAGGTCGATCACGGCGGCAGCGTGAATATTCTGACCCACCATCGCCCTTCCCCGCTGGCCAAGGGCAACCCGCAACACACCAATCTGGTGCAGATTGTGAAGCTGTAGGTGGTTTGGGGCTGGTTAACTCGGCCGGGATAGCGGTGGTCTGCGTATTCAACTGCGGCGCGGAGAATTAATGCTGACGGTGGAGGTGTGCGACGGTAGCGACTCGCTACCGTACTGGCATACAACGCAAGGTGCAGTATGACTGCGATTTAACCATCAAAACCACGACAAGATTGGCCCCAAACTGATTAACCGTTATGGGGCCATTATTATTACCTTAACTAGGCCGGCAATCATTTTTCTTTCGACATTCTGGCCACTATCTTACGCACCGCGTTGTAAACCAGATCGACCAAACGGTAGCAACCCAAAGGTATGACGAAAATAAGGATTGCCTTAGTAAGCCATGAAGGGAGTTCGATAACAGAAACAGCTAAAATGCCAACGCAATAAAACAGAGGGTTAATAATGAAAAGCATAAGAACAAAAATCCATATGCTATATAAAAAAGTTGATTTTATCATCATTGTATAATCCTCTGTTTAGGTGATGTGGTATGTAACATGCCGGTATTGGTTTTTAGCCATAAGTCACATTACCAACTACAGCTGTTACCTGAATTTCCACCACAATTGCTATTGCTACCTGTTCCGCCACCACCGCCATTGCCCGTATTGACGCAACCATTAATCCCGCCCAAAGCACCGAGAGCAGCTCCTGCGGCTGCACCGCCAACGCCACCTCGCGAACCGCCAATCGCCCCCGCGAAAGCGCCAGAGGCAAGACTTCCGACACAATTGGCATCCATACCGGGAGATGAATTTCCTACAAAGCCATTGGCCTGCCCGCCATAGTTAGTTGAAGGCCCTCTTCCCTTGTTGTTATTACGACCGCCGTTATCCGACCGATCACCTCCATTATTCCCTCGACCACCAGAAATTTGCTCAAGCATCGAATTATCAACAACTCTCATAAACAGCTCCTTTGTTAATTAATATAAAGCAACCTCGTTCAAAATCATTATTAACCCAGCGCAATTTTACATGCAACACATTGTTTATTAGCCAATCAAGTAACCTGTATAAATATAAACCCACTTATACACAACACATCCCTATGATTTACTTAACTTTCAGTTTTACTACTCAACTCTGGAGAAAGCGTTTCACCTTGAAAATAAATTAAAGCACCCGACGGATATTATGTGGGCCTGTTATTTATTCATTTAACCTTAAAAATAATGTTTTCGACAACGGACCGTTCTTCTCCGACAGTTGCTCTGCTCACTCTTCGACCCTACCGCTGCCCGAGTCAGGTGTGTATCAACCTGATAATCTTATCCTTATCAATATGATAAATTATCGTCTCACATCCTTTTTGCTATGCCGACATTGGTGAATCCCCCCTCGTTGACCACCAAAAACTATCACGCCCACGCCATAAACCAGATTCAACTCACAAATCTCACATCCGGCTGATTTTTCACCCCATTATGGCCTGTAAGTTGCTGCTGTTGGCTATCGCGACTTTTTCTCTCACCGAGGAGAGCAAGATGCCTGTAGGAACCTCGCCCGAACGCGTCGATGCGCAAGCCAAAGTCACCGGCCGGGCGCGCTATACCGACGATATGACCATGCCCGGTATGCGTCATGCCAAATATGTCCGTAGCCCGATTGCCCATGGTCTGGTTATGAGTATCGACACCAGCAAAGCCCTGCAAGTGCCGGGGGTTGAGGCCATATTTACTTATCAGGATGTGCCGCAGCACGGTTTTCCTACAGCGGGCCATGCCTGGTCATTGGATGCCAATAAGCGTGACGTAGCGGATAAACAGTTGCTGACCCAGCATGTACGCCATCACGGCGATGGCGTGGCGATCGTGGTTGCCTGCGACGTGTTAACGGCAGAGAAAGCCGCCATGCTGGTCGAAGTGGAATATCAGGAACTGCCGGTGATGACCACCGCAAAAACCGCGCTGGCAGCCGAAGCGCCGTTGTTACACGGCGGTAAAAGCAATCTGCTGAAACAACACCAGCTCAGCGGCGGCGATCCCGAAGCGGCACTGGCTGCGTCAGAGGTAGTGATCGAAGGCAACTACAGCACGCAGGTAGTGCAACATTGTCATCTGGAAGGGGTGATCTCCTACGCTTATATGGATGAGATGGATCGTATCGTGATTGTCTCCAGCACCCAAATTCCCCATCTGGTACGCCGCGTGGTGGGCCAGGCGCTAGATCGGCCATGGTCGTCCATCCGGGTGATCAAGCCCTATATCGGCGGTGGGTTCGGCAATAAGCAGGACGTACTGGAAGAGCCGATGGCCGCATTCCTGACCTGGAAACTCGGCGGCGTACCGGTCAAGGTTGAACTGAGCCGCGAAGAGTGTTTTTTGGCATCACGCACCCGCCACTCGTTCACCATCAGCGGTAAGATGGGCATTAACCGCGACGGCACCCTGCAAACCTATAGCCTGGATGTGCTCTCCAATACCGGAGGATATGCTTCTCACGGCCATTCCATTGCCTCAGCCGGGGCCAATAAAATCGCCTATTTGTATCCGCGTATCGCCTTCGGCTACAAAGCCACCACCTTTTACTCCAACCTGCCGAACGCCGGGGCCATGCGCGGCTACGGCGCACCGCAGGTAACCTTTGCCCTGGAATGCATGATTGACGAAGCCGCCGCCCAACTGGGGATGGATCCGCTGGAACTGCGGCTCAAAAACGTCGCCCGCCAAGGAGATCTCAACCCACTCAATCATAAAGAGATCAAGAGCGCCGGGATTATCGAGTGCCTGCAAAAAGGCCGGGAACTGTTTGATTGGGATGCCCGACGAGCCGCCTGCCTGAATCAGAGTGGCCCCATCCGCCGCGGCGTTGGCGTGGCCTGCCTTAGCTATGCGTCTAATACCTATCCAGTTGGCGTCGAGATTGCCAGCGCCCGGTTGTTACTGAACCAGGATGGCACCGTCCATCTGCAAGTCGGCGCGACGGAAATTGGCCAGGGATCGGATACCGTGTTTGCACAAATGGCGGCACAAACCATCGGCGTGCCCTTTTCTTCCATCTACGTTATCTCCACCCAAGACACCGACATTACCGCCTACGATCCCGGAGCCTTCGCCTCGCGGCAAAGCTATGTCGCAGCCCCCGCTATCCGTCAGGCGGCTATGGAGCTGCGCGCCAAGATCCTGACCCATGCAGCCTATATGTGCAGCCAGCCCGAATGGGCGCTGGATGTGATCAACGGCGAGGTGGTGCTGAAGGAGATGCCGGAAAAAGTGTTGTGCTCGGTGCAAGAGGTCTCCATGAGCGCCCATTACGATCAGGAGGTCGGCGGGCAGATTATGGCCGAGGTTTCCTGCAAAACCCGCAGCAATCCACCCGCCTTTGGCTGCACCTTTGTTGACCTCACCGTCGATATTGAGCTGTGTAAGGTCACCATCAACAAGATCATGAATCTGCACGACTCCGGCCAGATCCTTAACCCGCTGTTGGCCGAGGGCCAGGTGCATGGCGGCATGGGAATGGGCATCGGCTGGACGCTATTCGAAGAGATGATCATCGACGAGCAAAGCGGCATCGTGCGCAATAACAATCTGCTGGATTACAAGTTCCCTACCATTCTCGATCTGCCAGAGTTGGACTGTGCGTTTGTCGAAACCTATGAGCCACAATCCGCCTATGGGCACAAGGCGCTGGGTGAACCGCCGCTGATCTCTCCCGCCCCGGCGATCCGTAACGCCATCTGGATGGCAACCGGCGTGAAAATAGATGAACTACCGCTGACGCCAAAAACGCTGTATCGCTATTTTTCGCAGGCGGGCCTGATCGAGTAACTGGAGAAAACCATGTACGATATTGCAAACTATTATCGGGCGACCAACATAGACGATGCCGTACGGCAATTAGCCGCCAATCCTCAGGCCAGGCTGATTGCTGGCGGTACCGACGTGTTAATCCAGCTCCATCATATGAACGGCAAATATCGCCATCTGGTGGATATTCACGGCCTGAACGAGCTGAACGGTATCGAGCTGCTGCCGGATGGCACACTGCGCATCGGCAGCGGCACCACCTTTAGCCAGATTATCGATTCACCGTTGGTGCAACGCCATATCCCGATCCTGGCAGAGGCAGCCGCGACGATCGCCGGACCGCAGGTGCGGAATATGGCCACGCTGGGCGGGAATATCTGCAACGGTGCCACCAGTGCCGATTCCGCCTCACCCTGTGTGGTGATGGAAGCCGAACTGGAAATCGCTACCCCCGCAGGGCTACGCCGCACGCCGATCCAAGGTTTCCACACCGGCCCAGGCAAGGTTGCGCTGGGGCAAAATGAGGTCGCCGTGGCGTTGCTGTTCAGGCCACAGCACTATCAGCACTTTGGTGCCAGCTATTACAAATACGCCATGCGTGGTGCGATGGATATTGCCACCATCGGTTGCGCTGCGGCCTGCAAAATCGAAGATGGCCACTTTAGCGCGGTGAAAATCGCCTTTGGCGTAGCGGCCCCAACGCCGATCCGCGCCCCCCATGCCGAGGCCGCAGCACTGGGTCAGCCATTCAATGCGCAAACGCTCGCCGCCGTGCGTGAGGCGGTCATACGTGACGTGCTGCCACGTTCATCCTGGCGCGCCAGCAAAGAGTTCCGTATGCAAATCATCCGTACGCTGGCAGAGCGCGTGCTGGCCCAGGCGGCCCAACGCGCAGGAGGAGAGTTATCATGTTGATCAATTGCACCATCAATGGCCGCCCCTATCAATTCGAGGTCGATCCCCGCCTGTCGCTGATGGAGTTACTGCGCCAGCAAGGGCTTAACAGCGTCAAACAAGGGTGCAGCGTGGGCGAGTGCGGTGCCTGTACCGTATTGATCGACGATGTCGCTACCGATACCTGTATTTACCTGGCACTCTGGGCCGATGGCAAAACCATCCGCACCACCGAGGGCGAGGTGAAACAGGGAAAACTGTCTGCCGTACAGCAGGCTTATGTGAATGTGGGGGCGGTACAGTGTGGTTTTTGTACGCCGGGGTTGGTGATGACCAGCACCTCGATGGTGGAGCGTTTTCGCGGCCACCGCCTTACCGAGCAGGAGATCCGCCGCGGCCTGGCCGGGAATTTATGCCGCTGCACCGGCTATACCTCGATCGTCAAGGCGGTGGAAAAGGCGCAGCAGTTGGATGAAGAGATGCCGCGTTGAGAAACGCGGGTAAACGCTAGTGACGGATTTGCGCCAACTCTTCTTCTGAAAGACCGGTCAACTGTATGACCATGGCGATCTCGAAGCCGTTAACTAGCATGGAGCGGGCTATATTTCCATAAACGCTTCGCGTTTACCTTGTTTTAGTCCTTCCTGAAGTCCTTCCTCTCGCCCTTTTTGTTCGAGATATTCGGCAATAGTCATCAATTCCTCCTCATGCTGCGGCGCGCGTCTGGCCAATTCGCGGAGCAGTCTCTCCGGTTTGGTCGTACTCCCCACCTGCAGCATATAGTTTATCTACGATATGGTTCAGGATCATCAGAGGAAGCGGTAAGCCATTCAAATAAAAACAACTCAATCCATTGATTTAACTAAAAAATAAGGACGAGATTATTACCTATCAGCTTTGTTCTGATCTGTAATCCTTCAGGTCGTTCATATGAGTTGATGTATTGAACTGTGAATGGGCGCAGCATGCAGCGCCCCTACATGAAGAATCGAGTGTTGATTGGTCAGTAAACGACTAACCCTGAGTTTTCCATCAAATCGCCCAGCCACCGGCATAGAATGCCACCAGCGCCACCGCGATAATCACCGTGCCAATATTCAGTTTGCGCCACTCGTTAGAGAACACGCGGCCAATCACCAGCGTGCTGAAGCCCAGCATAATGCCGGTGACAATGTTACAGGTCAGCACGATAAATACCGCGCACACCAGGCCGGACATAGCATCGACGAAGTCGTCAAAGTCCAACTTGGCCACGTTGCTCAGCATCAGCAGGCCCACATACATCAGCGCCGGTGCCGTCGCATAGCCAGGGACCAGATAAGACAGCGGTGACAAGAACAGGATCAGCAAGAACAGTACCCCCACGACCGCCGCCGTCATGCCCGTTTTACCGCCAGCAGCCGTTCCCGCAGCGGACTCGATATACACCGCAGCCGGTGAGGCTCCAACCAGCGCAGAAAACATGCTGCTCATGGAGTCGGCAGTTAATGCCCGGCCACCGTTGATAATCTGCCCATCCTCGTCCAACAGGTTAGCCTGCCCGGCTACCGCCCGGATGGTGCCGGTAGCATCAAACACCGCCGTCATGACTAACGCCAATACGCTGGGCAGTATCGCCGGGTTCAATGCCCCTTTGATATCCAGGCTAAAAATCAGCGAGCTACCATCCGGCCCGGACAAGCTCGGCAGAGCAAACAGCCCCTGATATCTTACGTTCGGATCAAAGATCAGGCCGATAAGGGAAATACCAATGATCACCAATAAAATCCCACCCGGCACGCGCAGTTTCTCCAGCCCGAGGATCATCGCCAGGCCGAGCAATGACATCATCACCGGGAAAGACACAAACGACCCCAGCGCCACCGGCAAACCGTCCAGCGGGTTCTTGATCACCATGCCGACGCCGTTGGCAGCGATCAGCAGCAGGAACAGCCCGATACCAATCCCGGTACCGTGCGCTATGCCCATCGGCAGGTTACGCAGGATCCATGAACGCACCCCGGTCACCGAAATGGCGGTGAATATCAGCCCCATCAGGAAGATGGCCCCCAGGGCGACGGGTATGCTGATCTGCTGGCCAAGCACCAGGCTGAAAGCGGTAAACGCCGTCAATGAGATGGCGCAGCCAATAGCCATCGGTAAGTTAGCCCACAGGCCCATCACCAGCGACCCCACACCGGCAACCAGACAGGTGGCGACAAACACCGCAGCCGGAGGGAAACCCGCCTTGCCCAACATGCCAGGCACCACGATCACCGAATAGACCATCGCCAAAAAGGTGGTCAACCCTGCCAACACTTCCTGCCGTACGCTGCTGCCCCGCTCGCTAATCTTAAAATAGCTGTCTAGCGAGCTGGCCGCTTTTTCTGACGTCGCCTGCGATAAATTATTAGACATATCAATGCCCTCTGAAGGTTTACACTCACCTACCCCGTTGGCTTGCCGTTACGGCATTATCGTCTGGCCGCAACGGCACTCGCTTGGGGTAACGCCAATCCTGGCAAATTGCAGTGCGGTTGGTTAAGTACGTTCATACACCAGCCGGCCATCGACATAGGTGCGATAGATCGACCGGTCATCCCCTAGCGTCATCATGACAAACAGCTTATCCATCAAGGTTTTTGAATTGTCGTAGCGCAGTTGTTGCAGCGGCGTGGCCGTCGGCTCCAGCACCACAAAGTCCGCCTCTTTCCCCAGGTTGAAGTTACCAATGGTGTCCGCCAGCCCCAGAGCATCGGCCCCGCCCAACGTCGCCAGATAGAACGCCTCATACGCCGAGAGCCGGTAACCCTGCAGCTGCATGATTTTGTAAGCCTCATTCAGCGTTTGCAGCATGTTGAAGGTGGTGCCCGCGCCGATGTCGGTGCCCATCCCCACCCGCACCTTTTTCCGCCAGGCGTTGGGCAAATTAAACAGGCCGCTGCCGAGATACAGGTTGGAGGTCGGGCAAAAGGCGATGGAGGATTGGGTCTGGTGCAGGCAATCCCATTCGGCGTCTTCCAAGTGCACACAGTGGGCAAATACGCTTTTTCTGCCGGTCATACCGTAGTGATGGTAAACATCGAGATAATTTTTGTGCTCTGGATACAGGGCTTTCACCCAAGCCACTTCATCCTTGTTTTCCGACAGGTGTGTGTGCAGGTAAACATCCGGATATTCCTGGCGCAGGCGTTGCACCATCTCCAGCTGTTCCGGCGAGGAAGTCGGCGCAAAGCGCGGGGTGATGGCATACAACAGGCGGCCATTGTTATGCCAGCGCTCAATCAGCGCCTTGGTTTGGCTATAGCTGCTTTCTGCGGTATCCAGCAGGTAATCGGGCGCGTTGCGATCCATCATCACCTTACCGGCGATCATCCGCATATTGATATGACGCGCCGACTCAAACAGCGCCTCTACCGATTCGGGGTGTACGGTGCCGAACACCAGCGCGGTGGTGGTGCCATTACGCAGCAGTTGCTTGATGAAAAACGCCGACATCTCGCGGGCGTACTCCAGATCGTTATAGCGCTTCTCCGCCGGGAAGGTGTGCTTGTTCAGCCAGTCCAGCAGCTGTTCGCCATAGGCTCCCACCATTTCACATTGTGGATAATGAATATGGGTGTCGACAAACCCTGGCACGATCATTTTACCGCTGTAATCGCGCACCCGGATGCTGTCGGGGATCTGGTGGTGTCCCTCTTCCCAGTTGCCAAACCACTCCACCCGGCCATCACGAATGATCAGTAGCCCGTCTTTAATAAAGCGCAGATGACCCTCGATTTCTTCCGGGTGCTGTACGGTGCGGGTGATATCGAGAAAACTGCCCCGCACGGCCTTGATTGATTGTTCACGCTCCATACTCAAATTCCTTATCACCATAAAACGGATGTTGCCAGGCGGGCGCAGCATGCAGCGCCCCTGCGTAACCTTTATCAGCAAATCTCAATCGGTGTTTTTTTCCGCTGGAACCCCTTCGAACTCGCCCTCCTGGACGCCAGGTTTCTCACTCTTGTTCTGCGGTATCAGCAAATTGAGGAAAATGGCCGTGAGCCCACCGGCGCAGATTGGGTTTTCCACCAGCACATAAATCGACTCGGGCAAAATACGAAACACTTCCGGATCGTAAGAGACGCCAAGGCCCAGCCCCAGCGAGGTGGCGACGATGATGGTTTCACGACGGTTTAAGCCGTCGGAGAGAATGATGCGTATCCCGGCGATGGCGATCATGGAGAACATCAGCGTCATCGCGCCTCCCAGCACTGGCGCCGGGATAGTGGTAAAGAAGCGGCCAATGACGGGGAACAGCCCCAGCACTACCAGGATCACGGCGATATATTTACCGATATGACGCGAGGCGACACCGGTCATCTGGATCACGCCGTTATTCTGGGAAAATGTCGTCAGTGGCAGCGAGCCAAGCATGGCGGCAATCACCGAGACCAGCCCATCGGCCAGCACACCACCGCTCAGACGTGCGGTATATTCATCCCCTTTGATGGGTTGCTCGGACACTATTGCGGTAGCGGTGATACTGCCGACCGCCTCCAACACGCTGAGCAGATAGATGATGCCAGCCACCAGAAAGGCATGCAGATCGAAAGAGAATCCGTATTTAAAGGGAACGGGAACGGTCATTACCGGCAGGTTTTGCATTACCGAGAAATCCACCATGCCCAGGCACAAAGCGACGACATAACCGACAATCAAGCCGATGGCGATGCCCCCCATGCGCAATAATGCGTTCTGGCAACAGTTAAACCCGATCACCACCAACAGCACCAATAGGCCGATACCAATATTTTCGTAGTTGCCAAAGGTGCCGCTGCTTTTCGCTGAATAACCGCCACCAAAATCGATAATGCCCACCTTGATCAGGCTCAGGCCAATCATCAGCACCACAATGCCGCTCACGGTGGGTGTGATCACCCGTTTCAGATAGGGCAGAATAAACGAGGAGCCCACCACCAGGAATGCCCCAACAAAAGAGATGCCCAGCAGAGTGGACATGATCGCTTCCACATGCATGCCATCGGCTTTCATGGTGCTGCCCAAGGCGATCATCACCGTCACAAAGGAAAAATTGACCGATTGAATGGACAATAAGCCGGAGCCTACGCGGCCATAGCGATTCACCTGCAGCCAGGTGCCAATTCCTGAGGCAATCATTGCCATCGAAACCAGATAGGCTGTGACGTCCGGCGGCAACCCCAGCGCGGTGCCGACAATTAACGCCGGGGCCACCATCGGCACAAAAATAGCCAGTAAATGGGTAATCGCCCCCACGATACATTGGTCAAAGGGTGGTTTATCTTCCACCCGATAAATAAGGTCGTTATTTGAACTAGGCATATCAGACATCTCTTTACTCCATTCCAGTAAATTTGATCATCTGATTCAATAAGCTCCACGCCCTGCACTTTCGCCATGTTAAATCCACGGGCTAGCCTGAGCGATTAGCTCATATATGGCGGCAATAACAGATTAGCCTTTGGCTAATATATTGAATCGTTTATACCCGCCGCCGGTTTAACTCGGCAGGTATAGCGGGATAATGACCGTAATTGGTCACTATCCCGGTACGACTTATTACAGAGTCTACGCTGACAGCTTATTTAACCCCCTCAAGATCTTCTCTGGGGTGAAATGCCATTCGCGCAGCCAAACGCCACAGGCATCGTGGATCGCCATGGCGATGGCCGGAGCCGCGCCGTTGACGCCAATCTCGGAGATCGACTTGGCTCCATACGGCCCCACCCGATCGTCGCTGGGCACCAGGAACGCCTGGAAGTCCAGCGGGATATCGCCAATCTTCGGCGCGCCATAGCTTTGCAGATCTCGGGTGATCGGCGAGCCTTGGCTATCATAGATAATCTCTTCCGTCATGCTGTGGCCGATGGCGCGCATTGAAGCCCCGTAGATTTGTCCCAGCGCCAGTTCCGGGTTAACCGGGGTGCCACAATCGAGCAAGGCATAGAACTTATCCAACCGGATCTCCCCGCTGCGCAAGTTGACCGCCACTTCGGCAAAGTTGGCGCCAAACGGGAAGGCAAAGTCAGAAGAAATATAGCTGGCGGTGGCCACCAGGGTGCCAAAGCCGGTTCCCGTCTCTGCCTTATGGGCAATCTGCGCGAACGTCACTTCGCCCTGTTTACCGCGCACCACGCCTGGAACCACCAGCGTGACGTCGCTTTCTGGCTCACCCAGCATCTGCGCGCCGTGGAACAGGATTTTCTTCCTGAGATTTTCCGCCGCTTTCTTCGCCGCATTGCCGGAGAAACAGGTGCCGGAAGAGGCGTAGGCCCCTTTATCAAACAGGGCATGATCGGTGTCGCCGGAGATCACATGCACCTCGGAGAAGGGGCAGCACAGCACCTCCGCCGCCAGTTTGCCCACGACCGTATCCAGCCCGGTACCGATGTCCGCCCCGCCGGAATGCACGATAAAGGTCCCGTCCGACTCCAGCTTGATCATGCAGTTGGCCTGATCGATATCCGGAATACCGGATTTTTGCATGATAATGGCCACGCCACGGCCAATCTGCCAGTCTCCCTGGCCCACTTTCGGTGAGCTCCACTGGATCAGCTCACGCCCTTTACGCAAAATCGGCTCCAGCGCACAGCTGGCGGCACTTGGCACCGAAGTCGGCATTTTGCCTTCGCCAATCGCCCCGAGGATTTTCAACTCTTGCCCTTCAACTACCCGATTGCGCTCAATGATATCCAGCGGATCCATCTGCAGTTTTTCCGCCATCTCCGCCAGGACCATAGTCAGTGCGAAGTTGCCTTTTGGCGCGCCATACCCCTGATAAGCCCCATTCGGACAGATGTTGCTGTAATAGGTGGTTACCTGGAAATTGACGTTATCGCAGGGATAGAGCGGCAACGACAGCGCCGGGCCATTGCTGGGCACCGTCAGCGCATGGTTGCCATAAGGGCCGGTATTGGCCAGGAAGTTCATGTCGATCGCCGTCAGGCGGCCGTCTTTTTTCGCCCCAATCTTCACCCGCACCTTGGCCACATGGCGCGAGGTATTGCTGATGAACTCTTCTTCGCGGGTATAGTGGAAATAAACCGCACGGCCGGTCACGCAGGTAGCCCAGGCACATACCTCTTCCAACAGGATGTCCTGCTTGGAACCAAAGCCGCCGCCGACCCGCTCTTTGATCACGTGCACCTTATGCTGCTTGAGCCCGACGATCCTGGCAACCTGGCGGCGCAGGTGCCAAGGCACCTGGGTTGACGCGTGGATCACCAGCCGATCGCCGTCCATATAGGTGTAGCAGACGTGCATTTCCGCCGGGCACTGCTGCACCTGTTTGGATTCGTAGGTGCGCTCCAGCACCACGTCCGCCTCGGCAAAGCCTTGATCCACGTTGCCAATGCGCCCATGTACCGCGGCGGCAATATTACTGTGGGGTTTGGCACCGATCGGGAAGTTGATCGTCACATGCTCGCTGCCACGCTGTGCGCTGCCCTGGTTCTGCTCGGCCAGGTCGTCCGGTGCGCCATGAACGTAGACAATCGGCTCGTCGTGCACCAGCGGTGCCCCTTCCGCCATCGCCTCATCAATTGACATCACCGGTTTAAGCACCTGGTATTCGACGTCGATCAACGCTAGCGCAGCCAACGCAATCTCTTCGCTCTCGGCCACGACCGCCGCCACCCGGTCACCTACGTGCCGCAGTTTTTGGCCAAACATCCGGCGATCCAGCGGCGAAGGTTCTGGCGCGCTTTGCCCACCGGGGGTGTAATAAATATCTGGGCAATTGCGATAGGTGATCACATGCACCACCCCTGGCAACGCCTCGGCTTTGCTGACGTCCAGATGCGTAATCAAGGCATGAGGATGCGGGCTACGCAGCATCTTGATGATGCAGGCATTGCGGGCTACGCGGTCTTCCACATAGCAAGGCTTGGCCTGTACCATTTTCGCCGCGTCCACCTTAGGGCACAGCTTACCGACCACGTTCAGATCGCTGCGAAACTCAGGAGCGGCGAGCGACTGGAATTCGGGATCGTTGCGGCGAATCACCGCCAGAGCCACGACCTGATAGAACTGCTGATAACCGGCGTCACGACTGAACAAGCCCGACAGCGCATCGTCGATCTGCGCGCGTGTTGGCTCCTCGATGCGGGCCAACAGGTCCGTCAGGATCAGCGCTGCCGCCGCGTCGTTATAACCAGACTGGACTATCCCCACGTCAACCATCGCCTGCTGCACCAGGCTGAGCTGGTTCCAACTCCCCAGCGCTTCGGCCGTGGTCACCACGCCATCATCCAACTGGGCGGCGATCAGCAACGAGGCATTGACCACCACGCCGTTAAACAGGATCGCGTCCGAACCGGCAAACCCGAAGCCGTCATCGCTATTGCGGACCGAATGCATGCCCAACTTGAACAGCAGTTGCTGGACGTTTTCGCCGGGTTGGCATTGCATCTCCTGCGGGATGTCGTTAAGCGTAAAGCGAATATTCATCATGCTTTCTCCCCTGATGCCTGGCAATCCGCCAACAGGTCTGCCACCACCACACCGGCGATATAGCGCTTATAGGCGCGGCTGCCACAGATGTCATCTGGCGGAGATATCATCTGCGCCACTGCCTGTTCCAGCGCCGGGCCACTCAGGCCAATGTTCTCTGCATCACGCAGGCGGCCAGGTGCCACCACACCGCTCAGGGCGATACGAATTTTCGCCTGCGCATCGCGGGATACTGCCGCAGTCACCACCGGCAACCCCGCGACTGAACGGGCAATTTTACGGGTAGCGCAGGTACGGTAAGGATCCGGCAGCACCACCGCCAGCAGTAATTCACTACCGCCGCACAGCGGATAGTCTTCCAGCGCCATCGTCTTGCCGCTGCCCACCACCACCTGGGCACTCAATGCCAGCAGCACCGGCAACAGCACCGAGTCTTTCGCCGCCGAAACGACTTCACCACCCAGCGTGGCCTGATTGCGAATATGGCGGGAATAGACAAACCCCAGCGCCTCACGCAGAGCCTGCGGGATAAGCTGGGTATCCATTAAACGTTGTAAGCTAATGGTGGCACCGATATGCAATGCCCCCTGCTGCCAGCTCACCTGATCCAGCCCCAGTTGCGACAGCGCGATGGCGATCTTTTGCCGTGTTTTAGTGGGTGTGGCATTTAGTTTGCTGCCACCAGCAAAATAGACGGCATCCTGCTGGAACTGGCGTTTTAGCTCTAGCGCCTGCTGTACCGATCCTGGCCGATAGAATTGCTCAATCATATTGCACCCTCATCAATGTCAGCCGCCCCCGGTGTTCGCAGGGCGGCGACCGGTTTAATTCAAGGCATCCATACGCTGCCACAGCTTGGCCGCTACCTTGCGCGCCTCTGCATAGATCGGTTCCACATCGAACGGGAACTGGCGATCCTGATAGACCATGCGGCCTTCCACCATTACGCTGTTGACGCTGCCAGCCCCCATGCCGAAGGCCAGATGTCCGCCGATATTTTGCGCCGCCAGCGGCGTGGGTGACGGATAGTCGCAGATGGTCAGATCCGCTTTGTAACCGGCGGCCAGGCAACCAAAATTGGCACCAAAGTTGCGCGCCAGCAGTTGGTTACCGTTGGCCAGGAAGCGGGCGAAGCTATCTGGCCACAGCGGCCCACCCGCATCACGGTGTTTGAAGAAGGCAAACTTCATCTCTTCAAACATGTCTGAGCCGATACCATCGGTGCCGAGTGCCAGGTTGCGGTACTGCGCCAGTTGATGGTTATAGCCCACGTGGTTGTTCATATTGGAGCGGGCGTTGTGCACCAGGAAGGCATCCTGCTGGTTGATCAGCTCAATATCCGCCGCAGACAGATACAGACCGTGCGCGACTAACGTTTTTGACCCGATCAGGTCGTATTGCGCCAGGCGCTCGATCAGATCCTTGCCATATTTGTCGTGGCTGTGGGAGACGTCGTAGCTGTCCTCGGCGGCGTGGATATGCAGACCACGGCCGGTACTTTTAACCGCCGCTTGCAGCATCTCCAACCCGGCATCAGAAACCGTGAACGGTGCGTGAGCGCCAATATGCGCCTCCACCAGGTAAGGCTCTTTACCGGCTTTTTTGGCGACGTCGATCAACTGGGCAAAGGCAATATTCTCCTCCACGCCAGCCCGCAGCTCTCGCTCCCCGCCGTTACGATCGGTGGTTTCAAAACAGGTCATGCCGCGCAGACCGGTCTCGATAAAGCCTGCGCGCAGGGTTTTCAGCGAACCGGCGATAAAGTTGGGCGAAGCGTGGTGATCGATCACCGCCGTACAGCCGCTCTTGATGGCTTCCAGCGAGCAGATCAGGCCGCTGTAATACAGTGATTCCTCATCCAGCGCCCGATCCAACCGCCACCACAGGTTCTTCAGCGTGGAGATAAAGTCCGGGCTTGGCGCAATGTTGGCCATAATCCCGCGCGATAACCCGGAGTAGAAATGATTGTGGGCACACACAATCCCTGGCATCACCCATTTGCCGTGCATATTGCGCACTTCGGCCTGGGGATATTTGGCCGCCAACCCTTGGCCCACCTCTTTGATCAACGCCCCTTCAATGGCGATATCGATACCTTGCTGTACGCTGGCGGGGTCGAGTTGCACGCCGGTTGCATTGGTTAATATCAGCATGATTACACCTCCACCTGGCCAAGGAGATAATGATGATGAGTGTGCACATGGCTGATAATGCGGCACATCTCCTCCAGCTCCGACGGCACTTGCTCAAGCTGGCCGTCACTATTGATCTGCAGTTGGTAAAGCTTACCGTTCTGCCGTACGCTGACCTGCGCTCCATCTACCAGGAACCCTGGATTGGTGCTGTTGGCAAAGTCCTGCGGCAGGCTGTAGATCGTCACCTTGTCTTTGTATGGCTTACCCTGCCACGGACAGAACTGGGCGCAGTTGCCGCATTCGTTGCAGTAAGCGTCCAGGTGCAGGGTCTGGAAACGATCCTGGAAGCCCGGAATGGCAATGGATACGTTGGCGCGGTTCGGGCAAACGTCGACGCATTTGCTGCACACGTAGTTACATTCCAGGCAGCGCTGGGCCTCTTGAGCCACGAAGGCTTCGCGCTCGGTTTTATCCACCAGCGCTACTGAAATAGTGCCTTTACGGCGATAGATTTCCGCCGGATCGACGTTTGACCAGTATTTATCGGCGTGATGGGTTTTGACGTTTTCCCGCGCCAGCACCGTTTCAGCGGCGTTGCGGGCGCTACCGATGGCAGCGACAATGGATGACGGGCCACGCTGCACGTCGCCGATCAGGAAGACATTAGGCCGGGTGGTTTCGCCAGTGGCGGTGTTGACCTGCGGATAGCCTGCGTCATCCAGCGGTACGCCCAGCTTATGCAGCACCTCCTCATCAGCCTGCTCGCCAATGGCGGTGATCAAGGTATCCATCTGCAGCGTCAGGGTCTGTTCGGTGGCGACCGGGCGGCGGCGGCCCTTCTCGTCCGGCTCTCCCAACACCATCACTCTGGCCGTCAAGGTGCCGTTGGCATCAAAGTGTTCCGGGTTGGTGAGGAACATAAACTGCACGTTGTCCTCTACCGCCTCCTGATACTCTTCGCGGTAGGCTGGCATCTCATTGAGCGTGCGGCGGTACAGCACGGTGACGTCCTGCACGCCAGGCACTTTCAATGCGGCCCTGGCACAGTCCATTGCCGTGTTACCAGCACCGACCACGGCCACGTGTTTGCCCAGGTTCATGGGCTTACCGAGGTTGAAATCGCGCAGGAACGGCAAGGATTTGTGGACGTTACGGTTATTACCCGCCAGCTTCACGCCGCTGTTTTTATCGGTGCCGATGCCGATAAACACGTAGTCAAAGCCCTGCTGTTGCAGCTTGTCGACGGTCAGATCGGGATCGCAGCCATAGACCATCTTCACGCCGTGTGCGGCCACGAAGTCGATATCGTGCTCGATAAGCTCCGCCGGGATGCGGAACTGTGGAATGATGTTTTTCACCACCCCGCCCGCATTGGCCTCGCGCTCAAACAGCGTAACCTGATACCCGGCCCGCGCCAGGAAGTACCCAGCAGACAAGCCCGCCGGGCCAGCCCCCAAAATAGCAACCGGGCGTTTGCTGCCAGAGCCTGCCGGTTTATGCCAACGGCGCTGATACTCATCCCAGCCCTTCTCCAACGCCACTTTTTTCAGTTCGCGGATGTTCAGCGCGCTGTCGTAATCAAGACGGGTGCAGTTGTACTGGCACTGGTGATCGCAGATATGCCCGGTAATGGCTGGCAAGGCGTTACGCTGATAAATCAGCTCCAGCGCATCGGCATAGCGCTGTTCGCCCAGCAGCCGGATATATTCCGGGATATCCTGTTTGATGGCGCAGGCGGTGACGCAAGGAGCCACATAGCAGTCAATCATCGGCAGCGGGCCACCGGCGTCAATGCGATCCGTTGATTTCCAGTGTTTCTGGGTGTACTCCATGCTGACGGCCTTGTCTGCCAGCGCTTGCAGCTTATCGACATCGATGCGCGTCATCGGCCAGCTATCAGAAGCGTCCAGCTCTTGCATGCACTCCGTCAGGCGTAAATAGCCGCCGGGCTTGAGCAAATCGGTGGCCATGGTGATTGGCCGGATACCGGTGTCAAAAATCTCGCGAACGTTAAACTTGCTTGCCCCGCCGGAATAGGAAATCGGCAGTTCCCCGTTGAATTCACGGGAGAGAACCGCCGCCACGTTGATGGAAAGCGGGAACAGCGCGCGCCCGGACATATACATCTCTTCGCCCGGCAAGGCGCCTTTATGGTTGATCGCCCCCAGGGTATTGGTCAGTTTGACCCCGAAGCCTAAATTCTGCTGTTTCCCCAAGGCGGTCAGGCGGTGCAACATCGCAATCGCCTGCTCCAGTTTGAGATCGTGCTCGAAAGACTCTTCTTTCAGCCCGACATAATCAAACCCGCAGCTATCCAGAATGGAACGCACTCGCGGATAACCCAGCAGCGTCGGGTTTAATTTTACAAAGGTATTGAGCCGTTTTTCTGCCAGCATATAGCGACAGATGGCTTCAATTTCATCTGGCGGGCAGCCGTGCATGGTCGAAAGGGTAATGCCGCTGACCAATTGCGCGGGAATATGCTCTGGCAGCAGTGCCAATGCCCCGCGCTGGTCGGATAAAGCGAACTGGCTAATAAAGCCCTCGTCCTTAACCCATTCGGCAAGAATATGTTGATACTCGGCATATTTCGGGTGCTGTGCAGAGTCCATCATATTATGGATAAAGTCCTGCATCGGCGGCTGTTTAATCCCGTCGAGGTTATAGCCCACGCTCATGTTGAAGATGAAGGATTTACTTTCCCCCTTGGCCCGTGGATCAAACATCTGTTCCAACAGGTGCAGGGCAAACCAGGCTTTTAAATATTCATCATAGGCTTTGAGCAGCGTGAACTCGGTCGACCATTCGGTGTTGAAGCATTCGTCTTCGGCATCGATACAGGGTTTTTCCAGCTCCAGCCGATCGAGGATCTGCACGGTTTTCAATTCGATAAAGCGCCCGCCGGTCAACCAGGAGACGATGATATTCTGCGCCAACTGAGTATGTGGGCCTGCGGCTGGGCCAAGCGGAGTTTCACAACTTTCGTTAAAGACGTTAATCCGCCGATCGTCATGTTTACGATAAAACTGCTTTTCTGGAATACCAAAAATAGACCGGCTCTCATGATATTCATCGAAAATCCGGGTTAACAGCGCCTTGAACGGAACGGGACGCATTAAATCTCCCATAGCTTTATCTCCTTGCGACGAAATGCCTGAATGATGAGTGAGTAAAAACCTGGGGGCGGTTTTTCACATCGGTTACGCATAACGCAGCAACAATCAGGCCAAATCTCCCCACGGGGTTGGGCAGCGGTTAAATTCGTGAGGCAGTTCTAATTGTTAATTTTATTTGTGAACAGGCTCACAATCGCAAGTGAGAATAAAAATCAGTGCCGGCAGTCGCTTAATCATCACGGCTACGCTAATAGAATCAATTATCAAAAAAACATCGCCAGCTATCACTTTGATACGGCCAGAAAACACTTCGGTTAAAAACGAGACCGCAATCGATAAAGTATGAATATTCGCTAAATATCGATTACATCAAGGTTGTTTGCTATTAAATCGGCACTCTATCCTAGAAAAACCGCCTATTGGTTATCGGTTAAATCACCGTTATTTCTCCCTCACCCCAACCCTTTCCCCAAGGAGAGGGAGCTGATGCAGTGTTGTGGTTAGTTTGGAGTAAATAGCGGCATTGAACGCCAAAAACACTGCAATACCAGCGTGGCACGGACAGTCCCCTCGCCATTTGGAATAGGGAGCTGATACGGTGTTATATGCAGGTTCAGAGCTTCGGCACGTCAAGGAAGACACTGCAATACCAACGTGGCACGGGCAGTCCCCTCTCCCTGTGGGAGAGGGTTAGGGTGAGGGGCCGCTTTTTGACTCACAAGACAGGCTATTTATGACACCCAGCTTCAGAGAATTATTCAGTGAGGAATTTAACCGCCTCGATCGGGGCCAGCCGCTGCTCATCGCCCTGATTGGGGCCGGGGGGAAAACCAGCACCCTGCACTGGCTGGCGCAGGCCTTTTATCACCAGGGCAAGCGTGTGCTGTTCACTACCACCACCAAGATGTACCTGCCCACCGCTGCCAACTACCACCACCTGTTGATAGGCCAGCCGCCCACCGCCAGCAGCACCCCGGCCATTACCGCCTGCTTCAGTCATTATCAACCGCAGGACAACAAGGTTATCGGGTTAACCGCCGAGCAAATCGATGAGATCAAACAGCGTGGAGCCTTCGACGTGATCCTGGTCGAAGCGGACGGCTCCCGAGGGTTACCCCTGAAAGCCCCGGCAAGGCATGAACCTTGCATCCCCTCCCGCAGTGATTGTGTTATCGCGCTAACCGGAGGCCGGGTGATCGATCGTCCCGCAGACCCACAGCAAATTCACCGTTGGGCGATTTTCTCAGCGCTGACGGGGGTCGGTGCCGGTGAAACACTGGATCACCGGGTATTCGACGCCCTGATCGCACACCCTGAAGGGATGTTCAAAGGTACGCCCTCTCAGGCGCGACGGGTCTGGCTGATCAATCAGGTTTCTCATTGTGATAATCAACCGGCTGCCCGCTGGCAACCGCTGCTGCGGCCAGAGCTGGCGCTCAGCGCCATCTGGTTTGGCGCAGTGCAGGAGACCCCGGCGATCCATCATGTGGTACGGCGCTTAACACGATAATATTTCTGAGGTTATTGACGAGGTCATAATGAATATCTTCGCCGAAGCTGCACGTTTAGAAGAAGAAAACCGGCCCTTTGCGCTCGCCCAGATTATCGAAAGCCGTGGCTCTACACCGCGCCATTCAGGGCAGATGCTGGTGATGGCCGATGGTGACTGTATTGGCACTATCGGTGGCGGCATGATCGAACGCCTGGTGATCGAACAGGCGATTGCCGCCATTTCGGAGCGCAAGGCCAGGGTGTTTCATGGCCGCATGGCACGCACCGGGCAGGATGCGGTAGGCTCGGACTGTGGGGGGGCGATGTCGGTGTATATCGACGTGCATGGCCTGCGCCCGCGTCTGATATTGATTGGAGCCGGGCACGTCAACCGCGCCATCGCCAACGCCGCCAAGCCGCTCGGCTTTGATATTCACGTTGCCGATATCTACCCGGCCAGCCTCGACCCGGCGCTATTTCCGGTGGGCACCACTCTGGTTCATGGCGAGACCTTCCCGGCAGCCATCGACAAGATGAATATTGAACCGGCCAACTTTGTGATCATCGCCACCAACAATCAGGATTGCGAGGCACTCAACGTGCTGATCGAGCAGCCGCTGCGCTATCTGGGATTGCTAGCCAGCCGCCGCAAGGTGCAAACCTTTACCCAACACTTGCGCCAGCGCGGCGTAGATGATGACAAGCTTGCCAGGCTCCATGCCCCAATCGGCTACAACATCGGTGCAGAAACGCCGGAAGAAATCGCCATCAGCGTACTGGCGGAGTTGTTGCAGGTGCGCAACCAGTCCGCTGGCGGGCTGATGAAGAATGACATCCGCTTAACGCGCGACAAACTG
This sequence comes from Serratia sp. Res13-Sevr-LER1-36-b, assembly GCF_015673035.1. Classification (NCBI taxonomy): domain Bacteria; kingdom Pseudomonadati; phylum Pseudomonadota; class Gammaproteobacteria; order Enterobacterales; family Yersiniaceae; genus Serratia; species Serratia sp. Res13-Sevr-LER1-36-b. Next base: position 393,802 of record NZ_JADACK010000005.1, on the reverse strand, counting down.
GTGGTGATCCGTGGTGCGGGCGATATCGCCACCGGCGTGGCGCTGCGGCTGTACCATGCCGGTTTTCAGGTCATCATGCTGGACATTGCCCAACCGACCGCTATCCGCCGGACGGTGGCATTTGCTCAGGCGATGTTTGACGGCAAAACCTGCGTGGAGGGCGTCACCGCCTGCCTGGCCAACGACGTCAACGAAGCCTTCGACATCATCAACCGTGGCGAGATCCCGCTGCTGGTTGACCCAGAGACCCGCAGCCTGGAACACCTCAAACCCCGTTTTCTGGTAGACGCTATTCTGGCCAAGCAAAACCTGGGCACCCACCGCAATATGGCACCGTTCACCGTGGCCCTCGGCCCTGGCTTCAACGCCGGGCAGGATTGCGATGCGGTGATCGAAACCAATCGCGGCCACGCGCTGGGCCGGGTGATTTATCATGGCTACACCCATCCCAATACCGGTATTCCCGGCAATATCGCTGGCCACACCACCCGCAGGGTGATCCGTGCACCAGCCGATGGCGTCATGCAATGTCGCGTCGCTTTGGGGGATTTGGTGCAGGAGGGGGATGTGGTGGCTCACTGCGGCGAAGCACCGGTGATTGCGCCGCTTTCCGGTATGGTACGCGGCTTGCTGCATGATGGGCTGGAGGTTAAGACCGGCACTAAAATCGGTGATATCGATCCACGCGGCACGCTGGCGGATTACACCACGGTGTCAGATAAGGCGCGGGCAATCGCCGGGGCGGTGCTTGAAGCCATTATGAAACTTGGCCGCAGATAACGGCTGCTGACTCACAAGGGGCGCAAATGTACGCAGCATGCAGCGCCCCTACAAGTGAGTCTGGCGTCTGTGATTAATGGCTAATCACCGTGCCAGTTTTGCCTTCAATGCCCTGCTGAGCCTTGCTCAATACCGTGATTAACGCCTGACGCCCTGGCTTGGATTCGGCAAACGCCACCGCCGCTTCAACCTTCGGCAGCATTGAGCCTTTGGCAAAGTGCCCTTCTTCGATAAAGCGCTGGGCATCGGCAATGCTCAACTGCTCCAGCCATTGCTCATTCGGTTTGCCAAAGTTGATCGCCACCTTTTCCACCGCGGTGAGGATGATCAGCATATCGGCATCGATCATCTCTGCCAGTTTGGCACTGGCCCAGTCTTTGTCTATCACCGCGCTGGCACCCCGCAGATGGTTACCCTCGCGGATCACTGGAATACCGCCGCCCCCCACGGTGATCACCACCTGCCCGGCCTCCATCATGGCGCGTACCGTTTCTTTCTCAACGATGTCGATCGGCTTGGGCGAGGCCACTACCCGGCGATAGCCACGGCCCGCATCTTCTACCATGTTGTAACCGTTCTTGGTCAGTTGGCTGGCTTCGGCCTTGGTAAAGAACGAGCCAATCGGCTTGGTTGGATTGAGGAACGCCGGATCGCTGCCGTTGACGATCACCTGGGTGATCAGCGTGGCTACCGGTTTAACGATATTGCGCTCGAGCAACTCTTCACGTAGGGCGTTTTGCAGATCGTAACCTATATATCCCTGGCTCAATGCGACGCACACCGACATCGGCAGCATCGGCGTATGGGCTTCACTTTTTGCCGCCGCCTCAAACGCCAGGTTGATCATGCCCACCTGAGGGCCATTGCCGTGGGTGACCACCACCTGATGACCGTGCTCGATTAAATCGACAATCGCCCGCGCGGTGGTTTTGACCGCCTGCATCTGTTCCGCCAGGCCTTCACCCAATGCGTTACCGCCCAATGCCAGCACTATTTTCTTGTTCATTTTGATCCTTGTTGTTTAGTGAGGTGTTACCCCATTCTTGCCGCGATCTGGGCATTGAAAGGTCGACGACGCAAGAACTGCCCGTATCCCTGCCGCCCGGTAAATTCGCCATTACGAGCCACGATTTCGCCCCGGCACATCGTCAGCACCGGCGCGCCTTGGCACTGAAAACCTTCATATGGGGAATAGTCCGCATTGTCATGAAGCCGAGCGTGGCTGATAACCGTGGATTGGCGCGGATCAAAGATCACCACGTCTGCATCTGCGCCGGGGTTTAGATTGCCTTTACGCGGCCACAGGCCGAACAACCGCGCCGGATTGCTGCTGGTGAGCGCCACAAAGCGTGAAGGGGAAATCCGCCCGCTCATCACTCCGTAAGAGAACAACAGCATCATGCGATTCTCGACCCCTGGCAGGCCGTTCGGGCAACGGGTAAAATCCCCTGCCGCCATAGCTTGCCGTTGGTGATACGGGAATGTGCAGTGATCGGTGGCGACGGTATCGATAGAACCGTCGGCAATGCCGATCCACAGGCGATCCAATTCCCGCTGGTCCCGCAGCGGTGGGCTGAGGATGTATTTCGCCCCATCTGCACGCAGGTAACATTGTTCGTTGAGCAGCAGATACTGCGGGCAGGTTTCTACCCACACCGGTTGACGTTGTTGACGCGCCAGACGTAAATAATCCAGCCCCAGACCATTGGATAAATGGACGATGTACAGCGGCGCGTTGTCTGCCAGATGGGCCAGATTGATCATCCGGCCAATCGCTTCTGCCTCACATTCCAACGGGCGGCTCAATGCGTGGTGGATCGGCGCTGTTTTACCCGCGGCCACCAGGGCAGCACGGCGCTGAGCTATCGCGGCATCGTTTTCTGGATGGACCGTAGTCAATGCCCCAACCTGCCGCAGTTGCCCCAAGGCCCGCAGCACGTCGGCATCATTGATCTTGTAGAGGTAGGTCAGATACAGCTTAAAGCTGCTGATCCCTTCGTCATGCACCATGCTGGCCATCTCTTCGAGAATGCCATCGTCAATATGCTGGATCACGCCGTGAAAGCCGTAGTCGATCGCCGCATTGCCAGCCGCATACTGGTGGTAGACGTTGAGCTGGTGATGGAGATTGCAGCCCGCCGGGCCAAATCCCATATGATCGATAATGGTGGTAGTGCCGCCGCAGGCCGCCGCGCGGGTGCCGCTAAAAAAATCGTCACAGCTGCGGGCGATGCCGACATCAATATTGAAATGGGTATGGACATCGATGCCGCCGGGCATGACATAACAGCCGGATGCATCGATAACTTCACACTGGCTATCGGCTTCGATCGCCGTGTCGCGCTGGCAGATCACTCCGTTTTCGATCAGCAAATCCTGAGAATACTGTCCGTCGCTATCAACCAGAATGCCGTTCTTAATCAATTGCTTCATTGCTGGCACTCCATAAAAAAATCCGGCAGATCGTGCCGGGTATTTCGCTGTGTGATGCTTGCTGGATGAGGTGCTATTTGGGCCCCTCACCCTAACCCTCTCCCACATGGAGAGGGAACCGATCGAGCTACTACTTGTCACAGCACTCTGCTTTAAATCAAATAGTTACAGATTAACTCCTGGACCTGACAACATCACCGTGCCAGCGCCCTCTCCCGGTGGAGACCGATCAAGTTCGCTGATTTCTATGTGTAATACTTTTCCTCTTACACCCCACTGTCCGAAGCTGCACGGGCCAGCCGCACGCTCCGGACAGCTCCCTCTCCCTGTGGGAGAGGGTTGGGGTGAGGGGCCGCTTATTTCTCCAACTCTTCCAGGTAAGCCAAAGGCACGGCGGCATACATCGCCGCGCAGGTCACCAGATGGTCTTTCCAGGTCTTCTCGTTCGGCGCGTGGGCTTCAGGCTCTTTGCCCGGGCCAAAACCGATCACCGGAATACCGTGACGCCCCATGATGGAGACCCCGTTGGTTGAGAAGGTCCACTTGTCCACCACCGGCTGCTTCTTGAACAGGCCCTGATAGGCTTTGCTCAGGGTTTTCACCGTGATGTGATCTTCTTCGACCTTCCAGGTTGGGAAGTAGCATTCGGTTGGGTACACCAGACCGGTGTAAGACGGACGGCTATAGTCATACATCGACACGACTGCCTTGGCCGCCTGTACCGCTGGCAACGCACGGATCTCGTCCAACGCCCCTTCCCAGGTTTCGCCCCAGGTCAGGCGGCGGTCGATGGATACCGCACAGCTGTCGGCTACCGCGCAGCGACTAGGTGAGGTGAAGAAAATCTCAGAAACGGTCAGCGTACCTTTGCCCAGGAAATCATCGTTGCCCAAGTTGCCAGACAGTTGTTGCAGTTCGTTGAGGATTGGGCCCATTTTGAAAATGGCGTTGTCGCCACGCTCCGGTGCCGAGCCGTGGCAGCTGATGCCTTGCACATCCACGCGGATTTCCATACGGCCACGCTGGCCGCGGTAGATCTGGCAGTCGGTTGGTTCGGTGCTGATCACAAACTCTGGGCGGATGTTGGATTGCTCAATAATGTACTGCCAGCACAGGCCGTCGCAGTCTTCTTCCTGCACGGTGCCGGTCACCAGCAACGTATACTGATCTTCCAGCCCCAGATCCTTGATGATTTTGCCCGCGTAAACCATGGAAGCCATGCCGCCTTCCTGATCCGATGCGCCACGGCCACCGATGATCTCGTCGTTTTCCATGCCTTGATAAGGGTCAAAGGTCCAGTTCTTGATGTTGCCGATGCCGACGGTATCGATATGCGCGTCCATCGCGATCAGGTGTGGGCCGTGGCCGATATAGCCCAGGATGTTGCCCATCGGGTCAATCTCAACCTTGTCGAACCCGACCTTCTCCATCTCTTTCTTGATACACAGCACCACCAGCTTTTCGTCACAGCTTTCGCTAGGGATGGCGATCATGTCCCGCAGGAAGCGCGTCATCTCATCTTTGTATTGGTAGGCTTTCTCTAACACCAATTCGAAAGGAATTTGCTTTGCCATTGTATTTTTTTCTCCAATTTTTTATTACCCCTCGCTACTGCGAGAGGTTGAGTAATCTGACGGTGGTGGTTAAACCGGATGCTTCCCTTCCCACACCACTTCGCGATAGTGCTTCACGTCGGTATCGCCTTCGGAGCTGATCAACAGCACTACCGACTGGCTATCCAGACCGAGTTTTTGCATCAGCTGCGCACGTTGCGGGCTGTGATGCACCGCAGCCAGCACGCCCAACCCCACGGCACCGGACTCGCCGGAGATAATGCGCGGGTCGTTACCCAGCGGATTACCCAACACCCGCATCCCTAACGCCGCCACGCTGTCCTGGCAGGAAATAAATTGTGTGGCACAGTTACGCAGCAGCGGCCAGCCCAAGGGGTTAGGCTCACCACAGGCCAGACCGGCCATGATGGTGGCCATATCGCCGCCCACGTTGACGATCTCCCCTTTTACCCCGGAGCGATAAACGCAGTCGGCCAGATCGGGCTCGACAATCACCGAATGCAGCTTATCCGCACCAAACACGTCGACCAGATAGCCCAATACGCCCGCAGCCATCGCCCCGACACCGGCCTGTAACAGCACATGGGTTGGCCGCTCGATCTGCATCTGCCGCATCTGTTCGGCCGCTTCGTCTGCCAGCGTGGCGTAACCCTGCATGATCCAGGTTGGGATCTTGGTGTAGCCTTCCCAGGCGGTGTCCTGCACCACCTGCCAGCCACGTTCCTGGGCCGTTTTCATGGTCAGGCGCACGGTATCGTCGTAGTTCATATCGGTGACGATGCACTCGGCACCCAGATTAAGAATGTGGTCCACCCTCTCCTGAGCCGAACCTTTGGGCATATACACCACCGCATGCTGGCCCAGCTGTTGCGCCGCCCAGGCGACGCCCCTGCCATGGTTGCCGTCGGTGGTGGTGGCGAAGGTCATCTTCTCGGTCGCCATGGCTTTAAACTTTTCAAAAGAAAACGCATTGATATCAATCTGGTACTTTTCACACAGCAACTGGGCAATGGCGTACGCACCGCCGAGCATCTTGAAGGCGTTTAAGCCAAAGCGTTTGGATTCGTCTTTGACCAGGATTTTCCGCACGCCGAACAGCTGAGCGAGATCGTCCAATGCGCATAACGGCGTTGGCTGATAACCCGCAATCTTTTTATGAAACTCGCGCGCTTTCTGCGCTTGCGCCTTAGAGAACAGAGGGGAGGTTTCGCCGTTAAAATAACGGTTATCCTCTATCGCCACTTTCAATGAAAAAACCGACATAACCGCTACCTCTTCTGGTCGCATTAATCTTCACCGTGCAGGGACACCGCCCGGTATCCCTGACCAGGTAAATTTATTTAATGCGTTTTTCTGCTTCTTTCAGTAATTGATCCAACACCAGGCCCGGGTTGGAGAATTTGCGCGCCATGATCATCGCCGCGATGATATAAGGCTTCCAGCTGGCTTCCTTATAGGTGGCAATACGGTACTTCTCGAATACGCTGGCACAGACTTCCCCTTCACTGCAGGATACGTCGGTGATATCCGCTGGCAGGCAGTGCATATAGAGCGCTTCGCCGCCTTTAGTCAGCTTCATCATCTCTTCGGTGCAGTGCCAGTTTTTGTAGTAGGCGTTTTGCGCCAGGCACTGTTGCTCCAGCGCCTTGAGGCCCGCGTGATCGTCGGCACGCAGCAGATCGGTACGCTGCTCCATGACCTTGTACGGCGCCCAGGATTTCGGATAAACGATGTCCGCACCCTGGAAGGCTTCGGCCATCGAGGTCACCTGCTGGAAGCTGCCACCGGACGCGGCGGCGTTGTTCTTCGCCACTTCGATCACGTCTGGGATCAGGTCGTAACCTTCTGGATGGGCCAGCGTCACCTTCATGCCAAAGCGGGTCATCAGGCCAATGATGCCCTGCGGCACCGACAGCGGTTTGCCATAGCTGGGTGAATAGGCCCAGGTCATGGCGATCTTCTTGCCTTTCAGGTTTTCCAGGCTGCCGAAGTGCTCCTGCAACCACGCCAGATCCGCCATCGCCTGGGTTGGGTGATCGATATCGCACTGCAAGTTGACCAGTGCCGGGCGCTGTGGCAGCACACCCTTCTCGAACCCTTCATCCAGCGCGGCACCCACCTCACGCATGTAGGCGTTGCCTGCCCCCAGATACATGTCGTCACGGATACCGATGGCATCCGCACAGAAGGAGATCATATTGGCCGTTTCACGCACCGTCTCCCCATGGGCGATCTGCGATTTACCTTCATCCAGATCCTGCTGCGCCAAACCCAGCAGGTTGAGCGCCGAGGCATAAGAAAAACGGGTACGCGTGGAGTTATCACGGAAAATGGAGATGCCTAAGCCACTGTTGAAAATCTTGGTGGCAATGTTTTCTGAGCGCATGGTTTTCAGCGATTCCGCCAGCTTGAGCACCAGTTCCAGCTCGTCACGGCTCTGTTCCCACGTCAGCAAAAAGTCCTTTTGATGTAAATTGGACTTTAACGCGCTTATTTCCTTAATTAACTGGTTAACTGTTCTCATCTTTGCCCCTAAATAGAGAGTGTGGTGGTAATCCGTTAAAACAAGTGCCTAACTTCGGAATAACAAATACGCTTTTTTCAGCGTCTGGCTACAGGACAATCAATAAGCGTGCCAACAAGGGGAAAGTTAAGCTACGCAACATAAAACAGCGGATTATTATGATGGCGATCACATAAAATGGGGTTTTAGCAGCGGTTAAAGTGAAATTTTTAGTCAGGCTATTGCCGGCGAGGGATAATTCCCTGCGGCGTAAATCGGCCATTTATAATTATCAGCCTTTCTCGCGACCCAAAATGATAGGAATTAGCGTGCAGTATCATTTTGATAATAAAATGTGATGCTAACAGCAGAATCTCTATTCTCTGTGGGATTAGCTTGATGACTATCAAATTATATCTGGCCGTAGTGTATTATCGTTTCTTTTTCAATGACGATAACGGGAGACGCGTGATGATAGCACCGGCCACTGCCCAGTCGGCTCTTATGCAGATCCAACCGACAATTTTGCGCTTTACCAAGATGCTCTCCAGCGTGTTGCTGCTGGAGGTAGAGATTGTCGATGCCAACCTGGTACGCGTGGCAGGCACTGGCCCGTATGGCAAACAATTTGGCATCAAGCTCGGCAGCAATTCCTGGTTGTTGAAATATGTACTTGATACTAAAAATGAAAAGATAGTCACCCACTCCCGTTATGACCCGGTGTGTGAAGGCTGCACCAGCAAAGATGAGTGCCAGGAAAAGGCCTTCCTCGGCATTCCTATCCTGTTCCAGGATACCTGCATCGGCGTGATCAGCCTGGTGGCCTTCACCCTGGAGCAGCAGCAAAGGTTGCGGGATAATCTGCAAGAATTCTCGGGTTACGTGCGCAATATCTCCAACGTTTTCGTTTCTAACTTATTGGAGACACAAGGCAGCAGCGGTGGCTTAAATAAAGTGCTTTTCAGCCTGATTGAAAATATGGATCAGGGGGTGTTAATACTCAATGAAAAGAGCCAGGTGAAATTTGCCAATATGATGGCCTTGAAACAGCTCAATATGCCGCAGGAAAATATTATCGGCAAAACCTTTACTATTCGCGCCCTCACCTTCCAGCAAAATTACACCAGCGGACATCTGCAACATATTCTCTCCTTCGACGATAACCAAGAGATTATGATTGGCCAGCTACATCAGGTTCAGGACCATCAATTATTTTTAATGGCCTTCCATCAGTCACATTCTTCATTTAACGAAACTCTAGTCCTGCAAGACCCGCGCATTGAGCAGTTGGCGGGGGAAAGCAAACCGATGCGCCTGCTGAAGAGTTTAATTACCCGTATTGCCCCAAGCCCCTCCAGCGTATTGGTGGTTGGTGAAAGCGGCACCGGCAAAGAAGTGGTGGCGCGGGCGATCCACCGGCTGAGCAACCGCAGCGATAAACCCTTTATCGCCATTAACTGCGCCGCCATTCCGGATCAACTGCTGGAGAGTGAACTGTTTGGCTATCTGAAAGGCGCATTTACCGGCGCTTCGGCCAATGGCAAGGTGGGGCTGATCCAGGCGGCCAATCAGGGGACGCTATTCCTGGATGAGATCGGCGATATGCCGCTAATGTTGCAGGCCAAGCTGCTGCGCACGGTGGAATCCCGTGAGGTGTTGCCGATCGGTTCCAGCAAGCCGATCCCGGTCGATATCCGCATTATCTCCGCCACCAACCAGAACCTGGAACAGTACATTGCCGAAGGCAAGTTCCGTGAAGACCTCTATTACCGCCTGAACGTTATCCCCATCACCCTGCCACCGCTGCGTGAGCGCGAAGGCGATATCGAACTGCTGGTGCACTATTTCCTCAGTTTGCACACCAAGAGGATCGGCATTATCTACCCCGGCATCTCGGCAGAGGTACTCGAGCTGTTACGCCGACACCGCTGGCCAGGCAACGTGCGCGAACTGAGTAATTTGATGGAGTATCTGGTTAACGTGGTGCCGAGCGGTGAAATCATCGATACCTATCTGCTGCCGCCCAATCTGACCCGTGGGCAACATCTGGAGGCTCGCGCCAGCGTGTCTACGTATAAGGCCACAGAGAGTTGCGAAAACCACGATATGGCGGGCTTGGAGAGTATGGAGAAGCTGATGATTGAGGAGGCGCTGAGCCAGCATGCTAACAAGAAGGTGGTGGCGGAGAAGCTGGGGATTGGTATCGCGACGCTGTATCGCAAGATAAAGAAGTATGAGCTGTCTTCTCATTGAGGGGGGAGATTAATTGTGTGCCGGGCTGGCGCGTTTAGCTGGCTAGCCCTAGACCGTCCTTGTGTTCAGCTATCAATCTGGCTCTGATCTCTTTTCAAGGCATATTAACGCCCTTATCTCAATCTGCGAAATGCATCGCATTATTTTTGCTTCAAAAAACCTCAATTTACATATGAAAACAGCTAGACTCATTAAAACTACATATTGTAGTATTTACATCATATCGTAGTAAAATGTACGGTATGTTATGGTTGTCTTATGACATTCAGCAACCAAGACAACTATGGCGATCAGTAGCGAAGAACGTGATTTTTTCATTGCGTTGGGCAAACGCATTACCAGCCTGCGTAAAGAACGTACCATTACTCAGACCGAATTGGCTGAGCAGTTGGGCGTTTCTCAACAGACAGTGCAAGCATGGGAGGCTGGCCGCCGTCGTATCAAGGTGTCTTCACTCCCAGACGTAGCAAACATTTTTTCGGTTTCGCTAGAGGAATTGTTTGGAGCAACGACGGAGTCTTCCCTCCGCGAGAGTGTCCCGACTCCGAAGTGGCAGCAGCAGATAGAAGCGATTGCTAATTTGCCGCGGGAAAAACAGCAGATAATTTCAGAGATGTTAAGCGCAATGATTGCACAGGTGCGTAACTAACTGATAAGTAACGCGGCGATAACGGGTTGCAGCCCACTATCGCCGCTCACCACAAGCAACTAAGCAGGAGTTGATTATGGCTAAGCACGATTCTAAGTCAGGTATCCCCGCAAATAAAGCACCCAAAACAACACGCCACTACACCGTGGGCTATACGCCCAACCGGGGCATCAAGAAGCCCGCTCCTCAGCTGATTATTAAGGGTTATTGGCTGGAGGAGCTGGGGTTTTTAACCGGCCAGCAGGTCACGGTAAATATTGAACAGGGAAGATTGATTATTCAGGCGGAGGGGAATGTATGAACGGGACTCATATTATGCAGGCAACCACTGGAGGATTTATTCCTGAGCTGATTATCGATGGTAGGGATATTATCAAGGCGGGATTTTTGTCGAGGGCTGTATTTAAGATAGAGCCGTATCAGGATGGATTGATAATAACGTTAGTTTCTAATGAGGAAGAGATTGAGCGGTTATTATTGGAGGTGGATGCTCATACTGATATCGGCGTGGACTGGATACGGGATAACGGTGAGCTGTATCTGGCGGGAGACTGGTTGGCGCAATGCGGCCTGACCGGGCAACTACAGGTGATCAGCGTGATACCCGGCCAGTTGGTGATTCAGGTACAGCAGGGTAATATATTGGCGTAGTAACAGATAAAAATAGCCGGAAAGATCTAGGGGAGGTCCTCCCGGCCCAACTATAGATATATCTTAATAAAAATCATGCTCGTAAATCATATAGATCTTTTGCTTCCTCATCCATATCTAGACTACCAAGAGCACCAAGATCTAAACTGTAAATTTTATCACTATAATCTTTTGAGCAAATAAAATACCCAAGATCACCATCTTGTCCTATTAAAAAATAGTCCGACCCAACCTCTTGTATTGTATACGTTTCATTTCTCTCAATGACATCTAGATAATTAAATATATGAACAGAGCCACCTTGCTTATTTTCTATCTCATAGACTTCTTTATCTTTAACTTCCTCAGATAAAAATTTCTTATACGCATTTGGTAATTTAACACCTTGGCTAAACTCTATGCGTTCTAACTCTTCTAAAACTTTATCTTTATCCATATACAACCACCTTTATTATTAAAATGACAATGCATTAAATATCAAAGAACGGATTGAGTTTGTTACTTTCCCTGAGTCCATCAAAATATTTATAGGCATCATTAAGGGCTCGTCTTGCTCGTTTTACCGGAACTCCAGCTTTTAATATTTCGCTATAACTAGTATTGAACTCCTGCTTCAACGTTGTATCCTAACCACCAGGTAAAGCACGTCAAACTCATTGAGCCGCACGAATTTTAGCGTGAGGGCTACCAGATGCTGATTTCAATAATGTTGCTGGTGCAGAGTCTCGGTGAAATACACTAATTTTTTCTTGGTCCATGCATCCTGAATAGGGTGGTGACCTTGGACAAAACCATCAGTTTTACTATTCGTATGTCCCGAAGCACGATTTACTCCTGGAGATAAATTACCATGGGGATCTACATCACTGGCTCTAAAACCATTCGGTGCATTACATGTACTCAACCCAAGCGGATCGATCCATCCCAGCGGGTTATACACATACGCATAAGGATTCCCGCCCCCCGCCAGCCCTATCGGGTCTGGGCACAGGTAATACCCCTCGCGCGAGTCATACTACCGGTTCAGTTGGAAGACCTCCGCCAAAAATGCATCATACTCAAGAATCTCAATCACGCTACCGCCCTGTTATCTGCATAAAATTATTTTAAATCAAATAGTAATGAAAATATAGACTGATTGAGGTATAGGAATATCACCTAATGAACTCCATGACTGGATACGGGATAACGGCGAGTTGTATCGGGCGGGGGACTGGTTGACGCAGTTCGGCCTGACCGGGCAACCGCTGACGATCAGCGCAGGTGGTGGTTCGGGTTTAACAGAGTTGTATGTGCACTGACATGTAATAATTAGCGGGAATGATCCTGATAGGATCATTCCACGCCAGAAGAGAGTTAGCCAATATTCTCCCTCTTAATTAATCTTCCATCGTCAAGTGTCAGATAGTCTCTCTTATCTCCATGTGTGATCTCCACATATTCATTAACCACAACTGCATCAACAATTCCACAGAGGTAATGCCAAAAAGACTTTTTGGCATTATTATAAAGAAGCACCCCCCACTCACATGGAATTAAATAGCGATCTTCAGGGAGATGAATAACATCATACACAATGCCGCCAAGCCGTGATATTTCAGAACGAGCTTCTTCTGTAAAAACTATTAACCCATCATCTTTTTCACCTTGAGATGCATTACAGTCTGGACATCTTTCCAGATCCGATTCATAGCTAGAATAACAATTTTGACATATAGTATATTTCATCAACCCTCTCTTATCTAATTGGAATACTAGATGTAATAACACCTGGACCAGCACCACCAATATGCGGATCAACATGGTCTGTAATAACACGTATTTTTTGTGTTACCCCATTTTGGGTCGATGTACCTTCAAATACCTTACCAAAGAACCCTTCCCTATTAGAAATGACTTGATTTGCAGGATTATTAGCAACCTCCACTGTAGCATGCGCAATATCTCTATTGCTCCACTCCGATGGGAATAGTGAGCCTTTTTGCCTTTTAGGCTTCATTGATGCATATGGTTCTTGCTTAGGAGGACCAACATGAGGAGAGTGTCTCCTTAATATATGACGAAGTGAGCCAAACGAGAACTTATAGCCATCATTACCAGCATTTCCTACAGGAGGACACGTCGCTAGTCCTAGCGGATCTATCCATCCCAGCGGGTTATGTACATAAGCATAAGGATTCCCTCCCCCCACCAGCCCTATCGGGTCAGGACACAGGTAACCTCTCTCGCAGGAATCATACTACCGTTTCAGGTGGTACACCTCTGCCCAAAATGCATCATACTCAAGGATCTTAATCACTCTACCGCCCTTCCTTGATAATTTTTATCCGCACAAAACCATTTTAAATCAGTTGGTAACGTAAATAGAGGCTGATTGAAGTGTTGCCCTCCAATGAGGGCACAGACTGGATATGGGATTGACATAGCTAAATCTGACCGGACACCTACTGATGATCAACATGGCGCCCGGCAGGGTGGTGATTTGAATACGCTAAGGAAATATGCTGGCTTAAAAAATAGAATCTTGTTAAATCAATGGGTAAAACTCATTGATTTTCAAGTCAAACTATGATGATACATCTCCCTTTGCAATAGGTTTAAATTCAAAATACTCACCCATAAAGCGGATAACTTCTGATAAATTGCAATTCAAAAAACCCAGTACTTCTATAAACCATGATAAATGCTCGCTTATCTCATCAACATTCTCTTCATTTATAGACAAGAAGCAAATAGCCAAACGAGACATTAACAATGATTTATCTTTAAACCCCCTGACATTTTTATCGTCAACACATCCCCACCAATATGACAGCGCTGATTTTCTGTCTTCATCCGTTATTAGTCCATCTAAATAACCCTGCGTTATCTTAACAGGATCATTATTGCATCCGTCAAAAGTTAAATTTAACGACTTAGTTACTTCAATTAAAAATTTCAAATACAACCTAACTGATGCGCTTTTACTTTCCGGCCATTTAATCAAACTAATGCTTATAGTCATTAGATAATCACCCCAAAATATATAAGGATATCATTGCAAGATGTACATGCTGTTTTTTGTTTTACGCCAAAATCCAGAAGCACCAATATTAATAGCCCTAGAAGAATCACCAACCAATAATGATTAAGCAGAGAAGGCCTGATTATATTCCAGGCCATTCTTGGATTCATTTAAAAGTCATATTTTATTAATTTTTAGACTACTTATAAATTCTTCAAAGTCACTAGTTATATTTAACTCCACACTGGCGAATGCAGGGGTAATATAATGAGAGAAAATCTTCATATAGAAAGATGCTTTTTTTATTGCATCATACCTGTTAGTAACAATACTTTCATTGCGATACAAAACAGGCTGTCCTTTCCCACTTTTCTTAAAATAGAAGTCTACATCATAAAAGCATACAGGAATTCCATCTAAAGCATCTTCATCAAAAATCCGACACCCTATTGATACAACCGCAATAATATTTTCGCTAGTTGATAATGGATACTCTGCTCGTGAAATAAACAAGTCTTCGCCAAAGAAATGATCTTTAACCAGAAACAACTCATCTGTGGACTCTATATTCTTAAAGTCTGACGGATCCACATCAAACATATTGTTTTTTTGCACAAACCAAGAAGATGGCACATAAAATCCAGCCAGTGGAGGATATTCATTGAATACATTTATTTTATTCATCACATCTCATACCTTACTCAAGTAATCGAAATATTTCTCAGAAGCAATTGGATGTCCATGGAGTTCGTTTGTGCTCTTTGTAACCTCAACCCTCATATACTGTGTCGGCTTCCCATTGTTATAGCCAATAGTTCTTCCAGTATCGTATATATAATAGTCAGACCCGCCACTCTGCGGAGCATAATTTCCATGTCGGAGAGCTTCTTTTTCTAGTTGATTTCTAAAACTAGTGGCCTCTTTTGAGTTCATACTACCTTGAACCTTTTCATTCCAGTATTGAGCAGGCCCTTTATTACTAGATAATTTAATTGCTTCAGCCTGTGTTTTGGCTTTCGTATGTTTATCATACTCAGCAGAACTTGAATGATGTCTTCTCTTCCTATCTGCTTTAGGGCATCACCAAGGCGGGATTTGTGGCGGGTGCGGTATTTAAGATAGAACCGTACCAGGACGGGCTGGTAATAACATTGATTTCTGATGAGGTTGAGATTGAGCGGTTATTTTTGGATGTAGGCACTCATCCCCATATTGGTGGGGACTGGGTACGGGATAACGGTGAGCTGTATCTGGCGGGAGACTGGTTGACACAGTATGGCCTACCGGGCCCCACTTGGCGATGAGCATGATGCTCGGCAAGGTGATGATTCAGGTTCAGCAGGGTGCTATGTTAGCATAGCAACCAATTAAAATAGCCGGTAAGATCCAAGGAGGATCTTTCCATATTTAATCATTCATTATTAAAGCACATTTATTCCATACAACACATTCGCTTTATTTTTCAGAGTATTTTAAATTGAAAAATATTTTCATTAAATTTTCCAAACGCATCTATTCTATTAAAAACAGATACGATTTGCTTGAACTCTTTAGCATACCTTTCCTTAAATATATCACTATTAGACCACAGTATAATTAAAGGCCTATCCTCCGTATCAATAGGAACCATAAAGTCATATAGTGCATCAGGGTTATTTCCAAAATATGGTCCAAAATCAAATTCATTAGAAAAAAAACGATACACGTCCATTGGGGTTGTCTGCTTATTACCATCTATTATTATTTTTTTCATAATTAATTACCTCCCATTACATTTCCAACTACCCAATTGCTCTGCTGTATCATAATGATTTGATGTTATATAAGTTAATCCATCACTAGAATATAATAACCTCGTCCCTGGTTGTTTTGCTCTAGACATGTGATTATTTAGGCCAACATCAGCTTAGAACCAAGTCCTTCCAGGTGCATCGGGCAGAATACCTGTACTGTTAGCGAAAACATCTCCACCTATTTGCCCTCCCGGAACATAGTTCCCTAAAGCTTTTCCTTTAGACCAACCTGCGGCTTCTGCTTGTGCTTTTGTTACATAATTACCTGGTAATTTTCCTGTTGCTTTCAGGCTATTTACAGCATCATTTGCGCTTTCCGCCGTTCTATAATATTGATTGAGTAATGCTCCCTGTGCTGAAATCGCAGGGTAGATACCGCCTGATAATGAGGCATTTATAACTTGCAATCCTAACGGGTCTATCCATGTCAGCGGATTGTGAACATACCCATAAGGATTCCCGCCCCCCGCCAGCCCTATCGGGTCTGGGCACAGGTAACGTCCCTCCTGCGAATCATACTACCGGTTCAGTTGGTACACCCCGCCAGAAATGCATCATACTCAAGGACCTTAATCACTCTACCGCCCTCCCTTGATAACTTTTATCTGCATAAAACCATTTAAAATCAACTAGTAATTTAAATACAGACAGAATGACATATGAAAATCTCTCCATACTTGCCCTGACTCGATACGGTATAATGGCGAGTTGCATCTGGTGAAAGACTAATTGCTCAGGAACCCTCAATGAACATCCTTTAGAAATCAGCATGATGCGCAATGAGGGAATCCCAATATAGTGGAAAATAAAAGTAATGAGATAAGAGCAAAATTATCTTTGCTCTTTATGTACCATAATATTGATAGTCCGCTATCTAAGAAGTGGGATATTTTTTTCTTGCCAATTCAAGATAATTATCAAAGTCTATATTCGCCCCGTATTCATCTATAGCGTCTATTACTATAAAAGAAAAAAACTTCATCAAAAAATTAATTTCACTTACCATTTTCTTTCTTGTGTCAACAACATTAGTAAATATGAATATATTATTTTTTGACTTCCCTTTAAATAGAGAAAGCGTAATGTCATATTTTACTAAATTGTAATTAACAACTCCCGAAGATGATATTTCACCCATATCATCTTCGTATAACGTACACCCTACATCTACAACAGCCTTTAATAACATATTATTATTTGCATGTATTTCACAAGACGAATAGAACATACATGATGAGAAGAAATTTTCTCTAATTAAAAATTGTTCATCTGGATCTGCCGAATTATTTAATATTGACACATCACTATCAATCAAATTATTTTTAGAAACCATCCAACCTGATGGGACACTCAAATTTTCAAGTAGTAACTTCATGCTAATTTCATTGTATAAATTCATTTTTTAGATCTCATATAAACATCATAATCAGTCTTAGATATAGGATGACCATGGAATTCAGGGACAGGGGTATTGGTAACTTCCACACGAATGTATTGCGTTGGCTTGCCATTATTATAACCTATGGTTTTACCCATATAATGGATGTAATAAGATGATCCTTTGTTCCCCAAGTCAATTTCGACACCATTCTTTAGCGCTAATTTTTCCGTGGAGTTTCTGAATGCTTTCACCTGACTAGATGTGGCATTATCCGGTAAACTATCACCCCAGTATTGTGCTGGTTTACCCCCAGAGGATTTAGATATAGCTTGCTCTTTGTTTTTTGCTTGAGTGTGTTTTACATAATCAGCAGATGTTGAATGATGCCTGTTTCTTCTATCAGCTTTAGGACACCCCGCAAGCCCCAGTGGATCGATCCATCCCAGCGGGTTATGCACGTAACTATACGGGTTCATCCCCCCCGCCAGCCCTATCGGGTCATAGGGCGGGTTCCGACACCATCGTACTTTTTAACAGCCTGCAACCCGCGCCATGCCTGTGTTTTTAAAGAGCAGCATTCACACCGTTAACACTTCTGCAACCCAACAACCCCGACGCGCACTTTTTCGCCAACCGCCAGTATAACGGCTAGCCAACCTGTTGTTAACCCTTTGTTTTTACTGCTTCCTGTTTTGTGAACACCATCACCACTACTCACCAGAGGTCGATCCGGCTCCGGTCACGGCACTCCGGCAGCCCCACCGCCGGAGTGACGGGGCCGGACTGCGGGTGCGGGTGGCATAGAACCCGCAAGCGACGGAACGGCGCTATGAGGCTCCACTGCCAGACCGGGTTTTGAGTTTGCATGACCGCGCCGCACCGGGGTGGGTAGCGTGAGCTGGCGAGACGGTTAGGAGTGACCGGCTGCTTCACCGCAGGGCACGACCCGGCGTAGCCAGATTGCGCCGGGCGGGCATTAAGCCTTTAAGCAGAGGCCTTTGGCCGACTTCCCTTTGGCCGTTGACCTTAACCCACAACACCGGAGGTTGACCGCCACGGACGGCGGCACACCCCAGCGTTGAACTGAGCACCGCTGCCAACAGCGGCGGACGTTTACGACCAGCGCGCCACGCCGGGCCAGGAGGCCGACTGCGGGGGCGCAAGACATAATGCGGATTATACGTTGTAAGCCGCTTTGAGCTGTTAAGGTAAGATTCTGTCGGCGGGCGGCGCACTACGTATAATCCCCCCGCATTATGTTTAATGGACGCAAGCCGGGAACCCAACAGGCAGAGAACACCTCAGCCTAACCCCGGTGCGCGGCCATTGACCCCCGCACACGCCGATGCCAGAACAGGCAGGCGGGAGACTGGTTGACGCAGAGCGGCCTGACCGGGCAACCGCTGGCGATCAGCGTAATGCCTGGTAAGGTGGTGATTAAGATTCAGCAGGGTAATATGTTGGCGTAGCCATAATAAAAAAGCCGGAAAGATCTAGAGGGGATATTCCCGGCTTTTTATAAGCCATTATTTACTCTTCTACAAAATCAACAGGAATGTTTTTTTTCAGAAAAATATTGCTAACTTGTTCTTTAATTTTCTTTTGATCATTTAAGTCACCATATACAGATAAAGCGACCTTATCATTTAAAATGAAAATATCAAAGAGCGGCGGCTCTTTAATCTGATAATTCTCGCCATGTCTAACAAAACCGTAGCCTCCAGATTCTGACACATACGCTTTTTGATACTTAGCTTGCAATTCTAACAATATTTCATCTAATGTGTCTTTAGATATTTGAGAATTCAACTCTGAAAACAATTCCAAACTCATGATAAATCCAACCTTTAATTATTGAGTGCCTGAACCATGTGGTCTACCTCTGACAGTTGGAAGATCCGCTGGGTTTTTAATACCAATATGAGTTTCTTTACCCATACTAGTACTAGGAATACCGTGATCATCAAGCTTACCGCCAGTAGGTGAGTATTTATGTACATGCCCATTATTCGCTGTTTTCCATGGTTTCAGCTGTTGATCTCCATAAGCATGTACCTGAACTTCAGAACCATCAGCATGTTTCCATTTTTGATTCACAGCATTATTTGGGTTAGTTCTTACAAATCCGTTTTTCTTTAATATTTTTTCTATATACGGAACACTTTTTCCTCTGAGTTTAGGTAATTGCCCTGCTGCACTAGAGCAAGCGGCTAAACCTAAAGGATCGATCCAAGTAAGTGGATTGTGAACGTAACTGTACGGCCTCTCGCCCCCCGCCAGCCCTATCGGGTCTGGACACAAGTACTGCCCGGTATCGACATCATAATAGCGATACCGGTTATAATGCAACCCAGACTCAGCATCCGCATACTGACCCGCAAACCGTAGATTGCAGGTGACCTTATCTTCGTCGTTGGCCGCTTGTTGCCACAGCTCGGTTTTACCCCAGGTACTCAAACGATCTGCCCAGACCATCTTCCCCTGTTCGTTGAGCAATTCACGTGGAGTACCCAAGTGATCGACGACGACATAATGGAGTTTGCCCTGTTCATAGCGGGCCACCGGTGCTAACGAACCAGGGGTATACAACCAGTGGATACTCTGCTCATAGGCAACGGTGCCATCGGCATAGATAGGGGCTTCCTCTATCAGTTGATCACCACTCCACAGGTACTCATAACCCTGCACCACAGCGCTAGCTGGTTGAGTAGCTGGTTCAGGCAAATCAAACAACGTTGAAATAAATGGCTTGCTGTCAACTAACCGCAGTTTTCGGATGCGCCGCCCAAAAGCATCATAGCCATAGCGCCAACGTTCGCCTTTCGGCGTCATCAATTCCGATAGCTGATCCTGCTCATTCCAGCGGTAGCGCCACACCTGCGGACGAAATCCTTCTTTAAGAACTCGTTTTTCAACCAACCTTCCACCCATATCGTAATGATATTGGCAGTTACCACGGGATACGACACGGCCTGCCCGCTGATGTTGTTGGTCTTGCTGTAAAGCAGCCTCAGCCCCACGTGGCATACGAGCATGCAATGTGACGTTCAGGTTAGCGTCGTAGGTAAACTGCTCAATGAGCGGCAAAACGCCACCAAAATTGGCTCGAACTATCTGGTCATTGAGATCATATTGATACTGCGTCTTACCCCAACGCCCATCATCAATACCCACCACGTTATAGGCCCGATCATACTGCCAACTGCGGTTGACTGCACTACCATGCAACGCAGGTGTCATCGAATCTGGTGTCACTAATTGCTGCTGGAACAAGGACGAGTTGCGTCCTGCCGCCTGGTTGGCCAGCAATCCCACAGAGGTATAATTGCAGGCTTGGATAAATCCTGCAGCACTCTCTCGCACGGTTTCCCGGCCTAGCTTATCGTGTCGGAAATGTAATGGCTGATGGCCAGCAAGCGTTAACTGTGTCAGTTCCCCCTGAAGACCGTAGTCAAAATCAAGCCCGAGCTCGCCAACCAACCGAGAACTTGGCGTGCCGTTTAGCGTGTCCCACTTATGCTTAATCTCTCGTCCATTCAAGCGCTCGGCAATCAGTTGGCCAGCATCATCATAATCAAACTCAACAACGGCTTCTGCATTTTCAGCTTTTAGTAAGCGCCCCTGTTCGTCGTAGCTATAACTCACCGTTGCGACCAGCGTGGAACTCAATTTATCACTGCGCCATGTCTGTTGAACCAAGACCTGATCACGCGGCGAGTATTGCCAACTGATCACACGACGATCGGGGTAACGCGCCCAAACACGTCGCCCCACAGCATCATACTGATATTGAATGGTTCGCCCGGTAAAATCCGTTTCAGCAATGACCTGCCCGGCCAAATCACGCGTATAGCGATAAGTTTCACCTAGTGCATTGGTGACACCATCAAGACGGGTTAGCTTGTCATAGCTAAATGTCAATTTCTGCCCATCAGGACGAATAAGGCCCGTCAGCAAATCAAAACCACCGTATTCGTAACGGGTAGTTTTTCCTGCGCCATCGGTTATTGCCGCTATGCGTTTTTCACTGTCATAGGTGATCGCCTGCTTAACGCCATCAGGCAAATAAACCTGACTGACACTGCCTGTCGGGCTAGCATGTTGAGGGCTATATGCATAACGGGTGATGTGCCCTAATGGATCTTGGCTGTCTTTCAAGCGGCCAAAGATGTCCTGATTTAATAGCGTAACACCGCCATCAGGCGCGATAATCTCACTGACTTGATGCTGCGTGTTGTAGCTGTAACGCCACTCTGCCCCGTTAGGCAGGATCTGACGTACTAATGCCCCCAACTCGCCATAACGATATTCTTGCCGTAAACCCTGCGGATCAACAACACTGCAAAGTTGTCCTTCATCACCATAGATAAATTGCCAACCTTTACCATCCGGTAAGGTGCTATTCGTGACCTGCCCAAAACCATTGTACTCATAGCGATATATTTCACCCGTAGGGGTCGTAATCTGCTCTGTTTCACCATATTGATTAAGCTGGAACTCTACCTTGCGTCCCAGGGCATCCGTTTCAGAAAGTTTGTTGCCGAACGCCCATTCAGTCAAATGTTCTCGCCCCAGCGGGTCAATTTCACGGATCACCTGACCATCACTGTTATACCAAAAACGGGTGCATCCTCCTTCCGCATCCAGATAGGTTGTGCATTGGGCGGCATCATCGTAGATAAAACGATCCTGGTAATGCCCGCTAGCGGTACGTGTAGACAGTACTCTGCCCTGCGGGTCATAGAGAATATAAGCGTCGGTCTTATCCGTATCATGCCAGCGGGTTATGTGACCGGCAGCATTATACTCATGATAAAGGTGGGTAAACTGGAAAGTATTACATTCAGCCAAAAGACCTGTGGCAGCATAACAGCATTTAACCAGCCATTGACGTTGAACCGGTGTAATCAATTCAATCGCAACCAATTGTTGTTGCTGATAACTGAGTTCAAGTGAATAACCGTCGCTATGATCAATGCGTGAAAGCTGCCGTTCATCAGAATAGCGAAAACGAATTTGATTACCGAAACGATCGCTGATGGTAGACAAGCGGCGAACATTCCCCTGCGATTCGGCAAAGCTCAGGATCTGTTGTGTTTGTCGGTTAAAAATATGCAATACACCACTACGTTGGCCATAGAGCAGATAATGACCTTCGTGCAGATTGATAGCCTGAACGTCATCATCGTCTTGTGGTGCATCGTATGTCAGCAGTACACCTTCATGGTTGCGAAAACGAATGACCGCGTCTTCAAGGATCAAATGCTGAGACCAATCATCTGCCCATTTATCGCCAAAACTGCCAGTCAAGTGACCACTGGAACGATAGAGTCGGGTAAGCGTCAGTGGCAATATTCCCGGAATATCGATCATCGGCCACACTTGGAGGAAATCCCCCGTTGCCGCATCCACAGGCTCACCGGGTTTGGTGCATTTGTTATTACTGCAACCTTCAGCTTCAGAAGAGGTTTTTGGTTTGCTACCCTTTTTCTTTCCTCTGGGTATCGGTAGATAACTGGCGACGATAGTCACCCAGCGCAGGGCTGAGTTTCGGCTATCTTTAACTTTGAAAATCTGCGCCGTTTCTGTGGTTTCCATAATGGTTGCCGCAGCGCTATTAATGTTGGCATCACAAGTGGTACGGTGCCCTAAACGGGCAATTTGTTTGCCGTTGGCGTAGACCGTTTTCGCCCCTTCCGCGATAACCGGCGGAGGACCTGGATGATCGCTACACACGATAGGATCGCCTACACGCGCCACTTTTTTCCCTTCAAAATAAACGTTAGGGGAACCGTCGATAATCGTGCCTTTGTTATCACCGTATTGCCCCATCACTGCGCCAGCCGCGGCGACACCAGCACCAACAAATCCGCCTGCGGCTGCTGCGGCTGCAACAACAACCAGAGCAGCGCCACCGGTAGCAACCACCAATGCCCCCACAGCAACGGCAGCAACCGCTCCGAGCAATATTCCGCCTAATGCCCCCCAGGTACCGAGGTCTTTCTTTTGGTGCGCAATAAAGTCACCCATACGCGCCGGAGCATCTCCCTCCGTTGCCACCTTTTTCCATCCAAGGTACTCGGCAATGGCTGTACCTGCTTTTTCGCCGACATAGCTACCCGCTTGTGCGCCAACGTAACCAGCAGCTAACCCGACGGCGAAAGGTGCCCCTGCACCACTCGCGACGGCATAAGCTCCCATACCGACAGTCACCGCACTGTTTACTTCTTCGCTCTCCATAAAGTTCAGAGCTTGTTCGTTAAAAGACTCCGCGCCGCCTTCGTTAGTATTCGGTGGTGATGCCCCACGCTGTTGTTCCATCACCTCTTGACGAACGGCAGAGCGCCCGCCAGCAGCACCTGCGCCTGACCATACTCCTTGTGCAACACTCATCGTCCGCTCCTGTTACTTTGTAGCCGTTTTTTCTGCCGTGGCCGATTCCCGCAATTGGAATGTACTCATCAACGTGGTTATTTGTTGCCGCTGTTCATCCGTCATATCTCCTGGGATCGTGGCAGTGAAAACCAACACTTTAGGATTGACATCAAGCAACATCATTAATTGATGGATCGGCCCCTGTGGTGATGACCAACTAAATTCAGAGGTTGCCGTATCTCGGGAATCTAACACCCCATTCTCTTGATTAATCTGCTGGTAATTTTTCAACTGTTTTGACAGGCTGGATATCTCACGCTCAGCAAACTGACTGAAGGACATCCCCCATGGAATAACGTCTCTGGAAATGGTAAAGCTGATTCCGCTTTGGTCGTTATCGGCTGCACTGAGCACCAGTACACTGAGATCTTTCCAGACAGCAGGTAGCTCAATAGTACCTTCGTTAAATTGAAAAAGGGATAAATTATCTGATGTAATCATTTATACATATCCTTATGTTGTTATTGAGAAATTTTTCTCACGAACCACATAACCCATAGAAAACTAGAGAAATTTACGAGTTATGATGTAAAACACCGCCCTTAAATATGAACGGTATTTTATTAAAGCTCAACGCTACTTCACCAAGCTAAAACCACCATCAGTACTATATGCATCAGTACTCATTTTCCAATTTCTTTTATCAATATGAAATCTGAATAAAACAGCTGAAACTTCAGAATCACTTCCACAAACACCGTGACGATTTGTTTCTCTAACCACCACGGAAAAATAACTCGCTGCACTATCGTCAAAATCATAGGACAGACATCTATCATCCAGCGTCGTCATCCTTTTTTCCTTCACATAATTATAAACATCCATTATCGCTTTGTTTTTCACTTCACTTTGTGCCGCTAATGAAACCTCGCTCTCAGCAGGGGCCGGAACACGAGCTGTACAGTAGTGAATAGAAAATACCATGGAAATAAATACCAACGCAAAACCAGCGATTTTTGATTTACTCATCATAGTCAGTTAATCCTTGGGATTTTATAATACTAGCAATTTTATCTGCATATTTTGGATCCGTAGCGTAACCTGCCTTTGCTACTTCTTTTGAAAACGTGAATGGATCATCTTTATGTTTAAGCGCCTCAGCATACCGAGGGTTTTTATTCAAAAATCGGCCATAATCATCCGCAGATTCAGCAAAGTCATTGTAGGCGCGAAATTTATCGCTTATAGATATAACCTTTCCATCAATAACTTCGGTTGTATTAAACATACCTGATTTTCCAGTAGGTGAAACGCCTTTGATGCCGAAGTAAGCATTGTTTTTAACACTCTTACCCCAGCCTGTTTCCTGGGCGGACTGAGCTAAAGTTACAGATACAGGAATCCCCCAGTCTTGTTGTACTTTCTGGGCGGCAGGAAGGGCTTGGTCAATAAATTTTTGTACATGCTTCGGCCTCTGCTTTGCAGGAGCTTGAACAGTAGCCTTTTGCGTAGGAAGTTTAGAGGCCGATGCAGGACCTGTCCCCGCAGCAGCTGTCGCACTGGCAACTGCCTCTTCGGCTTCAGACACCGCTGCAGCAGCACCACCAGAACTGCCTTTGTTCAAATGAACAACTGCCCCATCAACGTATACCCCACCTGCATCCAGCTGTATGCACGAACCACCAAATGTAATCTTTATGCTGCTGGTCGTCATCTTTATTTCCCCGGCCCCCACTTTCAGCGTGATGTCGTCTGAGGACTCATAAAGCTGTGTTCCTGGGCCACTCTTACCTGCTTTAGCTTTGACCTGAACCTGATTAGCACTGGTGCTACGCATGGTACAAATGGTTTCCGTCAGGCCTCCCTGCTTTACGGTTTTGGTTTCGTTACCAGCAAGAATATTTAGCGTCCGGTTACCTGATTCGACGGTAAGAGACTGATCGTTTTTAACCGTCGTACTCATATCCTTCTGGGCATGCATAAACAGCCCCTCGCCCCCCTTGGCATCCTCGAACCGCAATTCGTTGAAGCCCTCGCCCTTATGGGTCTTGGAGCGGAACGCCATCTGGGTCTTGCTGGCAGGCAATGATCCCGGCGGGATATTGTTGGCGTGATAGGTGCGCCCGGTGACGATCGGTTGGTCCGGATCCCCATGCAGGAAATCCACCACCACTTCCTGGCCGATACGTGGGATGGCCAGCATCCCCCAACCCTGCCCGGCCCACGGCTGGGTCACGCGGATCCAGCACGAGCTGTTGTCGTTGCTTTTACCGTAGCGGTCCCACAGGAATTGCAGTCGGATACGGCCGAACTCATCACAGTAGATTTCTTCCCCGGCTGGCCCCACCACCATCGCGATCTGTGGGCCGTCCATGCTCGGTTTCGGCATCGGCGTCGGTCGCCAGGTTTGGGTGTGCGGCAGGAAGACGAACTGGTTGCTCAGCGTGGTACCTTGCCCACCAGACTCCTGCTCTAGCGCTTGAGGCTGGCTGCCGCTGTGCTGAATGCTCAGCAATTGCCACTGGTGGTTCAAATCGCTACGCGGGTGGCTGGTCAACGTAAACAGCA
Organism: Serratia sp. Res13-Sevr-LER1-36-b; assembly: GCF_015673035.1. NCBI lineage: Bacteria > Pseudomonadati > Pseudomonadota > Gammaproteobacteria > Enterobacterales > Yersiniaceae > Serratia > Serratia sp. Res13-Sevr-LER1-36-b. Next base: position 367,838 of record NZ_JADACK010000005.1, on the reverse strand, counting down.
GGCCCGGCTGCAGGGTAAAGTCGTTACTCTGCCCATTTCCCAGATTGGCATCGTTGCGCAGGGCTTCCAGGCGGTAATGGGTAAAGGCCTTGCCGTGCTGTTCGTCTTTGAAACGCCCGGGGAAGTCGAAGTGTTCGTAGTCTGGCCGTTGGTTTTGCAGCTCGCTAGCCTGCTCATTAAAGGCCGCCGACCACTGCGGGTTTTTAAAGGTGTAATCCTTCAGTTCCACCACGGCGGTGCGCACCTGTGCGCTGCGGGTGAAGGTGGTGACGCACAGCTCCAGTGCCTGTGAGGCTACGCCCGGGTTATACGGCAGCACAGCGCCCTGCGGCAGGGTGCCTACGTCATCGGTATACACCACGATGTTTTTACCTTCGGGGTATTCGAAGTAGTAGAACATCCCCTCTTCGGCGGCCAGCCGCTGGATGAAGTCAAAATCCGACTCCTGGTACTGAACGCAGAACTCACGTGCCGGATGGGGGTTACGCAAGCCAAAGGCAAAATCGGTGATGCCGTTCTCTTTCAGCAAGGTGGTGATGATGCTTTCAATGCTCTGCTGCTGGAAGATACGCGAGTTGCGCCGCAACGTGGTGCGCCACAGTGCCGGGCGGATCACCATGCTGTAACGAGTCTGGTGCAGGCCGGTATCGCCCTGTTCAAAGCTCGCCACCATGCCGGTGATGCTGCGTTGCAACACCCCTTCACGCTTAATCTCCAGCGTCGCATCCTCATCCAGCACCGCGGCAAAGTCGATGGCCGGATCGGCACTGGCCAGGCCCACGTTCAGCACGAACGGTGAGGAGAGCATCTCGGTCAGGCTGAAATCCACCACCACAAAGGTCTGCGGAGGCAGGTTCGCCGTGGAGAGCGTAAACTGCAACCCGCTCGGTTCCGCGCCGCCCATCAGGGCACTGGCAGCCGAGGACGCCATCGCCGTGGCGCTGCCGCCGCTGGCAAAGTTCATCGGCTTCACGCCCGCAGATGAGGCCATGCCCGCGGCACTACCACTGCTGACAATGTTCATCGGCTTCACACCTGCGGATGAGGCGATGCCCGCTGTGCTCCCCCCGCTGACAATGTTCTTTGGATTGATGCCTACGGATGAGGCTATCGAACCGGCCTTTTTGGCAATATCCGCCGCCTGCGATACCACCTTGCCCGCCTTGCCGCCGACAGCACCAGCCGCGGCTCCCACCATATCCACCACCTGATCGCCACTGACTGACGGCGTCTCCGTGGCCACAATGTTCTTCGGCTGCACGCCCCCCTTGGGGGCGTTTTTCTTATCATCAGCAAACATATCTTTTCCTTCCTGGAGGTTAGCGGGCAGATGCTGCCTGCTGCGTGAGTTGGTGATAGCGACTGAGCAGTGCATTCCAGCGCTCGTCTATCTGCTTGAGCAGCACCGGTGAAGCCGGTTGTTGTTGTTCCACCGAAACCGCCAGCTGCCGTAGCAACTCTTCCAGCGGCGTTTCACGGTTCAGTTCACTTTGCATCTGATAAACCTGCGTTTTCAGATAGGAAAGCGTCAGGCTGCCGCGTATTTTTTCCTGTTCAAGCAGCTTGTCCGACAGGGCCTGCAAGCGCTGCTGCACCTGGAAATAGCTGCTGTCGGCGCGCTCGCTGCCGAGCCGCGCCTGTAGCAACCGTTGCCAGCGCTGGCTCTGGGCGATCTGATCCGGATCGGTTGGCCACAGCTGGTTGGCCAGCGCCACCGAGGCATCGGCGGTACGCAACCCGGCCAACGGAGAAAGATTTTCCAGGGTGTTCAATTGCTGGCCGTAGCCGTCCAGAGTGGGTTGGGCCAGCCACAGCTGCACCGATCCTTCTGGGGTGGCGGACAACCCCGCCAATCGCTCCTGCATCGGCTTAACCTGCATCAGGTAAGCCGCACCGGCGACCACCAGGCTGCACAGCACACCGCAACCAAATCCCCAGGCCGCCGACGTGCGTTTGGTGGCCACAGGAGCAACCGGCGGTGCCGCGGCAAAACGCACTTCCACATTGGGCAGCGGTTGTTCTTTTGGCGGCGGCACGGGTTCTTCGTAGGCCGGAGGCGGTTCATTCGCGGCCGGTTTTTCCCCTGAGAACAGGGTGCGGATCGGCTCCGCTTCGGGCACCGAGAGATACACCATCGAGGGCATCTTCAGCGGTTGCGCTGGCGGCTGTTTGGCCGCTTCATGGGCGGCTTCCAGCCGTTTGGCGGTGTTCTGCATCAGGTACAGCAGGTTTTCAATGCGCGGTACGCGCTTTAGCTCGACCTGCTGCAGCTTGTCGCACAGCAGTTGCAGTGCCCGCTCGGCTCGATACACCAGGCGCAGGTCGTCAATGCCGAACTCGTGCTGGCGCAGTTGGCTACCGACGCGGGCGTTGAACCACTCCAGTATTTCCGAGCGTGCCTGGGGCTGCTCTGGCCACAATCGCTCCCATTTGCTAACGACCATGCCCGCCAACAGCTCGCAGCTTTCGGTAAACCCGGCCAGCCCGTGCTTTTGGGTACGCGCCAGGGCGTAGTACACCGTGGTTTGCAGATCGACCCCGTTGGTACGGAACAGCGTCAACGCCAGCGACTCAATCAGCCGCCAGTTAACCTCTGGCCGCGCCGGGTGGTTGATCTTGTTGATCTCTTCACGAATGGCGCTGAACTCCGGCCAATGGCGCGGATCGCCGCCGGTCTGAATGATGATATTTTCTGAGGCTTCGCTCATGCGGACTCATCCTTAAAGCGTCTCTCTGCCAAGCGCGGCAGAGAGACGGAATAACAACGATTAATACAGCGTGTCTGGCAGGGTGAACTTGCTGAACAGACCGCCAGCGAACGGGTTGTCGGACTCATCCACATGGATGCGGTAGGTCATCTCGCCGCCGTCCACCTTGAAGCGGACATCGAACGAGTTGGTGCCGACGTTGGTCAACTCACCGGCGTTGATCAGCCGCAGCTGTGCCCAAGGGCCGCTGAAGGTGATGCTGCGCGGGGACTTGCCGTTTTCATCCGGGACCAGCGTTACCTTGCTTTCTACCCCGGCCCGCATGGAGTTAGGCCAAACCAGATGCACCATGTTGCTGCGGCCATGGGCGTAATCCAGCAACTGCCCATCCAGGTTCAGCACGCTGCGGCGTTTGTTGCCGCTCAGCACCACCGGTTCGATAGCGAACTGGGTGCCCAGGCCGTTTTGTGCCGAGAAGAAGGTTTCGCGGATCTTCTGCGCCTGCGCCAGCTGTTGCAGCACGTCTGGGCGGATTAACAGTTGCCCGTCGCTGCCGCTGCTCAGGTTGTTATCCACGAACGGCTTCAGGTTCTGCTGGTAGAAGCTGTCCAGGGTGCCTTTCGGGCCGAAGAAGCGTTCAAACTCGCTCAGCGGCACGTCCTGCTGAGATTTAGGATCGAACGGATAACGGCCAGCCAGGTAGGTGTGATACTGCTTCACCACCGTTTCGTTCCACTCGACTTCCAACGATTGGATGGCTTCCATCATCACTACGCGCCAGGCTTGTTCGGCCAAATCCCCTACCCAGCGGTTCAGCGGTTCCGGCAGGTTTTTCGCCAACTGCTGAACCTCGAAGATCGGGTCGCTGCTGTTTTGATCCAGGCGCAGCTGTACCGCCTTCATGGCCGCTTTACCCGGTGCCGGTGAGTTTTGGATCGCCAGCAGGTAACGGTGCAGTTCGGTCAGTTTTTGGTAGACGCTTTGCAGCACGCTGCCTTTGTCACCGTTCTCCACCAGCACGCCGGTTTCTGGCGCGAACTCGCGGTTGACGCGGCCCAGCAGTTGATAATCGGATTTTTGCATCAGTTCCTGGCGTTCTTTACCCTGCAACGCTTCAGGCACCGCAGGCAACCGGGTGTTATCACTCAGCGTCTGCAAGGCACGGCGGAAAGGCTGCTCGCCACTGATCACCTGCTCGATGGCGCTGATCGCCTGCGGCAGATCTTCAAACTCACCCACCGACAGGTTATTCATCGCCGCACGCCAGGTGGCGGTATAGTCACCGATATACTGCTCGGTCACCTGCCGCTGGATCTCTTTGCGATCCGCCTCGCTATACTCGACGTTTTTGCTCAGATTCAGCACCCAGCTGTCCATCACCGTCAGATCGACCAGTTGGTCATTCTGCTTGGTGAAGTAGTTCTGCAAACCGTTGCGCGTCAGGAACTGTGGCACCACCAGCAGGCGATCGTTGTTGGAAATAAAGATGTCGTCAAAGCTGGCACCAATCTGATCGCGCAAGTTCAGGGCCGGAGGCAGCGCTTCTTGTGCCTTGATGCGCAGGTTCTGGTACACCCGCTGATAAATCGACAGCTTGCTCAACTCACGCTGTGCCAGCTGGATCGGCTGGCGATAAGGGATAAAGTTCTTGATGGCAATCTGATCGCCACTTTCCCGCGCGGCACGCCAATCGGTGTGCTTGAGCGCATAGTCCAGATGGCCCATCAACTGCTGTTGCAGTTCGCGCTGGCCGTTAAACTGCTGGCTCCAGCGATCGCCCATAAACTGTTCCACCAGCGCCACGTTGCGGCCGCTGCCGTCTTCCAGCATGCGCATCACACGCAGGATTTCGAGTTTCTCTTCGCTACCTGGAGGTGCCGCATTCAACTGCTCCAACAGGCCACTCATCAACGCCGGAACAAAGCGCTGCTGCAACAGTTGCAGATAGGTGCTTTCCACATAAGGGCCGATGTTGTTGCCTTGATACAGGCCCATGTCCGCCAGCAGGCTGTTGCGTTCATGGTAGTTGCCGTAAGCCAGCGTGGCGTCACGGATCGGGTTCAGCAACGGCAGCTGCAGATTGCCATAGCGATCGTCACCCTTCGGCGTCGGGATGGAGAGGAAGGTTTTGGCCTGGGCAAGGACCTCTTGTCCGGCACGGTAGTTGCTTTGGTAGTAGTATTGCCAGCAACCCCACAGCGTCAACGCCACCACGGCCCCCACGCAGGAGAACACCATCAGGCGTTTTCTGGAGTTACGCAGCCACAGGCCGTTCTCGCCTGCCAAATTCGGTTCCGCCAGCAACACCTGATTAAACAGCTCTTTGGTGAAGTACGGGGTCGTTTCGGCAACCGGCCAGGTTGGGAAGGCCTGCGGTGACAGGTGATACTGCACGGCGGCAGACTGGGTAAACACGTCATCCATCTGTCCGCGCTGTTGGGCAGATGTCAGGTAGATGCCGCGTAACAGCGGCTGTTGATGATCGCCGCTGTAGAGGATCCCCTCCAGCAGTTGCACCACATACTCTTGCAGGCCCTGCATCTGGCGGGTAAAGCTGAACAGCTGGCTACGTTGTCCTGCATCGACGCCGTTGAGCATCATGTCTGGCATTGCGCCGTTCAACTGGGCGATCCATTGCTGCCAGAACTGCTGCAACTCTTTGCGCCACACCTCCGGCTCGGCGGCGTTCAGGCTGAATGTCACCCCCAGCACCGCTTCGCGCTGGGCCTTATCCAGCGTCTGGTACATCGCTTCAAACCCGTACAGCAGGTCCAGTTTGGTAAACACCACGTACAGCGGCAGCTGGCTATGCAGCGCCTGGCGCACATCCTGCAAACGCTGATGGAGGCTGGCAACCATGTTTTCGCGCTGAGCCTTGTTCGCCGTCAGCAGTTGATGCAGATCGACGGTGAGGATCAGGCCGTTCAGCGGCTGGCGTTTACGGTGTTCAACCAGCCAGTTGAGCAGGCTTTGCCACAGGCGGCTATTGAGCGCCGCTTTGCCCACTATGGACAGCGTTGGCTGCTCGATCAGCTCACCTGCCGGATCGATCAGCACCGCCTGTTCACCCAGCCAGCAGCGTACGCGCAGCTCACCGGCGTCTTCCACGCTGGTCAGTTCCGGGCTGGCGATTTCGGTCAGCTTGTAGCCTTCTTTGATCAGGGTGCTTTTGCCGCTGTTGCGGGTGCCAATCACCATGTACCAAGGCAGACGATAGAGATAAGCCGGGGTATTCAGCCGCCGTTGCAACTGCTGCTTCCAGACGCCCAGATACTGGTCCTGCTGTTCGATATCGGCCAGGATCGGATCGTCGACCTGCGTTTTGGCCTGCAGTTGCAGCTTTTCCAACTGCTGTAAACGCCGCACCATTTTGAAGGTGAGCCAGCACACCGCCAGCAGCACCACCAAAGCAGTCACCAACCAGCGGCTCAGCAAAGGTTCGAACGGTTGGTAATCCTTCAGCTTCCATTCCGGCCCGTAAATCCAGACCCAAATCAAGCCGATACAGGCCAACAGCGCCAGCACCACCGGCACCGAGGCTTTGATGCGCGGAATGGCCGGTCTGGCAAAATGAATAAATGAGGGCAATTTCATGCGTTAACGCTCCTGTTCCCTTCCCTGGCCATCACGGCTTGAGCTGCCGCTGCTTGTCTGTCAGCAAGGCGATCAACGCCGGTTCCCATTCGCTTAGCTGCACTTGCTGCCCCACCTGCAACAGGTTGTGGTAGTGCTGCTGTGCCAGCGCCGTCATCCCCGCTTTTTCCAGTAACTGGGCGCTGAGCAATTGCAGGTAAAAACGGTCCCTGGGTTCGGATTGCTGCGATTGCCGATCGATCATCTGTAACGCGGCTTCCAGTCCTTGCTGTTGATAGCATTGCCAAATTTCATCCTGTTCAATAGTGTTACCTCCCCCTTTGGCACCCGTTTCCTGCTGTAACCAGCTGGCAGATTCAGGGGAGAGGAATGGCGTCATATCGGTAAAATAAAGGGTGGTTAACGCCGGCATCCGCTCGATAAAGGCGCTCAGTTCGTCACGTATGGCCTGCGCAACCCCTGTATATCCCAGCCGAATAGCGATCTGCGCCGAAAGCGCGTGGCCATCCAGCCAGTAAGGTGCCAGCGCCAGGCTCTGTTCTACCTGTTGCCACAGGGCCAGATCCGCAGTGGCCACGCGCCCCAGATAATCGGCCATGCGATCGACAGAAACGGCAGCCAGCGGCGTGCGCCCATCGGCCTGTGCTATCGGTGGCGCGGTCAAGCTGCCCCACAGGGCATGGCGACGCAGGCGAAAACCAATGGCGGCCTCGGGGTGCAGTTCACACAGCAAATCCGCCATTTTCAGCAGCGTTTGCCGCCAGGCTTTATCGCTGGAGTTATCAATGCTCAGGCTGGGGCTGATCGTTCTACTGGCAGAGGCTGATGTCGATGCCGAACCAGACTGAGGGCGTTCTTCCTCCTCAACCACCGGTTCAACGGTGCGAGTAGGCAACCGCGCGTAGCTGGCTCGCAGGCTATCCACCTCTTTCGCCAGGGCCGGTTCCTCGCTGTGCCAAACCTGGGCCAGATGTGCCAGCAAACCTTGCACATCCTGGCGTTGGGCATCCGTCGCACGTTGGCTAAAGCTGCCGCTGGCGCTGTCAAAACGCTTGAGGATCTGCTGGGCAAAGCGGCGCTTATGCAGCGGGTTCAACGGCCAGGCACTGGTCCAGAAGTTCTGCACGTAAGCGGTCAGCAAGGAGATCGCCAGCATCAGGTCGCCCGGTTCACCGCCGTGCTGCAAGGTACGCAGCAGGTGCACCACCAAACGGAAGTCTTTGCTTTTTTGCGACAGCAGAGCCATCGCCTGCTGCTGAAGATCATCGATATTCAGCGAGCTGTGGGTCAGCGAACCCACTTTGACCATCTGGCTGTCGATATGCTCCCATTGCGGATCGTCATCGGCCAACGCCTTGGCAGTCTGCTCGGGCGTCAGCGGTGTCAGCAATAATGCATGCCAGGGATGTTGTGACGTGCTATCCATAGTCCTCACCAGTGGCAGGCGTTACGCAGCGGTTTCAGCGCTGGCGTTAACTGCGAAATATTAAATGTCAGACGGGGTAACCCGCCGTTGGTACCGTCGATCGTCAGCGTCTGCGCCGACATCAACCGCTTGATCTCATCAATACCGGCCAGGCCCCGGCTGGATTCCAGCAAATAGCCGTTTTCACGCAGGAACCACTGCACGTTAAACCTGTCGCTATCCGCCGTTAGCGTCACCGCACCGTCTTTTTGCGGGCCGACCAAGGCGATCTGCAAACGGGTAATGTTGTCGATGCAGCTCAGCATCAGCACTGGCCGAGGTGGCGGCACACCAATCGCGGGCGTGGTCAGCACCACCTGCGGGTTGTTGCCCTGCCCTTCGCTTATCAGGAATGCCGTCGAATGATCGCGGCGGCCTTTTTCCTGCGCCATAGCTCGCTGCCAGGCTGGCCCGGCCTGTACCTGACCTGGGTTGTCGCCGCTGGCCGCTGACAACGCGTTGTCGTAGCAGTCCAGACGCACCAGCGGCGAGCTTTCACTGCGGCAGTTCATCAGCAACGCCAACTGATGCGCATCCCCTTCGGGCTGCGACAACGAAAGGCCGCTTAGCCACTCGGTGGCTGAATTGCTGCCGGAAAGCAGTAACGAACCGATCAATAACCACGTATTCATAGCTAACACCTGTATTTCGCCAACTTGTAACCCAGGGTGCGCGGCGTGATCCCCAGGCTGTCGGCGATGCGGTTTTTGTCATTGCCGTACAGACGCTGGCGCTGCGTCAGTACCGCGGCTTCAAACGCCTCCACCGCACTAGACAGGTCATCTATCTTGCTGTAATCGCGTGATAGTTCTGGCGAGGTGGAAACGTCGGAGGTACTCAGCGAGACCATCAGCTCATCCAGCTGTTTTTCACGCACCTTGAACATCGAACGCAGCTGGACCAGTTGCGATCGCAGATGCTCCACCTCTTGCAGCTTGTTGAGGCGGTGCTGAAAAATCTGGCAATAGATGGAGAACATGCCGCGGCTGTCCACAAATCGATCGATCTCCTCGGCAAACACCGCTATCACCCCGCAGGCCCGCCCCTGGAAATCAAACAGCGGTACGCCATACATGCTGCAACCGTTGGGCAACGCCTCAATAAAGCCGCGAAAGCCGTCATCTTCGATGCGCACTCCGCGATTGAGCGCGTACCAGACTTCGGGCGCGCCATTACGCAGCACCCGCACCAACGGGTGATTGGTGTCTTCGATATCGGCTTCCAGCTTCACCGTGGCACGACGGTTGGCATCAGACAGGCGCAGACATTCCAACTGCCCCTCGCTGGCGTTGAACATCGCCACCATCAAGCCGTCAAACCCGTGACGGTGGTGATCCAGCGTCAAAAAGCCATGGACCAAATGCTCGACCGAATCGTTTTCCAGCAGCGCCAGTAAGCATTTCAGCCGTTGCCTCATAGCGCCTCCTCGACCTGAGCGGTAAACGCATTTCCCTCCGTGGCAATGCGGATATGGCTGATTGCCGTACCTGCCGCCATTTTTTGCAACAGCAGTAGAGAAACCGGTGGCAACAACGCCCCGTCGATAATCGACTCCAGCATGCGCGCCCCGTTCTCGGCACGGGTGGCGCGCAGCAGGATCTCGTCGATTACCTCAGGCTCAATCACCACTTCGGCGTTAAAGCGCTGACGCAGCAGGTTATCCAGGCGTTTGAGCTTGCCGCGGATGATGGTTTGCAGCGTGTCTTTGCCCAGCGGCAGGTAAGGCACCACTTCCATACGCGCCAACAGGGCAGGTTTGAAGAAGGCCGCCAGCTCGGGGTACAGCAATTCGCCCAGCAGTTCCGGCTGTTCGGCGTGATCGACAATGGTCTGATAACCCAGGTTAGAGGTCAGGAAGAACACCACGTTCTTGCAGTCGATGATGCGGCCTTCGCCGTCGGCCAGTTCACCCTTGTCGAACGCCTGATAGAACAGGTTGAGCACGTCGGGATGGGCTTTTTCGACTTCGTCGAGCAGCACCACCGAATAGGGTTTCTGGCGAATGGCTTCAGTCAACACGCCGCCTTCGCCATAACCCACATAGCCCGGCGGTGAGCCGATCAGGCGCGAAACGGTGTGTTTCTCCTGGAACTCGGACATGTTGATGGTGGTGAGATAGTGGCGCCCGCCGTACAACAGCTCGGAGATCTGCAATACGGTCTCGGTTTTACCGACACCGCTTGGCCCCACCAGCAGGAAAGCCCCCATTGGGCGACCCGGACGGCGCAAATCGGCCCTGGCGGTCAGCAAATGCTGATGCAGGCAGTGGATCGCGGTTTCCTGGCCTTTGATCTGTTCGCCAAGATACGTTGGCAGCTCGGTAACCACCGACAGTTCGCTCTGCGACAGGCGGTTTAACGGCACGCCGGTCCACTCGGCGATCACCGCCGCGATCTGATGTTTATCCACGTGTGGAGACACCAGGGTTTGATGCTGTTGCAGTTGTTCAAGCTCAGCGCCCAGCGCAGCCAGATTAATAGCCTGTTCTTCCGTCGCGTTTTCTTCCTGCGTCAGCAGCTCTGCCCGCAGGGCGATGATCTGCTGCACCAACTGCTGCTGGGTTTGCCAACTGGCATTCAGGTCTGCCAGTTGCTGTTCTATCTCAGCGCGCTGCTGTTGCAACACCGATAAACGCTCATCCGGCTGGCTCAGGTTGAGGCGCTGCTCACGCTCCAACATCTGGATTTCCATCGCCTGCTGATGCAGCTGCGTTTTCAGTGCCGATACCTGACGCGGTGCCGAAGTCAGGTTGATCGCCACCCGCGCGGCGGCGGTATCGAGCACGTCGATGGCCTTGTCCGGCAGTTGGCGGCCAGAGAGATAGCGATCGCTGAGCACCGCCGACGCCTGTAGTGCCTCGTCGTCGATCAGCACGCCATGCGCCTTCTCATAGATAGTGCGCAGGCCGCGCATGATCACCGTGGCCTCTTCAGCACTCGGCTCAGAGACTTTCACCAGTTGGAAGCGGCGCGACAGCGCGGCGTCTTTCTCAAAATACTTTTTGTATTCGCTCCAGGTGGTGGCGGCGATGGTTTTCAACTCACCGCGTGCCAACGCCGGTTTCAACAGGTTGGAGATATCCAGGCCACCCTGCTGATTGCCCGCGCCGATCAGCGTATGGGCTTCATCAATAAACAGGATGATCGGCGTGGCCGACTGGGCAACTTCCGCCATGATCCCCTTGAAGCGCTTTTCGAACTCGCCTTTGACCGCAGCCCCGGCCTGCAACGCGCCGAGATCCAGCGTCATCAGTTCGCTGTTGCACAGTTTTTCCGGCACCTGGCCGTCCACGATGCGCAGCGCCAGGCCTTCGATCAGGGCGCTTTTTCCTACACCAGCCTCACCCACCACGATCGGGTTGTTCTTGCGGCGGCGGCACAGGATATCGATCATCAAATCGATTTCCTCATCGCGGCACAGCACCGGATCTAACGTACCTTTACGGGCCTGCTCGGTCATATTGCTGGCATAGCGCGCCAGCAGGCTTTCACCATTGGCGGCGGCAGCGGCGGTTTTATCACCCGCTTTCGCTACCCGAGGGGCTTCTGCGGAATCGGCGGTCCAGTCAGCAAAGTTCTGGCGCAGCAGTTCGCGGTTCACCGGGGATAACAACCGGCTGGCCGCCGGTGTGAGATAACGCATAGGGCTCAGCAGTAAGGTCAACAACATCACCCCGCCGCGCAGCTGGCTGTGATCCATTTCGGCCGACGCCAATAACCAACTGTCCTGCAACCACTCCACCAGCAAAGGGGAGAAGCTGGGATAAGCCTGAGTGACCGACTGATAGCCGGAAATACGTTGATCGAGCGACTCACGCAATGCGTCAGTGTCCACGCCAGCATGATTAAGGATCACCCTGACGTCGCTTAAGGGGCTGGCGACCATCTGCATTAATACCTGCGAGACCGTCACTTCCGCTTCCTGCAGGCTGACGCAGTGTGCCGCCGCGGCCTCCAGGGCATGGCGGGCGATGGGATTAAGGCGGTTTACCAGCGTGGGCAAGTCAATTTGAATCATCTGTGCTTCCTAGCTCAATAAATTGTTTAGCTGCTGCAAAATATCCTGAGTCTGTCCATGTAACTGGATGGCATAGAACAGGTAAATCACCGTCAACAGGCCTAAGCCACCCCATAGCAGATGCTTGATGGTCAACCGTTTACTCAGGTAATAGCGCCCGCCGGTGCGGCTTTGTTTCTGGTGCAAGACGGTCGCGGGGGCTTCACCGCGCAGCTGTTGCAGTTGGTGATGCAGCCGACGGAACAGCCGTTCAAAGTCATCGCTGTTTTGCAATGTCACCTTGTAGCGGCCGCGATAACCCAGGCAGAAACACAGGTAGATGAACTCCAGCAGATCCTGATAACGTTTGGGTTCGCCCATCAGGCGCTCCAGCAGGACGTACACCTTCTCACCGCCCCAGGTTTCGTTATGGAAATGCACCAGCAAGGACTGCTGCAACCAGCCGTTTTGCGTATTCCAACCGTGCCCTAACGCCGTCTCATCGATAAAGGTACAAAGCACGTAGCGGAACGAAACGATCGCCCCTGGCTCGTAGCCTTTGGTTTGCAGAAACTGCTCAATGGCGCGGATATCCGTCACCACCTGCTGATAAAGCTGGTCTGGCAGCGGCTGGTTTTCCATGTCCTTCAAGCGCAGCACCATGCCGAGTAACGGCGTGGCGGCGTCCACCATCGCATTCAGGCTCTCGCCGCGCAGCGGGAGCTGATATTGCCGATACGAAGTGACGGTTTCCGTTTCGGGCAGCGCGGGATTATCCGTGACGGCATGCATTTTCATTAGCTGCTCCTAATCGCCCAGAACTGCATATCCAGTTCAGGGAAGTCACCCGAAACGTGGAAGGCAATCGCGTTGCTTTGCAGGACCTCTTTCCAGGTCGGGCTTTGTCGATCCAACATGAAGTAGGTATAGCCGGAATGGTAAGGCAGTTGACGCGGTGCGGCAGAGAGCGCCACCAGCGGTACACCAGGCAGTTGCAGGCTAACCAGCTCACGGATTTTCTCCAGCGAGGTGATCTTGGTTTGCTGCACGAATTGACGCCGCAGCTGTTCCTGCGGGATCTGCGCCCGGACGGCCAGCACAAAGTCGGCGCTGCGCAACAGATCGCTGTCGTTGATCGTCCCCACACGAATGCCGTTAGGCTGCGGATGCAGCTGTACCGAGATGGCACGCGGTGTCAGCACCGTGCTGAGCGTTTGGCGCATCGCCAGGAACAGCGGCTGGAAGCAGTCGGTCAGGTTGTCATGGTTATAGACGATGAAGCTGCCTGCCAGACGTGATTCGTCGGTAAAGGTGCGCAACTCGCCGCAGGTTTGCACCAGGTGGCTATAAAAATCCTGTGGGTGCAGCACTGCCTGATGGGACAGATGGGTGAATAGTGGCTGCATGCGGTTGAACACCTGCAGCATCATAAATTCGGCCACGTCGGCAATCCCCTGCTGGCCCGGCGAACCGATACGTTTGGCCAGCAACCGGGCGCGCTCCACCAAGGTGCCTTCCACTTCATCCATGAAGTCTTTCAACTGTACGGAAGCGTGCAGGGTGGTGCAGGTAGGAATAAATTCTTCATCCAGGATCAGCGAGCCGTCCGGGTGCTTCTCTTTGATGCGGCAGACCGGCAGCACGGAATAGGCGCTGAGATCTTCAGATCCCTGCATCAAACGCGGCGCAAGCTGGGCCAGCAGTAATTGGCTGACATCGCCGCCGTCGGTGTGCAAATCGCGCACGTCATCGGTATGTTCGGCGTAGCGGATCGCCCCAGGCAGTTGGCTGTGCGGGCTGGCAACCTCATTGATGGTGTCGTTGAGCATCGGCAACGCCAGATAGATATCGCGGCTGGCGGCATCGTTGCAGTTCAGTACATCCAGCGGCTTGGGCGAGCAATCCTGATAAGGAATATCAAACACTGTGCCATCGGCCATGCTACCGCTGGCGTTGGTCAAGCCGATACGCCCCAGCTTGAGCAGTTCCTGATTGATCTGCAGCGAGTGGAAGCCATAGGTGTAATTGGTCAGCGCGGTGATGCGGCGCTGCAGCTGATAATCGTTATGTCTTTGTTGCTGTTGAAAGTGTTGTGGCTTAATGAACAGGCCTTCGCGCCAGATCACCCGATTCTTGGTCGGCATGGTTATTCTTCCTCTTTCCTTAAGTCGATTTCATCCGCTTTAACGTGGATCAGCACGCCGTAGTTATGACCAACATCGCTGAGCTTGATGATTTTTTTCCATTCAGCGCGATCAACGTCGGCATAGTAGGCAATCACCCCCAGATAGTGGGTCTTCTCTTCCAGCTCAATGGCGGGTAACGGTTTATATTGGCTCGGCAGCAGGGTGTATTCCTGGTGGTCGATGTAGTTCTTACTGAGCGTTTTCTTCAATATTTCCGTGTCGAGCTGGTCGTAATCGGCCGCCAACAGTTTGGAATCGTCGCTCAGGTACACCACCGCAATCTCGGTCGGCGCGGCCTCACCTTTCTCATTGGGGTTGATGTTCGCGTCCGCCAGCAGCGTTAACCGCAGCGTAGAAGGCTGCTCGGTAACGCGCTCCGGCTTCTTGTTTTTCCATATCGTGCATCCTGACAGCATCAGCACCAGGCATAGCGCAGTCGTCAGAAAGTATCCTCTGCCACCTTTCATCGTTCGCTGTCCTTCATCCCCTGGCGCAGCGCCTGGTCGTAAGCCTGTTCATACACTTCGCCAAACAGCTTTTCGAAGCCCTGCTGGCGGCTGGAGGCCAATTCCTGGTAGTAGTTTTTGTACATTTCCCAAGCCCAGGCGGAGTCTTGTTCCTGGCGCTCGTTGCTGCGCATGTAATGGCTAAAGCGCGTCAACAGTCGCTCTGGGGAGAAAGCTTCCAGCATGGTGCTCAACGCCTGGGCAATCGCCTGTTGGTTGGCCTGATGGTGCAGGCGCAGGTTATGCAGGCTCTCGGCCACCGCCGCCGGGGCGGAAAGGTGCACCGGGCTTTTTTGATCGGCAAACAGCAGGCTGAGCGTGGTGTCGTAATCCATATTCAGGCGCAGCGGGTTATCTTCAATTGGCCGCAAATGCTTGTCCCGCAGGCCGTGTTGACTGCGCTGCAAGGCCAATAGCCCTTCAATAGCGGCCCTGAGCGTTTTGCCAGCTTCCTCGAGGAAGTCATTGGCCTCCTGGCTGTTGCGGATTGGCAGTTGTGCGCCAAAACCCCGCATCAGCGGCGTGATCGCCACGTGCTGCTGTTCCATCTTGCTGTCTGACGGTGCCTGCTGGCCGGAAAGAAAACTGCTGATTTGCGGCAGATCGATAAACTCCTGATCCATGGCACTGTCCTTGGTGATATCAGAAAGTGGAGAAGAGAACAGCGGATCGCGGTAGCGATCCTGTTGTAATGATTGATCGGCACCGGTGAGGGCGCTCAGAGGTTCGTGCATCGTCAGGCTCTCGGTTTCCAATACCCGCAGCGGGTCGTGGCTGAAACCGTTGGCGACCGTGGCGGCGAGGCGGTTGTCCTGCTCATGGTGGGAAACCTGTGTATTGCCCCCTTCCATCATCGCTTCCAGCGGGTTGCTGTAGCTGGAGACCAGCGATTCTGGCGAAACCATCAGCGGATCGACCATATCGGCGCTCGAGCGGCTGATATGGCTCTTGATGGCCAGATTGCCCACGCTGATTTCATCACCTTGCTGGATGCGCACCAAACCGGAGTTTGCCGTCAGCATCGACTGGTTAATACTCACCGCACCGTTGAGCACCCGCAGGCAAAAGGACCCATCACGCCATTCAATGGCAAACTGTGAAGGGCTGATATTGCCGCCCTGATCTTGAATAGACCAATGATGGCTGCCGTCACTGCCAACCACCCCACCCTGTGCATTAAACAGGCTGCTGGCCGGTTTGCCACTTTCCAATCTGTCGCTATTGACGACTCGCAATGATAGCGTCGGTTGCTGTTTATCCATGATCTCTCTTCCTGAATCTTGATTGTCATTCCATAACGCTGATGGTTACGTGGGGCTGTTGCTCGGGTTCCCCGAGGAAGCTGGTCCAGCCCAGCAGGTTGTTTTGTTCTGTCCCCAGGATCATGCCGCCCACCTGCTGCTCTGCCAGACCCAGGCGTAAATCCCACGAAAACTGGTCGCGCATAATGAAAGCCACAAACATCTCTAACGGCTCGTAATTCTCCCCGTTAGGTAAAAATGACAAGAACTGTTCACGCGTCAGTTGGTTGAGGCACAACTGATATTTGCCACTGCGATCCGCTACCTGCGATCCCAGTGAGAAATTGACGCCCAGCACCGATTTCCCCTGGTATTTCTGGCCGCTGACCTTCACCCTGCCGCCCAGGCGATTCTGCTGCTCCGGGGCAATTTTGACCTTGCGCAGTTGCCAACTTTGCAGCGTCACATCCGCCAGGTTGAAACAGTGCGCCACCAGGCTGCAAATCACTTCCGGGGCACGCCCAGGGCTGGCCAGCAAACCGGCATAGGCCAGCATTTTGCCGTGGTGGATGCGCAGTTTTTTGCGGATCGCTTCGTTACTTAATCCCACTAGCGCAAACATGCGCTGCGAGACATCATCGTTACCACCCTCGTCAAAGCAGATGTAGTAGCGGTATTTGCGCCAAATCTGATGCAGCAGCGTTAACAGCCGGTGGTTGAACACGTTGAGAAAATCCGTCAGGCGGTTTTCATTCTGGGCATCTTCCCAGGCCAACGAATCCAGGTAATAACCGGGTAACGGCGACTGGCTGCCATGCAACCCAAGGAAAGAGACTTCCAGCTCAAACTGGCCGCGAGCGGAAGTCTCCAACGCGATCACGTCACGGGTTGGAAAAGCCAGGCTGGCGGTCGATTTAAAGCGGATGGCCTCATCGGCTGGCCTGGCTGAACCCGGGGATTTTTGCCACGCTACCGCCATTTGGTTGAGCAGCTCGACCAATTGGTAAAAGTTATAACGTGACACATCCAGCACTGGCTCCGGCGGTACGCCTTCACCCGCGCTTACATCAATGCATGTTGACCCGTCTGTACCGGCCATTGGTAACATTCCTGATTATCAAGATTGATGACTTTCAAAAGGTGGAACGAGTTGACGCTGGCATACAGGGAGAAGAAGCGTGCCAACACCGTACCAAACAGGTAAAGCTCACCTTCAGAACCAAAAGCGCTTTGCTCCAGCCAGAGGGTGGTTTGCAGACCTCTGACCGGTAAACCCCGGAACAACCTGTCGATCGGCTGGGTTTCGATACGCGAAATCGCGTCCAGTTTTTTTTGCGACGACCGAGCGGATTGCCGGTTGTGTACGCTGGGAAAATCATAGGTCTGCAGGATCTGTTTTAACGAATCCTTGTCCAGTAATGACATGTAGTTCAATGACATATTGGACAACAAAGACCATTGCAGGCTGCCATCCAACACCGGATACAGTGGTACCGAAGGCCGGGTAATATTACGGAAGGTGGCAAATGACGGGCCTGCTTGCGTCCGTTGGCAGATATCACCCACGCGTAGCGCCAGCGGTAATTCGCGGTTGGTACAGGTCATGCTGACCGACACGTTTTCTTGAGACAGCGCCACCTGCGTCTCATCACTGCGCACAAAGGAGATGTAATGCTCAAAGCCCTTACGGAACAGCGAGTTTCTCACCCGCAGGCGGTAATAGAGCATGTTGCGCTCCTGCGCAGGTTCCACCTGATGATGGAAACTTTCAAACGCCGGATAGCTTCTGGCCTGCCCACGCCCGCTGCCCTTGGGATCTTTGCTTAACCAGCTCTCCACGCGATCGACCGAGAAAATCTCGTAGCGCTCAGGATGATGGTAGCTGGCACACAGCGGATATTCGGTTTGTGTGCCATCCAGGGCTATCGCCTCGCTGTCGCGTTTGAACAGGTTCACCGCCGGGGTGCAGTTCAGGCGCAGGGTGGTTGGCCGTATCTTGACCTCAGGCGGCAATGGCTGGGAGAAATGCAGATTGAGGGTGAATTCGCTGGCTTTCAGATGCGCGGGGAAATCCACCACGCCAGCCACGTCAAAGAACAGGAAGCCTTCCGGGAAACAGAAATACTCCTGCAGGATACGGTAGCCGACATAGGCGTTTTTCGGATAAGGCAACAGCGCATCTTCACGCTCAAAGCCCACCGGGTTGAAATCGAAGTCCGGCATCGGAATGGTGATGCCATTGACCACCAGGTCGGCCCGTTCGAAATAGTGACTGATCCAGAAATAGAGCTGGGTGCTGGTGTAACCGTCCTCACCCAGATAGAAACGCAGTTTATCGAGCCGCATTTCTTGCACGTTCAACTCTGCCTTGGCGCCAAAGTGAATGCTCAATATCCCCTGTTCGTTACTGTTGTTGACGGCGATATCCTGGATGCCCATCGGAAACAGCCAGACATCCCGACAGAGGGTGAAGCTGCACTGGGGCCCGTGTGTTTCGCTGTCGTTTTGCAACGCACCACGTTCCGCCCTTTGCGCAATTGGGACGCTCTCGATCTGGCTACCGCGCTCGATCAACGTCGCTTCAGTGAGTGCACTGCTGTTCGGCGTGTATTCGACGATGGTCATGCTGGGCACTGGCCGCAAATAGTTCGGCCACAGCATATTCAGCAGGCCGTGTGTCAACTCCGGGAACTGGTCGTCGATCTTTTCGCGCAGGTTGCCGGTCAGAAAGGCGAAGCCTTCCAACAGGCGCTCAACGTCCGGATCGGAACCCTGTTCGGATAAAAAGGCAGCAAGGTGCGGCCGTTCGATTGCGGCATCACGCCCTAACTGCCGGAGATAATCCAGCTCATCCCTGAAGTACTTTTCGAACGACATTATGCTTCCTGGTTTAGGCAGTAACGGCGGTTGCTGTCCAATTGGATATTGAACTCAACCACATCGCCGATATTGTCGAAATCAACGTGAGCACTGATATGGAAACTCAATAACAGTGGGTCCCCCTGATCCACCAGGGATTGAACGGCAACCTCGGAAATTCTTGGCTCGTAGCGCTCAATACACTCCTTGATGGCCTGCTCAATACTCTTACGGAAATCAGACGTGGTTGCCGTGGCGTCATTGAGATCAATAACCCCCAGGCCTGCAGCACTTTGGCAGGCTCCGGGGCGCGAATTGAGGACTTCGTTCAAATGCTGCTTGATTGAGATTAATAGCTCTTGAACACGGCTATGTGAGGAAGGGCCAAAGCCCTTCCCCTGGATACGCTCAAACAAGCTGGCAGAACTTCCTCGCTCCCAATTAAGAAGCGCAGCCATTGCCTGTTATTCCTTATCCAAACGACCAACCAGCGAGAGCTCGAAACTGGCTCCCATGTATTTGAAGTGTGGGCGCACCTGCATCGCCACCTGGTACCAGCCCGGATCCCCTTCGACATCCAACACCTGGATCTGAGCAGAGCGCAGAGGACGGCGGCTGCGGACATCGGTCGGTGGGTTTTCCTGATCGGCGATGTATTGCTTGAGCCAGATGTTCAGCTCACGCTCCAGATCCTGACGCTCTTTCCACGAACCAATCTGCTCACGCTGTAGCACTTTGATGTAGTGAGCCAGACGGTTGATGATGAACATGTACGGCAGTTGGGTACCCAACTTGTAGTTGGTTTCCGCCATCCGCCCTTCATGGGTATTCGGGAATACCTTCGGCTTTTGGACCGAGTTGGCCGAGAAGAAGGCCGCGTTGTCGGTTCCTTTGCGCATGGTCAGGGTAATAAAGCCCTCTTCCGCCAGCTCAAATTCACGACGATCGGTGATCAGCACTTCGGTCGGGATCTTCGCCTGTACCTGGCCCATCGCCTCATAGAGGTGAACCGGCAGGTTGTGCACCGCACCACCGCTTTGTGGCCCAATGATGTTCGGACACCAGCGATACTTGGCGAAGCTGTCTGTCAGGCAGGCTGCCAGCAGGAATGCGGTGTTGCCCCACAGGAAGTGTTCGTGATCCTTGCTGACGTCTTCGTAGTAGTTGAAATTCTTGATCGGGTTTTCAACGGTGGAATACGGCAAACGCAGCAGGAAACGTGGCGTGGTCAGGCCCAGATAGCGGGAGTCTTCCGACTCGCGCAGCGCACGCCATTTGGTGTGTGCTGGCCCCTCGAACACCGACTTCATGTCTTTGATGGCTGGCAGCTCGGTAAAGCTGTTGATACCAAAGAAGTCCGGCGCAACGCTGGAAAGGAACGGCGCATGTGCCATGGCCCCAACGGCGCTGACGTATTGCAGCAGCTTCATATCCGGGGTGCTGTTGCTGAACGCATAGTTACCGATGATGGCTGCGGTAGGTTCGCCGCCAAACTGGCCATAACCGGATGAATACACGTGCTTGTAGAAACCAGACTGGATAATTTCCGGCGAGAACTCAAAATCTTCCAGCAGCTCTTCTTTCGTCGCGTGCATGATGTTGATTTTGATGTTTTCACGGAAATCGGTGCGATCCACCAACAGCTTCAGTGAACGCCAGGAAGATTCGATTTCGCGGAATTCTTTGGCATGCAGAATTTCGTCCATCTGGGCACTGAGCTTTTTATCCAGCTCAATGATCATTCTGTCGACCAACAGCTTGTTGATCGGTTCTTCGTTGGTGCCAGTGTCCAGAATGCTGCTGATAAATGCAGCAACGCCCTGTTTGGCGACGTCATAGCCATCATTGCCCGGCATCATGCGGGTCTGAGACATGATTTCGTCAAGCAGGAAAGTGGTACTGGTAGGTTCGGCAGCTAAAACCGCATTTTCTTCATGTAAAGACATACGTAAAATTCCCTCTTTCCGTCTCAATTATTTCTGATTAAGAATGTCCAGTTCCTTTAGCAACTGCTCACGCATTTCTTCATTGCCTAGGAGATCTTGCAGACGAGAACGGAAGGCAGGAATGTTGCCCAGAGGCCCTTTCAGGGCGACCAGCGCTTCCCGCAGTTCCAGAATTTTTTTCAGTTCAGGGACGTTTTTCGCCACGTTATCCGGTGAAAAATCGTCGAGGGAATTGATCGCCAAAGTTACCGGCATCTCTTCTTTCCCTTCGCCTTCCAGGTGATTGGGTACAGTGAACGAAAGGTTGATATTGGCTTCGTTCATCACCGCGTTGAAGTTGTTCTTGCTGACGGAAACGACCTGACGTTCTTCAATCGGAGTATCTTCACGAACCCCCTTGAGATCGCCAACAACCATCAGGTTCAGTGGCAGTTCGATTTCAGTGGTTTGATCGCCCGTGTTAGGAACATACTTGATGTTGATCCTTTCCTTGGGGGCAACACTGCTTTGATTATTCTTACTCATCACTCGTCCTTTTAGTCACAATAAGGGAATACCAGCTAATGTTTGTTGAATGAGCACCGGAAAATGACATTCAGATATCATCCATGCTAATAGAGTCATCGCCATCTATTCAGATAGTAAATCTATCACCGTAAACCTAAATACCTTCCTCCTATGCCGTGCCGAAGTCTGCGAATAATCCGTCTTTACGCGCAAAGTTGGGAATCCTCCTATATTTTACGGAATCCTGAGAATCGTCCTAAATAATAACAAAACCCCGAGAAATGAGATTACGGACCACGGCAAAACTGGACAGTTCCTGCATTAGCATAGCTTCACTGAATGTATCGTCCCCGATCTGACCGGTAAAAGTCCATAAATTTTTCTTTACTAAGCCTCCTAATAATTTATCACCTGGCGAGAACAACTTTCGGCTTATGATCATAAAAAATAATTTTATAAAAATTAATTAATTTAGTAAAAACATGGTGTTACGAAATCATATAGTTATTTAAATTATGTTTAACCAAGAAGTCATAACCAGCATCAATATTTAAACCAGCATAAAACACCAATAATGCAAATATTATAATCATTTATACCATTAACAAGACCAATAAACCTTGCAAATTTGTGAGTGGCTTGGCACTAGAGAAAGACCCGATTATAGTGATGGCCGAAGTGAGAAGTGGGGCAAGTCACATTCGAGGTCGATTATTATCGGCGAGGGGTGTGACTAGCATTGAGTTATTACTAAGCTTATCTAACAAGGATCTTTAAGATGCCAACTCCAGCTTATATCTCTATCACAGGGAAAACCCAGGGTAATATTACCGCCAGCGCATTTACCGCTGAATCTGTCGGTAACATCTTTGTTCAAGGCCACGAAGACCAGATGCTGGTTCAGGAATTTGAACATATCGTTACCGTACCAACCGATCCGCAGTCAGGCCAGCCGTCAGGGCAGCGTGCACATAAGCCATTCCGCTTCACCGTGGCTTATAACAAAGCTGTTCCATTGCTGTATAACGCATTGGCCTCTGGCGAAATGCTGCCAACGGTTGAATTGAAATGGTACCGCACCTCGATCGAAGGTAAACAAGAGCACTTCTTTACCACCAAACTGGAAGATGCCACCATCATCGATATCGACTGCAAAATGCCACACTGCCAGGATCCAACCAAGGCTGAGTTCACTCAGTTGGTTCGCGTTTCACTGGCATACCGTAAAATCACTTGGGAACACACCACTGCCGGGACTTCGGGTTCTGACGACTGGCGTGCCCCAATCGAAGCCTAAGGCCAGCCTTAGCTTCGCCCAAGCAGCCAATCGAGAGATTGGCTGCTCTTTTACATCCGCTTGCTCGCACATATGGCTATCGGGAAGATCATCTCGCGCAGTTCATAGCCGCCATTGCCGATGGGGGTAATCGAGAGATACAATTCTTGTTTATTCTCAAAGATCAGCTCATTGAACAACGCATCCGGTGCACTATTGGCGGTGGAGTAATTTTCATCACCGATTTTCTTAAGATGATAGTAGCTGCCGTAGGGTTTATTGCCGTAGTTAAAGTAAATCTTGCGGTTGACATTATAATTCACCCCTTCCTTGTTGAGCACTCCCCTCACATAAAGCATGCCTATATTGTCGCTTACCAGCATGAGAGAGACATCACCTTCAATCTTGCTGTGGCTGGCTACATTTTCGAAATAGACCTCCGTATCACACTTGAAGTATTGTCCTTTGCTCTCCGAAGACATCAGGAACGCCAGGGTTGATGCCCCTAACAGCAGAATGATGATAAACGCATACGCCAACTTTTTCCTGTTCATCGCCATCAAACCACTTTTATACTGTAACAATGTTCATAATTCCCGCCATTCTCATTGCGGCAAAAAGACAGCATTCTGAATTGGTTGGCGCTCTGTTCTTCGCCACTGAGATAGAAAAATACGTCATAGCGATCGTACTCACAATCCACGTCATTCTTTCTTATCATCTCCATGACGAGAGCGATGGACGCCTCCCGTTTTTTTTCAGGGATCTCCCTCAGCGTTTTCAATACGCACCCTTTATACTTATAGAAGGTTTTAGGCTGAGTATTTGCAAACATCGAGTGAATTTTATTGCCATACAGCGAAGTAAATAGCGCCACCAAAACCAGGATACAAAGGGCAAGGCTCATATACATTGACCTGTAAGAGGGTTTTTCCTTCACCGTTGCTCCCTGAACCGCCCTCGCTGGCTGCCCTTCCCCATCAACCAGGACAATCAAGTGATTGCGGTTCAAGGCAAAGCCTTTTTTGGGCACGGTTTTAATCAGATCGTGCAGGTCAGCCAACTCCTCCAAATGCTTCCTCAATATACTAATATGATTATTGAGGTTGTTATTTGATGCCGTGAGCCCATGCTCTGACCAGACGACATTTAACAAATGCTCTCGAGTCACACCGGCAGGATTTTTCAAAAGCTCACAGAAAAGCCGAGATGAAATAGCACTTAACGTTAACGTTTTATTATTCTGCTCATTGGAGAGTAAATGCTCTTCGGTATCAAAGAATAAACTGCCGTTGATAATATAGTTCACTTAATCACCTGCTACTTTGCATAACATGATTAAATAGCTGCACCTAATAGTGCTATAGAAGGATGTCATTCATTTTACTCAGCAAAGCTAACGCTATGCCATAGCAATATCATTCACCAGTCAGTTTTTTTTATCAAGTATTATGCGACCGTAAGATTATTTATGCTTAAATAAAAAACAGCAAAAAAGCATAAAATAGCTACTTATTAATAATAAAAAATAACAGAATAGTTTATTATTTCAACAAGCAGCCATATAATAGAAAAACACTTCTAATAAAATATATTTTACAGGATTTAAACCTATTTTATTTCACTTAACCAGAACAGGACGCTACTCCGATCCAGGGGGCTTCAGCCTCACCAAACCACCGTACTATCAGTCAAAAATATGGTTGCTCATACAAAAACGGATCAGCTCCTGATTACTCTCGACGTTCAACTTACGCATTGCGGAATTCTTCTGCAGGCTAACCGTCTTGGCACTTCGATTAAGCCGTTCAGCGATATGCGCAATGGAGTCACCCTCGACAAAATAGCGCAAAACTTCAAACTCACGTGGGGACAGGCTATTGATGCGTTGCTGTATAAATACCTCGCGCTCATCACCACGGCCATCGCTCTGGAACGAAGCGGGATAATATCTGGCGTTCACCCTTACGGCTCGTAACGCTGATTGCACCTCTGACAGCGGATCCTGTTTGAAGATCACGCCTGCCACCCCGCTGTCGTAAAGCGCAGAGACGATCATCGGATTGGAGATCATGGTCAACACCAACATTTTGACCTGCGGGAAGTTTCTGACCAGGAAATCGACATAGCGTAAACCGTCTTTATGTACCTCATCGTTAGGCATATTGTAATCGGTGATAACAACATCGGGTGGAGTGGTTTTGAGATAGCGCACCAACTCCTCGGTGGAGGTGAAGGTGGCCACGACCTCGACATGGAGCAGTTGATCCAGAAAGTCTTTCAAACCTGCCAACACCACCTGGTGGTCATCCACCAGGACTACGCGTAATGTTTTCATCAGACACCTACGTTTGATCAGATTGATGCGATGTTGTTCAAAACCTGACGTATGTCAGCGACGATTGCGGACATTCTAGCTTGCCCTTGCTCATCCAGACCCTGCGTTTGCATATGCAACTCAAGCGCTTCCATTTGCGCCGCCAGCGCCCGATGGTTGGCCAACGCCAGCGCAGCCCGCATTCGGTGTAAGGCCGTGGCAACCCGATCAGCATCGTTGTCTGCCATTCCCTGCTCTAGCTGACGCATATCTTCCGCCATGGTGCTGAGAAAAATGTCGCGGTGTTTGTTGAGCACGTTGGGTTCTACGTGTTTGAAATCCCTATCGTCGTGACTCTCGTGTTGATTATGGTTGTTGTGGAAATATTTGCGCAAGATTTCTACCAACGTAGGTAACTCAATCGGCTTGACCAACCAGGCATTCATACCCGCTTCAACACAGCGGCGTTCTTCATCAAGCATCGCGTTGGCCGTTACCCCGATAATCGGCACCGTCGCCCCTTCCGCGCGCAGCTTACGCGCCAGATCGTAACCATTCAGGTAAGGCATGTTGACGTCGGTCAGCACCAGGTCATAGGGAGTGATATCCCACTGCGCCAGCGCTTCTTCACCATCGCCCGCCAGTTGGACCTCACAACCCAACAGTTCGAGTTGCCCCTGTAGGGTGACCTGGTTAAGGGGATGGTCTTCTGCCACCAATACGCGAAAGTGGAATTGCGGCAGAGCCATTTCGTGCTGTTCGCTTGGTGGGTCACCGTTGAGCAGTTGGCTAATGCCATAACCTATGCTGCTGAGGCTGTACGCATCAACCTCAGCGCCATTAACAACTTCACCGGATAAATAAACGGTTAAAATCAGCCCATGCCACTCAAGCGCTTCACCCGGCGAGCTCCGCTGCACATCCAGCAAAATAGCCTCGTCATTCACCGGCAACAGCTGATCTCTAGCCGGTTCCGCTTGAGCCCCCCAATACCGCAGCCAAGTACAGATATTGTCGGTCAGTTCCGGGTGCGGTGACCGAACCAACACGCTGGCCCCTGCCAATTGCGGTTCATGCTCATCAGGCGTTTCACCAACGGCAAGATCCAACGTCACTGCAAACTTGCTGCCCTGCTGAGGTTTACTTTCCAGCGTGATTTCCGTCCCCATCAACTCGGCAAGGCGTTCACAGATGGAAAGGCCCAGCCCCGCGCCCCCCAAACTGCTGTGGCCCTCGTCAATCAAATAGAAGGGAGTGAACAGTTTCGCCTGATGTGCTTTAGAGATGCCGACCCCACTGTCACAGACCTCCAGGTGCAGCCGGGTTTGCTCGCGGCCAGCATCGACCTGACTGAGCCGAACGATGACGTGGCCAAACTCGGTAAACTTGATCGCATTGCTGATGAGATTACTCAGGATCTGCCTGATGCGCACCGCATCTCCAATCACCACCGGCGGCACGTCGGGATCGACCACAGAGAACAGCAGCAAGCCCTTACGGTGGGCCATTGCCGCATAAGTCCCGGTACAGCTTTGTACCAATTCGCGTGGCTGAAACGCCCTCTTTTCCAAGCGCAACTGCCCAGCCTCAATCTTGCTGACATCCAGGATATCGCTGATCAATTGCAGCAGCATTTGTGAGGCGTCGTCGATACGTTCGACATATTGACGCTGCTGGCGGTCCAACTTCGTGGTAGCCAACAGCTCCAATGTGCCTAACGCGCCATACAGCGGCGTGCGGATCTCATGGCTCATGGTGGCCAGGAAGGTGGATTTTGCCACGCTGGCGTCATCCGCAGCCGCCTTGGCTCGTGCCAGTTGGCGTTCTATTTCCGCCCGTGCGCTGACGTCCGCAAAGGCGCACAGGATCACGTCACGCTGCCTGTAACGGGTTGGTGCATAGGCAACGTAAAGTATCCTACCTGCCACATCCAGTTGCTCGATAACCCCGGCTGCCGGTGCAGAAAGCACCTGTTCCAACAGCCTGGTGGCGGCAGCGGAATCAGGCAACCGCTCACCGACGGTTGCCCCTAACCAGTCCAATGCCAGCGCATTACCAAACACCAAATGACCATCGTCACGATCGATCAGACACAACGCAACCGGCGCCGTCTGTATCAAGGTGCGGTTAAAGGCATCGCTTTCCAGTATTTCATGTTGGGCTTCCTGGGCTGGCAAGATCACCTGCCGGTTATACCAGCGCAGATAAGCCAAACCGCTGGTAATACCGATCAGCAACACCAATAGCACGCTAACAGGCAACCACAGGTTATCCCGGAAAAAACTCACATAACTTACGGCATAATACCCCGCCCATTCGCCGCTTGGGTCAACAACCTTGAACACCAGCCCACTCGGGGTGTAGTACAAACCAGGCTGATTGATTCTCGGGGGCTGGCCTTCGCCCATTAACAGGCCGTGCGTTTTATGGCTCAACCATACCTGGCCATACCGCTGCAGCCAGAATATATGACGCGGTGCCGGGTTGACGGCACGCTCCAGAACTCCCACGCGCGAGCGGCTCAGCAGAGTTGCAGCGTAGATACAGCTGGCGGGGCCTCTACTCAAGTGGCTCCAGATCCTGGGCGAGAACCCTGAGGGTATCAACCCAATCAACTGGTCTGGCAGAGCGGCGGTGCGAAACCAGATAGCCTCATCCTCTATCGGCTTGTCCCCTGGTTGCCATTGGCAATCCTTGATTGGCGCACTACTGCTTAACCGTTCACGTACGGCATCAACCACGGCTCGATAAGTCTCAAGATCGATTGGTTCGTAGCCAGCACTGACATTAACCGCGGGGACGCTGATGCTGGCATCGTCAGCTTCATTAATGAAGAACACGGTAGCAGCAGGAAAGTAGGATGCAGCCCAAAACGAAGAGTAAAAATCCGCCAGGTAGCTACCTAGCGGCAATAGCGCTTCAGGCTTGATAGGGCAATTTTTTTCGCACAGCAAAGAGAACGGCATACCCACCACGGATTCACGCCCCTCAAACAACCTGTCACCGAAAGCTGGCAAGGTGGCAATCTCATGAAAGCTGCCCAGACGCGCATCAGGCAGAGCAGACAGTTGCCCGCTCTGATGGCGCAATTCATGCAGGAAGGCCTCCTGTTCGTGGGCATACCCCACCAGCGTCAAGAAGTCTAAGGTGAAGCGGCCACGCTCCTGATCGATAATGCGCTGAGTGCCCCAATACAGGCCAGCGGCCAAAACCATCGCCAATACTACAAAGGCAAACAACACCTTGTTTTGTCTGCGTGATGTATACGTGACCCTACTAAACGGCGTTTGTGACATAGGATAGCAACCTGCATGCAATCATGGGGTTTATACTGATTATAAGATTAGCCAATCAGAATGCCCATCTAGCCGAACCAGACTTGATTCAACATACCCCAAATATAGCGTGGTGATCGCTCGTCACCACCAAGCCAAGCAGCACCAGCAAAATGACAATCGTCATTGAGAGAAACCACAGGATCGCCGGATACTCCATCGCTGTCGTCTTTTTTGCCACGTTGATCGCTACCTCAGGCCGGTCAGAAACCTCAGCCTCGAGCACGTTCACAGCGTATTTCTTGTTCACCACAAAGCCTTTTTTGGGCAAGGTAATGATCAGATCATCCACCTGTGCAATGCTGGCAATGTACTTGCGTAACAGGCTGATATGATTATTGAGATTATTATTTGACGGCTTCAGACCATAATTGGACCACACCGCATCCAGCAGATAGTCACGCTCAACCCCCGCCACATTTTCTAGCATCTCAACAAATAAACGGGCGGTGATCGCCCCGATCTCGAGTGATACATCTGGTGTTTCTTGCAAGAATAGCGTTCTTTCGTCACTATCAAATACCAGTCCGGTATCAATGATATACTTCATATTATGTTAACTTTATAATTTAGCTGCAGATAAATGATCACCTAAGGAAAGTTTCATCTCAGATTTTCTACTCCACACATTTGCGGGCAATGCGTCTCGATGAGCCAACGCCTGAACTCGCCTTTGTGCTTGAAGTTAAGCTTGTTCATCGCTTTGATTTTGTGCGCACTGACCGTTTTCTGATGGATACCAAGCAGTTCACCAATTTCTATATTAGTGTAACCAATTGAATAATAATGTAATACATCCTTTTCTCGCAGGGTCAATGACAGAGGTTGCCTAATCTGAGAAAACCTCTGTGGCGTGAGATAAACTTCATCAATTTGCTGCAAGAGCGTGCTGACAGATTGATTGCGCAGCAGAATTTTCATCGCCTTTTCAGGGCGATTTAAAGTCAGCTCAACCTCAGGCTGAATAATGAATATCACCTCAGTACTGACCATTTTCCTGGCGTAGAGATATTGCGACAGATTATTGACGCCAATAAAGGCCAAATAGTAATGAACATTGGCATCAAGTGTTTCATTCACGTCAACCAAGATGCCTTTTTCATTAAAGTAGTGACTCAAAAGATGAGTCAGGCCCTGCGTAAAGAACTTGTCATCATTCGATATAAGTACTTTTATCTTCATTGTGATATAAGGTTAGTTTAGCTTATGCCTAATACCATTCAATGGTGCCAAGCAGTCGTATCAGGTGCGATAAGAGAGCATTATCCAAATTTATCAATCGGGCGATATAAGGAAAGCCTTAAAGCACGCATATTGATGTTTAGATGGACAACAAGTAGAAGGGGCAAGATAGGTCTTGATTATCTGACACGCCATTCCTTTGCAAGCGATTACAGCCGATTAACTCTGGTATTCACACCAGGGCACCCATTATGTGGGTTAGGCCAACTTGAGTTCCATCCTCCAAGAATCTTCTGAATACAAATTCTTCCCTGCTAATATTAATTAATGTCGTCCAGCTGTCAATGATCGTAAAAAAAGCCGCAGAAATCCAATTCAACTGATTGATTTAAATTAATATTCCATCAATAAATGACGCTATCGCGCAGTAGCAACTCACTTTTTTGGTGCTTTATCACAAAACCCCAGCAAAAGTAGATATAAAAACCAGTCGCTAAAAATTAAGTAGATTTTAAAACCATAAACGTAAGTTTAAGTAGTTAATAACACCAATTAAATCACCAAAACACATTGATTTCATTAAAAATGATAAAAAAATAGCTTTAATGAGATGATTTATCTCATCAAGAGAGACCTTATCTTGAAAACATAGCCTTAAGGCTTATTTAAAATAAGGGTATGAGAAGAGGGATAAATGCCTGAGAGCATGAAACTCCAAGCTTTTGCGGCTGGGGGGTGAATGTGTAGCACATTCAGTTTTCCCCGCGAATACGCAACCGATATAAGGTATGAAAGCCAACCGGGGGCACGTTCGGTCCCCTCTCCTTTTGGGAGAGGGTTAAGGTGAGGAGCATCCCTAGCTGGAAAGCAGCTTGCCTCTGACAATGACTTTACCCGGTTTAATATCGTGATCGACGGCCCGGCGGATAGCCAAACCTAGCGCCTGCCAGGCGATTTCATGCAGATCGTGGGAAATACAGGGGAAATTAAAACCGTAAATCGCCGCATTGGAAACTTCATCAATACCAAACAACGAGACGTCTTTCATCAACGCCAAACGATGATCGACACAAGATTTGATGATGCCTAGCGAGATCTGGTTATTACAGCCGACAAAATAGTCTGGCGGCGGCTGGCGATCGAGATACTCGTTGGTTACGCGCAGGGCGGCATCCATATAGAAATCCGCATGAATAATCTCCAGGCTCGCCACCTTGCCTTGCAGCGCAGCAATCAGCCCGGTAACCCGCTCTTTGGCCACGTTGGAATCCTCTGGCCCGGAAACTACCACCACCTTTTGGCTGTTCTGCTCCAGCAGATAACGCCCCGCCTGTAAACCGCAGTCCAGATTGTCGATATACACACCGCTGCAAAACGCCCCATCCAGTTCCCGATCGACCAGCACCACCGGGATGCCGAGCCTCTCCAGGTTTTTCAGGTAGCCGGGCGTGTAGTTTCGGTCCGATGAAATCACCGATAAAATGATGGCGTCCACGTTGTAGCCAATCAGTTTATCGATAATGCGGTTTTCATTCTCCTGCGACTCATAAGAGTCAAACACCAGCGTATCGTAGCCCGCTTTCTGCGCCTCCAGCGTCATCAGCCGGGTGAGCGCACCAAAAAACGGGTTGGCCATATCAGGGTTAACGATGCCGATCGTTTTGCTTGCTTTAGCCCGCAGATTGCGTGCGGCCGTGTTCATCACATACCCCAGACTCTCCGCCGTCTTGAGGATGCGATCGAGCGTATCGGGGTGGACTTTATCCGGCTGGGAGAAGGCGCGGGATACGGTAATTTTGCTGACATTTGCAAGCGCTGCGACGCTCTCTAGCGTCGCTTTCAGTGGTCGATCGGCCGCCAAGTGTGACTCCTGGTTGGAACATATCATTTTGTATCATGACAAGGTGATCAAGGATTATCACCTCTTATGTAAATACTCTCATCACCGCAGCATCAACCGACGCGCCGGACGTTGGGATCGGTAAAAACATCCAGATCATCACGGCTTTGCGACGAGAACTCAGAAACCACCGCGCCAAGCTTGCCTGCCTGGAACCAGTGTCTGGTATTAGGCTTGATTGTATATTGTTCTCCCGCGCGCAACAAAATATAACGCTGACAGGTATACCACTGTTCGAACCCGGCTGGAGGTTGACAGGTTGGAGTCCCCCGCTCGGTGTTCAAGGTCAGGGCATCATCATCCACAAACAGATAGACCTCCCCCCAGCGGCAGCGGAACGTTTCCTGTTTGCCCGGCGTATCATCAAACGGCGGATGGAGATGCTCCGGACAGGTCTGGTGTGGAAACAACACCAGCTCCTTGGCGCAGTAGCGCGGGGTGTTAATGTAAGTGAGTAGCTGTAACCCCGAGCGCGGGTAATCGGCCAGGCCGAAATCCGTCAGCTCGATCTCCTGTTTTTCCACGTCGGTCAACCGTATGCCACAGCCTGCAAGCAAGGTTTGGGTTCTTTCTAGCGCGTCGATAGGTCGCTGCATGATGTCCTCGTTAACGTTAATGATATCGATACCATCATAATTAACATCACATGCCAATAAATGTGATCTTAACGACTATTTCACCTCATTAAACCAACAAATTTTAACACAAAAGCAAAAAACACAACCAACATCACACATTTTTAGCCCGCTCGCGCTTACTATCCTGCTCATTGAAATGATATCGATACCATAAAAATGATACGAAAGGATGACAACCATGCAAGCATTAGTGCTAGAAAAACCCGGTAAAATCAGCATCCAGGATTGTCAGTTTGATGAAGTCCTTGGCGAAAACGATGTACAGGTCAAGATCCATTCCGTCGGTATTTGCGGCAGCGATGTGCATTACTATCAGCATGGCCGCATTGGACCGTTCGTGGTTAACGCCCCGATGGTGCTGGGCCATGAAGCTGCCGGCGTCGTCATGGCGGTTGGCAAAAACGTTCGCCACCTGCAGGTTGGCGATCGGGTTTGCATGGAGCCTGGCATTCCCGATCTGCAATCACAGCAATCCCGTGCAGGGATCTACAACCTGGATCCAGCCGTTCGCTTCTGGGCCACACCGCCGATCCACGGCTGCCTGAGAGAGAGCGTCATCCACCCTGCCGCCTTCACCTTTAAACTGCCGGATAACGTCAGCTTTGCCGAAGGTGCCATGGTTGAACCCTTGGCCATCGGGATGCACGCCGCCACCAAGGCCGCGATCAAGCCGGGTGATATCGCGCTGGTGATTGGCGCTGGCCCCATCGGCGTGGTGACCGCCCTGGCGGCGTTGGCCGGTGGATGCTCAGATGTGATTATCTGCGATCTGTTTGAAGAGAAACTGCAGGTGGCCGCCAATTATGAGGGGCTGCACGCGGTCAATATCAAAACCGGCAACCTGGCGCAAAAGGTCGCCGAGTTGACCAGCGGCAACGGCGTCGATATCGTGTTCGAATGCAGCGGGGCCAAACCGGCCATCGGCGGCGTCAGCGAGCATATTGCTCCCGGCGGCACCGCAGTGCTGGTCGGCATGCCGATCGATGCTGCCCCCATGGACATCGTGGCCGCCCAGGCCAAAGAGGTCACCTTCAAGACCATTTTCCGTTACGCCAATATGTATCCACGCACCCTGCGCCTGCTCAGCTCCGGCAAGTTGCGGGTACAGCCGCTGATCTCGCAAAGCTTCAAGTTCAAAGACAGCGTGGCCGCCTTTGAACGCGCGGCGGCGGGTCATCCAACCGACATCAAAATCATGTTGGAAATGGAGTAACCCATGGCGCTCTATGCAGGCATCGACTGTGGTACACAAGGCACCAAGGTGGTGATTGTCGATGGCACATCCGGCACCATCGTGGGCCAAGGCAGCGCGCCGCATGAGATGATCAGCGACTCTTCCGGCCGCCGGGAACAGTTGACCGAGTGGTGGATTGAGGCATTGCTGCTGGCGTTTCGTCAGGCGATCGACAGCGCCAGCATTGACCCAGCGGCAATTGTCGCCCTGTCGGTTTCCGGGCAGCAGCACGGTTTCGTTGCTCTGGATGAACAAGGCGAAGTGCTGCACGCGGTAAAGCTATGGTGCGACACCTCCACCAAGCGGGAAAACGACGTTCTGCTGGCAGGCCTGGGTGGCATCAAAGGTTCCTTGCAGAAGCTGGGGCTGATGGTGGCGGCGGGCTATACCGCGTCCAAGATCTTGTGGTTCAAGCAACAACATCCACAGCTGTGGGCACGGTTGAAAACGGTACTGTTACCGCATGACTATCTCAACTTCTGGCTAACCGGGGAGCGGGTCGCGGAATTTGGCGATGCCTCCGGCAGCGGGCTGTTTGACATTCGTCAGCGCTGCTGGGATCGCGATGCCGTAGCGCTGATCGACGATAGCGGCCTGCTATGGAATGCCCTGCCTCGCCTGATCAACGCTGAGGAAAGCGTTGGCTGCTTGCGCCAGGAAGTCGCTGCCCTGCTGGGTCTGCAGCCCAATGTCCGGGTGGCCAGCGGCGGCGGCGACAACATGATGGCGGCAATCGGCACCGGTAACATTCACCCCGGTATCGTGACCATGAGCCTCGGCACCTCCGGGACGCTGTTTGCCTATGCCGATCGGCCGGTGGTCAGCCATTCTGAAGCGATTGCCGGTTTCTGCTCCAGCAGCAACGGCTGGCTGCCGCTGATTTGCACCATGAACGTCACCTCTGCCAGCACCTCGGTACAGCGCCTGTTGCAGCAGGACGTGGCCGGATTCAATCAGGCACTTGCCGCCACCGAGCCTGGAGCAGCGGGCGTGATGATGCTGCCGTTTTTCAACGGCGAGCGCGTTCCACAACTGCCCGCAGCCAAGGCCAGCCTGCATAACCTGGACAGTGACAACTTTACCGGAGCCAACCTGTGCCGGGCCGTGGTGGAAAGCGCTACCTATGGCCTGCGCTATGGCCTTGACCTGTTCCAGCAGCAAGGTATTTCCACCAGCGAAATTCGCCTCACCGGCGGTGGCGCTCGCAGCGCCTGCTGGCGGCAGATCGTTGCCGACGTGATGAACTGCCCGGTGGTGTGTCTGGCAGAAAAGGAAACCGCTGCGCTGGGTGCCGCCATTCAAGCTATGTGGTGTGACAACCTTGCGGCCCAACCCGACCTGTTGGCCTCAGAAGAGTTAACCAGGCTATGCCAGCGTTTTGTCCGGCTGGATGAAGAGACCCGCGTGATGCCAGATCCGCAGCGCCAGCGGCAATATGCCGATCTGTATGCCGGTTACCTGAACCTACTGCAAAAAGAGTATCCCGAGGTGAAGCTATGACACGCGATCCCCAGACCCAAGCCCCGGCCTACTTGCTGGAAGTCACCGGCGTGAGGAAGTCGTTTGGCTCCGTCGTCGCACTGAAAAACGCCGAATTCTGCCTGCGCAAAGGGTCGATCCACGCGCTGTGCGGTGGCAACGGTGCCGGGAAATCCACCTTTCTCAGCATCCTGATGGGCTTTATCCAGCCCGACAGCGGCGATATTTTCGTCAATGGCCAACGCTGTGAGTTTGCTCATCCAAAAGAGGCGCTGGCGGCTGGCATCGCTATCGTGCAACAAGAGCTGAGCGCCATCCCCGATCTGACGGTGGCCGAAAACATCTGGTTGGGGCGCGAACCCCGCCGCCTGGGGTTTGTGGATTTCAAAACCATGAACCAGCAGACCGCTGCGCTGTTACAGGACCTGCATTTTTCCCTGTCGCCGACGGAAAAAATGCGCAACCTCAGCGTGGCGGAACAGCAACTGGTGGAGATCGCCAAGGCCCTCTCCCACTCCGATGCCGACATCATCATCATGGATGAACCCACGTCGGCCATCGGCGAGGAGGACGTGCAAAAAATCTTTCAGGCGATCACCCGTTTGGCTGCCAAGGGGAAAGGCATCATTTATGTCTCGCACCGTCTGTCCGAGATCTTCCAGATTGCCGACAGCTACACCATTTTCCGCGACGGCAGCTATATCCATGAAGGGTTATTGCAAGATATCACCCGCGAGCAACTGATCGAGCACATCATTGGCGGCGAGTTCGAAAGCGAGTTTGCCAAATTCAATCAGCCCAGCGATGAAGTGATGATGGAGGTGCAGCACCTGTGCTGGGGCAACAAGATCCGCGACATCAGCCTGACGTTAAAACGCGGCGAGATCCTGGGGATTTACGGGCTGGTAGGGTCCGGGCGCAGTGAGTTCCTTGATCTGATCTTTGGCATTCAGCACGCGGACAGCGGCACCATCCAGATCGGCGATCGTCAGCTCGCCAAACATTCACCGCAAGAATCAATCAACAGCGGTCTGGCCTACGTGACGGAAGACCGCAAGGATACCGGCCTGGTGCTGTGCCGCTCGGTTAAAGAAAATATCAACGTGGCTTCGCTGGGTGCCATCAGCCAACTGGGCATGATTAACCCAGGCCAGGAACAGCAGCGTGCCAACGATATGATCCAGCGCTTCAACATCAAAACCCCCGATGCCGACCATATCGTCGGCAACCTGAGCGGCGGCAACCAGCAGAAGGTGGTATTGGGGCGTTGGGCCTTGCTCGATCCGCAAATCATGCTGCTCGATGAGCCGACGCGCGGCATTGATGTGGGGGCCAAAAAAGAGATCTACCGCTTTATGTCCGAATTCGCGCTGAAGGATAAAGCGATCATCATGGTGTCTTCCGAGCTGTCAGAAATTATCGGTATGAGCGACCGCATTCTGGTGTTTCGTAACGGCATGCTCGCCGGTGAATTATCGACTAAAAACGCCACGCAGGCGGAACTAATGAAACTGGCCGTATAGCCAGGCAATCAACTCATTATTTTAAAGAGAACTTACTATGAATGGCACCCACTCATTAACGCCCGGGTTAGCTTTTTTTACGCAAAATAAACGACATCTGCACAAATACGGCATTATTATCGCCTTCTTCGTGTTGTGTCTGATCGTCACGGTGATCGGCGAGGTTCAGGTGGCGCAAGGTGCCTGGAGCAGCAATTACTTCTTAAGCGACGAGAACATGCTGATCGTTCTGCGCCAGATCTCGATTAACGGCATTCTGGCCATCGGCATGACCTTTGTGATTATTACCGCCGGGGTCGATCTTTCCGTGGGCTCGGTATTGGCGCTGAGCGGCATCGTTGCCGCCCGCTTTGCCACCACCAACAGCGGGCTGTCTATCGGCGATACCGCGCACGCCGTGATGGTGCCGCTGATTGTCGCCCTGGGCATCGGTATCGTCTGCGGGCTGATCAACGGCACCATTCTGGCCCGCTACCGCTTGCAGCCCTTCATCGTCACCATGGGGATGCTTTCCGCCGCCCGTGGCCTGGCGCTGCTGACGACCGACGGTAACCCGGTTTCCCAACTCAACAACGATTTCCGCTGGTTAGGCAATGGCTATGTGCTGGGCATCCCGGTGCCGGTGATTATTTTCACCGCCCTGTTTGTGCTCGCCTGGATCCTGCTCAATAAGACCATCTTCGGCCGCCATGTGTATGCCGTGGGGGGCAACCAGAAGAGCGCCCGCACCTCCGGCATCAGCGTGATCCAAATCAAGGTATTGGTCTACACCCTGTGTGCTGCCCTGGCGGGGATCGCCGGTTTGATCCTGACGGCCCGTACCGGCTCCGCGCAAACCAACGCCGGTAGCGCCTACGAGCTGGACGCCATTGCCGCCGTGGTCATTGGCGGCACCAGCATGGCTGGCGGCGTCGGCACCTTGGTTGGCACCCTGTTCGGCGTATTGATTATCGGCGTGATGAATAACGGCCTCGATTTGCTCGGTGTGCAGTCCTATTACCAGCAGATCATCAAGGGCGCATTGATTGTTGTCGCCGTGTTGCTCGACCCGTCACGCAAACAACAGCGTGACTAACTTACCTCATAACAACAAAACCCTATAACCAGGAGTCACCATGAACAAGATGACCAAAATTGCGTTGCTCACCTCCGGCCTGCTGCTGGGGACCTCAACGCTGGCCCAGGCCGCCCCGGTGAAAATCGCCGTGCTGATGTACGGCATGAAGGCCGAGTTTGTCCAACTGATGGAAAAGGCGGCGAAAGAGCATCCTGAGGTTAAAAACGGCAACGTGCAGCTCACCGTTTACGATGGCCGCTACGACCCGATGGTGCAGAACAATCAGGCAGAAACCGCCATTCAGACCAAAACTGATGCCATCATCATTAACCCGATGGATTACGAGGCCAACATCGATGTAGTGACCATGGCCAACAAGGCCAAGATCCCGGTGGTAGTCACCAATGCCCGTTTGAATACCGATCAGATGACCTCTGAAGTGGTCTCTGACGACGTGCTCGGCGGATATCTGGAAGCCAAAGCGGTGCTGCAAAAAATGAACTGCCAGGGCAACGTGGTGATTATCGAAGGGCCAAAAGGCGGCAGCGGCGAGATCCAGCGTGGGCAAGGCAACGACAAGGCTATTGCCGAATGTGGTCCAGGCAAAATCAAGGTGCTGGAGCGCAAGACGGCCAACTGGTCACGTGCCGAGGCACTGCCGCTGATGGAAAACTGGTTGCAGAAACACCGTGGCCAGATTAACGGCGTCATCGCGCAAAACGACGAAATGGCCTTGGGGGCGATTGAAGCCATCAAGGGTGCCAATCTGAACGTGAAAGACTTTGCGATTGCCGGGGTCGACGGCGTCTCCGATGCCATTCGTGCCGTGCAGGCCGGTGAGATGGTGTCGATTCTGCAAGATGCTCATGCCCAGATGCAGGGTTCTATCGATGTAGCGCTGCGTGCGGTACAAGGCGACAGCTATCAGCCACAGTCGGATATCTGGAAGCAGTATGCAGGCCAGATGCAGTGGGATAACGGCACGGCTAAACGCTACTCGGTGCCATGGACCGTGGTGACCACCGAAAACGCAGCCCAACTGCTGGATGCGCGTAAGTAATTTTCACTAACCATTTGAATAAATTAATTAATCCCCTCACCCCAACCCTCTCCCACAGGGAGAGGGTGCTGCATGGAGCGCGAAGTTAGCCCGTACAGCTTCGAAAAGTTGGGAGTGATAAAAAGACTAAAGACAGGACATTACGCAGAAAATCAACGAACTCGATCCCCACAGGGAGAGGGAGCTGAATGGAGCGCGAAATTAGCCCGTACAGCTTCGAAAAGTTGGGAGTAATAAAAAGACCAAAAACAGGACGTTATGCCAATCAATTCACCGAAATCCCCCACTTTTTCATCCGCGATAGCAGCGTTGTCCGTTTTAGCCCAAGGCGCTGTGCTGCCCCACGTGGCCCGGCGACTACGCCGTTGGTTTCTCTCAGCACACGTAGCACCCGTTGGCGCTCATCCTCCTCCGGCGATACCGTTTCCATGGCTGGCGCCGAGAGCACCACTGCGGGTTGCGAATACTGCAATTCAGGTAGCGGCAGCTCGAGCACCGAGCCACGCGTCAGCAATACCGCCCGCTCAATCACGTTCTCCAGTTCACGCACGTTGCCCGGCCATGGCATCTGGCTTAATAACCGCAGCGTTTGCGCCGGGATACTGTCGATGGTGCGTTTCATGCGGCGAGCGATTTTATGGGTCAGGAACTTCACCAACTGGGGGATATCCTCAGGCCGTTCGCGCAGCGGTGGAATGACGATAGGAAACACGTTCAGGCGATAGAACAGATCGCTGCGAAACTCACGATCGGCCACCATCTGTTGCAAATCCCGGTTGGTGGCGGCGATCAGACGGATATCAACAGAGATCGGTTTGTTGCCACCGACTCGCTCAAACTCCCGCTCCTGTAACACCCGCAGCAGCTTGGGTTGCAGCTCAATGGGGATCTCCCCCACTTCATCCAGGAACAGTGTCCCCTTCTCCGCCAGCTCAAAGCGGCCCATGCGTTGCGTGGAAGCCCCGGTAAACGAGCCTTTTTCATGGCCAAACAGGTCGCTTTCCAACAAACCCGCAGGCATTACCGCACAGTTCATTTTCACCATGCGCTGGTCACGCCGTTCGCTCAGATTATGGATCGCTCGTGCTATCAGCTCCTTGCCGGTGCCCGTTTCCCCGAGGATCAGCACCGAACAGTCGCTTTTAGCCACAATTTCGACCTGTTTGAGTACCGAAGACATCCCCGCGCTGCGCCCAACAATCTCGCTCAGATCGGGATGATTGACGTTGATCTGCTCGGTCAGATACAGGTTCTCATGCACCAGGCTCTCTTTAAGCCGGTTGATCTCCTGGCAGGCCAGCGCGTTATCCACCGCGATAGCAATACGTTCTGCAATCTGTTGCAGCACCCGCAAGTTGGCCGCGTTGAAGCCATCCGCCTGGCATTGCGCCAGCTTCAGCACGCCCAGCTTCTTTTGGCCGAATATCAGTGGCAATACGCACAATGCCTCGATCCTGCCCTGTGATATATCAAACAGCCGACGTTCATAGCCGGAAAGCTGCTCGGCATTTTTCAGGTTCAACAGCAGCATTTCGCCGCTGCTCATCACCCGTTCGGTTAAGGTGCCTGCCAGCGCCACGTTGTACTGCTGGCGTTCGGCGGCGTTATTGTTCAGATAGTGGGTAGAGTAGATGGTGAGCTGCTCGGCGTGATTACTGCGTAACACGATGCTGATGGCGTCACTGTTGAAAAAGTGGTGAATTTTCTCCGAGATCTCCCCCATTACGTCATCCAGATCCAGCTTTGACAGCACCGCATTGGTGACATCCACCAAGATGCGATAGTCATCCAGCTCATGACGCAGTTGGTGCTGTAGCCCTTGCGCGTTTTCCAGCAAAACAATCTGCTGCGTGGCCAGTGCCACCAGCTCCATCAGCGTTTGCAACTGCACCAGGCTGGCATCGCTGAACGGCTCGTTTCCGCTACGCAGTAATTCACAGCCACCGAGCGGCCGCCCCCCCGCATGTAGCGGCATCAAACAGTATTGGTTGAAGGGAGGATGCAACTTCAGGACGCGGATTTGCGGATAGCGATCGTGCAGCTCATCGGCCTGCCAGCGTTGGGGTAACGAGCTGTGTTGAAAGCGGCTCACCGGGCCATTCGCCAGCAGCGTTTCGTCCTGATAGTTTACCGGCTGCTGCGCGTGATCCAGCCCGTGAAAACTCACCCGTTCGCTATGGGGATCAAATAGCACCAACGCGACGCTGTCGGCCAGTTGCAGGCGCCGCAACACCTGACGCAATTGCAGTAGCAGATCGATGAAATTATGCTGCCCGAGCAGCATGCGGGTAATTTCGAGCAGGTCTTGTTGTTCTAAGCGTACAGTCGACATGGTTTATCACTTGTCTGAGTCACGAAGATTATTGCCAGCGAACATCCTCACAAAGAGTAAGGTTTGTTAATGGTAATTTCTCCCGACCGGATCAACAAAACACCGCAACAGGAATGTCATTTGCCGGGGATAGCACAATTTATCGCCGTTCCTGGCCACCTTCGCCTGCCAGGAACAGCGCGACGTCCTGCTCCACTTCCCCCATAGCTTGCAGCGCCGACAAGGTTTCCTGTGCTTCGTGCTCATCCAGGCGGCTCATGGCAAAGCCTACATGGATCAGCACCCAGCTACCGATTAGCGCTTCTGGCGGTTCATCGTCCTGGCACACCAGGGCAATATTCACTTCTCGTTGCACACCGCAGACGTCGACCCAGGCGTGCTGGGGTTGGTTTTCGTCCAGCGCCACAATCTTACCGGGAATGCCTATACACATGCTTTTTCCTCTTGGTTATTCAATTTCCAGGCGCTTGAGTTGCAAGCCGTCATCCGCCTGCACCCGCAGGTTGCGCCCGCCGCATTGCGGGCAGACCAAGACCTGGGGAACCAGCAGTTGCATATCCGCCCGGCAGTCGTGACACCAGCACTGGGCCTGTTGTTCGAGCAGATGTAACTCACAGCCTTCGGCCAAGGTGCCACGGCAAACCATATCGAAGCAGAACCGTAGGGACTCCGCTTCCACGCAGGAAAATGCGCCAATCTCAAACCAGACGGCGGTAATGCGCCGGGCATGATTTTGCCGGGCGTGTTGCTGCATGATTTCCATCGCATGATGGCACAGGGTTATTTCATGCATCTGTCCTCCGTTGTTCGGTGATGAATGGCCGAAGCTTCAGTTAGTGCAATTACGGTGCCAAGGTGATGTCTTGGCCCCTCTCCCCAAGGAGAGGGGACCGATCGAGTTGGGCTGAAAGTATAGTGATCCTTCATAAACACCGGCTGACTCACCTTTGCTAAAAGAGGCGATCGAGGTTGCTGATATGACAGCCCTTCTCCCAACAGAGTAGGGGCTATCAGCTCCCTCTCCCTGTGGGAGAGGGCTGGGGTGAGGGCCAAACCGTCATTTTTGCTACCGATTTCGTCAAAAATGACGAAGTGACGACGCCAATCCGGGCTGAATGTGACGAATATCCCCTCCCGCGTCGTCGTTTATGCCAATCAGCCGTTCATATGCGGCCAATGAAAACCCAACCATTTGTTTCGTATGTGTTTATTACGTTTGGCACGTTTTATGTATAGCTAACGGCAGCACAGACTCAAAGGCTCGCCGCCTGGGGTTTAACGATGGAAGGTAACCAGGAGTGACTGATGAACAGGTTTATCATGGCCGATCCGCAAAAATGCATCGGCTGCCGCACTTGTGAGATCGCCTGCGTAGTGGCACATAGCCAAAACCAGGATGTCTCGGCGCTGGATGCCGCCAACTTCACGCCTCGCCTGCATCTGCTGAAAGGCGGCAATGTCAGCACCGTGGTGCTGTGTCGTCAGTGTGATGATGCCCCCTGCGCCAGCGTTTGCCCCAACGGGGCCATCAGCCAGAGCGACGGCATGGTCAAGGTCACGCAGGAACGCTGCATCGGCTGTAAAGCCTGCGTCATGGCTTGCCCATATGGGGTGATGGAAGTGATCACCCGCCCGGTACCCCACCATGGCAATGCCTTGATGTTCCCCGCCGCCGAGAAAGCAGAAGCGCACAAGTGCGATCTCTGCTCCGGGCGAGCCAACGGCCCGGCCTGTATGGAGTTTTGCCCCACCGATGCGCTGCACTGCGTAGACCAACAGCTGCTGCAAAAAATGAATGCGGAAAAACGCCGCCGCGCCGCACTCACCCCACTGTCGTTGGCAATGTGAGCGTGAATCGCTTTCTGTTGGAGGAACGGCCATGAACCGCTTTGTTATTGCGGAGCCTCAGCACTGTATCGGCTGCAACACCTGCATGGCCGCCTGCACCGAGGTGCATAAGGCTGAAGGGCTACAGTCGCATCCCAGACTGACGGTGACGCGCGTCGGAGAGCAAACGGCACCGATGCTTTGCCGCCAATGTGAAGACGCCCCTTGCGCGCGCGTTTGCCCGGTCAATGCCATCACGCACGGCGAGCACGCCATCGAGCTGAACGAGACCCTGTGCATTGGCTGCAAGCTGTGTGGCCTGGCCTGCCCGTTCGGTGCAATCACGCCTGCGGGCAGTGGGCCGGTCAATATCCCGTCGATGTTTGAACAGTACGTCCCGGCAGAACTGTTGCCCGACGTGCCAACCAGTCCCGCAAGCCAATCGCCCTATCTGTCCTGGAATGCCGGGATTAAAACGGTGGCGGTGAAGTGCGATCTCTGCGCGTTCCTCGCCGATGGGCCTGAATGCGTACGCATCTGCCCAACCAATGCCTTGCATATCGTCGATGAACAGCAGCTTGAGCAGGAAGCGCAGGCCCGGCGTTTGGCGCGAGCCGGCCAGGTCGCGATCGGCTGGCCATCCTCTCCTTCTCTCGTCAGGGGGCAGAAATAAACATGGACTCTCTCACTCTACTGCTTTGGGCTTTGGTGATTTATGTCGCCGGTGGCGTGCTGTCGCTGCTGCTGTTTCGCCGGGAGCGCCTTGCCATTTTGCTGGCGGGGATCAGCGCAATGCTCGGTGGCCTGTTAGGACTATGCAGCGCCGTTCCCGTCCTGTTAAGCGGGCATACCCTCTCCTTCTCCACCCCTGGCCTGTTCTCGTTTGCCGCTTTTGTGGTGCGCATGGACTCGCTGGCGGCCTTTATGCTGGTGGTGATTTCGCTGCTGGTCACCGTTTGCGCGTTGTATTCCATCGCCTATGTGCAGGAATATCGCGGTAAAGGCGCCGCGAGCATGGGGTTCTTTATGAACCTGTTTATCGCCTCGATGGTCGGGCTGGTGGTGATGGATAACGCCTTCTACTTCATCATTCTGTTCGAAATGATGTCGCTGGCCTCCTGGTTCCTGGTGATCGCCGATCAGGATGACGAATCCATCAGCGCCGGTTTGCTGTACTTCTTTATCGCCCATGCCGGATCGGTGCTGATCATGATCGCCTTCTTCCTGATGTGGCGGCAGAGCGGCAGCCTGGACTTTGACTCCTTCCGTTCGCTGTCGCTTTCCCCTTGGATGGCATCGGTCGTTTTCCTGCTGGCTTTCTTTGGCTTTGGGGCCAAGGCGGGGATGCTGCCGCTGCACAGCTGGCTTCCGCGAGCCCACCCAGCAGCCCCTTCTCATGCTTCTGCGCTGATGTCTGGCGTGATGGTGAAGATCGGCATCTTCGGCATCATCAAGGTCGGGATCGATCTGCTGGGTGCCACCGAAATGTGGTGGGGCATCGTGGTGCTGGCCTTCGGCGCGGTGTCTGCGGTGTTGGGTGTGCTGTATGCGTTGGCCGAGCACGATATCAAACGCCTGCTGGCCTGGCACACGGTAGAGAACATCGGCATCATTTTAATGGGCGTTGGCGTGGCAATGGTCGGCATGGCTAGCGGACATCCGATAATGGCTGCGCTGGGCCTGCTCGGCGCGCTGTATCACCTGCTCAACCATGCGGTGTTTAAAGGCTTGCTGTTCCTGGGGGCCGGTGCCGTGATTTGGCGCGTGCATACCCGCGATATGG
This sequence comes from Serratia sp. Res13-Sevr-LER1-36-b, assembly GCF_015673035.1. Classification (NCBI taxonomy): domain Bacteria; kingdom Pseudomonadati; phylum Pseudomonadota; class Gammaproteobacteria; order Enterobacterales; family Yersiniaceae; genus Serratia; species Serratia sp. Res13-Sevr-LER1-36-b. The sequence continues at coordinate 323,887 of NZ_JADACK010000005.1, read as the reverse complement.
AACAGATGGGGGGTCTGGCGAAGCTGATGCCGCTGACCGGGCTGGCGTTCCTGATCGGCTGTATGTCGATTTCCGCCCTGCCGCCGCTGAACGGTTTTATCAGCGAGTGGTACACCTACCAATCGCTATTCTCCATGAGCCACGACGGTAACTTTGTGATGCGCCTCAGCGGCCCGATTGCCATGGTGATGCTGGCGATCACCGGGGCGCTGGCGGCGATGTGCTTCGTCAAGGTCTACGGCGTCAGCTTCTGCGGCGGGCCGCGCAGTGAAAAAGCGGCGCAGGCTCGCGAAGTGCCGTGGCAGATGACAGTCTCCATGCTGTTGCTGGCCCTGCTGTGCGTACTGCTCGGCGTGGGGGCCAGCGTAGTCGCACCCATTCTGGCGCAGGTTGCCATGACGCTGGTTGGCACTCATGACGTTACCGTCGTGCAAGGTTCAATGCTGGTGCCGCAACTGGCCAGCCAGGCCATGCTGTCGCCGGCGTTGACCTTTATCCTGTTGCTCGCTCTGCCGCTGATCCCATTGGCGGTGTATCTGCTGCTGAAAAGCAATCAGTCCAGCTTCCGCCGCCGTGGCGACCCTTGGGCCTGTGGCTATAACTGGGAGCAGGCGATGGCGGTGTCCGCAGGGGGCTTTACCCAGCCACTGCGTGCCATGTTTGCCTCGCTGTACCGTCTGCGCAAGCAGCTCGATCCAACGCCTGCATTGTCGCGGGCACTGGAACAGACCACCGCAGGGGCAACCCGTGCCGAACCGTTCTGGGATGACTGGATCATCAATCCGCTAGTCAAGGCCTCTCAGCGTCTGGGTGTGCGGTTGCAGGGCATGCAGAGCGGCGACTTCCGCTTCTATTGCCTGTATGTGGTGATCGCCTTGGTGATCCTGCTGTTGCTTGTCGCGGTTTAAGGGGAAATAGCATGTCGATGCAGGAAACACCGTCGTTAATGATGGGACTCTTCGCGCTGATGCAGGCGCTGATAATGCTGGCGCTCGCGCCGCTGTTCACCGGGATCTCCCGCCAAATCCGCGCCCGGATGCACTCGCGCCGTGGCCCCGGCATTTGGCAGGACTACCGCGATATGGGCAAGCTGTTCAAACGCCAGGAGGTGGCTCCGGCACAGTCGGGCGCCATATTCCGCGTGATGCCTTATGTGTTGCTGAGCAGCATGTTGCTGGTGGCGATGACGCTGCCCATCTTCACGCGGACGTCGCCGTTTGCCGGTGCGGGGGACTTGATCACCCTGCTCTATCTGTTCGCACTGTTCCGCTTCTTCTTCTCGCTGTCTGGTCTGGATACCGGTAGCCCGTTTGCCGGGATCGGGGCCAGCCGCGAACTGACGCTGGGCGTATTGGTGGAACCTACGCTGATCCTGGCGTTGCTGGTGGTGGCTCTGATTGCCGGGTCCACCAATATTGGCACCATCAGCGCCACCCTGACCGAAGGTTGGAGTTCCCCGACGGCTACCCTGCTGGCCATGCTGGCCTGCGGTTTCGCCGCATTTATCGAAATGGGCAAAATCCCCTTCGATGTAGCGGAGGCGGAACAGGAACTTCAGGAAGGGCCGCTGACCGAATACTCCGGCTCTGGCCTGGCGTTGGTGAAATGGGGGATCGGTCTCAAGCAGGTGGTGGTAGCCGAGCTGTTCCTGGCGGTGTTTATTCCCTTTGGCAAGGCGGCGGAACTGACGGTGCCTGCGCTGGCACTGGCGACAGTCATCATGCTGGCCAAGCTGCTGGCGGTGTTTGTCCTCGCCTCCATTTTTGAAAATACCTTGGCGCGTGGGCGGTTCTTGTTGACGCATCACGTTACCTGGCTCGGTTTTGGCGTAGCGGCGCTGGCCTTTGTCTTTTACCTAACCGGTCTGTAGCCGCCAGGAAACCCATTATGGAAAATACGCTCTGTTTGCAATATACCGCCCTCGCCACGCTGCTGCTGCCGTTTATCGGTGCGCTGCTGACGGCCTGCGTGCCGCAACGGATGGCCAAGTGGATCTGTACCCTGTTTGCACTGCTGGCCACGCTGGGTACGGTGATCATCGGTTGGTTATTCCTGGCCCATGGCAAGGCGGATACCACCATCACGCTGCTGCAATACGGCAACGTGGCACTGTTCGGTTTTATCATCGACCGCATCAGCACGCTGATTGTCTTCGCGGTGGTGTTTCTTGGCCTGCTGGTCAGCCTGTATTCCACCGGTTACCTCACCACGGCCAACCGCGAACATCCCCATGAGGGCAGCAACCGCTATTACGCTTTCCTGCTGATCTTTATCGGGGCGATGGCCGGGCTGGTGATGTCCTCCACCATCCTGGGGCAATTGCTGTTCTTCGAGATCACCGGCGGCTGTTCCTGGGGGCTGATTAGCTACTACCAGACGCCGAAGGCACAGCGCTCGGCCATGAAAGCCCTGCTGATCACCCATATTGCCTCGATCGGCTTATACCTGGCGGCAGCGACGCTGTTCCTCAATACCGGCACCTTCGCCCTGAGCGCGATTGCGCAGCTCAACGGTACGGCCAGTCTGGTCGTGTTTGGCGGCATCCTGTTTGCGGCCTGGGGGAAATCGGCCCAGCTTCCGTTGCAGGCCTGGCTACCCGATGCCATGGAAGCCCCTACTCCGGTGAGCGCCTATCTGCACGCGGCTTCGATGGTGAAGGTGGGCGTCTACATCTATGCCCGCGCCATCCTGTCTGCGGATACGGTGCCGCATATTATCGGCTGGGTCGGCATCGTCATGGCGACTATCACCCTGATTTACGGTTTCCTGATGTACCTACCGCAAAAGGATATGAAGCGTCTGCTGGCGTGGTCCACCATCACCCAGCTCTCCTATATCTTCCTGGCGTTATCCATCTCCATCTTCGGTTCCAAAACCGCCTTTATCGGTGGCGTGGCCTACATCTTTAACCACGCGTTTGCCAAGAGCCTGTTCTTCCTGGTAGCCGGAGCGCTGAGCTACAGCTGCGGCACCCGGATGTTGCCGCGCTTGCAGGGCGTGATGAACAAGATGCCGCTGCTGGGCGTGGGGTTCTGTGTAGCCGCGTTGGCGATCACCGGGGTGCCGCCGTTTAACGGCTTCTTCAGCAAGTTCCCGATTTTTGCCGCCGGTTTTGAACTGTCGCACGAGTTCTGGCTGATGACGCCGCTGATGGTGCTGGTGCTGATCGAATCGGTCGCCAGCTTTGCCTGGTTTATCTATTGGTTTGGGCGCGTTATTCCCGGCAAACCCAGTGATGAGGTGGCACAGGCCGCTCCGCTGCCGCTGGTGATGAGCGTGGTGTTAGTGATTCTGATCGCGATGTCGGTAGGTTCCAGCGTGATTGCCGTCGCCTGGCTTGGATAAGGGAGTTGATTATGACTGGTTCACTTATCGTCAATAACCTCGCGGGGCTGATGATGGTCACCTCGCTGCTGGTAATTGGCGCCAAACGGCCCGTGGCCTCGTGCTGGCTCTATGCCTTGCAGTCGCTGCTATTGGTGCTGATTTTCTTTACGCTGGGGCAAACCCTGGGCGCCCACCAGCTCACGCTGTGGGCGATCAGCGCCTTTATCACCAAGGTGGTGCTGGTGCCGGTGATCATGGCCTATGCCTTTCGCAAAATGGACGATCCCTCGGCGAACGGCAGCCTGATCGGCCCGGTGATGCTGATGCTGGCCGCGGCGGTGATTGTACTGCTGTGCTGGTTTGTGGTGGAGCCGGTGCAGGTGCCGCTGCTGGCCTCGCTGAAACCGGCGCTGGCGGTATCGCTGGGGCATTTCATGCTCGGCCTGCTGTGTATCGTCACCCAGCGCAACATCCTCAAGCAGGTGTTTGGCTACTGCCTGATGGAAAACGGTTCGCACCTGACGCTGGCGCTGCTGGCGAATCGCGCGCCGGAGCTGGTGGAGATTGGTATCGCCACCGATGCCATTTTTGCGGTGATCGTGATGGCCGTGCTGGCGCACAAAATCTATCGCACGCTCAACACGCTGAATGTTGAACAACTGACGGCGTTGAAGGGGTGAGATGATGAGTAATACCACCATGCTGTTTCTATTACTGCTGACGCCGCTGGCCTTCTCGCTGCTGACCTTTGCCTGTCGATTGCTGGGAAATGCTGCGCGGGTCTGCGTCACGCTGTTGCACTTTGTCGGTATCATGCTGCTGCTGGCGATTTCCCTATGGGTGGTGATGCAGGTGTACCAGCAAGGCGATATTCTGGCTGCCGGACGCTGGCTGCATCTGGATAGCTTAAGCGCCCTATTCCTGGCGATCCTCGGTATCATCGGCTGCCTTACCGGACTTTACTCCATTGGCTATATGCGCCATGAGGTTGATGAAGGCGAGATTTCGGTAGCGACGCTGTGTCACTACTACGGCTTCTTCCACCTGTTCCTGTTCACCATGCTGTTGGTGATCACCAGCAATAACCTGATCCTGATGTGGGCGGCCATCGAAGCCACTACGCTCAGTTCGGCGTTTCTGGTGGGGTTGTACGGGCAGAGCTCCTCGCTGGAGGCGGCCTGGAAGTACATCATTATCTGCACCGTCGGGGTGGCCTTCGGGCTGTTCGGCACCATTCTGGTGTACGCCAACGCGGCCAGCTTTATGCCCGATCCCAACGACGCCATCTTCTGGACGGAAGTGCTCAAGCACGCTACGCAGTTGGATCCGATGCTGATGCATCTGGCGTTCGTGTTTATCCTGATTGGTTTTGGCACCAAAACCGGGCTGTTCCCGATGCACGCCTGGCTGCCGGACGCCCACAGTGAGGCACCAAGCCCCACCAGCGCCCTGCTCTCTGCCGTCCTGCTCAACTGCGCGCTGCTGATCATCATCCGTTACTACATCATTATCAGCACCACCCTGGGCCATGACTTTACCGGCACTCTGTTGATGGTGTTTGGCTTCCTTTCTGTCGCAGTGGCGGCCTTCTTTATTCTGGTGCAGCGCGATATCAAGCGGCTGCTGGCCTACTCCAGCGTGGAGAACATGGGGCTGATCGCCGTGGCTATCGGCATCGGTGGCCCGCTGGGTATTCTGGCGGCTCTGCTGCATACCCTGAACCACAGCCTGGCAAAAACCCTGCTGTTCTGCGGCTCTGGCAACGTGCTGCTGAAGTATGGCACCCGCGATATTACCGTGGCGAAAGGGATGCTGAAATGCATGCCGTTCAGCGCCGTGTTGCTGGCAGGGGGAGCCCTGGCGCTGGGCGGTATGCCGCCGTTCAACATTTTCCTCAGTGAGTTTATGACGGTCACCGCCGGGCTGGCGGCTGGCCATATTACGTTGACCATCGTCTTGTTGTTGCTGCTGACGGTGGTATTGGCCGGGTTGGTCCGCATGGTGGCCAGCGTGCTGTTCGGCGCCAAACCAGAAGAGGTCAACAAAGGCGAACTGGGAATACTGACGACCTTACCGATGGTGATCCTGCTGGTATTGATGCTGGTGATGGGCACCCATATCCCGCAACCGGTCAGCCGACTGCTGGAAAACGCGGTCCACATCGTGATGAACAACAAGCCTGGCACTCATGCCCAGCCATTGAGCTGGCCATGGGCCGTTCAGAATCATTCCTCTGCGGCCGAACCTCAGGCAGGAGAAGTAAAGTGAGCTACGAAACCCACGTATTGACCCTCAACAACGACGAGAAACTCGGCAAAGGCTATCTGGCCAAAGTGCGCGAGAAGTTCCCCTCCGCATTGCTGGATGCCGAGTGGCAAACCGCCAACCAGGTCACCATCACGGTCAAGCTGAATTCGTTACCCGAGATCGTGGAATACCTCTATTACCAGTTAGGCGGATGGCTGCCGGTGCTGTTTGGCAATGACGAGCGTACTTTGACCGGGGATTTCGCCGTCTACTACGTGCTGTCGATGGAGGAAGGGGAAAAGTGTTTTATCACCGTCAAGGCTCAGGTTAGCGCCATCACGCTGGAGTTCCCGTCGGTTACCCCTCGCGTTCCCGCCGCCGTGTGGGGCGAGCGTGAAATCCGTGATATGTACGGTTTAATCCCGGTGGGGCTCCCGGACGAACGCCGCCTGGTATTGCCGGACGACTGGCCAGACGATCTTTACCCGCTGCGTAAAGACACCATGGATTACCGCCAGCGCCCCGAGCCAACCACTAACGTGGAAACCTACCCGTTTGAAAATGCGGCCACCGGTGAATCGCGCGTGGTGCCGATCGGGCCGATGCACATTACCTCCGATGAGCCAGGGCATTTTCGCCTGTTTGTTGACGGCGAGCGCATTGTCGATGCCGACTACCGGCTGTTCTACGTGCATCGTGGGATGGAGAAGCTGGCCGAAACTCGTATGGGCTATCAGGAGGTCACTTTCCTGTCCGACCGGGTCTGCGGGATCTGCGGCTTCACCCACAGCGTGGCGTACACCACCTCGGTGGAAAATGCGTTGGGGATCTATGTGCCTCCCCGCGCCCATGCTATCCGCAGTATTCTGCTGGAGGTCGAACGGCTGCACAGCCACCTGCTGAACATTGGGTTATCGAGCCACTTTGTCGGCTTTGATACCGGCTTTATGCAGTTCTTCCGCGTGCGCGAAAAATCGATGACCATGGCGGAGCTGTTAACCGGATCGCGTAAAACCTATGGGCTCAACCTGATCGGTGGCGTGCGCCGAGACATCCTGAAAGAACAGCGGGTGAAAACTATCAAGCTGATCCATGAGATGCGCGCCGACGTGACGCAACTGGTAGAGATGCTGCTCGGCACGCCAAATATAGAGCAGCGCACCAAAGGCATTGGCCTGTTGGATCGGCAGATTGCCCGCGACTACAGCCCGGTGGGGCCGATGATCCGCGCCAGCGGCTTCAAGCGCGATATGCGCTTTGACCACCCTTATGCCAACTACGGTTCATTGCCGAAAACGCTGTTCACCTTCGACGGCTGCGACGTGTATTCGCGCGTGATGGTGCGCGTGCAGGAAGTGCTGGATTCACTGGCGATGATCGAATACGGCCTGGATAACCTGCCGGGCGGTCCGCTGCTCACCGAAGGTTTCCGCTATCAGCCGCACAAGTTTGCCTTGGGCTATGCCGAAGCCCCGCGCGGTGAAGATATCCACTGGAGCATGCTGGGGGATAACCAGAAGCTGTTCCGCTGGCGCTGCCGGGCGGCCACCTACGCCAACTGGCCGGTGCTGCGTTATATGCTGCGCGGCAATACGGTTTCCGATGCCCCGCTGATTATCGGCAGCCTCGATCCCTGCTACTCCTGTACCGACCGCGTCACGCTGATCGATATCAACAAGCGTAAGGCGAAGACCGTACCGTACAAGGAGATTGAACGCTACGGGATCGAACGCACCAATTCACCGTGCAAGTGAGGGAGGGATCATGCTGAAACTGTTTAAAACCATCCTAAAGGCCGGTGAAGTCACGGTGAAATACCCGTTTAAGCCGCTAGAGGTGTGCCCGGGTTTTCGTGGCAAGCCAGAGTACGATCCTGAGCAGTGTATCGCCTGCGGCGCCTGCACCGTGGCCTGCCCGGCGAATGCGTTAACCATGGAAACCCATGAAGCCAGCGGCGAGCGCGTCTGGCAGTTGTTCATTGGCCGTTGCATCTTCTGCGCACGCTGTGAAGAGGTTTGCCCGACGCGGGCAATCAGGCTGTCGGAAGAGTTTGAAATGGCGGTGATGCACAAGCCCGATCTGTATATCCGCGCCACCTTTACCCTGCTCAACTGCCGCAGTTGCCAACAGCCCTTTACGCCAACCAAATCGGTGAATTACGCCCTGGCGTTGCTGGCCCACGCAGGCATGGGGGCAGACAGCATTGAGGCCTTACGGCCCCAGTTCGAAACCTGCCCCGCCTGCAAGCGTAAACAGACTTTGAGCCAGCATCGGCCGATGAAACTGAGCCAACCGGCGGGAGCGAAATAATATGACGATGCCCGATATCAAGGTTAATCATCACCGCAGCACGCCGATCACCGTTGATGAACAGACCGCCAAACTCAAGAGCAAGCTGCTGAAGGATATCAAACGCTCGGCCTATGTGTATCGCGTGGACTGCGGCGGCTGTAACGGCTGTGAGATCGAGATCTTCTCCGCTATCACGCCGGTATTTGATGCCGAGCGCTTTGGTATCAAGGTAGTCCCCTCACCGCGCCATGCCGATATTCTGCTGTTTACCGGCGCGGTCACCCGGGCCATGCGCGTGCCCGCGCTCAGAGCTTACGAATCAGCCCCCGATCCAAAAATCTGTATCTCTTACGGAGCCTGCGGCTGCGGCGGCGGGATTTTCCACGATCTGTACTGCGTCTGGGGCGGCAGCGAGTCAATCGTGCCGATTGACGTGTGGATCCCCGGCTGCCCACCGACGCCTGCCGCTACGATCTACGGTTTTGCCGTGGCCCTAGGCCTACTGGAGCAAAAGCTGAAGGGCGAAAACCACCTTGAGCAGGTAGACGAAAAGGCAGCATTGCTGCTGCCAGGCATCCCACTGCATACCCGCGTCCTGATTGAACGCGAGGCACGCCGTCTGGCGGGCTACTACCAAGGCCGCATCATCAGCGACCGTTTCCTCTCCCTGTTGGCCGGTGCCAGCATGGATGCGGCCACGTTGCGCCTGGAGGAATGGTTGCAACAGGAAAGCGATCCTCGCCTGCGCGAGATTGTCGCGTGCCTGGTTGACTGCCTGCAACAGGAGCTTACCCATGCAAAATGAAGGTAAGGCGGTGTTCTGGTCATTACGCCAGAAGTTCCTTGATAGCGATGACGACATGCCTGCCCAGGCGCAGCAGGTGATGTATTACTCGCTGGCGATTGGCCACCACGTAGGGGTGATTGACTGCCTGAATACCGAGCTGAGCTGCCCATTGCCGCAATATCAAACCTGGGTTGAGCAGTTCCCGGAGGGTGAGGCCCAACGCAAGATGCGTGGCCTGCTGACCTTCGGCGAAATCACCATCGACTCCACCCACACCAGTCTGCTGGCCAATGCCCTGGCCCCGTTGATCGATAGCCAACCGGCGCCCTTTAGCGAATGGAGTAGCAAGCTGCTCGGCTTGCTCGCCGAGATTGAGCGGGAGCCTGCTATCTATCTGATTGTGAAGAAGGTGACGAACCCATGAATGTCGTACTTACCGTAGGCAATAGCATGATGGGGGACGACGGTGCCGGGCCCTTGCTGGCCGAGATGATGGCCGAAACGCCGATCGAGGGTTGGATCGCCGTTAACGGCGGCTCCACACCGGAAAACGTGACCCATCAGATCCGCGATCTTAAGCCCAACCGGCTGGTGATTGTCGATGCCACCGATATGGAATTGGCGCCCGGCGAGATCCGCATCGTCAATCCTGACGATATTGCCGAGATGTTCTTTATGAGTACCCACAATATGCCGCTCAATTTCCTGATCGACCAGCTACGTGAGGATATTGAGGAAGTGATATTTCTCGGCGTTCAGCCGGACGTGGTGATGTTTTATTTCCCGATGACGGAGAAAGTGACGCAGGCGGTACGGGTGATTTATCAACGGTTATCAATATGGGATACGGGGGAAAGCTTTGAGCGGCTCTGAATAGCAGCGCCTGATACCGCAACACGAAAGCTTGGGGCGGGGGTGAATGATGACAATAAATGCCAGTCATTAATCCACATCAAGTCAGCGTGGCACAATTTATGCTTCAAATAAGTGAGACACATTTTTCGTCACCGGGGAGATTTGCTGGTCCAGTGGCGTGTTGAGCAATGTCGAACAGGTTTAACAAGGAGTGCAGGAGATGAAAACAGTCATCACGGTCTGCCCTTATTGCGCTTCAGGTTGCAAAATCAACCTGATAGTCGACAACGGCAGGATCGTTAAGGCCGAAGGCGCTAACGGCGTGACCAATCAGGGCGAGCTATGCCTGAAAGGGTATTACGGCTGGGATTTCGTTCACGATACCAAGATCCTGACGCCACGGCTGAAAACGCCGATGATCCGCCGGGAACGGGGTGGCAAACTGGAATCGGTGTCTTGGGAAGAGGCCATTGAGTTCGCCAGTTCGCGCCTGCTGGCCGTTAAAGAAAAATACGGCCCTAATGCGATTATGACGACCGGTTCCTCGCGCGGGCCCGGTAACGAAGCCAACTATGTGATGCAGAAATTTGCTCGCGCCACCGTCGGTACCAACAATATCGACTGTTGCGCACGCGTCTGACACGGCCCCTCGGTTGCAGGTCTGCAGCGATCGGTCGGTAACGGCGCCATGAGTAACTCCATCTGCGAGATTGAGGATACCCAGTGTATTTTTGTCTTCGGCTATAACGCTGCGGACTCGCATCCTATTGTCGCCCGCCGCATTCTCAAGGCGAAGGAGAAAGGAGCCAAGGTCATTGTTTGCGATCCACGCTACATCGAAACGGCGCGTATTGCGGATATCCATTTGCCGTTGAAAAACGGTTCCAACATCGCCCTGATCAACGCACTCGCTCATGTGATGATTGAGGAGAACCTGTACGATCAGGCGTTTGTTGAACAGCATACCGAGCAGTTCGATGAGTATCGCGCCATCGTGGCGGGCTACCCACCGGAGTCGGTTGAAAAAACCACGGGTCTCAATGCCCAGCAGATCCGTGAAACGGCACGCATGTATGCCAGCGCGCCAACGGCCACCATCCTGTGGGGCATGGGCGTCACCCAGTTCTATCAGGGCGTGGAAACCGTGCGTGCGCTGACCAGCCTGGCGATGCTGACCGGTAACCTGGGCAAGCCGAACGTCGGGGTCAACCCGGTGCGCGGACAGAACAACGTTCAGGGTGCCTGTGATATGGGCGCGTTGCCTAACACCCTGCCCGGCTATTTCCAGGTAACGGATGCCGAGGCGCGGGAAAGGTTTGCCAACGCTTGGGGGATCGACGCAATGCCCGCCGAGATCGGCTATGCGTTGAGCGAAGTACCGCACAATATCGACCATGGCAAACTCAAAGCGCACTACATCATGGGGGAAGATCCGCTGCAAACGGAGCCGGATTTAGCCACCATCCGTAGAACCTTTGAGAAGCTGGATCTGCTGATCGTGCAGGATATCTTCATGACCAAAACCGCCGCGATTGCCGACGTTATTTTCCCGGCAACCTCCTGGGGCGAGCATGAAGGGGTGTATACCGCGGCAGACCGCGGCTTCCAACGCTTCTATAAAGCAGTGGAGCCGGTGGGCGATGTGAAGACGGACTGGCAAATCATCAGCCTGATGTCGACGGCCATGGGTTATCCGATGCACTACAACAATACGCAGGAAATCTGGGACGAACTGCGCGAGCTGTGCCCGATCTATTACGGCGCTACCTACGAGAAAATGGCGGACCTGGCCTACATTCAGTGGCCTTGCCCAACGTTGGATCACCCGGGTACGCCTTATCTGTACGAAGGCGGGGAATTCTCTCGGCCCGGTGGCAAAGCGGAGTTCTTTACCTGTGAGTGGGCTCCGCCGATCGATCAGCTCAGCGATGAGTTCCCGTTCGTGCTGTCGACGGTACGCGAAGTGGGCCATTACTCCTGCCGTTCGATGACCGGCAATTGTAAGGCACTGGTCGCGTTGGCCGATGAACCGGGCTATGTGCAAGTCAACTCGGAAGACGCCGCACGGTTGGGGATTGAGGATCAGGCATTGGTGTGGGTACGTTCGCGTCAGGGCAAGGTCATTACCCGTGCCAACGTCAGCGAACGCCCTAACCGGGGTGCGATCTACATGACCTACCAATGGTGGATCGGTGCCTGTAACGAGCTGGTGGCGGAAAACCTCAGCCCGATAACCAAAACGCCGGAATACAAATACTGCGCCGTGCAGATTGAGCCGATTAAGGATCAAGGGCAGGCAGAACATTACGTTCAGCAGGAGTACAGCAAGATCAAACAGCGCCTACGCGAGGCCGCTGCGGGCTAATCTGTAAAAGCCGAACCTCAGGGACGAGGTTCGGCTTTCCACGCATCTCTCACCACCCGCTATTCATCCTCACACTTCTGCCAATGGCTGCCATACTAAAATTCCTAATAGACATGTTATCCCGTGACTGACAAGCCCGCACAATACCCCCTTACTTTGTCAAGGATTGATCGTTTTCAACGATCGGTCTGATCTTATTGATCTGTACAACCAATTATCTTTGTCTTTCCGCCACCTATAAGATCGCCTTGGGTGTCGTGGGGCTTGGTGCATCTTGAAACCCATGCATAACACGTCGGCCGCAAGCGTCGAAATAACGGGCTTTCAATAAACAGGAAAAGTGAAGATGACAGATGAAAAGGTCCGCACGGCAGATTATCGATCTCTGGGATACATCAGCAAAATATGACGTTCGTGACGAGTGCTGGCAAAGCCGGGTTACCCGATCGCCGCTTGCCCAACCGATTACTGCACCGCGAACGGGTACAGCGCATCCTGGTTATCAAGCTGCGTCACTTTGGTGACGTCCTGCTAACTACCCCGTTGCTCAGTACGCTACGCGCCAATTACCCCAGCGCCCTGATTGACGTGCTGGTGTATGACGGCACCGAGGCGATGCTGGCAGGTAATCGAGATGTCTATCTGACCTATACCGTCGATCGAAGCCTAAAACGGCAGGGCTGCAAGGCACAGTATCGCGGTGAGCAAGCCCTGTGGAACAGCCTCAACACTGGCCACTACGACCTGGTGATTAATCTGTCCGACCAGTGGCGGGCTGCGTTGTATTGCCGCTTTCTCAAACCGACGTTCAGCCTAGGGTTTGCTTACCCCAAGCGTAATAATCGTCTGTGGCGAGCTTGCCATTCGTTGTTGGTGCCGGTGGACGGGCATGACCAACGGCACACCGTGCTCAATAACCTCGCTATTCTGGCCCCACTGGCATTACCGACCTTGGTGACCAAGGTCACCCAGGCTTACCGGCAGCGCGATGTCGATGAGATCGACCGCCTCAGCCAACATCATCACCTGACGGATTTCGTGCTGATCCAGCCTACCGCGCGCTGGGCGTTCAAAACCTGGTCAGTGGCGGGATTCGCACGGGTTATCGACTATCTCACCGCCAGCGGAGAAACCGTGGTGCTGACCTGCGGGCGTTCTGCCGATGAGATCGCCATGATAGCCGCCATTCTGGCCCACTGTTCCATGCCACAACGGGTGGTCAATCTGGCCGGTCGCCTGGACCTGCCGGAACTTGCCGTCTTGATCGATCGGGCGAAGCTGTTTATCGGTGTGGATTCGGTAGCAATGCATATGGCCGCCGCCTTGCAGACGCCTTCCGTCGTGCTGTTCGGCCCCAGCAATCTGCAACAGTGGTCACCCTGGCAGGCTCAGCACATCCTGTTATGGGCAGGCAACTACCGCTCATTACCGCAACCCGACGAGGTGGACACCGCTACCTCGGAACGTTATCTGGACGCTATTCCCGCCAGTGAGGTTATCCGAGCCATAAACCGCCAGCTTACCTGCCTGGAAATACCAACTTCCCGCACGGTGAATGACACCGTGTTTAATTAACCCTGATTTGAGCCACTTCATGTCATCCACCGAACCGTGTTCTGTATCGTTACTCTCCCCTGCCCGCCTTCGGCTGTTTGGCTTTACGGCGTTTTTGCTCGGCGCGTCCCTACCGACGTCCAATGCGCTGATGAATGCTTCGCTGGTGTTGGCGGCAATATGTCTGCTGTGGCAGCGCGACTTTCGCCAGTTGATACCTTTGCTCAAACAACCGCTGGTGTGGCTGCCCGCATTGATGTTTGCACTACTGGCCGCCTCGTTATTGACCCAGCACCACGAATACGGCCCGAAGATGGTCGGCAAGTATCAAAAGCTGCTGTATGTATTGCCCTTGGCGTTGTTCTTTCTCAGCGACTCCAGGCTTATCACCCGCTTTATCAGCGGCTTTCTGCTCGCCAATGCCGTGATACTGGCGATCAGCCTGGCTTCGGGGGTCGGGCATGTGACGCTGGGTGGCCTCGATCCGCAGAACCCAACGGTGTTTAAACTGCAGATAACCCAGAACGTGTTTATGGCGTTTGCTGCGTTGATATGGCTAACCCGTGCTTTTGGGCAATCAGGTGTGCTGCGTTGGTGTTATGTGGCATGGGTTCTGCTGGCAACGGCGAACGTGCTGCTGATGGTACAGGGGCGCACCGGCTATGTGGCGCTATTGGTCGGCGTGGGGCTTTGGTTGCTGCTGACGCTGCCCCGCTGGCAGAGGTTGGGGGTACTAGCCTGTGGCTTGCTGCTGGCCATTATGCTGATTTTTATCCCCAATAGAGCGACGGAGCGCCTGACGCTCGGCCTTGCTGAGGTGCGCAATTGCGTGCTGGCCCCGGCAGACCAGGCCTATCAAGCTTGCGACAACTCGATGGGGCAACGCACCGCCTTTGCCCGCGAATCACTACGCCTGATAAAACAGGCCCCGCTGCTGGGGAACGGGGCCGGGAGCTTCTGGTATGGCAACGCGCAGACCGGTTACAGCGTGCATAACCCGCACAATGAGTATCTGCTGGAAACGGTACAAAATGGCTTGCTGGGGTTGGCGCTGTTTTTGGGCTGGATGTGGTGCTGCTTCCGGGCGGCCTGGCAGCAACCAACAGCCTGCCGCAACCTGCTGGTTGCCGTGCTCGGCAGTTATCTGGCCTGCCACCTGTTCAACTCGTTCCTGCTGGATTCCGCCGAAGGGCATCTGTTTATGGTGTTGGCCGCCGTACTTGCTGGCTCCAGAGTTGTTCGGCAGCCTAAATAACCTCAACCGTCTCATTGTGTTCTGGGGGCGCCGTTGCAGCCCCCCGTTTTCAATCTGGCCTGCGGTTAATTCAGTTTGGCTTTGGAGAAATCACTGCCCATCAAGCTGACGCTATAACCACTGACGTTGCTACGCGTGGCATAGAAGGTTTTACCATTCGCCAGCGCAATCCACGGAGCCTGCTGGTAAAAGATTTCCTGCGCCTGGCCATAGAGTTTCGCACGTTCGGCAGGGACGCTAGTCAACCTGGCCTGCTGTACCAGCCCATCATAGGTTTTATCGCACCAGCGCGCAGCATTCGAGCCGGTTTTGATACTGTTGCAGCCCAGCAATACCTCGGCAAAGTTATCCGGATCGCCATTATCAGACATCCAGCCAAACAGCGCGGTGTCATGCTCGCCCTTACGCATACCGGCGAGATATTCCCCCCACTCGTAAGAGACGATCTTCGCCTTCACACCGACCTTTTCCCAATCGCTTTGCAGCATTTCCGCAATACGCTTGGAGTTCGGGTTATACGGGCGCTGAACCGGCATCGACCACAACGTGATCTCAAAACCTTTTTCCAACCCGGCCTGTTTCAGCAACGCCTTGGCTTTTTGTGGATCGTAGCCGTAATCCTGCAGGTCTTTATCAAAGCCCAGCATATTTGGCGGCAGCGGCGATTTCGCCACCGTGGCCGAACCTAAAAACACCGCGTTAACTATCGCCTTTTTGTCAGTGGCATAGTTTAGGGCTTGGCGTACCAGCACGTTATCCAACGGTTTTTTCTCGGTGTTAAACGCCAGATAACCGACGTTCAGCGCATCTACCTTATGCAGGGTCAGATCTTGGTTTTTATTGATTTCATCAAACTGTACCGGAGCCGGTGCGGGGATAATCTGGCACTCGTTGGTCTGGAGTTTCGCCAGGCGCGTCTGTACGTTCGGCGTTATGGAGAAGATCAGATGCTTGGTCGGCACCTCACCATCCCAGTAATCAGGGTTGGCAGCATAGCGGATCAGTGAATCGACTTTATACTGCTGCAAGACGTAAGGGCCGGTGCCGATTGGCCAGGTATCCACATATTCTGGCGTGCCTTTTTTCAGCATCGCATCGGCGTATTCGGCGGAAAGGATCGACGCAAAGTCCATCCCCCAGTCGGCCAGAAACGCGGCGTTCGGCTCGCTCAGAACGAACTGAACGTGATAATCGTCCAGCTTTTTCACTTCCTTAATCAGCGTATCCAGACCTACGTCGTGAAAATATTCGTAATTACCCTGCGATACCTTGTGGTAGGGGTGATTTGGATCTTTCTGGCGTAACACCGAAAACACCACATCATCAGCATTAAAATCGCGGGTCGGCTTGAAGTTTTTGTTGCTGTTGAATTTCACCCCTTGGCGCAGGGTAAAGGTGTAGGTTTTGCCGTCTGGCGAAATTTTCCATTTAGTCGCCAATGAAGGCGTTGGCGTGTTGTTAACCGGATCGAAATTGATTAAGCGGTTATACAGCACCTGCGAGCTGGCAACGAACGTTGGGCCAGAACTGGCAATCTGCGGGTTGAACGACTCCGGTGACGCCTCGGAGCAATAAATCAGTGTATCGTTAGCTGCCGCGATGGCAGCGCTTGCCGGTAAGAATGTGCTCAGCGCCAGCGCGAGCAGCGTTTTCCCTGTAGACATGGTCATCGCCTTGTTTGACTTTTTTTAGCAGGCGACAATCTCAGCACGGACGGTGAAACCAGGCAAATAACCAATTGCTCTCAGGTTATGCCAAAACCGTTGTTTTTGCTGTTTTATTCAGCTGCGTGGGCGCAGCATGTGCCGCGCCCCAACCAAGTGAACACCCTCAGCTCAGCAGTAACCCATCATCATCCAGCTTTTCACCACGAGTTTTCTCAAACATCGCCAGCAGATCGGTGACCTGCATGTTGGCCCGTTGCTCACCGACAACATCCAGCACCACCCGTCCCTGGTGCAACATCACGGTCCGATGGCCATGATCCAGCGCCTGGCGCATGGAATGTGTCACCATCAGTACGGTTAATTGCTGCTCGGCAACAATACGGTCGGTCAATGCCAGCACAAAGGCCGCCGTTTTAGGATCGAGCGCGGCGGTATGTTCATCCAGCAAGAGCAGACGAGAAGGCTGTAGCGACGCCATCAGCAGGCTGACAGCCTGACGCTGCCCGCCAGACAGCAGGCCCATGTGATCCCCTAAACGATTCTCCAGCCCCAGTTCCAACGTGGCCAGCTTGTCACGGAACAGCTGCCGCTGTTTGCTCTTGACGGCACGCTGAAATCCTCGGGTTTGGCCGCGCTGCAGTGCCAGTGCCAGATTCTCCTCAATGCTCAGCCCCTCACAGGTTCCCGCCAGCGGATCCTGGAACACACGGGCGACCATACCGGCACGGCGCCAGGCGGGCATCAGGGTAACGTCCTGTTCGCCAATAAACACTTGGCCGCGATCGGGGGTAATATCACCGCTGACCGCATTGAGCAAGGTAGACTTCCCTGCCCCATTACTGCCAATGACCGTCACAAACTGCCCGGCCTCGATGTTCAACGACAGGCCACGTAATACCGGGTTCTCCAGCGGGGTTCCAGGGTTAAAGGTTTTAAACAACTGCTCGGCACGCATCATGATGGCTGCCTCCCCCGCTTGCTTTTCAATTTTTGTTTCAGCTTAGGCAGGACCAGCGCCAACGTAACCAGCAGCGCAGTGATCAGATTCAGATCCTGCGCCTGCAAGCCGATAAAGTCTGCATTCAGGGCCAGAGCGATCATCAGGCGGTACAGCAATGCCCCTAACAGGGTCGCCATAGTGATCAGGAACAGGCTACGGGCAGGCAACAGCGTTTCACCGATGATCACCGCCGCCAGCCCGACGACGATGGTGCCGATCCCCATGGAGATATCGGCGCCCCCCTGAGTCTGTACATACAGTGCCCCCGCCAGCGCTATCAGCGCATTGGACACCGCCATGCCGATCACCGTTAGCCGACTGGTCGCAATCCCCTGAGCGCGTGCCATGCGTGGATTCGCTCCGGTAGCCCGCAGCGCAAGGCCGACCTCAGAGGTCAGGAACGCGTCGAGTGCCAGTTTGACGACGACAACCACCACCAGCAGCAATATTGGTTGGATCAGCCAGGCGTTGTCTTCAACCTGACTGATGAAAGGAGTGAAAACGCTAGGTAAGCCGATCAGGGCCAGGTTTGGTGCCCCCATAATGCGCAGGTTGATGGAATACAGGGCAATCATCACCAAAATGCTGGCTAGCAGTTGCAAAATACCGAGCCGCACGTGCAGCCAGGCCGTCAAACAGCCAGCACCGGCACCCGCGATAGCCGCCAGCAAACACGCCAGCCAAGGGTTATAACCGCTGACAATCATCACCGCGGCTACTGCGCCCCCTAGAGGGAAGCTGCCATCGGCCGTCAGATCGGGAAAATTGAGTAAGCGAAAGGAGATCAATACGCCCAACGCGACCAGCGCAAAGATCAGGCCGATCTCCAAAGCGCCCATCAGGGAAATTAACGACATGCGTACCTCATAAACATCTTGGCCTGCCACCTGCGGCAGGCCATTTACACCCGATGTAAACCATCATTCAACGCAGATCGTTATTTGATGACTTCTTGTGCTGATTGCACCAGTTCAGCTGGCAGAGTGACGCCCTGCTTCTGGGCAGCGGCAGGGTTGACGCTCAGGCTGAGCTTGTTACCCACCTCAGGAGCTATTGCGCCTGGCTTCTCACCCTCTAACAGACGGACAACGATTTTACCGGTCTGGCGGCCCAGATCGTAATAGCTCATCCCCAACGCCGCAGCCGCACCACGTTTGGCAACGCTATTGTCACCGGCGATCAACGGGATTTTTGCCTGATTGGCAATGCCAACCAGCGACTCGTAGGTGGAGATAACGTTGTTATCGGTATTGGTGTAGATCACGTCGACTTTGCCTACCAGGCTTTTGGCCGCAGGGGCTACGTCGATAGTACGTGCAGCAGGAACCTCAACCAGCGTCATCCCGCGTTTGGTTAATTCCTCTTTCAGCTCTTTGACCACCACCGTCGAGTTGACTTCCCCTGGGCTGTAGACCATGCCGACTCGCTTGGCATCGGGTTTAACCTGCAAGATCAGATCGACCTGCGGGCCGATGGCTACGCTGTCTGAAACGCCGGTAACGTTGGTACCACTCGGCTGCCAGCTACTCACCAGCTTGGCCGCCACCGGATCGGTTACCGTAGTAAACACCACCGGTATGGTCTTGGTAGCCGCCACCACGGACTGGGCCGCAGGCGTTGAAATCGCCACTATCGCATCGGGCTTGTCCCCGATAAATTTACGCGCAATCTGCCCTGCGGTGGCCGTATTTCCCTGCGCACTTTGGAACTGGATCTTGACCTTATCCTTGTCATACCCCGCAGCCTTTAGCTCATCAATCACCCCATCACGGGTAGCATCCAATGCCGGATGGTCAACGATAGAGAGGATCGCCACGGATTTCGGCGCAGCCGCGTAACTGCTGACTGCAAATAAGGCAGCGGCGAGAGCTACAAAAATATTTTTATTATTCAAAGGCATGGTCATATCCTTTTCAAGTTGGCGTTGGTGCCAGAGGTGGTGATTAATCATCCTAGCACAGTGTTTTACCGCCATCTATCGGATAACGTTTTGTTATCATGTGCTTAACATGCAGAATAAGAAGAAAACACTCGGTGCGCTTACATGGGGCAGTGATTCGGATCACAAACCACCACTTTTGGCCTCTCGTTGTTCGGTTCACGGCCTTGGTGACATCCCTCGCGAGTGGGCTATTGGGGCTTGATAATACGCAGGCCGTTTACAGCGTCCATAACCCGTACAGCTTGTGGGTTATGGAACTGAACAAAATGGCCTGCTGGGGTTATTTGGGGATTGGGTGATTCGGTGAATTATTGCGCTATGCTCAGGCTATTTCTTTTTCGCTGACAATGGCTTTTGATACCAGGCCATAGTCGATCGCTTCTGCCACCGGCATCCAAAAATCGCGGTCAATGTCGTTCAAGACCTTTTCCAGTTTCTGCCCGGTTTCCTTGGCGATCAAGGTGGCGATTCTTTCCCGGATGCGGATAATTTCTCTCGCCTGAAGCGCCACATCGGTAGCCTGACCACCGATACCACCGCTTGGCTGGTGGATCAGAAAACGGGTATTGGTCAGGCAGAAGCGACGCTCCTTGGGCACCGATAAGAACACATTAACCGCGGCGCTCCCTACCCAACCGCTGCCGATCATATTCACCGGCGCGCTAATAAAGCGGATCACATCGTGGATCACATCACCCGACTCTACATGACCACCAGGTGAACAAATCAGGAAATTAATCGGCGCAGAGGACTCGTCGGACAGCGCCACCAATTGCTTGACGACATTGTAGGCCACCGTGTCGTTGATCTGCCCAAACAGCAGGATAGTTCGCGACTTGAAGGTTCTCTCATCCAAAAAGGCATCACGCTGAGGAGCGCTTATTTCCGATTTTTCTTCCATCTTGTACCTCGACTGTTTTATCTCTCATCCTGGCCGAACATGGCAAAGATAACCATAGCAGCAATCGTTGCCACTAGCCTTGCAACAATCACCAGCCAGCCGGCAAATAACCAAACAATGACGCAATCGCATAGACCGCACTTCCCAGATACAGCAGTACAATACTCACCTGCAACAGCGGATGCGTGATCCAGTTACATTGCCAGAGCGGCACCCGGTCGCCATGTTTGCGGGCACCTCGCAAAATCAGTATCGGCATGATGGACAAGATAACTCCACTGAATACACCGGCGAAATACAACGCATTGACGAATGAAACCAGACCACTGTAGGCCAGCGCGAACGGTGGCAAAACGACCACCATCAACACACCGAAGCGTCGCAACGGCCGTTCATCGTCCCCTAACCTGAACTTATCGAAAATATTGCTCACGAAGCTGCCACCCAGCCCCCAATAGGATGTCAGCATGGCACATAGCGCAAAGATATTGGCCGAGAAGAAAGCCCATTGGCCAAGCGCCTGCCCCCACGAGATCGTCGCCACGTCAGAAATATTACCCAACCCACTGAGCGCGATCACCGACATCGGCACCACCGCCAACAGCACAAAAGTCGTTACCATCCCGACAATAATAGCCTTGGGAAGCTGTGCTGGCTTATCCGCAAAACCACGCGCCATCTCAGGCACAATATATTGGGCAGAGAAACAGAACACCACCACACTGAACACGGGCACCATGAAGAGCCAATCACCGTCAAGCAGGTTGCGCATCTGGGTGGTCTCTTTCAATAGCGTCGCGATAACCAAAGCGCTCAGCATGGCAACCATGCCGATACTGATAAACTTTTCGCCACGGCCTATCGCCTTCAAGCCAAGATACAGAACCAACGCCGCCGGGATAAAGAACAACAGGCTGCCGAGCGCCGGTGAAATGCCGAGCAGGGATTGTAATAATTTGCCGCTACCAGACATGTAAGCGGTAAGCGCGCCGATACTATTGACACATACTGAAGCGAACATGACCCATGAAGCAAAACCACCGACATACCGCCGGGCCAAACCGCTTAGTTGCAGATGTTCTCGGGTACGAAGGGTGGATTCAGCGACATACAGCATAGAGATGGTGGTGACACAGCCAACCAGTACCAGCCAGAATAGCAAAGGTAAATAACCCGCTTTACTGGAAGCGTACGCGATAGAAAGCACGCCTGCACCGATATTAGTGCCGACTATCATTGCTACCCCTTCAAGAAAAGTCAGTGATTTGACGGGTGCAAGAGTCCGTTCCCCTGCGGCTAATGCCGGGGAAATGCCGATGTTTTCGCAAGACATATATCATCCTTTGATACCCGGTAGCGTTAATGACCAGGAAAAGTTAGCGTCTAGAGGGTTAGTTGTTACTTTTTGTTCACAAACATGAAACAACATCACTTGGTTATACAGTGTACGGCCCTATAAACGAGTGCCAATCACGATTACTTGAGGGATCCAATTGCGTTCTTTAAGGGGGATTATTATTGCAGCGATCCAGCGAACAGCCTGATGGCAAGCGGCATCTGCGGCTTTATGACGCGATCCGCACCAGCAACCTTTGTGCTTCGGACGATTATTGTCTGGATGGTGTGTACGAGGATTTTTGCAGGATGTGATCAGAGGGCATAAAAAAGTGTGGGAAAGTCGCGAATGGTTCGCCTGCTGAGGTTAGGATAACCAGCATCATTTCATAACAATCCCCATTATATCAGCCATATTCCATCACTACCCGTCAGCCCTCTGATTTTACAGGCTCATCGTTTTCGCCGTCAGTTTTTGCTACCCAATGGATAAAAACGCCATGAGTTTTTAAACAGCAAATCACCATGAATTAGAATGACGCCTTTGTTCAAAAAATCTCAGGAATATGTTTCAAAGGATAGTCTGGTGAATGATATTTTCCGATTTTGCGTTTAGGCAATTTAATCTTCTTTTTCGGCAACCGCTTGTAGGGAATATGCTGCAAAAAATGGTGGATAACATTTAGTCTAACCCGCTTTTTGTCTTCTGAATTAGCCACAAACCAAGGAGCCCAAAGGCTGTCTGTGGCGGCGAACATGTCGTCCCTGGCTCGGGAATAGTCGTCCCAGAGTTCGAAAGAACGGATATCTATCTCTGAAAGCTTCCATGTCTTGCGGCCATCATCAATACGTGCACGCAATCGACGTTCTTGTTCCTCTGGGCTTACATCCAGCCAGTATTTGATGAGAATGATGCCAGACTCCACCATTAATCGTTCCACCATCGGAACCGTCTCCAAAAACTGATGCGTCTGCTCTTGCGTACAAAACCCCATAACTCGCTCGACGCCAGCTCGGTTATACCAACTACGATCGAAGATAACGACCTCTCCTGCTGCTGGCATGTATGGCATGTAGCGTTGCAGGTACATTTGGGTTTTTTCACGTTCGGTTGGGGCAGGAAGGGCAACAACACGGAACACTCGCGGACTGACCCTTTCGGTCAGTGCTTTTATCGTGCCGCCCTTGCCAGCCCCATCGCGCCCCTCAAACACGATACATACTTTCAACCCCTTGGCTATCACCCAACTTTGTAAATGGACAAGTTCTTCGTGTAACAACCTGAGCTCTTGCTGATATTTTTTTTCCGGTATTTTTGCCGTGCCTTTTCTTTGTGACACACTGTTGCCTGATATGCGCTTGGGGTTCTTTTCTTTTGAAAGACTGGCTGCGGGTACGATTTTGTTTTTCTTTTCGTTAGTCATGAGGTTACCCCACAATATAATCTATATGACGCTAGCCTGACGGTTGCCCCCCATCACAGCGCTTGGGGCTGCCTATGCGGGGCGAATAAGGAGTCAGGAGTCGATGAGCAAACACGTGGTCTCATCCCATACAATATCCTAGCTGTTATTTCTTCATGCTGCGAACATCTTCTCTGACCGTATCACTACAACCAAGAGTATTAACAAATACTAGTGAGATGATTTTAAATCATTAGCTATTTGAATTAGCGATTAACAACGTTTCTGGTTCCGTTACTTCCCAAACCACTTGTTCAAAACCTGGTGTTATTTGCCTTGTTCGCAGACAGTAAACTGATAGCCGCTCTAGCATTGGTGGGGATATAGGTTTGTTGGGCGTCACGATGAGCCCCATCATGGTTTCACGCGTAATGCGTACTGCGAACGAAAGGCCCTGGGTCAATACCTTACACATTTCCGTCATCACGCAGGGTATTGTCGTCGATTCCTTGCTCAGCGGCCTGTGCGTCAGCTTTTGTTTCAGTCTGCGATCGCCGCTTTGGATGGGTTTTTTGATGGCGATCGCCGGCTTGATGACGTTACTTCCAGATACCGTCTAATCCCCACTATTGGCCGGTCTGGAGCGGATGCTATATTTACTGGATAGCATACCCAGGATCACCAAAAACGAAAAACCCCAAGCCTTTTGAGCTTGGGGTCATTCATAATATGGCGGAGGAGCAGAGATTCGAACTCTGGAACGGTTTCCCGTCGACGGTTTTCAAGACCGTTGCCTTCAGCCACTCGGCCACCCCTCCGTAATGCAGCGAACTATAAACACAGCCGATCCCGTTGTAAAGCCTGAAACCGTTCAACCGAACGAAAAAACCGCATCTGCAATCTGACCGATGAAGAAATCAACAATCGGGGTGCAGCAATACCCTAGTAGTCACGTAGGGTAAAGAATGGTAAACAATCTTTAATCAATGGCTTGCACTGCACTATCATCATGATTAATTTTGTGATGACCTGATAAGAGAGATCATATGGACCGCATTGTCGTCTCATCCTCCTCGCGCGACTCTTTGCTAAGCACGCATAAAGTCCTGCGTAACACCTATTTTCTGCTGTCGTTAACACTGGCCTTCTCAGCACTGACCGCAACCGCCAGCACCATGCTGGGCTTACCGGCACCTGGTCTGCTGTTAATGCTGGTCGGCTTTTATGGTTTGATGTTCCTGACCCATAAGCTGGCCAATAGCCCTGCCGGTATTCTGGCGGCCTTCGCCTTCACCGGCTTTATGGGCTACGCCCTTGGCCCGATCCTGAGTTCGTTCCTGAACGCTGGCGCGGGTGACCTGATCATGTTGGCGCTGGGCGGTACCGCAGTGGTGTTCTTCTGCTGTTCGGCCTATGTGCTGACCACCCGTAAAGACATGTCGTTCCTGTCTGGCATGATGATGGCGGGCTTCGTGGTGCTGCTGGTGGCGGTTATCGCTAACCTGTTCCTGCAGATCCCTGCCCTGCACCTGGCCATTAGCGCACTGTTTATCCTGTTCTCTGCCGGAGCCATGTTGTGGGAAACCAGCAACATCATTCATGGCGGTGAAACCAACTATATCCGTGCTACCGTCAGCCTGTATGTTTCGCTGTACAACATGTTTATCAGCCTGCTGAGCATTCTGGGCTTCGCCCGCAGCAACTGATACGGCGCTTTTGTTTTGACCTGAGCCCCGCAATGCGGGGCTTTATTTTTGCCGGAGCAAAAGTTTGCTAGACTGTGGCCCGCAATGAATTACCGATCACCGAGGCTGTATGTTGGAGTTTGAAGGTCAGACGATTGAAACTGATGCCCAGGGCTACCTGAAAAACAGCGCCGACTGGCACGAAGGGCTGGCCCCACTGTTAGCGGCACAGGAAGAGATTGAACTAAGCGAAGCGCATTGGGAAGTTGTACGCTTTGTGCGTAACTTCTATCAGGAATTTAATACCTCACCGGCCATTCGCATGCTGGTCAAGGCGATGGCGCAAAAATACGGCGAAGATAAAGGCAGCAGCCGCTACCTGTATCGGCTGTTCCCGAAAGGCCCGGCCAAACAGGCGACCAAAATCGCCGGTTTGCCAAAGCCGGTGAAGTGTATCTAGCCACGGGTTAATAACGGATACTGAAGCCCTTATATTCGGCAACCCCACGCGGCTCCACCAGCACGCGGTCAACGCGGGCGCTGCGAGGGCCGCCGCTTTTCAGCCACGCCGTCAGTTGGTCAACAGCCTGTTGCTCGCCGCAGGCCAATACTTCCACGCTGCCGTCATCCAGATTACGTGCATAACCGGTTAACCCCAAAGCCGTGGCCTGGTGCTGGGTGTTATAGCGAAATCCTACCCCCTGCACCACACCATAGACATACGCGGCAATACAAACTTGTGTCATAATCGGCTCCTGATCGATTTCATTACAGGCATTCTCTGCGCTGATGCCCAGAGTGTGTCACTCTTTTTTCTCTATCTGGCAGCATACTTAATTATGACCGCACGCTTGATCCTTGCCAAAGGACGTGAAAAGTCCTTACTCCGTCGCCATCCGTGGATTTTCTCTGGCGCTGTTCTCCGTGTCGAAGGTAAAGCCCAGTCCGGCGAAACTATCGATATCCATGACAGCCAGGGCAAATGGCTGGCACGCGGTGCCTATTCACCAGAATCGCAAATTCGCGCACGCGTCTGGACTTTCAAGCAGGACGAAGATATTGATATCGCTTTCTTTATCAGCCGCTTGCAGCAAGCACAGAGCTGGCGTGATTGGGTCGCAAAGCGTGACGGGCTGGACGGTTACCGCCTGATCGCCGGTGAATCTGACGGTATGCCGGGTATCACCATCGATCGCTTCCAGAACTTCCTGGTTTTACAGTTACTTTCGGCCGGTGCCGAATATCAGCGCGCCCCGCTGCTTTCTGCTCTCCAGCACTGCTACCCTGAATGCGCGATCTACGACCGTTCAGACGTTGCCGTACGTAAGAAAGAAGGCTTGCCGCTCACCCAAGGCCCGGTACTGGGCGATCTGCCCCCGGCCCTGCTGCCAATCACCGAGCATGGTATGAAACTGCTGGTGGACATTCAACAAGGCCACAAGACCGGTTTTTATCTCGATCAGCGTGACAGCCGCCTGGCAGCACGTAACTATTCCGCAGGCCGTCGCGTGCTCAACTGCTTCTCGTATACTGGCGCTTTCGCAGTGTCTGCCTTGATGGGCGGATGTGAGCAGGTCATTAGCGTAGATACGTCACAGGCTGCGCTGGACATCGCCAAGCAGAACGTCGAACTGAACCAGTTGGATTTGAGCAAGGCCGAGTTTGTACGTGATGACGTATTCCAACTGCTGCGCAACTACCGCACACAGGGTGAGAAATTCGACCTGATCATCATGGATCCACCGAAGTTTGTCGAAAATAAAAATCAGTTGGCCAGCGCCTGTCGCGGTTATAAAGACATCAATATGTTAGCCTTCCAGTTGCTGAACCCAGGCGGCATTCTGCTCAGCTTCTCCTGCTCTGGCCTGATGCCGACCGATCTGTTCCAGAAAATTTTGGCCGATGCTGCCGTAGATGCCGGGCGTGATGTACAATTTGTAGAGCAGTTCCGACAGGCTGCCGATCACCCGGTGATTGCGACTTATCCTGAAGGCTTGTATCTGAAAGGGTTTGCGTGCCGGGTGATGTAACTTGAAATGCGCTGTTTTTGTCCTCATATAGAGTTCAATGTACTGTTTCTCAGGAGGTCATATGATAGCCAGCAAATTCGGTATCGGTCAGCAGGTTCGCCACCGGCTGCTGGGGTATTTGGGGGTAGTGATTGATGTCGATCCAGAATACTCTCTGGAACACCCAAAAGCAGACGAGATTGCAGCCAACGACGAGTTGCGCCTCGCCCCGTGGTATCACGTGGTGATGGAAGACGATGAAGGCCAGCCGGTTCACACTTATCTGGCCGAAGCGCAGTTGGCGGGAGAAGCACAGGATGCACACCCTGAGCAGCCTTCTCTGGATGAGCTGGCGGAATCCATTCGCAGCCAGTTGCAAGCCCCACGGCTGCGTAACTAAGCGTCTAGCCTGAGAAACCAGCACCTCTACGTAGCGTAACTGGTTGAAGTCTATCAGCAGTCTCAAACGCCAGGGCCAACCCTGGCGTTTTCACTCAATCAGCGTGCCAACCCCAGGCGCGGGATCTCAATCTTCGGGCAACGATCCATAATCACCTTTAGCCCGGCTTGGTTGGCCAACGCTTCCGCCTGTTCGTTGATCACCCCAATTTGTAACCACAGCACCTTGGCACCTATCGCAATGGCCTCCTGCGCCACCCCATACGCCGCCTCAGAGTTACGGAACACATCCACCATATCGACAGGGTGAGGAATATCCTCCAATGTGGCATAAACCACCTGGCCAAGCAGCGTCTGCCCGGCCAGCTTCGGGCTCACCGGAATGACCTGATAGCCTTGCTCCAACAAATAAGCCATTACGCCATAGCTGGCTCGAGCCGGTTTATCACTGGCGCCCACCAGCGCAATGGTTTTGACCTGTTTCAGTACCTCTGCAATTGCTAGGTCTTGCATTTTTCGCTCCTGATTTTTTGCCAAAAAGCACTTTCATCAGTGTAACCGAAACACCAACATCGGTTAAAATTCGTTATCAGTCTGCGTCTATACTGCTCGCCAGGCTGGTTTTCCCTAATGTCATATTTCAAATAACATCAAAATGTGTGTAAATGTAAATTAAACGGCATTCTGAAAAGATTTGACATAACTAGTGGCGTATCCAACACTAGTCATCCTGTTCCACGAAAAGGAAGTAACAATGAAATTTGGTCTGGTGGTTGCGGGGCTGCTTGGAATATCGCTAAGCGTTTCGGCCGCAGCTACGACCCTGAAGCTTTCCCCGGACATCGAGCTGATGATGGTCGACGGCAAGCAAATGACGGGCTCGTTGTTAAAAGGAGCCGATAGTCTGGAATTAAATGACGGGCAGCATCAACTGTTGTTCAAAGTCACCAAATCCGTACGTAAAGAACCACGGTCTCAGATGCTTTATACTTCACCCGCGCAGATTGTGGTGTTCAACAGTCAAAACGTCAGCGCCGTCACCATCGAGCTACCGCGTATCGAGAATGAGCAGGATGCACAGCGGTTTGATAAAGCGCCGAATTTTAAAATTTTGGGTAACCACGGCAAGCCGTTGGCAATCAAACACGATGTATTACCGCTAACAACCTCACCCAATGGGAATGACCTGGAGAAGATCGTTGCCGATTATAACGCTCAAAATCACCAGGCCTCCGTTCCGGCGTTTGCACATCTGGGTGCCAGCGTGATCTCGGCGGCACAGGGTAGCCCAGCGGTTATCCCCCTGAACGGTGACAACGTTGCCGAGAAAATGCTGCAATATTGGTTCCTGCGCGCCGATCCCGAGACGCAAAAACGGTTTATCGCCTGGGCCGGCCAATCTCGCAACCTTTAAACGCTGCCAACCACGCCTTTATGCCGTAAAGGCGTGGTTGGTTCGCAATTTCCCGCGTTAGCACTAGGCAGTGAAATACAGTTTCAGTAATCTGTGGCGAATCATTCGATTTTCCAAGGATAGCGACATGGAACAAACCACCCGCACCATCGCAGCACGCAAGCATATTGCGCTCGTTGCTCACGACCATCGCAAGCAGGCCCTGCTGAAATGGGTTGAAGACAATAAGGAAATACTTGCCCAGCACCAGCTGTATGCCACGGGTACCACCGGCAATTTGATCCAGCGGGCCAGTGGTATCCCGGTGCAGAGCATGCTGAGTGGCCCGATGGGCGGCGATCAGCAAGTAGGTGCACTGATATCCGAAGGCAAGATTGATATGCTGATCTTCTTCTGGGATCCGCTAAACGCCGTCCCCCATGATCCCGATGTCAAAGCCTTGCTGCGCCTGGCCACGGTCTGGAACATCCCGGTGGCGACCAACCGCTCCACCGCCGATTTCCTGATCGACTCCTCGCTGTTCAAGAGCGAAGTGGTGATCGCTATTCCTGATTACGAAAAGTATCTCGCCGAACGCCTGAAATAATACCCAAGGCCTGGTGCAGTGCCAGGCCTGTGGTTTACGGCTTTCTTTGCGACGGCACGCCAATATCTTGCAACTGCTCGATAAATACCGACGGGCGTTCGCGATCTTGTAATAACCAAACCTGATGCCTGGCCCGCGTGAGGGCGACATAAAGCAAACGCCGCTCCTCCGCATCCGGGAAATCCTCTGGCTGAGGCAATAATACCTCTTCAAGCACGGATTCACGGACCTCCGCCGGGAATCCATCCTTGCCTTCATACAGCCCGGCAATGATCACGTAGTCGGCCTGTTGGCCTTTGCTGGCATGAATGGTCATAAACTCGATATTCAGCTTCGGCCAACGCGTCGCCGCCTTTTGCAACACCTCCGGCTTGAGATGGTGGTAGCGAGCCAGCACCAAGATCCGTTCTTGCGGCTTCGCATAGCCACTTAGCTTGTCCAGCAACGCTTCCAACTGCTCCTGCGGCAAGATAACCACCGACTTCTTGTTGCCCTTGGTCAGGCTATTGAGCGGCTTTTTCAACTGGTGCGGGTTCTGCTGTATAAAGCCGTTGGCCACTTCACCGATCCGATCGTTAAAGCGGTAGGTGGTATCCAGCGCACACTGATCGCCTACGCCAAAGTTTTCGGCAAAGGCGGTGGTCAGCGACAGCTCTGCCCCACTGAAACGGTAAATTGCCTGCCAATCATCGCCGACGGCAAACAGACTGGTCTGCTTGTTTTGCTTACGCAGTGCCGCCAGCAACTGCGCACGCTGTGGTGAGATATCCTGGAACTCGTCCACCAGAATATGCTTCCACGGGCTGATAAAACGCCCCTTTTCCAACAGATTAACGGCTTGATGGATCAGCCCGGCAAAATCGACCGCCCCCTCATCCTTCAGCGCGGTTTTCCACGCTTTCAGCAACGGTGCCATCAAACGAATGCGTTTGCTGAACAGATCGCGGATCTCTTCGTCGGCCTGCTCTATCATTTCTGCCTGGCTGCCTCCGTGGGTGCGCATCAAGCCAAGCCAGCGCTCCAGGCGCCCACTCAAACGCTCTGCAAGACGCCGGTCATGCCAGAAATCGCCCTCGGGCACTTCCCACTCCAGCTCTTCCGTTAACCATTGCCGCCAACCTTTGGCCTGCGCTTTCTTCTCACTGCACTGCTGTTGCCAGTGGGTAACTAGCAACGTCCGGCGCGCTTTACTGTCGCTTTCCAACTTGCTGATCACCGGCGCTTTGCGGCTACCCTGCTGGATAATCTGCAACGCCAGCGCATGGAACGTTTTCGCCTGGATCGCCACGCTGCCCAAACGTTTCTGGATGCGTTCGTTCATCTCTTCAGCGGCCTTGCGCCCAAATGCCAACAGCAGGATCTGCTCAGGCTCGGCCTCTTGACGCAGTAGCAGCCAACCCGCCCGCGCCACCAGCACCGAGGTCTTGCCACTGCCAGCCCCTGCGAGTACCAGCACGGCATCCTCGCCGTTCACCACGGCCCGGCTTTGCGATTCATTCAACGGTGACGTTTCAACGGTCTGGAAGAAATCCTGGTGGGTTTCCAGCATCCGGTCGCACCACCGTTGATTGCGTTGCGCCACGCTGCGCAGGCCAGACTTGAGCCACTGCAGGCACAAGTGATAACTTTCACGGCAGTTTTCAAACTCTTCCAGCCGCGCCACCGGCATTGGCAACGCGCCAAACGACTGGCGGATCTGCTGCTGCAAGTGGCTCAATTCGGCACGCTTGAACCACTTGTCCTGTTGCTCAATTTGGCGGATATGATCGACCTGCTGTTGCAGTACCTCGGCGCTTACTTCACTCATCTCGCTGCTCCACTGCTGCCAGGACTGCTGCAGATAGTGGTAAAAGCGCTGGGTTTCCTGCCATTCGGTACCGTGCAGGCGTACGACCTTTTCATCCGGCAGTTCGAACTCGAGCTCCCCCCAGACGATCCCGCGTTTACAACGCACCTGAATCAACTGGTTGAAAGGGATCAGGTATTCATGCTTCTCGCCGCTCACCTCAACGCCGGCATGCAACAACCGTACGCGGTTGTAAGGATGCTGTGCCAGGTGTTTACCCAGCGATGTCGCTTTAAGTTCCATATACCCACGCCATAATCATGTTGAGAGTTACCGCCAGTTTACCTGCGTTAAGCAATGGCACTCTAGCGTTAAAAAAAGGGTAGAATAGTTTTTGCGTTATGCTGATGAATACTTCCCCCGTGCCGTTTGGCCATCATTAGAGCAGAATGACGACTATGCGTACTGTATTGAACGTTCTTAATTTCGTTTTGGGTGGTTTTTTCACCACGCTTGGCTGGCTGATTGCCACCTTCTTCAGCGTCGTGCTGATTTTCACCCTGCCATTGACCCGCTCCTGCTGGGAAATTACCAAAATCTCCTTGCTGCCATTTGGCAATGAAGCGATCCATGTCGATGAATTATACCCAGAGAAAAGCAATGCCCTGCTGGCTGCTGGCGGTTCTTTGCTGAATATCGTCTGGCTGGTCCTGTTCGGCTGGTGGCTGTGCCTGTCACACATTATTGCGGGTATCGCCCAGTGCATTACCATTATTGGTATTCCGGTAGGCATCGCCAATTTCAAGATAGCCGCTATCGCCCTGTGGCCGGTAGGCCGCCGCGTCGTTCCGGTTGAGGTGGCTCAACAGGCGCGGATCGAGAACGCCCGCCGCCGCTTTTAATCGCGTTAACTTTTCTCCCATTTAGGAGCTTGTCGTGCTCTCTTTAGCACCCAAAATTCGGCGTTATACCTATAACAGCAACCTGCTTTATAACCTGCGTATTTTTATCGCTCTGGCTGGCGCCTCTGCGGTGCCGTGGTGGTTAGGCGTCCCTAAACTGACCATTCCGCTAACGCTGGGGGTCGTTGCCGCCGCGCTAGCGGATCTGGACGACAGGCTAGCAGGAAGATTACGAAATCTGCTCATTACGCTAGTTTGCTTTTTTGTGGCCTCGACATCGATTGAACTGCTGTTTCCTTACCCCTGGCTGTTTGCCCTCGGGCTGACGACCTCAACCTGCGGCTTTATTCTGCTGGGGGCATTAGGGCAGCGTTACGCCACTATCGCCTTCGGTGCCTTGCTGATCGCCGTCTACACCATGCTTGGCACCTCCATGTACGACGCCTGGTACCAGCAACCGGTTCTGTTGATCATCGGTGCCATTTGGTACAACTTGCTGACGCTGATCGGCCATCTGCTATTTCCTATCAAGCCCCTGCAGGAAAACCTGGCCCGCTGCTATGAACAGTTGGCCAACTACCTGGATGCCAAAGCCAACCTGTTCGATCCAGATGCCGAATCGGACGCCGATCTGCCGTGGGTGGACGTGGCGATGGCCAACAGCACGCTGGTCACCACGCTTAACCTGACCAAGGCTTCACTGCTGACCCGCTTGAAAGGCGACCGTGGCCAGCGCGGCACCCGCAGAACGCTGCACTACTATTTTGTCGCTCAGGATATCCATGAACGCGCCAGTTCTTCCCACGTACAGTATCAGGCACTAAGCCAACAGTTCCGCCACAGCGATATTCTGTTCCGCTTCCAGCGGCTGCTGGCCAAGCAGGCCCGTGCCTGCCAGCAACTGGCGCAGTCGATACTGCTACGGCAGAAATATCTGCATAGCCCGCGTTTTGAGCCCGCCTTTTCACGCCTGGAAGAGGCGCTGACCCGGATTACCATTACCCCAGAAAATCGCGAACTGACCAGAGCGCTATCCCATCTGCTGAAGAATTTACGGGCAATTGACGCCCAGTTGGCCAATATCGAGTCTGAGCAGTCCTTGGCAAGTGGCCAGACCGAGGAAAACAACCTGTCAGACGACCGGCTCACCGGTTGGAGCGATATTCGCCTGCGTATCAGCCGCCACCTGACACCACAATCCGCCCTATTCCGCCACGCCATCCGTATGTCCGTGGTGTTGTGCGTGGGCTATGCGTTTATTCAACTGACCGGGATGCAGCACGGTTATTGGATCCTGCTGACCAGCCTGTTTGTCTGCCAGCCCAACTACAACGCCACCCGCAGGCGCCTGGCGTTAAGGATCATCGGCACTCTGGCTGGCATTTTGGTCGGGCTGCCGATCCTGTATTTTGTGCCCTCGCTGGAAGGGCAGTTGATCCTGATTGTGATTTCGGGGGTGTTGTTCTTCGCCTTCCGAACCGTGCAATATGCCCACGCCACGATGTTTATCACTCTGTTGGTCTTGCTATGCTTTAACCTGCTGGGCGAAGGGTTCGAAGTAGCTGCCCCGCGCGTCTACGATACCCTGCTAGG
The DNA here is from genome assembly GCF_015673035.1 of Serratia sp. Res13-Sevr-LER1-36-b. Classification (NCBI taxonomy): domain Bacteria; kingdom Pseudomonadati; phylum Pseudomonadota; class Gammaproteobacteria; order Enterobacterales; family Yersiniaceae; genus Serratia; species Serratia sp. Res13-Sevr-LER1-36-b. Next base: position 290,583 of record NZ_JADACK010000005.1, on the reverse strand, counting down.
TTGTGCCATCGCCTGGGCAGCGGTGAGTTTTATCTGGCCAGACTGGAAGTTCCGTCAGTTACCGGCCATGGTGCGTAAGACACTGAATGCCGACTGCCGCTATCTGGATGCCATTCTGGTGCAATACCATCAGGGCAAGGATAACAGCCTGCCTTATCGTATTGCCCGCCGCGATGCCCATAATAGCGATGCCGAATTGGCGTCGGTGATCTCTAACATGTCTGCCGACCCTAAAGCCGATAAAACCATTCAGGAAGCGGCATTCCGCCTGCTGTGCCTTAACCATACCTTGCTGAGCTATATTTCCGCCCTGGGTGCCCACCGTGAGCGCCTGGAAAGTGCCGCCGTGCTGGACTTGCTCAACGATGCGGTTTGCTATGTTGATGGTGCATTACACCACGACGCTCATGATCGTCAGCGTATCACGCAGGCACTGGAAGCCCTCTCCGAGCGTATTACTGCACTGGTTCCGGAGCCGGAAAGCAAAGAACAGCTGGTGTTGCAGCAAATTGGCCTGGTGCTCGAATTGCTACCAGAGCTGACGGCACTTAATACACAAATTACTCAAGCCGGTTGATAGTTCAAAGATGTGGACCGCAGGCGCGGTCTTCTGACCGCGCCTCAAAGGAGGGAAAGAGCGCGTTGTTTTCGAACCATTCGGTCAACGCCTCCCTTTGTAGATTAGGCAAGGCGGCATGGTGGTAGCCCGCCATGGCACCCGCCAGTGACATCAACACTTTCATGCCCAGATTTTTTTGCTGTTGCAGCAACTTCAGATAGCTATCTCTAGCCCCCAACAGGCGAAAATCATAAATATTGCAGATACCTGCTCGCCACAGCTGGCGCTCTAATGAGGCATCAATATTCGGTAAATCTTTCAACCTGCCATTGCAGCGTTTTTTCACCTTAATCTCTTTACGCGTCTCACAGAGAGCCTGCCAGGCAAGCGCACACAGTTCGCGACGCTGCTGCCACAACTCTTCATTTACCCAGTAATAGCGCATGACCATGGGGACCCCCCGCTTTAAATAGGTCATATTCACCATGCCACGTTCACGAAATGCGGTTTCCAGGCTTTCTGTGGCACGTAAATACAGCTCACCTTCGGTAATGACCGCAAACATTGTGCCGTCCGCCAGCAGGCCATAGCCGCCAAACTGCGAGCGTATGGCAATATTTCCCAGGGCGGCAAAGCAGGACTTTGCCTGCTCGATCCTCCTTAACGATCCTCCATTCATTTAACTCTCCTTATATGAAGCCACAGCCATTAGGCATGTTTTGGTTGGAATAAACGTAACTGGAACAACTAATTAAAAAAAATACGCATTATCCCTATTCGTGCCAATCATAAATTCAAGACGTACAATAAATAATCTCAATTATGCGAAGCGTTACGAAAATTTGGGTTGATCTTCTGTTTCGATGGCTATACTGTATATACATACAGTAACACTACGGGCGGGAGACGACATGCGTACTCAATCACTTTATCAACCTCATTTTAGCCAATCCTCAATGCCGGCGGAGCAAGCGGTGATCCCTGCGCAAGAGGGCAACGAAAATGGCCTAATCAGTGAGCTTGTTTACAATGAGCGGCAACCCGCCGTAGCCCAGTTGCTGGTGCCTTTGTTGCAACAGTTAGGCAGGCAATCACGTTGGTTACTGTGGTTGACCCCACAGCAGAAACTGAGCAAAACCTGGCTGCAACAGGCCAGCCTGCCGGTTGATAAGGTCGTACAGCTTAATCAGATCAATCCACTGGCTACCGTAGACGCCATGGAGAAGGCTTTACTGACAGGAAATTACAGTGTGGTGCTTGGCTGGTTACCAGAATTGACACAAGAGGATCGTCTAAGGTTAAGTAGAGCGGCAGAATTGGGCAATGCCTATGGGTTCATTATGCGACCTCAACGTGACATCGTTGCTGCCGACAGACACTGTTCAACCTTAAAAATTCACTCTTCTTTGTATCATTAAGTAAATTTAGGACTTTTCCCATCACTTTTATCGTTTGGTCTGGCAATCGCAGGCAGATCAGGCGAAAAGCGAGGTTGGCTGCGGTTCGGCGCCACCTTCCATGTGAAAAAAAGTCTCGTTTAGCACCCCGATATGTTAGAGGATATGTCTAATTCCATGTTTTTTTTTAGAGCTTTATCACATCACACTTGTAACTTTCGCGCCACGTTGTAGACTTTACATCGCCAAGGTTGCTCTATAACGCCAGAAAAACTGGCAGAGTAACAAACGAGGGCTCAAACCTTGGCGAAGGAATTTAAACCAAGGGCTTAAAGCAGCTTTAAAGCTCATTGCCTATTTGGATGATAACGAGGCGCAAAATGAAAAAGACAGCTATCGCATTAGCAGTGGCACTGGCAGGTTTCGCTACAGTAGCGCAAGCCGCACCAAAAGACGACACTTGGTACACTGGTGCTAAACTGGGTTGGTCCCAGTTCCATGACACCGGTTTCTACGGTAACGGTTACACCGTTGATAACGACGCACGTAAAGACCAGATTGGTGCTGGTGCGTTCGTTGGCTATCAGGCAAACCAATACCTGGGCTTCGAAATGGGCTACGACTGGTTAGGTCGTATGAAATATACCGGCGCTAACACCGGTTCTTTCAAAGCTCAAGGCGTTCAACTGGCAGCTAAACTGAGCTACCCAATCATGAACGATCTGGACATCTACACTCGTCTGGGCGGCATGGTATGGCGTGCAGACAGTGATGGTGCTGGCTCTAACGGTGGCAACCATGACACTGGCGTTTCTCCATTGGCAGCAGTGGGTGTTGAATACGCACTGAACCGTGACTGGGCTACCCGCCTGGACTACCAGTGGGTTAACAACATCGGTGATGCAGGTACCGTTGGCGCACGTCCAGACAACGGCATGCTGAGCGTAGGTGTTTCCTACCGCTTTGGCCAGGAAGTTGCTGCTCCAGTAGTAGCTCCAGCTCCGGCCCCAGCTCCAGTTGTTGAGACCAAGAAGTTCACTCTGACTTCTGACGTTCTGTTCGCGTTCAACAAAGCGACCCTGAAGCCAGAAGGCCAACAAGCTCTGGATCAGCTGTACACCCAACTGAGCTCACTGGATCCGAAAGACGGTTCTGTTGTAGTTCTGGGCTTCACTGATGCAGTAGGTTCAGCAGAATACAACCTGCGCCTGTCTGAGCAACGTGCACAAAGCGTTGTGGATTACCTCGTGTCTAAAGGTATCCCTTCAGACAAGATCTCCGCACGTGGCATGGGTAAAGCTAACCCAGTTACCGGTGACTCTTGTGGCTACCGTTCAGGCCGCGCAACTGCAGCTCAGATCGCATGTCTGGCTCCAGATCGTCGCGTAGAGATCGAAGTTAAAGGTATCAAAGAAGTTGTTTCTCAGCCTCAGGGCTAAGTAAGCACTTCTTAGTAAAAAACCCCGCATTGCGGGGTTTTTTTTGGCCTAAACATTGGGTAATGCTATTTATCATCCTTACCCAGGATCGCCTGTAGATCCTGTTTCAGCGATGACATCTGGGTGGCATACTTCTCTTTGCGCTCGGCATCTTCGATCAGCTGTACGACGGTTTCCGACAGGGTGACACCGCGGCGATGCGCCAGCGCAGCCAAACGTTGCCAGACCAGGAACTCCAGATCGATCGATTTCTTGCGCGTATGCTGATGTTCTGAGTTAAAATGACGCTTACGCCGGGCGCGGATGGTTTGTTTCATCCGGTTATCCAGCGCCGGATTCATGTGCTCATCGATCCATGCCAGCACTTTGACCGGTTCATTTTCCAGCTTCAGCAGTTGGTCAATGACCTCCTGAGCAAGGCTGTTTTCAATGTAGCGGGTGATCGCTTCACCTTCCCGGTGCTTTTTCACCAGGTACTTCCATTTCCAACCGCTCTCCAGATTTTCCAGTTGCTGATATTTCATCATGAACTCTGCTGTGACCGTGTAACTTTAATAAGCATAACAGCTTTAGCCAACTTTTCCTCGGCAATTACCCTCCGTTTTTGACTGTTTTTTGCACAGTCATCGAGCAATGTCAAACTCCAATGCTCAACAATGACTCTGGAGGTATCAAGCTGGCGTTATTCTTGTATAATCGCGCTTTCCCTTTTTGACGATTGCATCTAACACTTTGACCAATAACCGACTTGAATGGCAATCTCTGTTGCCTGCTGCTACGCCTTATCAGGCGATTTTCGATTCCGCTGCTCAATTGGCACCCGTGGCCTTTTCTGCAATCCAACCCCGTTTGGAGAATGCGCTGACGCTGTTTTTGCATCCGCTGTCTCTGCCACGTTTTATGCTGTTGAAAGCACAGGAAACACGTGAGTATCTGGCGTTGATCGCCCGAGCGGCAGAAGAATTGCAACCGCAGAATACCGTTAAAGGCAGTCACTACGTGATTGAAGGCGACACCGTCAGCATTAAAAATGCCATGCGCGGCGATGAACCTTTTGCCGCCGGCGGGGCTTGCGTATACCAGGAATGGGTTGAGCCAGAACAGTTATTTGGCTGCGTCAGAATGCATAATGGTGCTATCACCTTGCAGCCGGGCCTGGTCCATCAGGCTAACGGCGGCGTGCTGATCCTGTCGGCGCGTGCCCTATTGGCACAGCCGCTATTATGGCTGCGTCTTAAACAGATGATTACCCAGCGCCAGTTCCAGTGGCTGACGCCAGATGAAACCCGGCCACTGCCGCTTTCCATCCCCCCCATGCCGCTGGAGTTACGCCTGATTGTAGTAGGCGATCGCCATGGCCTGGCTGATTTCCACGATATGGAGCCTGAAGTCTGTGGGCAGGCCGTCTACGGTGAATATGAAGACGATCTGCAGCTCACCGAGCCAGACGATATGGTGCAATGGTGTGGCTATATCAATAGTGTGGTCGCCGAGCAGCAATTACCACCGCTGGCAGCCGACGCCTGGCAGCCCCTGATGGTCCAGGCGGTGCGCCATACCGGTGACCAGGGTAACCTACCGCTCTCGCCACTGTGGGTCAGCCAGCAGCTTTCTGAGGCCGCTCTGTACGCCGAAGAGGAGCAGATCACCGCTAAAGCGTTAGAAGCGGCGCTGAATGCCCGCGAATGGCGTGAAAGCTATCTCGCAGAACGCATGCAGGACGAGATTGAGCTGGGTCAGATCATGATCGAAACCGAAGGTGAGGTAATTGGTCAGATTAACGGCCTGTCGGTACTGGATTATCCAGGGCATCCGCGCAGCTTTGGCGAACCTTCGCGCATCAGCTGTGTGGTCCACCTGGGCGATGGCGAATTCACCGATGTGGAGCGCAAGGCCGAGCTTGGGGGCAATCTGCATGCTAAAGGCATGATGATCATGCAGGCGTTCCTGATCTCCGAACTGGATCTCGATCAGCAACTGCCCTTCTCCGCTTCGATCGTCTTTGAGCAATCCTACGGCGAAGTTGACGGGGATAGCGCCTCACTAGCCGAACTCTGCGCCCTGATCAGCGCATTGTCACAGCAGCCGATCACCCAGCAAATCGCCGTGACCGGTTCCGTTGACCAGTTTGGTAATGTGCAACCAATCGGTGGCGCAAACGAAAAAATCGAAGGTTTCTTCGAGGTTTGTCTACGCCGTGGCCTCACGGGCAAACAGGGCGTGATCCTGCCAGCCAGCAACGTACGGCACCTTTGCCTGCGCCCAGACGTCGTCGAAGCGGTACGTGAAGGGCAATTCCATCTGTGGGCGGTAGATAGCGTTGCGGAAGCCTTGCCGTTATTGACCGGCCATCCGTTCGCCGATGAGCAGCAGCCTAGCTTGCTGGCCGCCATCCAGGAGCGAATTGCACAGGCCATGTTGCCAGAACGGCGTCCGTTGCCGTGGCCATTGCGCTGGCTTAACTGGTTCAGCCGTGGCTGATCGGACTTGTTCAGCGTACACGTGTAAGTTAATCTGCGTCCTTCATCAAAATAAGGTTTACTGAGAACATGGTAGATAAACGCGAATCCTATACGAAACAAGATCTCGAAGCATCGGGCCGTGGCGAACTGTTTGGCGCCGGTGGCCCACCGTTGCCATCAGGCAACATGTTAATGATGGACCGCGTGGTCAAGATGACCGAAGACGGTGGTAGCCACAATAAAGGCTACGTAGAAGCTGAGCTCGATATCAATCCGGATCTGTGGTTCTTCGATTGCCACTTTATTGGCGATCCGGTCATGCCAGGCTGCCTGGGTCTGGATGCCATGTGGCAGTTGGTAGGGTTCTACCTCGGCTGGATGGGCGGTGAAGGCAAAGGCCGTGCGCTGGGCGTCGGCGAAGTGAAGTTCACCGGTCAGGTATTGCCAACCGCCAAAAAGGTCACCTACCGCATCAACTTCAAACGCGTGATCATCCGCAAGCTGATTATGGGCGTGGCTGATGGCGAAGTGCTGTGCGACGGCAAAGTGATCTATACCGCCAGCGATCTGAAAGTGGGCCTGTTCAAGGACGCAGCGGCGTTCTAATGCCCTACGGCGACCTCTCTCGGTCGCCGTTTATTTCCCCCTGTATTATTACTGAGCTGGTCGTTTAATCGCCACCCAGTGACTACAATAAATGTATTCACCAAGAGGGCAGCATGAAAAAAACCAGTTTTGCAACGACCCCCTGCCCAATCGCCCGTTCGTTGGGGCGCGTGGGGGAATGGTGGAGCATCCTGATCCTGCGCGATGCCTTTCATGGCCTGAGCAAATTTGACGAGTTTCAGCAAAGCCTGGGGCTATCCCCCACGCTGCTGACCCGCAGGCTTAAATTTCTGGTGGAAAGCGGCATTCTGTATAAGCAACGCTACCAGACACGCCCGGTACGCTATCAATACCTGCTCACCGATCGCGGCAAGGATTTCTTCCCGGTGTTGGTGACGTTGTTCCAGTGGGGCAATACCCATCTGACCGAAGGGGCGCACAGCGCAGAACTGGTTGATCGGCGCAGCGGTCAACCGATACAGCCTCAATTAATCGATGCGCTAACCCAGCAGCCTATCGCCTTACAGCACATCACGTTGGCGGCAGGTCCTGCGGCCGGAGAAGCCATGTCACGCCGTGCTTCTCTGATGCAGCATCACTACGCCTTACTTAATGAATCATCCAAGGAGTCACTATGAGCAGTCGTCGTATAGTTATCACCGGTATGGGGGCCGTCTCTCCTTTAGGTTGCGGCGTAGAGCCGATCTGGCAACGCCTGTTGGCTGGTCAGTCAGGGATCGGGCCACTGCCCGAAGAGATGGTGGCAGATTTGCAGGTCAAGATCGGCGGTCAGGTGCCCACGCTGGAGCAGGATGCCGCTGCCGGTTTTAATCCAGACCTGAGCGTGGCACCGAAAGACCAAAAGAAAATGGACCGCTTCATTCTGCTGGCGATGGCCGCCGCTGACGAAGCCATCAAGCAGGCAGGTTGGAATGCCGATAGTGAGGAGAAACAGGAACGGACGGCCACCGTGATCGCTTCCGGCATTGGTGGCTTCCCCGCTATAGCTCATGCGGTACGCACCACGGATAGCCGCGGGCCGAAGCGCCTCTCTCCTTTCACCATTCCCTCATTCCTGGTTAACCTGGCCGCCGGCCATGTTTCCATCAAGCATCAATTCAAAGGGCCGATTGGCGCACCGGTCACCGCCTGTGCAGCAGGCGTACAGGCCATTGGCGATGCGGTGCGGATGATCCGTAACGATGAAGCCGATATCGCCTTATGCGGTGGAACGGAAGCCGCTATCGATACCGTTAGCCTGGGAGGCTTTGCCGCTGCCCGAGCCATGTCAACCATGCCTGCAGATGCCGCAACCAAAGCGTCACGCCCGTTTGACAGTGCCCGCGACGGCTTTGTGATGGGTGAAGGTGCCGGGATGTTGGTGATCGAGACGTTGGAACATGCGTTGGCACGCGGTGCCAAGCCGTTAGCTGAGATTGTCGGTTACGGCACCAGTGCAGATGCCTACCATATGACTTCCGGGGCTGAAGATGGCGACGGCGCCTATCGTGCGATGAAGATTGCGCTGAAACAGGCTGGCGTCACGCCAGATCAGGTTCAGCATCTGAATGCACACGCCACCTCAACCCCCGTTGGCGATCTGGGTGAAATCAACGCCATCAAACACCTGTTCGGCACCGATGGGCATATCGCTATCACCTCCACCAAATCGGCCACCGGCCATCTGCTGGGAGCCGCAGGTGGCCTGGAAACCATTTTCACCGCTCTTGCACTGCGCGATCAAATCGCTCCGGCCACGCTGAATCTGGATAATCCAGACCCTGCCGCCGCCGGTTTACATCTGGTGGCCAATAAGGCGGAACCGATGGCAATGACCTATGCCCTGTCGAACGGATTTGGTTTTGGGGGAGTCAACGCGAGTATTTTGCTAAAACGCTGGCAGGAATAATTTTACGCTTAAAACGAAAACCTCCGCTTGTTTGGCGGAGGTCGTTCCTTAATTCATGACAGAGAGCCGCTTAAGCGGTCACAGCCCTGTCCTCCATGGCTTGTCGCCAACCTCCCAGCCAGTTAGCTCGGGCGTCTAAAGATTGGTAGGGACAAAGTTCCCTTGAACGCCCTGCAATACCGGCTTGGTAACCACGTGATTCAGCCCGTTCCAAACGATCTCTTTTCTGTCTCTTCATGCCTCACTTCCCTCGTTGTTACTTTGTGGAAAGAAAACAATGACTGCACGAAATACAGCCACATTTAAGAAATAGCCCTAAATGGCGAGAAGATCAATGTTCAAATTTCATACCGCTGTCATATTTGTGAGCTATGCACGGCGCATAAGCTAAGTGGCTGATATTGCTGAGCTGGATTTAATTGCATGATAATAAAACAAAAAAATCCCGGCAAGGCTTTTACTTTGCCTTACCGGGATGGCTTTAGAACGAATTATTACAAGCTATGATTAAAGGCGAGCTGCCTGCGCGGCAATCTCCTGCGCTTCCTGCAACCAGCCCTGGGCCAAGGTGCGAACCAAGGCGTCATAGCCATCTTCACCCTGTTTCAATTCCAGGTTGAATGGCCGCTTGATCAGCCTGCCCTGATGGCTCAGCACCCATTCACCACGAACGATCGCTTTACCATCGTAGCGGCCATGGAAGCCGCTGATGGTGACGTTAAGCACATCCTGATCGCTGCTCATAGGCTGTGATGACACCACCCAACCCGGCAAAGCGCTGCCCAGGTTGGTCACCAACGTCTGTTGCAATTGCTGATCCAACGGGCTGGCCCACAGGTTGTTTTGCCCAATCACAAACTGCACGTCGTTAGTCTGGTAGACCACCCCACTCTGCGCCAGGAAATCCGCCACGCTGACGTGCTCCAACCACAGCTGGCGTGACGCCTGAGTGCCACTCACCTGAGCCGGGGTCCCCAACGCCGGTAACTGATAGTAAGTCTTGTTAGGCGTACTGCTGCAGGCGCTAAGCAACAGCGCCAGAACTACCGGGATCCATTTTTTCATTTTTTGGCCTTCTTCGGCTGAGGGTCATTACTGCCCGCGGCTTCAAATACCAGGGCGTTGCTCTTATCGTTCAGGGTACGCAGCACCGGTTGCAGCTCACGCAGCACCTGATCGAGACGTTGCATATCGCCAACCATTTTGTTGTAGGCCGGTGAACCTGGCTGGAACCCTTTCATGCTGCGATTGAGTTCTTGCAGGGTTTTTTGCATATCTTCCGGCAATGCCTTCATCTCTTTACTGCTGATGATGTCATTGAGCGACTGCAGGGTTTTCTGCGTTTCTTTCATGGTCTTCTGGCTTTCTGCCAGCGTTTTGGTCGCTTCGTTGATCATTGGATTGATCGGCATCGAATTGATCTTATCCAGCGTCTGCATCAACTTCTGCTGGATCTGCGCCAGGCCACTGCCGGTAGTTGGCAACAGCGGATAGCCGAACAGCTCACGCGGCCCCTTCCACGCTTTCTCATTTGGATAGAAGTCCAGATCGATATACAACGCGCCGGTCAGCAGGTTGGCGGACTTCAGCGCAGCACGCAGGCCACGCGACTCAGCATCTTTCAAATGCTGCGCGATATCGAAGTTCTTGCCCAACTGTTGATTAAAGCGCTCAGGCTCAATACGGATCAGTACCGGAATACGGTAATCGTTATCCAACCGCTGGCGCATACCTTCTTTGTAGAATGGCACTTGGCCTACGGTACCCAGGCGAATACCCCGGAACTCGACTGGCGCCCCCGGTTGCAGCCCACGGATCGATTCGGAGAAGAACACCAGATAATCGGTATGCTCGGTATATAGCGAATCCTGAATATTGCGCTGGTTATCGAACAAGGCAAACTCGGCCTTTTCTTTCACCGCAGGGCCACGATCCCAACCTTCAGGCACGTCAAAGCTCACGCCACCGCTAAACAGCGTCGCCAATGATCCCATTTCCACACGCATACCCTGTGCGGACATATCGAAGGCAACGCCGCTGTCTTTCCAGAACCGGACGTTGGTAGTGATCAACTGATCGTAAGGCGCGGTAATAAACAGCTGATAGCGCATGGCACGTAGCTTGGGATCGAAATAACTGGTTTCCACTGAACCGACGCGGTAGCCACGGAACAACACCGGATCGCCAGCGTTCAACTGGCCGGACTTGTCACTGTCCAGTATGACGCGCAACCCCTTGGCATCAGGAGAGGCCAGCGGCGGAGCATCCAGCAGTTGATAATCTGCTTTCCCTGCCTTGCCCTTGTTGCCCGGTTGCAATTCAATGTAGGCACCTGAAAACAAGGTCCCCAGCCCGGAGACGCCTTCACGGCCAATCTGCGGTTTCACCACCCAGAAGGCCGAATCGTCACGCAGCAGCTTTTCCATGCCGGAATTCAGGCGAGCCTGCACCAGCACTTTACTCAAGTCTTCACTCAGGGTAACGCTTTCCACCGTACCGACATCCACACTGCGGCTTTTGATCTTGGTTTTTCCCGCTTCCAACCCTTCGGCAGAGGTCGTGACTAACGTCACTTCCGGCCCTTGATGGCTGAAGTGATAAAACAGGATCCACGCACCGATCAACGCGGTGACAATGGGAATGATCCACACCGGCGACCAGCGCTTGATCTTCTCAACATCCGCGACGCCATGATTACTTTCCGTCACCTTGCGGCTCCTTTTTTATTGTTTCACTTGCGCGATCCCAGGTTAAACGGGGATCAAACGCCATAGCAGCAAACATGGTGAGAATGACCACCATGGCGAACAGTAGCGCCCCAATGTCTGGATAAATACTCATCAACTGTCCCATACGTACCAACGCCGAAAGCACGGCGATCACAAACACGTCGATCATGGACCAACGGCCAACAAACTCCACCACTTCATAAATCAGATGCATACGCTCGCTATCGGCATTGGCCTTGCCTTTGCCATTGGCATCCAGGCATAGCCAGCCAATCGCCAACATCTTGAGCGAGGGCACCATAATACTGGCAATGAAAATCACCATCGCCACCGGATAGGACCCTTCTCCCCATAGCAGCACCACCCCGGCCATAACCGTTGATGGCATTTTATTGCCCAACGCCTCGGTGATCATAATCGGCATCAGCATCGCCGGAATATACAATATGATCGAGGTGACCAATAACGCCATCGTCCATTGCAGGCTGTGGCGGCGGCGTACATAGCCCATCGTGTGACAACGCGGGCATTTGGACTGCTGGGCGGGCAGGATGGCCGTACAGCAGGAGCAGGAACGAACGCCTTGCCGCAGGCCAGTACGCCCAACCTGCAGCGGTTGTTCGATCAACGGGGCCGGTTCAATATCTTGCCACAGCCAGCGACGATCGACGCATTGGAAGGCTCGCACCTGCAGCAGGCAAAACAGACAGTAAGGGATGAAACTGGAACCAATGCCGATATCACCATAGGCCATCAGTTTGACGAAGCTGACCAGCACGCCAGCCAGAAAGATCTCGACCATGCACCAGGTCTTCAACTGGAACAGCACCTTGGCCATCCATATCTTCCATTGTCGTGGCAGCCGCACCCTGGCGCACAACAGAATAATCGCCAACATGCAAAACGCCGGGATCAGTTGCACAAACACCATAAACAGGGTGGCCATGCTGGCATAGTCTTCCGCCACCATCACCTGAGGAATTTGGATCAGTTTGATTTCATTGCCCAGACCGGCAACGCGCATATTGATAAACGGGAATATATTGGCTAACACCAGCATGAATAACGCGCTGAGGGCAAAGCCAATTGGTTGTTTACGCGGTTCTGCCCAGCGGGCGCTGAGCGTCGTTTTACAACGGGGACAAACGGCCTTGGAGCCTGATTGCAAAGGCGGCAACGCCACCAGCATATCGCATTGTGGGCACAGTATCAGGTTATCCTGTTGACGCTCGCCATGCATCGCATGACTCTGCTGCTTATGACTTTCGTGGGAACACACCATTATCCTCCTTAACCGTGTCGCTCATCGGTACAGCCTGGGTTGCCCACAGCAGCAGCGTGCGGGCAACCCGTTACCGATCAGCCGTTTTTCATTGCTTCCAGCTCTTCCCAACGGGCAAAGGCTTGTTCCAGTGCCTGCTCCGCAGTGACAAGATCGGCCAGCACCTGCTGGGTTTCGCTGTGCGGGCGTGAGAAGAACCCTGCGTCGCTCACCTGTGCCTGCAAGGCTGCAATATCCATTTCCAACTGTTCAAGGCGCTGTGGCAACTGCTCCAGTTCACGTAGCAGGTTATAACTCAGTTTGGCCGCTGATTTCTTGGGCTGCTCGGTTTTTTTCTCCACCGCAGCCTTGGTTTGGCTGGCGGCAACCGTGCGGATCGGCTTGGCGGTGGCACGTTGATGGTGTGCATCGTAGTAGCCCCCAACGTAAGTGTCGATCACGCCATTGCCTTCGAAAATCCAGCATTCGGTCACTGAGTTATCAACAAACTGACGATCGTGGCTCACCAGCAATACGGTGCCCTGGTAGCTATCGATCATCTCTTCCAACAGTTCCAGCGTTTCGACGTCCAGATCGTTGGTTGGTTCATCGAGGATCAGTAAATTACTCGGCTTAAGGAATAGTTTAGCCAGCAGTAGGCGGTTACGCTCCCCGCCCGACAACGCTTTGACCGGCGTCATTGCCCGTTTAGGGTGGAACAGGAAGTCCTGCAGATAGCCCAGCACATGGCGCGAACGGCCATTGACCATCACTTCCTGCTTCCCTTCCGCCAGGTTGTCCATCACCGTACGTTCTGGATCCAGTTCGGCGCGGTGCTGGTCAAAGTAAGCGACTTCCAGCTTGGTGCCGCAGTGCACTCGCCCGCTGTCGGCTTTCAGTTGACCGAGCATCAATTTCAGCAAGGTGGTTTTACCACAGCCGTTTGGCCCCACCAGCGCGATTTTGTCACCGCGTTGCACCTGGGCGCTGAAGCCCCGGACCAGCACTTTGTCGGCGACCTGATAATTGACGTCTTCCATTTCGAACACAATCTTGCCCGAACGCACGGCCTCTTCCACCTGCATCTTGGCGGTACCCATCACTTCACGACGTTGTGAACGCTCGTTACGCAACGCCTTCAGAGCGCGCACCCGGCCTTCGTTACGCGTGCGGCGTGCCTTGATGCCCTGACGGATCCAAACTTCTTCCTGCGCCAGTTTGCGGTCAAATTCAGCATTTTGCAGCTCTTCGACCCGCAGCGCTTCTTCTTTGCTTTCCAGGTACAGCTCGTAGTTGCCCGGCCATGACACCAGCTTGCCGCGATCGAGATCGACGATGCGCGTGGCCATATTGCGGATAAACGAACGGTCGTGCGAGATGAAGACGATGCTGCCCTGGAACTCTTTCAGGAACCCTTCCAGCCAGTCGATGGTAGTGATATCCAGGTGGTTGGTAGGTTCATCAAGCAGCAACACGCGCGGTGAACTGACCAACGCACGGCCCAGTGCCGCTTTGCGCAGCCAACCACCAGAAAGGGAGGAGAGCTCCGCATCGCCGTTCAGGCCCAGTTGCAACAGGACTTCACTGATACGGCTGTCTAGCTGCCATAAGCCCTGGTGATCGAGGATTTCCATGACCTGCGCCATACGCGTCAGGTTCTTTTCACTCGGATCCAACTCTACCTGGTGCGAGATAGCGTGATACGCCTTCAGGTGTTCCGCCTGCTCGGCCACGCCTTCGGCCACAAAGTCGAACACGGTACCGCCGATATTGCGCGGAGGATCCTGCTGCAAACGCGCCACAATCAGATCCTGCTCATAAATGATGCGCCCATCGTCCAATGGGATCTCTTTACCGAGGATCTTCAGCAGGGTCGATTTACCGGCCCCGTTGCGCCCAACCAGGCAGACGCGTTCATTATCTTCAATATGAATTTCGGTGTTGTCTAACAAAGGTGCATCGCTGAAAGAGAGCCAGGCACCGGACATGCTGATTAACGACATAGTAATTATTTTCCTTCGCCGGCGTGGGTGACCAGCCAGCAGTTGTGGATCTGACGGTTACGGGCAAAGTCTTCTGACTGTGTCTTGGCGGTAATTTCTTTCGCCTCCAGACCCAGAGCGTTCAGACCTGCCAGATCCATCTGGAAACCGCGTTTGTTGTTGGAGAACATAATGGTCCCGTTACGGCGCAGTATCCGTTGTAAATCTTTCATCAGCGCCAGATGGTCGCGCTGTACGTCAAAGGTGTTCTCCATCCGCTTGGAGTTGGAGAACGTCGGCGGATCGATAAAGATCACATCGAACTGTTCGTCGGCATTGTGCAGCCAGGACAGGCAATCTGCCTGGATCAAGCGGTGCTGTCTACCGGTCAGGCCGTTAACCCGCAGGTTCTTCTCCGCCCATTCCAGATAGGTGCGCGACATATCCACCGTGGTGGTGCTGCGTGCGCCCCCCAACCCGGCATGTACGCTTGCGGTGCCGGTGTAGGCAAACAGGTTGAGGAAGTCTTTGCCTTTGCTCATCTCACCCAGCATACGGCGAGCGATGCGGTGATCGAGGAATAATCCAGTATCGAGATAATCCGTCAGGTTGACCCACAGCTTGGCATTGAATTCTTCTACCAGCAGGAACTCCCCCTTCTGCGCCAGCTTCTCATACTGATTCTTGCCCTTCTGACGTTCGCGGGTTTTCAGGATCAGCTGATTAGATGGCAGCTCTAACACCGCCAACGTGGCATTAATCACGTCAAACAGGCGCTGGCGGGCTTTCTGCGCGTCGATGGTTTTCGGCGGCGCGTACTCCTGGACCACCACTTTACTGCCATAGCGATCCACCGCCACGTTATAGTCAGGCAGATCGGCATCATACAGGCGATAGCATTCGATCCCCTGCTGCTTCGCCCATTTGTCCAATTTCTTTAGATTCTTGCGCAGGCGGTTGGCAAAGTCTTCCGCTACCTGCACGCCACCAGCACCCTGCGGGTTTTCTGCCAACTGGTAGTTTTTCTGTACGCAGTCCAACGGGCCATTTTTCGCTTTGAACTGGCGCTCGGCGCGCAGTTGCAGGCAACTGAGCAATTCCGGTGAAGCGCTGAACAACGAAAGCTGCCAGCCACCAAAGTGGCTCTTCATAATGCGCCCTAACATATTGTGCAGCGCAATCAGGGCCGGTTCGCTCTCAAGGCGTTCACCGTATGGCGGGTTGCTGACCACCGTGCCTACCGGGCCTTCTGGCAGTGGGTTGGTCAGTTTGCTGACGTCATTAACGTTAAAGGTGATCAATTCGGCCACGCCAGCGCGGCGGGCGTTCCCCTTCGCCATTTCAATGACGCGGCGATCGATATCCGAGCCGAAGAAGCGTGACGGGGTTTCCTGCAGACCACGTTTCGCCCGCACCTGCGCTTCGGTGATCACTTCACGCCACAGTTCGGCATTGTGGCCGTTCCAGGCGGTAAAGCCCCAATGTTGGCGATGCAGGCCAGGCGCACGATCGGAGGCGATCATCGCCGCTTCGATCAACAGCGTACCGGAGCCGCACATCGGGTCCAGCATCGGCGCCCCTGGTTGCCAACCGGAGCGTTGGACGATCGCCGCCGCCAGGTTTTCCTTCAACGGAGCCTGGCCGGTAAGATCGCGATAGCCACGCTGGTGCAAACCTTCGCCGCTCAGATCGAGCGCTACGCTGGCCATATCACGCTGCAGGAAAACGTTGACGCGAATGTCCGGCTGCTGTTTCTCTACCATTGGCCGATCGTTGAGCTTGCGGGTAAAGCTGTCCACAATGGCGTCTTTGACTTTCAACGCACCATATTGGCTATTGCGGATCTCTTCATTGAGGCCGCTGAAGTGCACCGCAAAGGTTTTATCCAGGCCAAATATCGATGGCCAGTCAATGGCCTGCACACCGAGGTACAGATCCAAATCGCTGTGCACGCGAAATTCATTCAGCGGCAACAGAATACGCGAAGCCAGGCGGCTCCAGAGCAGGCTTTGGTACAGAAGACGATCGTCACCCTGAAAATGTACTCCCCCCTGCACCACTTTGCAGGAGTGAGCGCCAAGCCGCTCCAGTTCGCTTTTTAACAGTTCTTCCAGTCCACGCGCCGTGCTGGCAAACAGAGTGTTCATATCGTGCTTATCACCAAAAAGAAAATTGTTGCGCATTATAGCTAATCCAGACCGCTTGTCATAAAGTTGCTCCCTTCTATTTCATTTATCGCACGGAGGCAGGGGTGATCACGCTCTCCCGACTTTACGTTCATCCGGTCAAATCACTACGGGGTTTGCAGCTTTCTCACGCCCAGGTGGCCAGTCACGGCCTGGCTTTTGATCGCTCCTTCATGATCACCGAGCCAGACGGTACCTTCATCACCGCCCGCCAATACCCGCAGATGGTGCTGTTTACCCCGGCGTTGTTGGCCGATGGCCTGTTTCTGACCGCACCGGACGGTGAAAGTGCGGCGATCCGCTTCATTGATTTCGCCCCCGATGCGCAGCCGACCGAGGTGTGGGGCAACCATTTCACCGCGTTGATCGCGCCGGTGGCCATCAACAGTTGGTTAAGCGGTTATTTTCAGCGCGAGGTACAGCTGCGCTGGCTTGGGCCTGAATTAACCCGTAGGGTAAAGAAGCACCCGGAAATTCCGCTCTCCTTTGCCGACGGTTACCCTTATCTGCTGATTAATGAAGCCTCGTTCCAGGATCTGCAACAACGTTGCCCAAGCAGCATCAGGCTGGAGCAGTTCCGCCCGAACCTGGTGGTGACCGGTAGCCCGGCCTGGGCAGAAGATGGTTGGCAGGTGATCCGCGTCGGCGACGTGATGTTCGATCTGGTGAAACCCTGCAGCCGCTGCGTATTGACTACGGTCAGCGTGGAGCGTGGACGCAAACACCCGAGCGGCGAGCCGTTGAGTACGCTGCAACAGTTCCGCACTGCCGATAATGGCGACGTCGACTTTGGCCAAAACATGATTGCCCGTAACAGCGGTATTATCCGCGTCGGCGATAGCGTTGAAGTGTTGTCAACCAAACCGCCGCGGCCTTATGGGGCTGGCAAGGTCGTCGAAAGCCTGCAAGCACCGCAGGACAGCACCACCAGCGTGAGCATTGAATATCAAGGAAAGGTGTTTGCCGGTAATAACCAGCAGATCTTGTTAGAGCAGTTGGAGCAGCAAGGCATTCGCATCCCTTACTCCTGCCGTGCTGGCCTGTGCGGCAGTTGCAAGATAACGTTGGTGGAGGGCGAAGTTGCACCGCTAAAGAAAAGCGCAGTGGCCGCCAACGGCACTATTCTCTGTTGCAGCTGTATTCCTAAAAGCGATGTGAAGCTGGCGTAACGCTTATTACACTGCCCTGTCGTAAGCCGGGGCAGACTGTTCATCTGGGATGCAAGGCTTTAGGCGATCGTGCATCACTTTTATCGCATCCCCCAGCACCATGGTTCGCCCAGCCAACACCAGCTGATTTTGTGCCAGCAAGCACAGGCTGGCATTATCCCCGGCTTCCACCACCAGCAGACGCGCATCGACACCGCTATCCATCACCTTCACCGCCGCCAACTCGCCATTTTTAGGGCGTAGCGGATAGTGTTGCTGAGCAAAATGCCAGCTCTTGGGCATCAGAGGTTTAAGAAAACGAAAGGCCACCAGCGCATTTAATACCAACTCGGCACGTTGTTCATGGCTGAGCTTTATCTGTTTGCACTGTTCTTCATAATCAAAATAAAGCGCCGCATCATCGACGCAGAATGCGCATTCAGCGAAGGCATCCGGGGTTAGCATTTTTGCCGGAAAGCGTGAACGGAAGATCATACCATTGGCTAAATCGAGCATCAGTCGATCGTGCTCAGCGTCAAAATACCAACGCCAATTGTCATCAGGTTTTATCTTCATTACTTATCCTTCTCACCACATGCCAACGCAGTATTACGCAAAGGGCGATTTTATCACCAGAAAGGTTGCTTAAACATCGGATAATTCCGCTACCGAACAAAATATAGACGAGCCGGGGGCAGAAATAAACCCCCGGTCGAAAATGAAAGGCAAAATATTAGATATGGGTAACGATATCTTTAATCAAACGCGGTCCGTGGAAGATAAAACCGGAATAAATTTGTACCAAAGTTGCCCCGGCCTCCATTTTTTCCCGCGCCGCCGTCAGGGAATCAATTCCACCAACGCCGATAATCGGCAAGCGCCCTTGCAACTCCTGCGACAGACGACGGATCACTTCGGTGCTGCGTAACTGTACCGGACGGCCACTTAATCCCCCTGCCTGATCGCAGTAATTCAATCCCTGAACCAGTTTACGATCGAGGGTGGTATTGGTGGCAATGACCCCATCTATATTATGACGCACTAAACTGTCCGCTATTTGGATCAGTTCTTCCTCTGAAAGATCCGGCGCGATCTTTACCGCAACCGGCACATATTTGTGATGGCGAGCCTGCAATTGGGCCTGCTTATTTTTTATCGCCGCTAGCAGATCGTCCAACGCTTCACCATACTGTAAGGATCGTAATCCCGGGGTATTGGGTGATGAGATATTAATCGCGATATAGCCGGCATACGGATAAACCTTATCCATACAGATCAGATAATCGTCTTTTCCCTGCTCGACCGGCGTGTCTTTATTCTTGCCGATATTGATCCCCAGCACGCCGCCAAAATGGGATTTTTTAACGTTTTCAACCAGATTGTCTACGCCGTGGTTATTGAACCCCATGCGGTTGATCAGCCCTTCGGCCGGGACCAGGCGGAACAGACGCGGTTTATCATTGCCCGCTTGCGGACGCGGTGTAACGGTACCGACCTCAACAAAGCCAAAGCCCATCGCGCCAAAGGCATCAATGCACTCGCCGTCTTTATCCAGACCGGCGGCCAACCCTAATGGGTTGCTAAAAGAGAGCCCCATGCAGCTCACCGGTTTGCTCGGCACCGACTGACGGATAAGAAACTCTAGTGGGGTGCCGGTAATACGGCGCAGTTGACTGAAGGTCAATTCGTGTGCGCGCTCGGGATCGAGCTGGAACAAGGCTTTCCTGACGATGGGGTAGTACATGTACTCTCCTGATTTCCCGGTGATATCCTGCTGACTTGAGGTCGCAAGTAAATCGCTGTGCCTGATGGGGATACAGGTGTTGCGGTTATTTAGCGACAACCTCAAGTCAGCAGAATAGGCCTGTCGACCGGGGGCGTATTATCCGGTATCCCCTCGCCAATTGGAATTGATTAAAGGCAAAAAAAAGCGCGTTTAGCGCAATCGTTTCCCTTGTATGGAGCTACTTCCCCGCTTTTCCCTCTTTACGCATATCAAAATCAAAAAATGAGATTTAAAAATCACCCCCTTTTGCTGTTAGCTTTAAAACACTTTTCGAACATTAATTTAACATTGATAACTTTTCGATATAAGGAGTGGCGATGCGCGTTATTTCTCTGGCTGGCAGCCCAAGGCTCCCCTCACGCTCGGCGGCGCTGTTACAGCTGAGCCAACGTTGGTTGCAACAACAGCAGGTGGAAGTGATCCCCTATACCCTGCACGATTTCCAGGCGGAAGACCTGCTACGCGCCAATTTTAACAGCCCTGACATCAAAGCCTTCGCCGCGCAACTGGCCGCTGCGGATGGCCTATTGGTCGCCACGCCGGTTTATAAGGCATCGTTTTCTGGCGCGCTGAAAACCTTACTCGATCTGCTTCCTGAACGAGCGCTGGAACACAAAGTGGTTCTACCGCTGGCCACCGGCGGCTCCATCGGCCACATGCTGGCGGTGGACTATGCGTTGAAGCCAGTATTGACGGCGCTGAAAGCTCAGGAGGTGCTGCACGGCGTGTTTGCCGATGACGGCCAGATAGTGCTTAACGGTGAACAGGCCCAGCTATCCGATGGGGTGGCCGCGCGCCTGAACGAAGCGTTGGACAGTTTTTATCTGGCGCTCAGCCGCCGTAAACCGCCGGTGCTAAACACCGCCGCCTCTCTGTTAACCCGGCAAACCGCCTAAGGACATCATCATGCCGCTCTCTTTCCGCCGTTGGCTTAACACCGGTGCGTTGGCCGCCATCATGACGCTGGTGCTGATCAATACCGCTGTCGCACAAGATAACGCGCCTGCTCAGTTTCGTATCGGCTACCAAAAAGGTTCAGTGAGTCTGGTGTTGGCCAAAACCCATCAGTTGCTGGAACAACGCTTTCCTGCCACCCACATCAGCTGGATCGAATTCCCGGCGGGCCCACAGATGCTAGAGGCGCTGAACGTCGGCAGCATCGATCTGGGCAGCACCGGCGATATCCCGCCAATCTTTGCCCAAGCCGCCGGGGCCGACCTGCTGTACGTCGGCGTAGAGCCGCCAAAACCCAAGGCGGAAGTGATCCTGGTGCCGGAAAATAGTCCGATTCACCGCGTCGCCGAGTTGAAAGGCCACAAAGTAGCCTTCCAGAAAGGCTCAAGCTCACACAACTTGCTGCTGCGGGCACTGCAAAGGGACGGCCTCAAGTTTACCGATATCCAACCGGTTTATCTGACGCCCGCCGATGCCAGAGCAGCCTTCCAACAGGGCAACGTCGATGCCTGGGTGATCTGGGATCCCTACTATTCTGCCGCGTTGCTGCAAGGCAGTGTGCGGGTATTGACCGATGGCAGCGAATTGAACCAGACCGGCTCTTTCTACCTGGCCGCTCGCCCTTATACCGAAGCCAACGGCCCGTTCATCCAGCAGGTGCTGGCGGTGCTGACCCAGGCCGATGCGCTGACGCATAGCGATCGGGCGCAGAGCATTACCCTGCTGGCCAAGGCGATGGGCTTACCGGAAGCGGTGATTGCCAGCTATCTGGATCATCGCCCGCCAACGGCCATCAAACCCTTAGGGGACGCCACCATTGCTGCCCAGCAAAAAACCGCCGATCTCTTTTTCGCCAACCGGTTGGTTCCGGTTCAGGTCGATATTTCTCAACGCGTCTGGCATCCAGCCGCACAATAATCAGGAGAGAACCCTATGAGCATTAACGTATTCTGGTTTTTACCGACTCACGGAGATGGCCACTATCTGGGAAGTTCGGAAGGGGCACGTGCGGTCGATTACGGTTATCTTCAGCAGATCGCCCAGGCTGCTGACCGGCTCGGTTTCGGCGGCGTGCTGATCCCAACGGGGCGTTCCTGCGAAGACTCTTGGCTGGTTGCCGCGTCATTAATTCCGGTCACGCAACGGCTGAAATTCCTGGTGGCCCTTCGCCCTGGCATCATCTCCCCGACCTTGGCAGCCAGGCAGGCCGCCACGCTGGATCGCCTTTCCAATGGCCGCGCCCTCTTCAATCTGGTGACCGGTGGCGATCCGGAAGAGCTGGCAGCGGAAGGTTTGCACCTTAACCACACCGAACGCTATGAGGCCTCCGCCGAATTTACCCATGTGTGGCGCAAAGTGCTGGAAGGTGAAACCGTCGATTTCGCCGGTAAGCATATTCAGGTGAAAGGCGCCAAGCTGCTGTTTCCCCCGGTGCAGCAACCTCGCCCACCGCTGTATTTTGGCGGTTCTTCAGAGGCGGCACAGGATCTGGCAGCCGAGCAGGTCGAACTGTATCTGACCTGGGGAGAACCCCCTGCCCAAGTGAAAGAAAAAATAGAGGAAGTACGAGCTAAAGCAGCTGCCCTGGGGCGTAAAGTCCGCTTCGGTATTCGCCTGCACGTCATCGTGCGCGAAACTACCACAGAAGCCTGGCAGGCAGCCGAGCGTTTGATCGCCAACCTCGATGATCAAACCATTGCGGATGCGCAGAAAGCCTTTGCCCGCTTCGACTCCGTTGGCCAACAGCGTATGGCGGCCTTACACGGCGGCAAGAAAGACAATCTGGAAATCAGCCCTAATCTGTGGGCCGGTGTCGGACTGGTGCGTGGCGGTGCAGGCACGGCGCTGGTGGGCGATGGTCCGACGGTCGCTGAGCGTATTCAGGAATATGCCAATCTGGGTATCGATACCTTTATTCTTTCCGGTTACCCGCATCTGGAAGAGGCCTATCGCGTAGGTGAACTGCTGTTCCCGCATCTCGATCTGGCGGCCAGCGAACAACCGACCCAGCTGCGTGCGATCAAGCCGCAGGGCGAAGTGGTCGCCAATATCTATGTCCCACAAAAAGTGTCACAAAGCTGAGGAGAACAGTGATGGCGATCGGTGCACAACAAATTCTGCATCGGCTGGCCCCCTGGGCTTTGCCGGTCGCGCTGGTGATTGGCTGGCAGACCGCCGTTGAGGCTGGCTGGTTATCTAACCGTATCTTGCCCGCGCCGAGCGCCGTAGTGGCTGCCTTTTGGGCCTTGACCAAGAGTGGCGAACTGTGGCAACACCTGACCATCAGCAGTTGGCGCGCGCTGATTGGCTTCAGTATCGGTGGCAGCATTGGCCTGGTGCTGGGATTCATTACTGGCCTGTCCCGCTGGGGAGAACGTCTGCTCGACAGCTCGGTACAGATGATCCGTAACGTGCCGCATCTGGCTCTGATCCCGCTGGTGATCTTGTGGTTCGGCATTGACGAGTCCGCCAAAATCTTCCTGGTGGCGCTGGGTACGCTATTCCCGATCTATCTGAATACCTATCACGGCATCAAGAATATCGATCGTGGCCTGCTGGAAATGGCGCGCAGCTACGGCCTGAGCGGCTTTGGCCTGTTCACGCAAGTGGTACTACCCGGCGCGTTGCCTTCGATCATGGTCGGCGTGCGTTTCGCCCTCGGGTTTATGTGGCTGACGCTGATCGTCGCCGAAACTATCTCTGCCAACTCGGGCATCGGTTATCTGGCGATGAACGCCCGTGAATTTCTACAGACCGATGTGGTGGTGGTCGCCATTATTCTGTATGCCCTGCTCGGCAAACTGGCCGATGCCTGCGCACAACTGCTCGAACGTGTCTGGTTACGCTGGCATCCGGCCTATCAACTGAAATCAGGAGAAGCATAATGACGGCCCCGACTCGTATTCCGCAAGGCACCCCCATTACGCTGGAAGGCATCGCCAAACGTTATGGCAGCCGCTCCGTGTTGGACGATCTGCAACTCCGCATCACCGCAGGCCAGTTTGTGGCCGTGGTTGGCCGTAGCGGCTGTGGTAAAAGCACCTTATTACGCCTGCTCGCAGGGCTGGAAACGGCCAACAGCGGGACACTGTTGAGTGGGAATGCCCCGCTCAGCCACGCCAAAGACGATACCCGTCTGATGTTTCAGGATGCTCGCCTGCTGCCGTGGAAAAAGGTGATCGATAACGTGGGGCTTGGCCTGCGCGGCAACTGGCGTGATGCTGCATTGCAGGCGTTAACCACCGTTGGGCTGGCCGATCGTGCCAATGAATGGCCAGCCGCGCTGTCTGGCGGGCAGAAACAGCGTGTCGCCCTGGCCCGTGCGTTGATCCATCGCCCACGGCTGTTGCTGTTGGATGAACCTTTAGGGGCACTGGATGCGTTAACCCGTATTGAAATGCAGGGGCTGATCGAAACGCTATGGCAACAGCATGGCTTCACCGTACTGCTGGTCACGCATGACGTTAGTGAGGCGATCGCACTGGCCGATCGGGTGCTGTTAATCGAAGAGGGACGTATTGGGCTGGATCTGACTATTGATTTGCCTCGGCCACGCCGCAAAGGTTCGGCAAAGCTGGCGGAGTTGGAAGCAGAAGTATTGGCAAGAGTGTTGGCACCACCGCAAGCCGTTGGGACTTCCCGCCAGGTGGCTAACTAATCAGGGGACGGCAAATGCCGTCCCCTTGCTTTTTATGCGTCTAACGCCTTGGTGATCTTCTCAAACAGATCGCCAGACAGGTTCTCCAGCCCTTTCAACTGCTCCAGCGCCTGACGCATCAACGCCTGACGAGAGGCATCATAACGCTTCAGGCGGATCAGTGGTTCAATCAGCCGCGCGGCAACCTGTGGGTTACGCTTGTTCAGATCGCTGAGGATCTCTACCAGGAACTGATAGCCACTGCCATCTGCCGCATGGAACGCCGCCGGGTTAGCCGAGGCAAACCCACCAATCAGCGAGCGGGTGCGGTTTGGATTACTCAGGCTGAATGAACGGTGTTGCAGCAGCGCACGCACCTTACCGAGTACGTCTGCCGCCGGGCTGGTGGCCTGGAGGATGAACCACTTGTCCATCACCAGACCATCGTGATGCCAGCGCTCATCAAACTCGGCCATCAAGGTATCACGGCAAGGCAACTGTGCCCCCATCGCCGCTGCCAGTGCCGCCAGCGAATCGGTCATGTTGTCGGCCTGCTGGAACTGTTGCACCACCAGCTTGTCGGCCTGCTCTGCATCACCGAAGGCCAGATAATGTAGGCAAATATTACGCAGCGAACGCTTGGCAATATCGCCATGCTCAACCCGGTACCCTTCGGTTTTGTTAGCGTGATACACCGCCAGCCACTCATCGGCCAGCTCTTTAGCCAGGCAACGGGTGATTGCCTCATGCACCGCCGAAATGGCTTGTGGATCGATAATGGCGAACAGCTCGGCAATTTCGTTTTCCGATGGCAGCGTGAGGATCTGCGCGGCCAGGGCCGGATCCAGCTTCTCATCCAGCAGCACCGCCCGGAAGGCATCTGCCACGTGCAGCGGCAGCGACAATGGCTGCTTCTGCTGATATTTGGCCACGTTCAGCTTAATGTAGATGGCCAGCAGGCTCTGCGCGGCATCCCAGCGAGAAAACTCATTGCGTGCATGCTGCATCAGGAAGGTCAGTTGCTGATCGCTGTACGGATAATCCAGCTTGACCGGTGCCGAAAACTCACGCAGCAGCGAAGGAACCGGCTTATGCGCGACGCCATCAAACACAAAAGTCTGTTCGGCGGCGGTGACGTTCAATACGTTATTGACCGGTGAACCGTCTTTCTGCAAAGCAATGACGTTGCCTTCGCTGTCGTAAAGCTCAATATCCAGCGGGATATGCAACGGCAGTTTTTCTGGCTGATCGGCCGTCGGCGCGGTTTTCTGGCTGACGTGCAAGCGGTATTGCTGATCCTCGGCGCTATAGTCATCACGCACCGTCAGCAGCGGCGTACCAGACTGACTGTACCAGCGGCGGAACAGCGATAAATCGACGTTGGAAGCGTCTTCCATTGCCTGCACAAAATCATCGCAGGTGGCCGCACTGCCGTCGTGGCGTTCGAAATAGAGCTGCATCCCCGCCTGGAACTGTTGTTCTCCCAGCAACGTATGCAGCATGCGGATCACTTCGGATCCTTTCTCATACACCGTCAAGGTGTAGAAGTTGTTCATCTCGATCACTTTATCCGGCCGGATCGCGTGTGCCATCGGGCTGGCGTCTTCGGCGAACTGCGCCCCACGCATCACCCGCACATTATCGATGCGGTTGACCGAACGAGAACCCAGGTCGGAGCTGAACTCCTGATCGCGGAACACCGTCAGCCCTTCTTTCAGGCTTAGCTGGAACCAGTCGCGGCAGGTCACGCGATTGCCGGTCCAGTTATGGAAATATTCGTGGCCGATCACCGCTTCAATATTCAGGTAATCCTTGTCGGTGGCGGTTTCGGCCTTGGCCAACACATACTTCGAGTTAAAGATATTTAACCCTTTGTTCTCCATCGCCCCCATGTTGAAGAAATCCACGGCGACGATCATGTAGATATCCAGATCGTATTCCAGGCCAAAGCGGGTTTCATCCCACTTCATCGAATTTTTCAGCGAGGTCATGGCCCAATCGGCACGATCCAGGTTGCCACGATCGACAAACAGCTCCAAGGCCACCTTACGACCAGAACGGGTGGTGAAGCTATCACGCAACACGT
This sequence comes from Serratia sp. Res13-Sevr-LER1-36-b, assembly GCF_015673035.1. NCBI lineage: Bacteria > Pseudomonadati > Pseudomonadota > Gammaproteobacteria > Enterobacterales > Yersiniaceae > Serratia > Serratia sp. Res13-Sevr-LER1-36-b. The sequence goes on along the minus strand of NZ_JADACK010000005.1, from coordinate 264,442 downwards.
CGAAATCCCCTGCCACCAGCGCAAATAGATAGCTAGGTTTAGGGAACGGATCCTGCCATTGTACCCAGTGACGGCCGTCTGCCAGGTCACCTTCAGCCACCCGGTTGCCGTTCGACAGCAGGAACGGGTAACGCGCTTTATCGGCAACAATGCGGGTAGTAAAACGGGCCAGCACGTCTGGGCGATCCAGATAGAAGGTGATATGGCGGAAACCTTCGGCCTCGCATTGGGTACACAACGCTTCGCCAGACAGATATAGCCCTTCCAATGCGCTGTTTTTGGCCGGATGGATGTCGTTGACGATCGTCAGGGTAAACTGGGCAGGTAGCTGTTCAATCACCAGTTGGTTTTCCTGCTGGCGATAGGCGCTCCACGGCTGCCCATCCACTTGAATACTCACCAGAGTCAGGTCTTCGCCATTCAACGTTAATGGGGCACCGGCGGCACCCTGCCGTTTGATCTGGCTGACGGCGGTCACGCGCGTGGTGTCTGCATCCAGTTCAAAATCCAGGTCGATATCGGTGATGGTATAATCTGGGGCGCGATAATCGTGGCGATACTTCGCCTGTGGCTGTTGTGTCATAAAAACCCTTTGACGTCTCAGTGAGTTACAGATCCCGGACTCGGAGCGTACCGCCGTGCAGGACGACGTGGTACCTCAATGGCCCGATTGTGAATAAACTGTATCACAGCTATAAAAAAAACCCAGAAATGGCAGCAAATCGCACCAAGAAATCACGCGATTCACGCAGACATTCGCTGTTGTTTGCTATGCTCCAGCTACCCTGGCGCTTCGCTTAACGTCAAACTCAGCATTTAATGCTTAAACAGGCGCAGCTCCGTCCCCGTTGACAACCGAATTGCGGAGGAAAACCAGCGGTAGCAATGATATAATCATCCAAGAGCCAGTAGGAGAAACAGATTGGCATGAAAGTAAAATACCTGATCTATTTCTTCACCTTTGCCATCATGCTGTCTTTTGCGGTTTTTATCGCCAATGGGCTGATAAAGGCCCAGGCCAGTTATGACCGAAGTCTGGAAAACCTGTATAAAATCAGCAGAACCAAAGAAGTGGCCGAGGCCTTTCAGGCTACGCTGCTGGCACACCGGTTAAAAAGATTAGGCCTGGCGGATAAATCCGTGACCCAAGCCCAATGGCAACAGGCCGATAAACAGGCGCGTGAAAAAATCGCGATTGTTAAATCCAATGTTGACGCCGATCTCGCCCTGCGTCTGGGCATTCGGCAAAAGATTGCCATACTGTCCATGCTCGATTGGATGGAAAGGCTACTGGATAACGATTCACGCCAGGTCACGCAAGTCGACACTGCCAACAGCAATCTGTTCAATATCAACAGCGCCTATTATATCGTCCAGACCACCAAAGCCTTCTACCGCTATACCTATGACACCCGGCTGATCAATGCGGACTCATTTCTGTTTTTGGAGGCTGTTCGCCTTAATAATCGGCTGAATATGTCGCTGACCGAACTGATCGATCAGATTATCGACGTCAATCTCAGCAGCCTGGAACGCAAGAATGCTTATCTGAAGGCCATCCAATTGACCGGGGTATTCACCCCGCTCGGTACCCGTTTGGCGTTCTTAAAGCTGGCCTATAACGATCCGCAGATTGCCGAACTGGTGGATGAGATACTGCGTAACATCTCCAACAACCGGATCAGCAGCATTTCAGACGGGCTATATCAAGCCATTACCCACAATACCGTCTATGACATCAACCTGATCGCCAGCTATATCGAGGAGATGGACAAGCTTTCCCAAAGACTCTATGAGCGCAGCTTTGAGCTGGAGATGGCCGCTTCCGAAGCAAAAAAGTATGATAGCCAGACGGCCATCTACGGCATGATTTCTCTGAGTGGGCTGATTGCCCTGTTCATCCTGCTGCCTTCCATGATCTTCTGTTCCAACATTACCCGCTGGCTGACCAAAACGCATAAAAATATTCTGCGCCTGTCACAAGGCGATACGAATATTGATGACAACGACGCTTTTTACAGCAAAGAGCTGATCGCCATCAGTGATGCCATCACCCAGCTCAAACAATACAATCAGGTCAAACTCGCGCTGGAAAACGAAAAGCAACAGCTAATCAAAGAGCTGGAAGTCTCGTCATTCTTCGATCCGTTGACCAACATTTATAACCGCCGCAAATTTTTCCTTGAGTGTGAGATGCTCGCCCAGAGTAGCTATCCGCTGGCGTTCTGTCTGATCGATATCGATAACTTCAAGCGTCTTAACGATACCTATGGCCACGATGTCGGCGACCGAGTGCTGGTGATGTTCGCCCAGTCGTTAAGTAACACCTTCCGTTCCAGCGATATCTTTTGCCGCTATGGCGGTGAGGAGTTTGCCCTGCTGCTCGGCCACTGTTCCCTGGAAAATGCCCGCAGCATGATGGAAGCGCTGCGTGAGCAAACCCAACAGATGTGCCTGGAGTTGCTCAATGGAAAACGAGTGCGCTTTACCATCAGCTGTGGCATCGCTGCCGTAGGCAACCTGGCAGAACTGCATCCAGCCATCAAACAGGCCGACGAAGCGCTCTATTTTTGTAAGAAGAGCGGGCGCAATCGGGTCAGTATTTATACGCCAACCGGTTTTATCTGAATCGGTGTTTAAAATAATTAACCTCATAATTTTTATGAGTAAATCAACTAAGCCATTCAGTTTATTGGATTAAATGGCTTTTTCTGTCTGAGGCTGTGCCCCCGGTAAAATAAAGGCACGTTTTATCCTCGACCCGTTCAGGCCATTTGTGGTGTGATGAGGCTTCAATAACAGGATAATCCGGGTATACTCCCCCCACTTTTTTGATTATCCGGATTTGGACACGCGCCTGACGAGGATGCTGTAACGCGATATGACTCTATACGCTTCCCCGATTTTGACTTCACTGCTTGATACTGACGCCTACAAGCTTCATATGCAGCAAGCAGTGTTCCATCGCTACCCCGCAATTACCGTTGCGGCGGAGTTTCGTTGCCGTGGCGACGAACTGCTGGGCGAATATGCCGACGAGATCCGCGCGCAGGTTGCCATGATGAGCGAGTTGGCGCTAACCGAAGCCGAACACCGCTATCTCTCCAGCCTGCCTTTCTTCCATCAGGATTACCTGAACTGGCTGCGGGAGTTTCGCTACGATCCGCAACAGGTCAGCATTAGCAATCACGACGGCAAATTGCATATCCGCATCGCTGGCCCCTGGCGCGAAGTGATTATGTGGGAAGTGCCGTTGTTGGCGGTGATCAGTGAAGTAGTGCACCGCCACCGTTCGCCACAGGCCACGCCAGAGATGGCAATTAGCCAGTTGCGCCAGAACCTGGCGCAGTTCAAGCAACTGAGCAGGGATATTGATATCTCACGCTTCAAGCTGATGGACTTTGGTAGCCGTCGCCGCTTCTCCCGCGAGGTGCAACAGGCCATTGTCAGCACGTTGAAAAACGAATTCCCCTATCTGGTTGGCACCAGTAACTACGATTTGGCGCATCGGCTGGATCTGATCCCGGTAGGCACGCAAGCCCATGAGTGGTTCCAGGCTCATCAACAGATTAGCCCGGTGCTGGCCAACAGCCAACGTGCCGCCTTGCAGGCCTGGCTGGATGAATATCCCGATCAGCTCGGCATTGCGCTTACCGACTGTATCACCATGGATGCGTTTCTGCGTGATTTCGGCAAACAGTTTGCCCAGCGTTATCAAGGGTTGCGCCACGACTCTGGCGACCCGATCGAATGGGGTGAAAAAGCCATTGCCCATTACCAGCAATTGGGCATCGATCCCATGAGCAAGACGCTGGTGTTTTCAGACAATCTGGATCTGGATAAGGCGTTGGCACTGTATCGCCACTTTGATCGGCGCATCAACCTGGCATTCGGTATCGGTACGCGTCTGACCTGCAATATCCCCGGCGTCAAGCCGCTGAATATTGTGATCAAGCTGGTCGAGTGTAAAGGCAAGCCGGTGGCCAAACTGTCCGATAGCCCAGGCAAAACCATCTGCCAGGACCCCGCGTTTGTCAAAGCGCTGCGCAAAGCCTTCGATCTGCCGCTGGTGAAGAAAGCCAGTTAGGGTGCCCCCTCTCTCCAACCCTCTCCCACTGGGAGAGGGTACTTTACGGAGGAGCATTAAGGAACAGGAGCCAACCGGTGATACAAACCGTGTGGCATTTCTCACCAGCGATCCCTCTCTTCCTTTATATACCCCCTGTTTTTTTACCCCACCGCGATAAATGTTGTCCCATTCTGATGATTTCTACTTGTGCTCTGCAACGCGGCAAGTAACATAGCAATATCCCCAAATTCTTGGGTTGTTAGCCTATTTCTGAAAAACTTATAAGAGAGAAATCTATGAGCGTAGTGCCTGTAGTCGACGTACTGCAAGGTCGTGCTGCGGTTGACAGTGAAGTCACCGTGCGCGGTTGGGTACGTACCCGGAGAGATTCTAAAGCTGGTATCTCCTTCCTCGCCGTTTATGACGGCTCCTGCTTTAATCCGTTACAGGCCGTCGTTAATGATTCTCTGCCGAATTATCAGGACGAAGTGCTACGCCTGACTACCGGCTGTTCCATTGAGGTGACCGGTACCGTGGTGCCATCGCCGGGTGAAGGCCAGAGCTTCGAACTGCAAGCCACGGCCATCAAGGTGGTCGGTTGGGTTGACGATCCAGACACCTATCCAATGGCGGCCAAACGCCACAGCATCGAATACCTGCGCGAAGTTGCCCACCTGCGCCCACGCACCAACCTGATTGGCGCGGTTGCCCGCGTTCGCCACACCTTGGCACAGGCAATCCACCGCTACTTCCACGAGAACGGTTATTTCTGGGTTTCAACCCCGCTAATCACCGCCTCTGATACCGAAGGTGCCGGTGAAATGTTCCGCGTTTCCACGCTGGATATGGAAAACCTGCCACGCACCGATAAAGGTGCGGTCGATTTCAGCCAGGATTTCTTCGGTAAAGAAGCCTTCCTGACCGTATCCGGCCAGTTGAACGGCGAAACCTACGCCTGTGCGCTGTCAAAAATTTATACCTTTGGCCCCACCTTCCGTGCCGAGAACTCGAACACCAGCCGTCACCTGGCGGAATTCTGGATGATTGAACCGGAAGTCGCCTTTGCTACCCTGGACGACGTTGCCGGGCTGGCCGAAAGCATGCTGAAGTATGTCTTCCAGGCGGTGCTGGATGAACGTGCCGACGATCTGCAATTCTTTGCTGAGCGGGTAGATAAAGACGCTATTGACCGTCTGAAGCGCTTTGTCTCCTCCGATTTCGCCCAGGTGGACTACACCGAGGCGGTCGAGATCCTGATTGCTTCGGGCCAGACCTTCGAAAACCCGGTTTCCTGGGGTATCGATCTGTCATCTGAACACGAACGCTACCTGGCCGAACAACACTTCAAGGCTCCGGTAGTTGTGAAAAACTACCCGAAAGATATCAAAGCCTTCTATATGCGCATGAACGAAGATGGCAAAACCGTCGCGGCAATGGACGTGCTAGCGCCGGGCATTGGTGAAATCATCGGTGGTTCACAGCGTGAAGAACGTCTGGATGTGCTGGATCAGCGTCTGGCAGAGATGGGCCTCAATAAAGAAGATTATTGGTGGTATCGTGACCTGCGCCGCTATGGCACCGTGCCACATTCTGGTTTTGGCTTAGGTTTTGAGCGTTTAATCGCCTATGTCACCGGGGTGCAGAACGTCCGTGACGTGATCCCGTTCCCAAGAACGCCACGTAACGCCAGCTTCTAAGTGATAAAAATCAGCATAATTTAAACATTTTTTTTACATAATAAAGGCCAGCTTAGCTGGCCTTTCGCATTTTTGATTATTGACCTACATCACAAAGTTCCCCAAAATACACAAATTGTTACACATCGTTTCTTTCTGAAACCAGATTGCGACATTGGTAGCATTTTCGTTCTAGATAAACCTGCCCGTGAATGGAACACTGCGTGCAGACACAGGACGACACCAATCTATCAACAATAGTTCCAAAAGAATTATTGGCGGCAGTGGCAAGGTGTCCGAATAAAACCAATGAGGGTAATAATGATGATGAAGCGCAACATTCTTGCAGTAGTGATCCCAGCTCTGTTAGCAGCTGGTGCAGCCAACGCAGCTGAGATCTACAACAAAGACGGCAACAAACTGGATCTGTACGGTAAAGTTGACGGTCTGCACTACTTCTCTAACGACAAAGAGAACGATGGCGACAAGTCATACGTTCGTTTTGGCTTCAAAGGTGAAACCCAGATTACTGACCAACTGACCGGTTACGGCCAGTGGGAATACAACGTGCAAGCTAACCACGCCGAGTCTGCTGGTACCGAAGGTACTAAGACTCGTCTGGGCTTCGCAGGTCTGAAATTTGCTGAATTCGGTTCATTCGACTACGGCCGTAACTACGGCGTAGTGTATGACGTTGAAGGCTGGACCGATATGTTGCCAGAATTCGGTGGCGATACTTACACCTATACCGACAACTTCATGACCGGCCGTGCAAACGGTGTTGCTACTTACCGTAACAACAACTTCTTCGGTATGGTTGATGGCCTGAACTTCGCTCTGCAGTATCAAGGCAAGAACGAATATGATCGTACAGGCGACCTGAAAAAACAAAACGGTGACGGCTTCGGTCTGTCTTCTACCTATGCGATCCTGGATACCGGTATCAGTGTAGGTGCAGCTTACTCTGCATCTGACCGTACTGATTACCAGACTGGCCGTCGTGGCCCAGGTACTACTGCTACTGGCGATACCGCTGAAGCCTGGACCGTTGGTGCTAAATACGACGCGAACAACGTCTACCTGGCAACCATGTATGCAGAAACTCGCAACATGACTCCATACGGCAACTCAGATTTCACCGTTGCTAACAAAACTCAGAACTTTGAAGTGGTAGCACAGTACCAGTTCGATTTCGGCCTGCGTCCATCTATCGCTTACCTGCAGTCTAAGGGTAAGAACCTGACTGGTACTACTGGCAGCGACAACGATCTGGTTAAATACATTGATGTAGGTACTACTTACTACTTCAACAAAAACATGTCTACCTACGTTGATTACAAAATCAACCTGCTGGACGAAAACGACTTCACTCGTGCTAACGGCATCGCTACTGACAACATCGTAGCTACCGGTCTGGTTTACCAGTTCTAAGTTGTTGCACTTGATGACGGCTCGCCGTCAGTTAAGTTAAAAAAACAGGGCTTCGGCCCTGTTTTTGTTTTTAGCGCTTTGCGCCATTTTTTATTCTGCCAACCCGCCCTTCCCCGTCATTTTTTGTGCTGAATCTGCCGCCGTCACAAGATCGAGGTGTTTTTCTCGCAAACGGTTGGCAAAGACGATAACTGGCGCTACCCTGATGTTTCTGTCTGCTTAACTCTAGGCCATGGAAGCATCTGACATGTTTGAAAAAATCACCGCTGCACCTGCCGATCCGATTCTGGGTCTGACCGACATTTTCCGCGCCGACAAGCGTGAGAATAAAATCAACCTGGGTATTGGCGTCTATAAAGACGAAACTGGCAAAACGCCGGTGCTGACCAGCGTCAAGAAAGCTGAGCAGTATCTGCTGGAAAATGAGACCACCAAAAACTATCTGGGTATTGAAGGTATTCCTGAATTTGCCAGCTGCACGCAAGAGCTGCTGTTCGGCAAGCAGAGCCCAATCATAGCCGACAAGCGTGCCCGTACCGCACAAACTCCTGGTGGTACCGGTGCTCTACGTGTCGCAGCCGATTTTATCGCCAACCAGACCAACGCCAAACGTATCTGGGTCAGCAATCCAAGCTGGCCAAACCATAAAAACGTCTTTGGTGCCGTTGGCCTGGAAGTGTTGGAATACAACTATTACGACGCCGCCAACCATGCGCTGGACTTCGACGGTCTGCTCACCAGCCTGAACCAGGCTCAGGCCGGCGACGTAGTGCTGTTCCACGGCTGCTGCCACAACCCTACCGGTATCGATCCAACCGAAGCACAATGGGCTCAGTTGGCTGAACTGTCCGTAGCCAAGGGCTGGTTGCCGCTGTTCGACTTCGCTTACCAAGGCTTTGCCAAGGGCCTGGAGGAAGATGCACAGGGTCTGCGTATCTTTGCTGCCAAACATCAGGAACTGATCGTTGCCAGCTCCTACTCGAAGAACTTCGGCCTGTATAACGAGCGTGTCGGTGCCTGCACCGTGGTAGCTGCCGATGCAGAAACCGCCGAGCGCGCCTTCAGCCAGGTTAAAGCCGCGATCCGTGCCAACTACTCGAACCCGCCGTCACACGGTGCGGCCGTAGTTGCTACCATCTTGGGTAACCCGGCGCTGCGCGCCATTTGGGAACAAGAGCTGACTGACATGCGCCAGCGCATTCACCGTATGCGCCAGCTGTTCGTTAATACCCTGCAGGAAAAAGGGGCGGAGCAGGATTTCAGCTTCATCATCAACCAGAACGGCATGTTCTCTTTCAGCGGCCTGACCAAAGAGCAGGTTCTGCGTCTGCGTGATGAATTTGGCGTGTATGCCGTTAACTCCGGCCGCGTTAACGTGGCGGGGATGACGCCGGACAATATGGCGCCGCTGTGCGAAGCCATCGTTGCCGTGCTGTAAGCAGTTTTGGCATTGAAAAAGGGGCGCATTTGCGCCCCTTTGTTATTTATCGGGAAGTACCCTTACCAGATGGCCGGTTCTTCGCGCAGGAACGGGTTGGTTTGACGTTCATGGCCAAAGGTAGACATTGGGCCATGTCCTGGAATAAACGCCATATCGTCGCCCTGAGGCAGTAATTTGCTGCGGATTGAAGCGATTAGCGCCTGATGGTCACCGCGCGGGAAATCGCTGCGGCCAACGCCACCGTTGAACAACACGTCACCCACCAATGCCAAACGCGCCTGTTCGTTGATAAAAACGATATGACCAGGCGTATGACCAGGGCAATGCAGTACGTTCAGCGACATTTCGCCCACCTGCACTTTATCCCCCTCTTCCAGCCATTTGGTCGGCGTTAGAGCGGCGCATTCATCCAGGCCAAACATACGGCTCTGTGCTGGCAAACCTTCAAGCCAGAAGGCATCTTCCTTATCCGGCCCATAGATTGGCACCTGATAATGCTCGGCCATTTCTGCCGCCGCGCCTACATGATCGAGATGGCCGTGCGTCAGTAAAATCTGGTTGACCTGCACGCCCTTTTCGGCAATGGCGGCCTTCAGTTTTTCCGGATCGCCACCAGGATCGACCAACGCCGCCTGTTTGGTCACGTCGCACCAGATGAGCGTACAGTTCTGACTGAACGCCGTAACGGGGATAATATGGTATTTCATAAAGCTCCAACGACAACGGCACCACGCCCAAGGGGCGGGTGCCATTCAGCGATCATGATGCACAATGATTACCAGGTCCGCACCGGGCCGGTATCGATGTGCACAAAGTTACTACGTGGATAATAGCCAACCCCGCCGGCGCGCATTTTTAACGCTGCCTTACGGATATTACTCAGCTGGATCCCTTCGATATGGAAATCCATCGCCTGGCCTTTGGTGTGGTAGCTCTGCTTGGCCACGCCACGGCTGTGCTCACGCATTTCGGTATTGGTCGCCATTGAACGGTAGCCGGAGATCAGCTGTACCGGTTTGCTGGTACCCAGCATCACCTGTAGGCGATAGAGATGATCAAACAGAGCCGGATCGATGCTCTTGACCTTGTTGGCCCGATAGTCACGGAAGATATGGTTCAGGCGCGCCAATTCTTCTTTATTGTAACCTTTACCGTTGAAGAACTCGGCCTTGATGGATTCGCCGGTATTGAGGTTGTTCAACAACAGAATACGTGGGCGAGAGGTAGAAAGACTGGCAAACGCCTGCCCAGGAAGCAGTGCGATACCCACGGCGGCGCTACCTAACGCCAGCCATTTACGGCGATGATGATCAATTTTGTCCATGACTCTTTAAACTCGGCAAGAATGTCAAAATATATGCACAAAACTGCGCACTGCCCGAACCATAACCGCCAGCGTATGCGGAGTCAACCCGCGATACGCTGTGGTTTACCAGTGCTCACAAAAAACAGAGCCTGCTACTGGCCAGACATTCAGACCGTTATTTATCTAGAATTACTGCATTTATTGCATCAATTTTTCGGCCTGAGCCAAAATTTGTGCACCCGATCTCACTGTCGCATCATAATTGTAAATATCTGTGCGGAACTGTGGCTTACCATCATCAGAGACCCAGGCCGTCAGGTAATACAGCTGCACGGGGATATTCTGGCGGATGTTCACATACGTCGTATTACCGCCTTTCAGCGTAGAGGAAACACGCGCGTTGTTCCAACCGGCATCCTGCAGCAACATATTGGCCAAATCGGAAGCCTTGTTAACGCGCACACAGCCAGAGCTTAACGCCCGGATATCCTTCTGGAACAGACCGTGGTTCGGGGTGTCATGCAGATAGATGGCATCCGAGCTCGGCATATTGAACTTGAAACGCCCTAACGAGTTGCTGGTCCCCGGCGCCTGCTGGATGCGGTAAGGGAAGTTGCGTGGTGAAACCACACTCCAGTCAATCATTGCCGGATCGATCACTTGCGCATCGTTGCTCCAGCCAGAGAATACACGGTAGCCGTGTTTCTGGAAGTAGCTGGCATCATGCATGGCCTTGGGCACGATATCTTCACGGATCAGCTTGGTTGGCACGTTCCACGGCGGGTTGACCACCACGTTATTCAGTGCGCTGCTCATCAATGGCGTTTTGCGGCTCGGACGGCCAACAATCACCCGCGAAGATAACACTTCATTACCATTCAGATAGTAGGTGAGCGAGTAGTTCGGGATGTTGACCATAATGCCGGTATCAACGTGCCCTGGCAGAATGCGCAGGCGCTGGATATTCAACGCCAGCAGTGAAGCACGAGTTTGTGGCGAAACGTTCAGCCATTCACGCGTCCGGGCACCGATGACGCCATCAGGCGTCAGCCCTTGCCAGGTTTGGAAACGTTTGACTCCTTCCACCAAATCTTCTGTGTAACGATTATCCGTTACCGAAACCGGACTGGCAGGTTGTACCTGCGCGGTCGCTTCTGGAGAGGGAGCGAGATCTTTGATCGATGCCGCGCCCGGGCTAACAACAGCCACTGCGGTAGCACGATCCTTCTCTTCATCCACCGACAGATCGTCATCCGCCGCCGGGGTCGTCGCGCTGGCGTTGGTAACTTGAGCCTCAGGCGAAGCAGATGCTACCGCCGGAGTGGCGATTAGCATTCCGGTACGCGCCAGAATCTCGCGCAGTGCGGGAATATCGTCGCTGAGCTGACCTGGACGCAGGCTTGCGCCATTGGTCATTTGTGGCCACGGGCGCCCAGCCGCCAGCATTTCGCGTAGCGCCAAATGCATTTTGGCGTACTGAGGATGCTGCGGGGCCAACGAATTAATATACGCCAGCGTTTTGCCCTGATGTATCGAGAGCTGCCACTGGTTGATCACCGTATTCGCTGGTACCTTCAGCTTGTAAGGAACATTGCTGTACAGCCAGTTGTTGCCGTTGGCCCCGATTGAGGAGACAAACTGCAAATAACCCAGCATCGCATCCGACAGCACAATATCACGTGCCATATCGGTGATAAGCGGATCGGTCAGCAGTTTTACCCATTGAGTAAACTGCGGCTGTACGCCAGAAATTGCCAACTCAGCCAGTTGCTGCTGAAATTGCTGTACCGCTTCCCGATCTTGCCACATAGGCTGCATCTGGTTGGCAGCGTACAGCGGTGCCAAAGTGGAGAGATAATACGGCACAACGCTTTTCGGCAATGCCGCCAGTAGTTCGGCACGACTTTGTGCCACGGACATTCCCGATGACGATGACGCCACCGGTAACGCCGGAACGGTTGCCCATGCGGAAAACGACACGGCAAAACCACACGCTATTGCGCAACTCAATGCCAGACGTCGTACTGAGTTTCCATTTTTAAGCAACATCCCTTGCCCCCTGTAGGCTCACAAAAATACCGCACAGACTATTATTAGTTTCAGTATACAAACAGAACGGCGCTTTTGCTCTCGGCGCCGTGAATAACCGTTTAATCCCAGCTTACCACTGGCAAAAAAACACGCCTATCATCCTCGCCATGTAAAAAAATAGCCACCTTCAGGCGGCTATTTTCAGATTTATAGTGCACTTTTTTAACTTTGTGGCGTTTATTCCGACACCGAGTCTAAAGCCGGTTGTTCACTGGCGAACCCACGCAGGCCAACCACGTGCACATGCTCATGGTTCTGGAACACCTTACGCACCAGTTTATAAGTAGTCCCTTTTTCCGGGCTGATGTTTTCTGGCGCGGCGATAATCAACTGCATCTCCAGACGATCGCACAGCTCAAACAGCGTAGCGATGGATTTGGCATCCAGACGCGCGGCTTCATCAAGGAACAGCAGGCGGCAAGGTGAAATATCTTTACCCCGCAGGCGGCGTGATTCCTCTTCCCAGCTCTGCACCACCATCACCAGAATTGACATGCCGGTACCGATCGCTTCCCCGGTAGACAACGCGCCACTTTCTGCACGCAGCCAGCCGTCGGAGCCACGGAAGACTTCCACTTCCAGCTCCAGATAGTTACGGTAATCCAGCAGCTCTTCACCAATGGTTTGTGGCGTACGCTGGCCCATATCGATCTGCGGGTTCAGGCGCTGATACAGCTTGGCCAACGCTTCCGAGAAGGTCAGACGGTTGCTGTTAAACAGATCCTGATGCTGTTCCTGCTGCTCGGAGAGCACATCCAGCAAGGTGGCATGTGCTTCCCGTACGTTGACGTTCAAGCGCACACTCTTCACCTGACCGAAGGAAACCGCTTGCAGCCCCTGGTTGAGCATCCGGATACGGTTCTGCTCGCGCTGAATGGTCTTGCGGATAATGTTCGCCACGCTCTTCGAACTGATCGCCAGTTTCTGTTCGCGCGCGGTCAGCTCTTCGGTCAGACGGCCCAGCTCGATCTCCATTTGTTCGATAGCTTCGACCGGATCGTCAGTGCGGATAATATCCTGGCGGATACGCTCGCGCAGATGCTGATAGACCGCGATAAAGAACTGGATCTTGCGCTCTGGCCGTTTCGGATCTTCCGACAGGCGCAGCACATCACGCAGATGTTCGTTATCTGCCACCGCCAGACGCAGCGCACCCAATGCCTTATCCGACATCGAACGCAGCTCGTCACCGTCCATATAGGCCAGTTCACGACGGTGCAGACGGCGTTCAACCCCGTTGTCTTTCACCAGACGCATCACGGCACACCAGCCCGCCTTGGCCGTCACCACTTGCTCACGCAGTTGGTAATAATCACGCTCCATCTTGCGCAGTCTCTTTTGCAGGCTGTCCATTTCCGCTTCGCAGAAGGTCAGCTGCTTCTCCAACTGGTTACGGCGGTTACGGTTATTACTCAGCGAGGCATGTAATTCGTCCCGGCGCTGCCGCGCGCGGGCTTCGGCATTGGCATCGGCCTGCACGCCAATGTCCACCAGTTCCTGGCTCAGCTCTTTAAGCATGTCGCGTTTGGCGTCATAAGAGCTTTTCAGCGAGGCCAGCACCTGGCTGTATTGCGTAAACTGGGTCTGATACTGGCGCAGTTGCTCGCGGGCGCGGGTACGTTCCGCTTCCGCATGTTCCAGGCGTTGACGCAGTTTATCGTTGAGATCGTTATCAGCATTCTGCATACCGGCAGAGTCGGTATAGCTGAAGTGCGCGCGGCGCTGTACCACTTCCGTCAGGGCAAAGGCTTGCTGTTTGGCCTGACGTTGGGTGGCCTGGGCCTGTACATAGTCCTGCTGTAGCTGCTCATGCTGCTCCGGATCGCTTTGCAGCACCGACAACATGGGCTCCAGCTTGGCCAAGGAAACGCCGTGCTGTTGGATATAGCGCGCAGCATCCTGCGCCTCTTCCATTTCCTCACGGATCTCTTCGACACGATCCTGCAAGGTTTCATCATTCAACAGTGAGACCAGCGGCATCAGGCGGTTGAGCGCAGAAATGCCCTCTTTTGCCTGATCGTATTGCTGACGCTGCTGTTGGTTCTGCGCTTCGTGGTTATTGAGCGCACGCTCAATTTCACCCCGCCGGCTGTTCAGAGCACGGATATCCGCTTCAGGATCCGCGTCAAACGCCACGGCGAGGTGTGAACCGATAAAGCGGCTGAACGCCTGGTGAGAACGCTGGGTTTTCTGCACGTCAAATGACAAGGTAGCGTAGCGTTCGGCCAATGAGTCACGTTCTGCGTACAGCACTTCCAGGCGATTTTCCCGGGCAGCACGGCCAAATAGCGGCACCTCAGGGTAGCGCGAGTAACGCCACTGGCGATCGGCAATTTTCACTACCACCGCTTTTTCTTGCTCTTCGACGGCGAACACACTGTCGTCAAACGACTGCGGATCCCCTTCGATCAGGTAGAGATCTTCCGGGCAATCTTCCAACCCTTCCAGCATCTCGCGCACCAGAGACAGATCCGGCACCACAATGGCGTGGCGCGACGGGCCGTACAGCGCGGAGAAGTACGGGGCATCGTCAATGGTGACATCGTCATAGATTTCCGACAGCAGCACGCCGCCAAAGCGCTCCGCCAGCGTCACCAGACGCTGATCTTCTGCCCCGCTCGGCTGGCTGAGGCGTTCAACCTGCGCTTCGATTTCGCGCTTGCGGCTGGCCACTTCATCACGTTCAACCGTGGTTTCGCGTTCGCGCTCCAGCAGTTGCTGCATGTATTCGGTAACCTGCTGACCATCTTCGAAGGCTTCACCGCTCTGCTCGCTGAGCTGGGTCAGTGAATCCTGCGCGGCCAACCAAATTGGTGCCCTGGCGGTCAGCTCTTTGATGCGCTGTTGGATCTGCTCCAGCTCCTGGCGCATTTCCATCCGGCGCTCACCGGCTTCGCTGACGCTTTGCGACAACGATTCCAAACGCTCTTCCAGCTCTTGCTGCAAGGCATCAAGTTCATCCGGCTGATAACTCTGCCCGTGACGTTTACAGAACTCCTGCAACAGACGTTCGGCATCCTGCTGCGAGCGCAAGCGCTGCTCCAACTCGCTCAAACGCATCCGCAACGGCTGCACACGCTCAGCCTGATGCTGCTGCGAAGGCCAATCACGCAATAGCTCACGCGCAGTTTGCCAGGCTTCACTGCGGCTGACTTCGCCCGCAATTTTACCCACCAGTTGGTAGGCCTGCTCGAACTGGCTGTGAGCGGCATCCGCCACGCTTAATTTTTGTTCCAACAGCAACAGGGACTCTGTCGCTTCCTGCTCACGCGCCTGGAAGGTATCCAGCCACTCCTCGGCATTTTCGGCGGTCAGTTCCGGCACCTGGCACAGCGCACGAGCGCGTTCAAGAGCCTGAAGTGCCTGCTGATATTGAATGGCGCGGGTTTGCTGCACGTCCAACGCCTGCTGGTAATCGGCGAGCTGGCTTTTCAGCTCATCCACCTCCAGCTCTGCGGCTTCGGCACGCGCTTCGTTTTCCGCCTGCTGCTCGCTCGCTTCGGCGACAACCTCATTCTGTTCTTCCAGACGGTAGGTCAGCTCTTCCAGATCGCCTTCATAGCGTTCGATCTTTTCCTGCTGGCGCATTGCGGTCTGCACCAGATTGAGGTGATCGCTGGCAGCCTGATAATCGGTTTCCAGATCGGATTCGGCACCGCTTTGCTCAGCCAGCTCACGCGCCATTTCAACGTGGCGGAACTGCTCGGCGGCCAGCTGTTTGCGACTGCTCAGCAACTCGTTGCGCAATACCAGCGCCCCATCCAGATGGATACGCCGTTCATTGGCGTGTCGCATGTAGTCTGCGGCAACGTACGAGGTCGCTTCGGAGATCAGATGCTTGAACAGATCGCGGTCCGACTGGGTGACGCGGATCGCTTCCAGCGTCATGCGGTTCTCGCGCAGTGCGGCTTCCATATCCTGGAACGCTTTACGTACACCGCCGTTTTCCGGCAGCAGGTAATCACGTAGAGAGCGGGTGATGGCGCTGGAAATCCCGCCGTACAGCGAGGCTTCGATCAGACGATAGAACTTGCTGCGGTCGGAAGAAGTGCGCAGGCGCTTGGGCAGCACCCCCAGATCAAACATCAAGGCGTGGTAATCGGTGATGGAGTTGAACTGCTTGAACTGCACCCCTTCCATCTCTTCAACACGCTCTTTCAGTTCCTGCAACGAGAGGACTCGAGCCTGGCGCTCACCCACGGTCTCGGTCAGCAGTTCGGTCGGTTGCACCGCCGTTGGCAGCCCCTGAATGGTGAAAGGTTTGATATCGACCTTACGATCGCGCCCCGCAACCTGTTGCAGACGAACCCCGACCACCACACGCTGGTGGCGTGAGTTGACTACGTCCAGCGTTGAGTAGCAGACACCGGCGCGCAATTTACCGTGCAGGCCTTTATCGCGTGAACCGCTGGTGGCACCGGCTTCGGTGGTGTTACGAAAGTGCAGCAGCGTCAGATCCGGGATCAGCGCCGTGACGAAGGCCGCCATGGTGGTGGACTTACCGGCCCCGTTACCGCCCGAAAGCGTGGTGACCAGCTCATCGAGATCAAAGGTTCGGGCAAAGAAACCGTTCCAGTTAACCAGCGTCAGTGAGCGAAATTTACCGCGTTCAATCATTCCTGTTCATCCTCTGCACTGTCCGGGGTGGCTTCTGCCTGCGCATCTTCCGCATCAACGTCATCGTTCAGTGACAGGCTGTTTTCAACCGGCATCGCCTCACCGTCGCGGATCATCCGTAACTGGGCTTCGCGCGGGTCGTCACCGCTACGCACATCGGCACCGAAGCGGAACACCGCCTCGGTAATGCGGAATTTGCTGTTGTCATTGCCCATGAAATACACCATGCCCAGACGGCGCAGGCGATTGAGCGAGGAGCGCACTTTCTCGTGCAGCTTCTGACGATCGAGATCCGAACCGGTGGAGCGCTGGTTGACGAACTTCAGCAGCTTGCTCTCATCCGCCAGGCTCAGCAGCTCATCGTACAGCTCCTGCTGGCTGAAAATGCCTTCGTGCGCCAGGCGTTCGGGGCTCAGGTAGAGGTAGCACAGGATCTTGCCGACCATCATGTCCAGCTCGGAAAGCACCGAGCGTGGAATGAGCGTGGTCGAGCGCGGGCGCAAATAGAAGAACCCTTCCGGCGCCCGTATCAGCTCGACGCTGTAACGGGTATAAAACTCTTCCAGCTCGTCTTGAAAATCCATGAGGAATGCGTGGTTGTCCAATTCATCGATACCGATGTGACGACCTGCGCGCAATTGGCTGTCCAACGCCGGAAACAGCGTATTAGACAATGCCTTGGCCAGCTTGACTGGCATTACTTGTTCAATATTTGTCGATGACATGGGCCTGTACCTTGGCTCCGTAATCATTGATTGCCTGCCACTGCGCGGGCAACCCTGAAAAATCAGCTTCAGCCACACCAAGGCGCACTGCCTGGTCGACCACAATGCGGGCAACGTCAAAGTGACGCACACGCGGATATTGCGCCAGATAATCGCGCATCACTGCCCCTAAATCGAGCGGCATTTTTTGTTCCTGGTAAACCTTCAGTGCCTGTTCGATCATCGCTGCCAGCTGTTCGCGAATTTCGCTGAACTCTTCATATTCCAGATCTGGCGGCAGTTCCCCGGTGACCTCCTCACTGCGTAACGCCAGCTCCTCGTCTCGCATATCGAGCAGACGATCGGCGTTGGCATGGGTCAGCGTCCAAGGGTTATCGAAGTAGTTTTGTACCGATTGGCGCAGGCGTTGGGCGAACACGCGGTTTTTATCCATATCGATGGCGGTACGGATAAACTTGTGCACGTGGCGATCGTAGCCGATCCACAGATCAATCGCCTGTTGGCCCCAACTGATGATGCGATCCAGCTTGCTTTGCAAATCAAACACCAGCTTATCGACAAAGCCCAGCTCCATCTCACCCAGCGTGGCGTCCTGAATGCGCAGCAGGTTGGCCTGGAGTTTATCACCTGCGGCCTCCAGCGTATCCTGAAGTTCACGCAAGGTACCGGAGGTTTCAGACAGCAGCATTTCACAGCTGGAGATCGCCGCTCGCCAATCCTGATTCAGCAGCGCCGCAATATCGGTTTTCACACTCTGCTGCTGTTCATCCATCAGGCGCTGGGTCAGATCGATACTGTCGAAGATCTCTGCTACAGAGTATTTCAACGGAGCAAAGACGTTGCGGTGCCAATGGAAATCATCGCCGCCCTCTTCGGCTGCGTCTGCGGCACGCTTTAACTCTTCCGCCACGATCGATAGCTGCATGGAAAGGCGCAGGGTCGAAAACTCACGCTGGCGGATATAGTAATCGGTTATACCAATACCCAGCGGCGTCAGGCGATAGATGGCATTGCCGTCTGCCAACTCGCTGGTAAAACGGTTCAACAGGCGCTGGCGCACCATGTCGTTAATCGCATTGTTGGCGCGTATCGCCACCGTTTCATGCGTCTGTTCAAACCCTTTGCTGACATGGCGAAATGCATCAACCAGCTCACCTTCGCTCATCTCGCCGTCCAGCCGCTCACCATTTAACGTGGCGATAGCCAGCAAAAACGCAAGACGCTCAGTGGGGAGCGAAATAGAGAAATCATTTTTCCGTGCCCAGGCGACCAGTTCGGGTACTGTCTGGGAAAATTCACTCATAGTTCGTCCTTCAGGTTCGGTTTATGCGCCGAGACGTGAATATAGCGCCCCAAACTCACGTAAGGCTCTTGCCGACAATAAAGCTGTTCAAGCGCCAGTAACTCTTCAAATTTTTGGGTCTGTAGCTGCCTGCTTTGCAGATAATCATGGAAAACCCTCACGCCGGTTTTGCCTGAAATCTGCATGCCCATCTGCTCCAACCAGCCGTAGACCAGCGGTGGGCTGTGTGGATACTGTGGCGACAGCGAGCGCTTGCGACGCCGCCTGACCTCGGGATCCACCAGTTGGAAATTGCCCAACACCACATTACGCATCAACAAACCGTTGGCATTAAAGAACATCAGTGACAGTGCGCCGCCGGGCACCAGGCAATCAAACAACGCCTGTAATGCCACCTGTGGTTCGGCGATCCACTCCAAAACCGCATGAAACAATATCAGATCGACCGGTTGTGCCAAATGCTGACCAATCTCTTGCGCCGAACTTTGTATGAATTGCATGTTCTGGCTCACACCTTTCTGCTCGGCCAGCAACGCAGCGCGTTGGATCATCTCACCAGAAAGATCGCACAACAAGACCTGATGTCCTAATTCTGCCAGTTGGCAGGCCATATGGCCTTCGCCCCCACCAGCATCCAGAATGCGCAGCGGCCGCTGTGGCAACTGGGCCAGCAGCGTGGTCAGATCCTGCCAGACCACCGCCTGACGGATTTTCCCCTTGGTGGTGCCGTAAATATTACGCGCAAACTTCTCGGCAATATCGTCAAAATTGCGATCCTGCATGGACAACGGCTCCGCTGATTTTATCTTGGCCGACGGCAAAGCGCCTGCCCATTCAAACCTGCTATTTTGGCACAGACTGGCTTAGAATAAATCTTCTTGCAGCATGAATGCGGCCAGATGTCGTTTTTTCGCCCAAAAGGACCTGATTTTTGATGTTATTTAACTTAAAAAAATTTATTGGTGGCCTGATGATGCCTCTACCCGCCCTGCTGTTGTTAATGGGGCTGGCATTATTGCTGCTGTGGTTTACCCGTTGGCAGAAAAGCGGCAAAGTCATATTAAGCCTGAGCTGGCTGCTGTTGCTGTTGCTCAGCCTGCAACCGGTCGCCGATCGCCTGTTGAAGCCGTTAGAATCCAGTTACCCGACCTATAGAGGCAACGGCCAGATTGACTATATCGTGGTGCTTGGCGGCGGTTATACCTATAACCCGGACTGGGCTCCCAGCTCTAACCTGCTCAACAACAGCCTGCCACGGGTGACCGAAGGCGTCAGGCTATACCTGTCGCACCCGGGTAGCAAGATGGTCTTTACCGGTGGAAAAGGCGCGAAAACGCAAAGCAGCGCGGCCACCGCAGCACTGGTGGCGGAAAGCCTGGGCGTACCTGCCAACGACATCGTGCTGGTGGACCGCCCGCGGGATACCGAACAGGAAGCCGCAGAGGTCGCCAAATTGGTGGGGAAACAGCCGTTTGCGCTGGTGACATCCGCCAATCACTTGCCACGTGCCATGCGTTTCTTTGAGGCCCAAGGCCTGCACCCAATCCCGGCTCCGGCCAATCAACTGGCCATTACTTCACCGCTGAATATCTGGGATCGGGTAATGCCTTCCGCCATGTTCCTTGGGCACAGCGAACGGGCGGCATATGAAACGCTGGGCAGCCTGTGGCAACAGCTAAAAGGGGATGGTGAGGTCAGCAGCGATTAGTGAGCCAGCCAGGGCCGTAGCTGTTGTGCGGCCTGATCGAACGCCGGGCGATCCAGCTTGCCGGTATGGATCATCCTGGCTACCGCCTCCCACACCACATAAAGCCAACGACGAGACAGGAAGGACTCCGCCACCGGCGCACGCTGTAGGTAGTGGAACAGCAGTTGATCCGGCATCCCCGCCTCGCAAAGCCTGAACAGCTCATATTCCCGTGGCGCCCACAGCATCATGCCTGGGTTGAGCATCGCCAGCAGTTGGTCGGTTTTGGCATCTTTCAGCATGCTGCGCAAGCCCAGATTGCCGTGCACCAGCACGCAAGGGTCGTCAAAATCGGCAAAGAAGTCGATGAGCATTTCGCGCGTGCGGTACAGCAGACGGCGATCTGCCATGCTTAACAGCGGCGAGTTCATATTACCCAGAGTTGACCAAAGTACCTCGATACGCTGATGGTACCAGCTGCACCAGTCATTCTCCTGCGTGCTGTCAACCGTGCCCACGCAGCCGTGGCTGTCGATACGGTGCCAGGCCAGCATGCCGTCGACAATCTGGTCCATCAAGGCTTCCCAACGGGCCAAAGTCCGGGTTGGCGCCTCGACCGACACGCCACGCAGGCGTTCTATCAGCAAAATCTCTTTGTAGGGCGCTTGCCGGGTGTAGACCACGCCAAACACCGTTGGCAGACGAATGTCCCCTTCGCGCGCCAGCATGGATAGCTTGTAAGCTTCCTGCTGGGCAATGCCCTCACAAACGAAGCTTTTCGCCATCAGCGGGATCGCATGATCCTGGTGATCGTACAATGAATACAGATGGGCATAAGGCTGTTCGCTGACGCGTTCCAGACGACCGACGGACTCTCCCAGCACAATACTCAATTCGGCACGCAGCTGCTCCATAGGACGACCCCCTCCAGATTAAGGATAAGCACCTGTCATCATTGAACGGTGAGCGGAGAAATTCTTCAATGCAGATCAATAAAAGGGGGGAATCAGGGAATTGAGATGGCCGGGATCTCCGGCCAATAGACGACTCAACGCTTGATGCTGTCCCGCACTCGTTGCAGGTCTGCTGGAGTATCGACACCGACGCTCGGAATGGCCTGCGCCACCGCGACGTGGATCTTTTCGCCGTACCACAGCACACGCAACTGCTCCAGCAGTTCAATCTGTTCCAGCTGGCTTGGTTGCCAACTGACGTAGCGGCGGACAAAACCGGCACGGTAGGCATAAATCCCGATATGCCGCAGCAGGCTATTGCCAATACTCTCTTTTGACTGAGCAAAACGCTCACGATCCCAAGGGATGGTGGCGCGTGAGAAATAGAGCGCATAGCCTTGCGCATCCATCACCACCTTGACCGCATTCGGGTTGAAGGCTTCTTCTGCGGTTTCGATCGGCACCGCCAGCGTGGCCATCCCTGCGCTACTGGCCGCCAGGTTTTCTGCTACCTGACGCACAATAACCGGCGGGATCATAGGCTCATCGCCTTGCACATTGACAATGATTTCATCATCGGCAAAGCCACATTTCTCGATCACTTCCGCCAGGCGTTCGGTGCCGGAATGGTGGTCCGGGCTGGTCATGCAAACTTCACCGCCGGCAGCCTCGACCGCTTTGGCCACCTCTGGGTGATCGGTGGCGACAATCACGCGGGAAGCCCCTGATTCACGGGCTCGTTCCATCACATGCACCACCATCGGCTTACCGTGGATATCCGCCAACGGTTTACCCGGCAAGCGGGTGGACGCGTAACGCGCCGGGATGATAGCGATAAAACTCATGCGTGTTTCTCGTCCAGTGGGATGGTGCGCGCTTCGTTTTCCAGCAATACCGGAATACCATCACGTAATGGGTAGGCCAGGCCGTCCAATTTGCAGACCAGTTCCTGATGTTCTTTGTTGAAATAGAGCTTACCGTTGCAAACCGGGCAGGCAATGATTTCGAGTAAACGGTGATCCATGCTTCCTCCAGGGGAAGATATGCTAACAAGGAAAGTGCGTGAGGATAGCATAACGCCATAGGGCCGGTTAATCACCGCCTGATTTGCTCAGAGGGTTGCCGAACGGGAAATTTTTCTGCGGGGGTTGAATCACTCCATTGGCAGGCGTAGAATTTTTTGTGACTTACATCACAAAAAAATGAGAACCTGCAAATGATCAAACGTCTCCATAAAATCATCGCGCTGTTTGCCAACTACAGCAACTGAGGAACGCGGGGCGAGTATATGCGCCCCTACAAGTTAGCGGGCGGCGTTGAAATTCGTTTTACCCTCGGTGACAACGTCGTTCGTTATTCTATTCCCCAGCCTTGCCCCCACTCTGCTGCCAGCGATGCGGGTACATCTCCTAGCGAGACCTGCTGCGCCCCGTGCCATTTCGCCGTACGGGTAATTGCCTGACGAATATCCTGACAACGCTGCTTACCCAGCTTGATCCCAGTTTCAAGATGGAAACTGATCACTTCAAAAACGCCCTGCTTGCGGTGCATTTTCACATCTACTCGGCCAATCAGTTCGCCCCGCTGCAACAGCGGCAAGGTGAAATAGCCGTACTGGCGTTTTTCTTTTGGCGTGTAGCATTCCAGCCTATAGTCAAAGCTGAACAGTTCCAGCGCGCGCCGCCGATCCCACACCACCGGATCAAAAGGAGACAGCAGGCAGGTTACCGTGGATTTCAACTTCCCTTGTTCCGCCAGCGCCAACTCGGCCGCCAGCGACTGATGGACATAAAATTCCCCTTCCAGCCCGTCGATAGCGATCTGGGAGATCTCTCCCTGCTGTAATAGCGTTGCCAACAACGGTTTGGGGGCGACGCGTTTCAATCGGTAATAATCCGCCAGCCATTCGGCTTTAAACACGCCGAGATAGCGGCAACTGCGGGTGAGCATCTGTTGCTGCGCTGTCGCCTGAGATAAGGCATGCACATCATCATCCCACTGCGGCAATAAACGTTCGGTGAGATCATAGACACGGTGAAAATTACGGCGTTCAGCCACCATCAACTTGCCAGAGGTAAACAGAATTTCCAGATGACGCTTTTCCGGCTTCCAATCCCACCAGCCGTTAGCGCCTTTCTTTTCGGCGCTAAAATCGGCCGAACGCACCGGCCCTTGCACCGCGATATGCTGTAGCAGTTCATCGATAGCCTGTTGGTGCTGTTGTACCCATTCCTGCGAGTATTTCCACCCCATCCCCTGCGGTTGCAGCATGCGATGGCGTAACAAACCAAAGTCATCGATGGGGAGAAAACAGGCTTCGTGCGCCCAGTACTCGAACAGTTTGCGGCTAGCCAACGCCTGTTCCAGCCATTCTGGCCGATAATCGCCCAGGCGACTGAACAGCACCAGGTAAGGGCTACGGGCCACCACGCTGATGGTGTCAATTTGCAGCAACCCCATACGATCGATGGCGTTCACTACATCATCGGGGCAAGCCTGGCGTTTAATTGGGGATAGCAGCCCTTGAGCGGCAAGATGAAGCGCGCGGGCAGAGGAAAGCGAAATAACGGGGATTGGCATCCTGATATCCAAGGGTCATTGAGCAATGGCCTGATGATAGAGGATCCTGGGGAAATTTTCTTCGCCAGTGCATGGGGTGGCGGCACCGGCACTGGCGAGGAAAGTTTGGGTCAGAACGCGATAACGTCTGCCGCTGACAGCCCGTGAGAGCTACGATAAATCGAGAACTCGACGTTCTGACCTTCGTTTAATGACTTGTTTTTGGTATTGGCGATAGCACGGCGGCTAACATAAATTTCGTCACTACCATCGACCGGTGAAATAACACCATAGCCTTGAGCCTGATCAAACCATTTTACCTGGCCCATTTTTAGCATTGTATTCTTAAACATATTTTATATCCTTTCACTTGAGCATCCTTCACAACGTTATTTTTGTTATTGTGTGGACGCTACCAGCCCATCCTAAAGTTTTTCGTAACAAACCTCTCGTGAGCAAAAATTAAAAAACCCGCACTGCGGCGGGCTTGTTGAGCTTAATATCTTCCGCATAACTCAGCATTAACGCGTCATTATGGTTGTATTAAGCTCTCTATACGCTATTCCCTGTAAACTTACAGAGCAACAACGTTGGCGGCAGCCGGCCCGCGCGGGCTGTCCTGAATGGTATACTCAACACGCTGGCCTTCTGCCAGAGTCTTGAAACCTTCGGTCATGATTGCAGAGAAGTGTACGAATACATCTTTGCCGCCATCTTGTTGTTCAATGAAACCAAAACCTTTACTTTCGTTGAACCACTTAACCTGACCAGTCTTCTTAGACATTACTATTACCTTTTAAATATTTACAAAAACCTGCCCTATGGCAATTTGGCCGTTTTTCAGAATCATTACTTATGGGAGGTACTTAGAAGGTTCGTCTTTGAAGCGGAATCAGATGATAACGTCTTGGGAGGAACTACTTAATCTATACTCGTACATAAATAGCGCTGCATCACAGGCCGGTATGCATTTACTCATAAACTCATCATCAAGACAAGAGGTTTATCACACTTTTTAGCTACATCCGCCCAGAATATTCCTATCATACTGATTTTAATAGTTTAAATTCCTCTTGTTTTTAGCGCATTGCAGGAGCATCTCGCTCATCACTCACCACTTGGGGTTATGCCTGCAAATGAGAGCCAACGCATAAAACACTAATATCGTTAGCCAATCGATAACAAATCACGAACCAACTGACTAGACTTGAGTCAAAAACACGGTGAGGTGTCATCTAGCCAGCACTATTGGCGGCCTAAACCGCATTTTTCAGATTTTATTGAGCTAAGGAGCTAGCAGTATGATCGACCAGCACTTCGTCTCGCCGAATGACATTCGCGCCAAATTTTCCCTGGCAATGTCGGCCATGTATCAACAAGAGGTGCCACTGTACGGTGACTTGATCGAACTGGTCGCTGAAACCAATCGGGAGGTGCTGAGTAAAGATTCAGCCCTGGCACATGGGTTGCAGATTACCGGTGAAATCGGTCGATTATCGATGGAGCGCCACGGCGCTATCCGCGTCGGCACGGCAGCTGAATTGCAGACCTTACGACGACTGTTTGCCGTCATGGGCATGTCTCCGGTGGGTTATTACGATCTGACAGCTGCTGGCGTCCCCGTCCACTCCACCGCCTTTCGTGCCGTACACGAAGCCGATCTGCAAGTCAGCCCGTTTCGCATATTTACTTCGTTGCTACGACTGGAACTGATTGAGAATGTGGCGCTGCGCGAGCTGGCACAACGACTGCTGGATCGCCGCTGCATTTTTACCGAGCGGGCTTTGGAGCTGATAGCGTTACATGAAATCCAGGGCGGGCTGGATGCCGAACAGGCGCAAGAATTTGTTGCCCAGGCGCTCGAAACCTTCCGTTGGCACCGTTTGGCCACCGTCAGCGCCAGTGAATATCAACAGTTGCACAATCAACATCGCCTGATCGCCGATATCGTTGCCTTCAAAGGGCCACATATCAACCATCTGACGCCAAGAACGCTGGATATCGATCGGGTACAGGCGGCAATGCCAGAACGCGGGATCCCACCCAAAGCGGTGATCGAAGGCCCGCCTACGCGCCACTGCCCTATTCTGTTACGCCAGACCAGTTTCAAAGCGTTAGAGGAACAAGTCCTGTTTATCGAACCTGACGGTCATCAGGTTGTGGGGCATCATACCGCGCGTTTCGGTGAGATTGAGCAACGGGGAGTCGCCCTAACCGCCAAAGGGCGTGCGCTTTACGATCGCCTGCTGCAGGCCGCGCAGGATGCATTACAGGTTCCGGCTACGGAAGATAATGCTCCACGCTATTACCAACTGCTGGCTGAACATTTCCAGGCCTTCCCGGATGATTACAATGCACTACGTGTGCAGCAATTAGCCTGGTTCCGCTATTTCCCTACCGAATGCGGGCTGGCAGCTAAAGAGACCGTTGAGCAGCACAGCACGCTCGAACAGCTCATCGCACTGGACTACATCCGCTTCCAGCCGTTGGTTTATGAGGATTTCCTGCCGGTCAGCGCCGCCGGAATTTTTCAGTCTAATCTGGGGGGCAGCCGCCATGCGCAATACGCGGCGTCATCGAGCCGTACGGCGTTTGAACAGGCATTAGGGGCAGGCGTGATTGATGAATTGGCGCTTTATCAGCAAACGCAGCAGCGCTCACTGCAAGCTTGCGCGCAAGCCTTGGGCTTGCACGCTTTAGAAGCTTAGATTATTTGATTAACTTCTGGATCCCTTGCAACAGTTGCTCGGCCTGCTCGGTGGGAAGTACCGCTTCAACCGGTAAATACCACCAGTCAGGCTGGGCAAAGGCACGGCATTTCACCGCATCCTTCTCGGTCATCAGCAGCGTTTGGCCTTGGCTCGCCAATGCGGCTAACTGCCCGTGGTTGTATTCCTGGTGATCGGCAAAGGCCACCTCGCGCTCGACCTCAACTCCCAACTTTTCTAGCGTGGCGAAAAACCTTGGGGGATGACCTATCCCTGCCATCGCCACTACGTGGGGTAATTCGATCGCCGGGCGGCGTTCACCGCTGGCGATATTCACCGCATCCTGCGCCTGGAGCTTCATGGCGATTTCCCCCGGCTGGGCAACACCGCCATTTGCCACACAGGCATCCACCGTCTTTAAGCGGGACACACGCTCACGCATTGGGCCAGCGGGTAACCACCAACCATTGCCGAAGCGACGAACGCCATCGATCACCACCAGCTCAAAATCACGCTGTAAAGCATAGTGCTGGAGACCATCGTCGGTGATGATCAAATCAAGCTCGCCTTGGTTCAACAAGGCTTGCACCGCTTCGGCGCGCTTTGGCGAAATAGCCACCGGCGCCCCGGTACGCTGATAGATCAGCACGGGTTCATCACCGGCTTGCCGGGTGGTAGTCTGAGCATCCAGCACCAGCGGATAGACCGCCGACTTGCCGCCGTAACCTCTGGAAACCACGCCGACCCGGTAGCCACGCTGTTGCAGCTGTTCAACCAACCAGATCACCATCGGTGTTTTACCGTTGCCACCCGCAGTGAGGTTCCCCACGATAACCACCGGCACCGGCGCACGCCAACTCTTGCGCAAGCCACAGCGGTAGCTAAGGCGGATCAGGCCGCTCACCAGGCCATACAGCCAGGAGAGCGGCAACAGCAGCAGGTAAACCAGTGAACTACCGGACCAGATGCGCTCTATCATTACTGACCAAACTGCATGCGGTGAAGTTGTGCGTAAGCCCCTTTCTGCTCGATCAACTCGGCATGCTGGCCACGCTCAACGATACGCCCATCTTCAACCACCAGGATCTCATCGGCTTTCTCGATAGTCGACAGACGGTGGGCAATCACCAATGAGGTACGGTTTTTCTGCAGTTCGTCCAAGGCCGCCTGGATCGCACGCTCAGATTCGGTATCCAGCGCGGAGGTGGCTTCATCCAGGATCAGGATTGGGCAATCTCGCAGCAAGGCACGAGCGATGGCAATACGCTGACGCTGACCTCCGGAAAGCATCACGCCGTTCTCACCGATCACCGTATCCAGACCATGCTCCATTTTATCAATGAAGTCGGTGGCATAGGCCATACGCGCCGCTTTCTCAATTTCTTCACGGCTGTAACGCTCTTCACGAGCATAGGCAATGTTGTTGGCAATGGTGTCGTTGAACAGGTGGACGTTCTGTGAGACCAGGGCAACCTGATCGCGCAACGAGGCCAGGGTATATTCCCGCAGATCATGGCCATCCATCAGGATCTGCCCTTCCTGCACGTCGTAGAAGCGCGTCAACAGGTTGGCAATCGTCGATTTACCCGAACCAGAACGGCCAACCAACGCCACCGTTTTACCTTCTGAAATGCTCAGATTGATATCACGCAGCGCCGGGATCTCACGCCCTGGATAGGCAAAGGTCACATTACGGAATTCGATATCACCTTTGGCACGCTCAACCTGGCGAGTACCGGTATCCTTTTCCTGTTCCAAATCCAGGATAGAGAACAACGTCTGGCAGGCCGCCATCCCGCGCTGGAACTGGGCATTCACGTTGGTCAAGGATTTCAGTGGACGCATCAAGGCAATCATGGCGGAGAACACCACGGTAATGGTACCGGCTGTCAGCGTATCCATCACGCTAGGGAAGCTTGCTGCAAACAGCACAAACGCCAATGCCAATGAGGCGATCAACTGAATAATAGGATCGGCAATAGAAGAAGCCGAAACCAGCTTCATCCCCTGCTGACGCATGCGGTTACTGACGGTGTTGAAGCGCTCGGTTTCCACCTGTTGACCACCAAAGATCAGCACTTCTTTATGCCCTTTCAGCATCTGTTCTGCACTGGTCGTCACCTGCCCCATGGTGTTTTGCATATTTTTACTGATATTGCGGAAACGTTTGGAGACCAGGCGGATCGCGAAGGAGACGATCGGTGCCAGCACGATCAGGATTAGCGAAAGCTGCCAGCTGTAATAAAACATCATGATGAACAGGCCGATGATCGAGGCCCCTTCACGCACCACGGTAACCAACGCGCTGGAGGAGGATGAAGCTACCTGTTCCGAGTCGTAGGTAATACGTGAAAGCAGAGTTCCTGTTGATTGCTGGTCAAAAAAGGCCACCGGCATTCGCATCATATGGCCGAACAGACGACGGCGCATCTGCATCACCACCATGCCTGACACCCAGGAAATACAGTAGCTGGAGACATAGCTGGTGATGCCACGCATCAACATCAGGCCAATCACGACCAGCGGCATCCAATGCAAGACTCGGCTATCGGCTTTACCAAAGTCGTCTAATAACGGTTTGAGCAGGGACAGCATTAACGTATCCCCCGCTGCGTTTAAAACCAGCGCAATGGCGGCGACCACCAACCCGGTTTTAAACGGTGTGATCATCGGCCAGAGGCGGCGGAACGTCTGCCAGGTGGACAGATCTTTATCATTCATCATGCAAATACCAGCATCGGAAGAAATAGCGGCCCATTCTACTCATTATCCCCCTCAACGCCAAACCGCTGATGATACCAACGTGGATTTAGTTGTTCGCGAAAGCCTTTAACTTGCCAATCATGACGATAAAAAAACACGCTAAGCTGCCCTGAGCGGGCCGTATCACGCCAGGGAATGTGATTTTCCCGATAGCGTTTGACTATTTTTGCTGCCGGTAACCGCCAGGCGTTATAGCGGGATGCCGAGGCAAACGCCAGCTCGGGGGAAACTGCACGCAAAAATGGCGGCGTTGAAGATGTCTTACTGCCGTGATGAGGCACCTGAAGGATAGTGCTGGGTAAATTCGCACGTTGTTTCAGCAACGCCTGCTCGGCCCGGCGTTCAATATCCCCAGTCAGTAACAGGCTGAACTTGCCATCATCGACACGCACTACGCAGGAGTCATCGTTAGCGGCATAATCCACCCGTGCTGGTGGCCACAACACCTGAAAGTTTAGGTCTCGCCACACCCACCGCTGCCCTTGAACGCAAGGCAGGTAGCCAACGTTCACGATCGGCGTACGCACGCTGGCCTGTGGAAATGCGGCTGCCAATATCGGCAAACCGCCGATATGATCCAGATGGCTATGGCTGATAACGATTTGCTCCAGCGAA
The DNA here is from genome assembly GCF_015673035.1 of Serratia sp. Res13-Sevr-LER1-36-b. Classification (NCBI taxonomy): domain Bacteria; kingdom Pseudomonadati; phylum Pseudomonadota; class Gammaproteobacteria; order Enterobacterales; family Yersiniaceae; genus Serratia; species Serratia sp. Res13-Sevr-LER1-36-b. The sequence continues at coordinate 234,498 of NZ_JADACK010000005.1, read as the reverse complement.
ATCTGCCGCCAGCGCAGAAATGGCAAAATGTTGCGCTCTGCCGCACTGGAGGCTTGCCAGCGGTTGCCCGTATCAAAGATGACGGCCTTTCCTTCCCGCTCGATCACCACCGCCAAGCCGTGCCCTACGTCGAGCACATCGACCCGCCAGCGATAATCTGGCGATCTTTCCCGCCAGAACAGACAGCCTAGCACCACAACGGCGCAACCGACAGGAAAGTGATACCACCAGCGAAAACGCCAGCAAACCACGGCTAACCACCCAAGGACGCTAAATTGCAGTAAGGCAGCCCCAACCTGTAGCCACCCTTGCTCAAGCCCAGGTAGCGGCCATAAGGCCCAACTGACGGTAAGATCGGCCAATTGCCAACACCAGTGGCTTACCGGCGGAATAAAAAACAGCATCAGTGCCAACAATATCAGCGGAACCGACAACAGAGAAACGATCGGTACTGCCCAAAGGTTGGCGGGTAACGATGTCCAGCTCAAGCCATGAAACAGGCCAAATTGTAACGGCATCAGCAACAGCGTCATTCCTAGTTGCATGTGTAGCCAACGCAGAGGTGCCCAGCCCCAAGAAGTGCTGAAGCGCCTGGGCAACGGCGCCCATTCAAACCAAAAGATTAAGGCCGCAACCGCCAGGGCGGAGAGCCAGAAGCTGTCCGAAAGCACTGACATAGGATCGCACAGCAACAGCAGGCTGATACACCACAGCCAGATTTGCCAGGAAGTGCAGGAAACGCCTTTGAGGCGCAACCAGAGCCACAGAGACAAGGCAATAAAGGCCCTCATTGCCGGAGGTTGCCCACCTGCCAGCCACACATAGCACAGCGCCATCAACCAACTGACGATCAGCGGCAAACGGTAGCCGATGTAACGCGCGGGCAATAAAAACTGCACGCCACGCGCCAGCCCCCAGGCAAAGGCAGCGGCCAGGGAAATATGCAGGCCAGAAATCGCCATCAGGTGAGCCACGCCGGTTTTCATCAGTTGCCCACGCAGCTCATTACTCATCAGCGTCCGTTCGCCAAACGCCAGCGCCAGCAACACCGGGCGTTGTGTCAGCGGCATGAGCGATTGATCCCTCTGTTTGACGATCAGCTGGCGCCAGTTGCAGCCCTTATCCAGTGCCGTTGCAGAACGTACAAAGCCACGCAACGGTTGACGATTAGCAATGGCCCAACGCTGCCCGTCAAAACCCCCTTCATTCAGGCTGCTGTGTACCGGGCGAAAGCGAACTTTCATCGCCCAACGTTGCCCTGCACAGGGCTTTTCGCCGCGCCAGTTTGCCGTAAAGGACAAAGCAGGCACCAGCCAACGCCCGCTAACCTGCTCAATACGCAGTTGTACCTGTGGCGTTTCAGCCCCGTTCAACCGGATGCTACGCACGGAAGCAATCACGGCTTTATCGCCGCTGGTCGTCAACGTTGCGACTTGCTGCATCAACAGGCTGGCACTACCAGTGGCGTAGATAAAGCCCAGCAGGCAGCAGCACAGTGCCTGGCGCCATGGATTCGGCTTATATCGCCATAGCCACAAAGCCGGAACGGCTAGCCCCATCAATAAAGGCCACGACGGTAAGTGGGGCAAAAACAGTATCGGCAGCATCCCCATCACCGAAGCGATGGCGGCCCTATCCAGTGAGATCCTGATTTCCACACTCCTTGCAAATTTTATCCTGCAACAAATGTGACTTCTCAAACGGATAACCACCAGTTGCAGGTTGCTACTCAGGAAAGGAGGTCGTAAACAATCGGTTGGCTATTTGGCATTTGCAGGAAAGGTTGCGTAGCGGAGCGCAAATTTTTGCCGGTATGGGAGGGTTTTCAGGCGAAAAAAAACGGCACCCTAAGGCACCGTTTTATATTCTTTACAAGCAACAACACTATGGGTGGTCAGCGACTAGCCATAGATATTGGCACGGTCACGTAACTCTTTACCTGGCTTGAAGTGAGGAACGTACTTGCCGTCCAACTCAACTTTATCACCCGTTTTAGGGTTACGGCCGACGCGCGGAGCACGGTAGTGAAGAGAAAAACTGCCGAATCCGCGGATCTCGATGCGCTCACCCTCGGCTAGCGTAGCTGCCATGTGTTCGAGCATCTCTTTCACTGCATCCTCAACGGCCTTCGCCGGAATATGAGATTGCTGGCCAGCAAGTCTTTCAATAAGTTCAGACTTGGTCATAGTTCCTCCAAGCTTTGCAGCTAAACTACCGTATCGGGGCGGTCAGAAACCGCCCCCCGTCATTACTCGCCTTTAGCCGCTTTGAAGGCTTCAGCCATAGCGTTAGAGAAGTTGCTTTCTTCCGGCTTGGTGTTGTTAACCGTAGCAATTGCATCTTTCTCGTCAGCTTCGTCCTTCGCACGGACGGACAGGCTTACAACGCGGTTCTTACGGTCAACGCCAGTGAATTTAGCTTCAACTTCGTCACCAACGTTCAGAACCAGAGTTGCGTCTTCAATACGGTCGCGAGAGGCTTCAGAAGCACGCAGGTAACCTTCTACGCCGCCTGCTAATTCAACTGTAGCACCTTTGGCGTCAACTGCAGTGACTTTACCAGTAACAATAGTACCTTTCTTGTTCATAGACAGGTAGTTATTGAACGGATCTTCAGCCAGTTGCTTCACGCCCAGGGAGATACGCTCGCGCTCTGCGTCAACTTGCAGAACCACAGCTGCGATTTCGTCGCCTTTCTTGTATTCACGAACTGCTTCTTCGCCTGCAACGTTCCAGGAGATGTCAGACAGGTGAACCAGGCCGTCGATGCCGCCGTCCAGGCCGATGAAGATACCGAAGTCAGTGATAGACTTGATTTTACCTTCAACGCGGTCGCCCTTGTTGTGGGTTTCTGCGAACTGCTGCCATGGGTTGTTTTTGCACTGCTTCAGGCCCAGGGAGATACGACGACGCTCTTCATCGATGTCCAGAACCATCACTTCCACTACATCGCCCACGTTAACAACTTTGGACGGATGGATGTTTTTGTTGGTCCAATCCATTTCAGAAACGTGTACCAGACCTTCAACGCCTTCTTCGATTTCCACGAAGCAGCCGTAATCAGTCAGGTTGGTAACACGACCAGTCAGCTTGGTGCCTTCTGGGTAACGTTTAGCGATAGCAACCCATGGATCTTCGCCCAGTTGCTTCAGGCCCAGAGATACACGAGTACGCTCGCGGTCGAACTTCAGCACCTTAACAGTGATTTCGTCGCCCACGTTGACAATTTCGCTTGGGTGCTTAACGCGTTTCCAAGCCATGTCAGTGATGTGCAGCAGGCCGTCAACGCCGCCCAGATCCACGAATGCACCGTAGTCAGTGAGGTTCTTAACGATACCTTTAACTTCCATGCCTTCCTGCAGGTTTTCCAGCAGTTGATCGCGCTCTGCGCTGTTTTCAGATTCGATTACTGCACGACGAGAAACAACAACGTTGTTGCGCTTCTGATCCAGCTTGATGACTTTAAACTCAAGCTCTTTGCCTTCCAGGTGCAGAGTGTCGCGAACTGGACGCACGTCAACCAGGGAACCTGGCAGGAACGCACGAATACCGTTCAGCTCTACAGTGAAGCCACCCTTAACTTTGCCGTTGATAACACCGACGACAGTTTCAGCTTCTTCGTAAGCTTTTTCCAGCGTGATCCAAGCTTCGTGACGCTTAGCTTTCTCACGGGACAGCAGAGTTTCACCGAAGCCATCTTCAACAGCGTCCAGCGCAACGTCAACTTCGTCACCAACCTGGATTTCCAGCTCGCCCTGGGCGTTTTTGAATTGCTCAGCCGGGATGGCAGATTCAGATTTCAGACCGGCGTCAACCAGTACGACATCTTTATCGATAGCAACAACAACACCACGAACGATGGAACCCGGACGGGTTTCGATTGTTTTCAGGGATTCTTCAAAGAGTTGAGCGAAAGATTCAGTCATGTTTAATCTTCAGGGTTCTATAGTTTAACGTCCATTTAGCGTCCCGCCGAATGGGGTTGTTTCACATACCTTGCCATTGGCTTCCTGCCGACAAGGTTTAGGTTACAGGGGTAAAATTTTACCCGATATATTCAGTTACTGCTATGCAGTACGATGACAAATATAACAAAAAGCTAAAAACGCCGCCGCGCTTATTGCTGCGGCAACGCCAAAACTTCATGTGCATATGCCAACGCCCGCTGGATCACTTCCTCGATCGACATGCTGGTAGAATCCAACACGAGAGCATCGAGAGCCGGTACCAGTGGCGCAATAGCCCGATTACGGTCACGGTCATCCCGTTCCTTTATCTCGGCTAAAAGACGTTCAAAGTTAACATTAAAGCCCTTTTCCTGCAACTGTAGCATGCGACGATGCGCACGCTCTTCGGAACTGGCGTCAAGGAAAATTTTAACCGGCGCATCCGGGAACACTACCGTACCCATGTCACGGCCATCGGCGATCAGGCCCGGGGCCTCGCGAAATGCGCGTTGGCGGCGCAGCAGCGCCTCACGAACCCGTGGGAATGCGGCCGTTTGCGAAGCCGTATTGCCAACGGTTTCGGTGCGGATCTCATTACTGACGTCCTCACCTTCCAAAATAACCTGCAGCTTGCCGTCCTGAGCAACAAAGCGGACGTCGAGATGGGCGGCCAAGGGGACTAACGCCTCTTCAGAGGTGATATCCACCTGATGGTGCAACGCTGCCAGGGCCAGTACGCGATAAATCGCGCCGGAATCCAGCAAACGCCAACCAAGGGATTCTGCCAGCGCCTTGCACAACGTGCCTTTGCCTGCACCACTTGGTCCATCAACGGTTATCACCGGAACTGTAGCCGTCATTTCTCTCTCCTTCAGGTAGAAACCTCACAGGAACACGCCTGCTCTCTGCCCAAGTAGGAGCAGATTCGGGGGCGTATTATACGCGCCTGCGGAGTTTACTGTTACCGCGAACTGTCTGATTGCCGAAAAGATGGCCACCAATGCGTAAAAAAGGCCTCAAACGAGGCCCATCGATAACGGATATGGAGAATATTAGGCCAACTGGCTGATACGCGCCAACTGCTCAAAATAGTCTGGGAAGGTCTTGGCGGTACACTTCGGATCCAGAATGGTCACCGGTGTATCGGAGAGCGCCACCAGCGAGAAGCACATCGCCATGCGGTGATCGTTGTAGGTACCAATCTCGGCAAACTGCAGCTTGCTTGGCGGCACGACGTGAATGTAATCCTCACCTTCATCAACCTCTGCGCCAACTTTACGCAGTTCTGCAGCCATCGCAGCCAGACGGTCGGTTTCTTTTACCCGCCAGTTGTAGATATTGCGGATGGTGGTCGGCCCGGTCGCGAACAGCGCGGTGGTGGCAATGGTCATCGCCGCATCTGGAATGTGGTTCATGTCCATATCGATGCCTTTGAGCTCGCCGCGGCTACACTCGATAAAATCATCGCCCCAGGTGATGCGCGCGCCCATTTTTTCCAGCACGTCGGCAAATTTGGTATCGCCTTGAACGCTTTTCTTACCAATACCGGTAACACGCACGGTGCCGCCCTTAATCGCCGCAGCGGCCAGGAAATAGGATGCCGAAGAGGCATCGCCCTCCACCAGATAGTCGCCTGGCGAACGGTAAGTCTGCTGCCCACGGATATGGAACACGCGATAGTTGTCGTGCGTGACTTCCACGCCGAAAGTACTCATCAGGTGCAGAGTAATATCGATATAAGGCTTGGAAACCAGCTCACCCAAAATATGGATAGCGGTGTCTTGGGCCGCCAACGGTGCCATCATCAGCAAGGCGGTCAGGAACTGGCTGGATACGCTGCCGTCAACGCTGACGTCGCCGCCACGGAAACCACCACGCAGGCGCACAGGTGGATAATCGGTTTGTTCAAGGTAATCAATTTGCGCGCCGCCCTGGCGTAAAGCATCGACCAGATGGCCAATCGGGCGCTCTTTCATGCGCGGTTCACCGGTCAACACCACGTCGCCCTCACCCAGGCACAGTGCCGCCGCTAATGGACGCATTGCCGTACCGGCATTACCGAGGAACAGCTCCAACGGCTGCGCGGCAACCAACGGACCCGCGTTGCCCTCAACGGAACAGGTGGTGCGATCGTCGGAGAGTTGGTAACTCACCCCCAGCGCTTGCAAGGCATTCAGCATATGACGCACGTCGTCGCTATCCAGCAGGTTGGTCAGCCGGGTCGTTCCCCGCGCCAGCGCAGCCAGTAGCAAAGCCCGATTGGATACGCTCTTGGAGCCAGGTAAGTTGACGGTGCCATCGACCAAAGCAACCGGTTGTAACGTCAGGGAATCCACCATGTGAACAAAACTCTCCAGAATCTGATAAACGAAACGGCCCCGGGATAATGCCGGAGCCGCTTTAATGCAAAAGGACAACAGCGGTACGACCGCCCGTTCAATGCGGGCGGTGGCAATCAACCATGGCGACGTTCAAAATCGACCATAAAGTCGGTCAGGGTCTTCACGCCGGCCAGCGGCATCGCATTATAGATGGAAGCACGCATGCCGCCTACTACGCGGTGCCCCTTCAGTGCCTGCAGGCCAATGGCTTCTGCTTCACTCAGGAACACTTTATCCAGCGCAGGATCGGCCAGTTGGAACGGCACGTTCATCCAGGAGCGGTTGGCAATGGCCACGCGGCTACGGTAGAAGTCCGACTGATCGATAGTGCTATACAGCAACTCGGCCTTGGCCTGGTTGCGTTTTTGCATTTCCACCAGGCCGCCCTGCTCTTTCAGCCATTTGAAGACCAGGCCAGACAGATACCAGGCGAAGGTTGGCGGCGTGTTAAACATCGAGTCATTTTCTGCCAACACGGTGTAATCCAGGATCGACGGGACTTCACGGCGTGCTTTACCCAGCAGATCATCACGCACGATCACCAACGTCAGGCCTGCCGGACCAATGTTCTTCTGTGCGCCCGCATAGATTACGCCGAAACGGCTGACGTCCAATGGACGGGAAAGGATGGTCGAAGAGTAATCGCCAATCACCACTTTATCGCCAAAGTCTGGCGTTTCATCAATGGCCACGCCGTCGATGGTTTCGTTCGGGCAATAGTGGACGTAAGCCGCGTTATCGCTCAGTTGCCACTCTTTCATCGGCTTGATGCCGCTTAAGCCGTCAACGGTAGTTTTAACGTCGATCACCTTTGGCTGGCAGTATTTTTCCGCTTCGGTGATCGCGCTGTGCGCCCAGTAACCGCCATCGATATAGTCGGCAGTGGTGTTATCGCCCAACAGGTTCAGTGGCAACGCGGCGAATTGCGCGCGGGCACCACCGTGGCAGAACAGCACTTTATAGTTGGCGGGGACTTTCAGCAGATCGCGCAGATCCTGTTCGGACTGTTCGGCGACGGCGATGAATTCTTTACTGCGATGGCTGATTTCCATCACCGAAGTGCCAAGACCGTGCCAGTTGCACAGCTCTTGTTCCGCACGACGCAACACTTCAACCGGCAGCATCGCCGGGCCTGAGCTAAAATTATAAACCTGAGTCATTTCCCCTCACCACATTCACTGTGCGCCGTAAAAACCGGCTTTCGACATATGCCCGAAGTTAACGCTGATGTTAACCAACTCTATCGGTTTTATCACTCACGTAACCCGGCTGCAATGCTTATTGTTCCAAGGGTGGGAAACTGGCAAGACCGCAAATAACAGGCTCTGCGGCCTCAGGGTTTATTTGTGCCATAAAACGCTGTGACACTGGCGTATTCAGCGGGTTAACGCGGTTTTTTGTGCTGTATTCAGCTTACCCGGCTATGGGACAAGGCTGCGATCCATTTACGGTTGCCACAGCGTGGGCAGTCGTGTTCGAGCGATGGCGTCAAAGTGGAGATCAGGCTACACATCCCACAGGCATAATCACCCTCCACATCAATCTCAACCACGCTTTTGACGCATTGTGCCGGTAACACCGGTAACCCGGGCCGTACCTCCTCGTCCGGGTAGAAATACACCGATATGGTGCCGTTTACCTCCAGGATGGCCAGTCTCACCTGGCCGAGATGCTCGACACCGGCCTGACGGAGTTCCATAAAGAACTCATCATGGGTGATATTTTCCCGGCACAGAATGTCCCAATCGAACAGCCCCTCGCTGACCAGAATCAGCGGTTCGCCTTCCATCCACACCTGTATTTTTTGATGGCGATCCATCAACCAGGTGGAAAAGCGGTACATTACCATCATACAAACGAAAACCATCAGCACCGGCAACAGGGGAACATTATGATAAAACGCGACATCTCCGGCTGCCGATCCCAGCGTCAGGATGATCAGCACTTCAAACAGCGACATTTGGCGTACGCCACGCCGCCCGGTCATTTTTAAAAAGATAAACACCAGCAAAAAAGTGAACAGACAGCGTAGTGCCACCTCGGCCAGGAACTCTGGCGTGGTCTCGTCAAATGCCATTCTTTGGATATCAAATGCCTGCATGAAATCGTTCCTGAAAAAAGAGATTTCCTACAGCATAGTCGGGGCGGGGAAAATGGGGGCATTACGCCCCCACTTGAGTCAGGAATCAATACTGATTAAACATCGCCTGGATCTGTTTAGCATCTTTGGTTTGAGTTAATGCCAACTGCAGCAAGATTCTCGCTTTTTGCGGATTCAGCGTTCCGGCTGCCACAAAACCGAGTTTAGTATCATCCACTTCTGCATCTTCGGTGGTGGAACCGGTAGGCACGCGGGAAGAACGCACCACCGCTACGCCGTTATGGGCCGCCGTGGCCAACGTATCAAACACGGTTTTATACAGGTTACCGTTACCCACCCCGGCGCTGACAATCCCTTGATAACCTTCGGCGATCAGCGCCTTGGCAGGGGCATCGGACGCGTTGGCATAGTTATAGATAATACCGACCGTCGGCAGCGTACTCATCTGGTCGACGTTAAACGGCGTTTCGCTGGTGTGCTTGCGCTGCGGTGAACGTTGGTAGTCGATTTTGCCGTTGTGGATGTAACCCAGCGGGCCAAAGTTAGGCGACTGGAAAGTCTGTACGCCGGTGGTATTGGTTTTGGTCACGTCGCGGCCATCGAGCACCGTATCATTCATCACCACCAGCACGCCACGCTTGGCCGATTGAGGGTCAGCGGCTGTGACAACGGCGTTATACAAGTTAAATGGGCCATCGGCACTCATGGCCGTTGCCGGGCGCATCGCCCCCACGATCACGACCGGCTTATCGCACTTGACGGTGAGATCCAGGAAATAGGCGGTCTCCTCCAGCGTGTCGGTACCGTGGGTGATCACGAAGCCATCGGTTTTGGCACAGTCCGCATTAATCTTCTTGACCAGCTTGAGCCAGACTTCGTCATTCATATCCTGTGAACCGATGTTGACCACCTGCTCGCCCTGGACGTTGGCAACCTTTTTCAGCTCCGGCACGGCATCAACCAATGCTTCAACGCCCAATTTACCTGCGGTGTAGTTGGACTTGGTGGCCGAGTCGCCGCCGCCAGCGATAGTACCGCCGGTGGCCAGCAAGGTGATATTAGGTAACGCCAGTGCCGAGCCGCAAACCCCGGCCAACAGTAGTGCCAACACGCTGAGTTTCACTGATTTCATTACGTTTCTCCGTTATTGATAACCCGCTGAATTATCGTCTTTATCCACATAATTACTGTGACATCTGATTGGCTTTAGGAATACGTGGAGCTTGGGAACAAAACCCCGTATCATTGCGCGTTTTTAGTACGCCACATAAGTGAAGACAATGACGCAAACTTTTATTCCTGGCAAAGACGCTGCGCTGGAAGACTCCATCGCCCGTTTTCAGCAGAAATTAACCGATCTGGGTTTCAATATCGAAGAAGCCTCCTGGCTGAATCCGGTGCCACACGTCTGGTCAGTGCATATCCGCGATCGCGATTGCCCACTGTGCTTCACCAACGGTAAGGGTGCCAGCAAAAAGGCCGCGCTGGCTTCCGCGCTGGGCGAGTATTTCGAGCGCTTGTCGACCAACTATTTCTTCGCCGATTTCTATTTGGGCCAACAGATTGCCGAAGGCGATTTCGTTCACTATCCCAATGAGAAATGGTTCCCGATCCCGGCTGACAACTCACTGCCACAAGGTATTCTGGATGAGCGTACCCACGCCTTCTACGATCCAGAGCAGGAATTGACTGCCGGCGATCTGATCGATCTGCAGTCTGGCAATAGCGATCGTGGCATCTGCGCCCTGCCATTCACCCGCCAGTCGGATCAGCAGACCGTTTATATTCCAATGAACATCATCGGCAACCTGTATGTGTCCAACGGCATGTCCGCTGGCAATACCGCCAACGAAGCGCGGGTTCAGGGTCTCTCCGAGGTGTTCGAGCGTTATGTGAAAAACCGCATCATCGCCGAGTCCATCAGCCTGCCGGAAATCCCGAGCGAAGTGCTGAACCGCTATCCTGATGTGGTTGAGGCGATCGCCAAGCTGGAGGCCGAAGGCTTCCCGATCCTCTCTTATGATGCCTCGTTAGGTGGCAACTATCCGGTGATCTGCGTGGTGTTGTTCAACCCCGCCAACGGCACCTGCTTTGCTTCCTTTGGCGCTCACCCTGATTTCGGGGTCGCGCTGGAGCGTACCGTTACCGAACTGCTGCAAGGCCGCGGCTTGAAAGATCTGGATGTGTTTACCGCCCCAACCTTCGACGACGAAGAAGTGGCCGAGCATGCCAACCTTGAAACTCACTTCATCGATTCCAGCGGTCTGATCTCCTGGGATATGTTCAAACAGGATGCCGACTATCCGTTTGTCGACTGGAGTTTCAGCGGTAGCACGCAGGAAGAGTTCGCCACCCTGATGAGCATCTTTAATAAAGAAGATGCCGAAGTGTACATCGCCGATTACGAGCACCTGGACGTGTACGCCTGCCGCATCATCGTACCGGGGATGTCCGACATCTATCCGGCAGAGGATCTGCTACTGGCAAACAACAGCATGGGCGCGCACCTGCGTGAAACCCTGCTGCAACTGCCGGGCAGCGAATGGGAGCCAGAAGAGTACCTGGCTCTGATCCAACAGTTGGATGATGAAGGGTTGGACGATTTCACCCGCGTACGTGAATTGCTGGGCATTGCCTCTGGTAAAGACAACGCCTGGTACACCCTGCGCGTTGGCGAACTGAAATCCATGCTGGCATTGGCCGGTGGCGATCTCGAGCAGGCACTGATCTGGGCCGAGTGGACGCAGGAGTTCAACGCCTCGCTGTTTACCCCGGAGCGCAGCAACTACTATCGTTGCCTGCAGACACTGCTGCTGTTGGCGTTGGAGCCAGAACGCGACCCAGCCCAATATCACACGGCCTTCGTGAAGATGTATGGTCAGGATGCGGTTGACGCGGCCTCTGCGGCTATGAGCGGCGAAGAGCGCTTCAACGGCCTGTTTGCCATCGACAGTGAATTGAAAGCTCTGCCAGCCCATCAAGCGCTGTTGGCGGCTTACGAAAAGCTGCAAACGGCCAAACGCCGTCACTGGGCGCAGGCATAAGCCTGATTGATACGCCGGTAGAACCTTACCGGCGTTACTCCCAAAGAAGCAGCCTTGATTCGGTTGCCGATCAAAAAACAGGCAAACCTTGGCGTTGAATGTTTTTATCAAAAGCGCACTTATCAGCCAACAGGATAATTAAATCGCCAATTGTTACGTCAGCGTGAAATATTAATTAACCATCAATTAATGCTTATTCATCAAAAAGCGACAATAAGTACAAAAATTTAACTCTCCCCACCCCAAAACGGCGTTAACTTCAAAATTTTTTGCAAACATTAAAAAAAATTTTTTACATAAAAATCAATAATATAACTCAATAGACCCTACTGATTTTGCGGTTTTAAGCCGTTTTACTTCCGCGCGTTATGATCCAAGTCAATTTTTACCCTATACTGCTTTGCTAGTATCTCAGTGTGTTGTAATAACCCTTAAGAGCGAGAGTTAGTGTGAGAGCTGACAACCCCTTCGATATGCTGTTACCTGCCGCGATGGCGAAAGTTGCCGAGGATGCGGGGGTTTATAAAGCCACCAAGCATCCGCTGACGACTTTTTATTTAGCGATCACCGCAGGTGTGTTCATTTCTATCGCCTTTGTTTTTTATATCACAGCGACCACCGGCACCGCCGCCATTCCTTTCGGCCTCGCCAAGCTGGTGGGTGGTATCTGCTTCTCCATGGGGTTAATGCTGGTCGTCGTCTGCGGAGCGGACCTGTTTACCTCCACCGTACTGACCGTGATTGCCAAAGCCAGCGGGCGCATTACCTGGGGGCAACTGGCTCTTAACTGGTTAAACGTCTATATTGGCAACCTGATTGGTGCCTTGTTCTTCGTAGCGCTGATCTGGTTCTCAGGCGAGTATATGGCAGCCAATGGCCTGTGGGGTTTGAACGTATTGCAAACCGCCGACCATAAACTGCACCACACCTTTATAGAAGCCGTCTGTCTGGGTATCCTGGCTAACCTGATGGTTTGCCTGGCCGTCTGGATGAGCTACTCCGGCCGCAGCCTGATGGACAAGATGTTCGCCATGATCCTGCCGGTAGCCATGTTCGTCGCCAGCGGCTTTGAGCACAGTATCGCCAACATGTTTATGATCCCTATGGGTATAGTGGTTAAGCACTTTGCCACGCCAGAGTTTTGGCAAGCCGTGGGGGCAGCACCCGAGCAATTCGCTCATCTGACCGTAAGCAACTTTATCATCGACAACCTGATCCCCGTCACCATCGGTAACATCATTGGCGGTGGTCTTCTGGTTGGGTTGACTTACTGGGTAATTTATCTGCGTGGCGGCAAACAGAATCACTAATCTGTTGGCTGGCACGGCGCCGGGTTTACAAAGAAATCCACATTAGAAGGTAGGTGTATAATGACCGAACTTAACGAGAAGTTAGCGACCGCTTGGCAAGGTTTCAGCGAAGGTGACTGGCAGAAAGAAGTCAACGTACGTGACTTCATCCAGAAAAACTACACTCCTTACGAGGGTGATGAATCCTTCCTGGCTGGCGCAAGTCAAGCCACTACCACTCTGTGGGACAAGGTTATGGAAGGGATCAAACTGGAAAACCGCACCCATGCGCCAGTTGATTTCGATACCAACGTCGTCTCCACCGTGACTTCTCATGATGCGGGCTATATCAACAAAGATCTGGAAACCATCGTTGGTTTGCAGACCGATGCTCCTCTGAAACGCGCGCTGATCCCATTCGGCGGCATCAAGATGGTTGAAGGTTCATGCAAGGTTTATGGCCGTGAACTGGATCCACAAGTGAAGAAAGTGTTCACCGAATACCGCAAAACCCACAATCAGGGCGTATTCGATGTTTACACCAAAGACATCCTGAACTGCCGTAAGTCTGGCGTGCTGACCGGTCTGCCAGATGCGTATGGCCGTGGCCGTATCATCGGTGACTACCGTCGCGTTGCTTTGTACGGTATCGACTTCCTGATGGCCGACAAGCTGAACCAGTTCAAGTCTCTGCAGACCCGTCTGGAAAATGGCGAAGACCTGGAAATGACCATCCAGCTGCGCGAAGAAATTGCTGAACAGCACCGTGCCCTGGCTCAGATTAAAGAAATGGCCGCCAAATACGGCTACGACATTTCTGGCCCAGCCAGCACCGCTCAAGAAGCCGTACAGTGGACCTACTTCGGCTACCTGGCCGCGGTGAAATCCCAGAACGGTGCAGCCATGTCCTTCGGCCGCGTATCTACCTTCCTGGACGTGTTCATTGAGCGCGATATCAAGGCCGGTAAACTGACCGAACTGCAAGCGCAAGAACTGATCGACCACCTGGTCATGAAACTGCGTATGGTTCGCTTCCTGCGTACTCCTGAGTATGATGAGCTGTTCTCTGGTGACCCAATCTGGGCAACAGAATCCCTGGCTGGTATGGGTGTTGATGGTCGTACGCTGGTAACCAAAAACAGCTTCCGCTTCCTGAATACGCTGTACACCATGGGGCCATCTCCAGAGCCAAACATGACCATCCTGTGGTCTGAAAAACTGCCGTTGAACTTCAAAAAATACGCCGCGAAAGTGTCTATCGACACCTCCTCCGTACAGTATGAAAACGACGACCTGATGCGCCCAGACTTCAACAACGATGACTATGCCATCGCCTGTTGCGTCAGCCCGATGATTGTCGGTAAGCAAATGCAGTTCTTCGGTGCGCGTGCCAACCTGGCGAAAACCATGTTGTACGCAATCAACGGCGGCGTTGATGAAAAACTGAAAATGCAGGTTGGCCCGAAAGAAGCCCCAATGATGGACACCGTGCTGGACTATGACAAAGTCATGGAGCGTATGGACCACTTTATGGACTGGCTGGCCAAGCAGTATGTGACCTCGTTGAACATCATTCACTACATGCACGACAAGTACAGCTACGAAGCTGCGCTGATGGCTCTGCATGACCGTGATGTTTATCGCACCATGGCTTGTGGTATCGCGGGTCTGTCCGTAGCAGCCGACTCCCTGTCTGCCATCAAGTACGCCAAAGTATCCACCATCCGTGACGAAGACGGCCTGGCTGTCGACTTCAAAATCGAAGGTGAATATCCGCAGTTCGGTAACAACGATTCTCGCGTAGATGACATTGCTTGTGACCTGGTAGAACGTTTCATGAAGAAAATTCAGAAACTGCGTACCTACCGTAATGCGGTACCAACTCAGTCCGTGCTGACCATCACCTCTAACGTGGTTTATGGTAAGAAAACCGGTAACACCCCAGATGGTCGTCGTGCAGGCGCTCCATTTGGTCCAGGTGCCAACCCAATGCACGGCCGCGATCAGAAAGGTGCTGTAGCTTCTCTGACCTCCGTAGCCAAACTGCCGTTTGCCTATGCAAAAGATGGTATCTCGTACACCTTCTCCATCGTGCCTAACGCGTTGGGTAAAGATGACGACGTGCGTAAAGCCAACCTGGCGGGTCTGATGGATGGTTACTTCCACCACGAAGCGTCCATCGAAGGCGGTCAGCACCTGAACGTGAACGTGATGAACCGTGAAATGCTGCTGGACGCGATGGAAAACCCTGAGAAATATCCTCAGCTGACCATCCGTGTATCGGGTTACGCAGTGCGTTTCAACGCGTTGACCAAAGAACAGCAACAAGACGTGATTACTCGTACTTTCACCCAGTCGATCTAATCGCTGTTTCTCCGGGGCGGATCGCTCTGCCCCGCTGAACAAATCTTACCAAGGCCGGATATTCCGGCCTTTTTACTAACTACCCCCTGACTCTGGTCTTGAGTCTGTTTTGCCAGGTATCTACGCTGCTGCTTAGCCAGTGATGGGTATATACTGCATGGATATCTGGCAAAACAGTGAACCGGTACGTAACCGGCCAACAGGAATCGTTTTACCTGGCGACTTTTTTTCGCCACATCGTTGATCCCTGCCTGGCGGTTACCAGCCTATTTTAGACTGCGTTTGACAGTCAATTTTGGAGAAACCCGCAATGTCCTTGAAAGGCCGCATCCACTCTTTCGAATCCTGTGGCACCGTTGATGGCCCTGGTATCCGCTTTATCGTGTTCTTCCAGGGTTGCCTGATGCGCTGCCTGTACTGCCATAACCGCGATACCTGGGACACCCACGGTGGCAAAGAGGTCACGGTTGAAGAGCTGATGACCGATACCGTGGCCTACCGTCACTTTATGAACGCTTCCGGCGGCGGCGTAACGGCATCCGGCGGCGAAGCGATCCTGCAGGCCGAATTTGTTCGCGACTGGTTCCGCGCCTGTCACAAGGAAGGGATCAGCACCTGTCTGGACACCAACGGTTTTGTCCGCCGTTACGACCCGGTGATCGATGAGCTGCTGGATACTACCGACCTGGTGATGCTAGACCTGAAACAGATGAATGACGATATTCACCAGAACCTGGTGGGAGTTTCCAACCATCGCACGCTGGAGTTTGCCCGTTATCTGGCCAAACGTAATCAACGCACCTGGATCCGCTACGTGGTGGTGCCGGGCTGGTCTGATGATGATAAATCGACGCATCTGCTCGGTGAGTTCACCAAGGATATGACCAATATCGAGAAGATCGAGCTGTTGCCTTACCACGAGCTAGGCAAGCACAAATGGATCGCGATGGGTGAAGAGTACAAACTGGACGGCGTTCATCCGCCGAAGGCCGACACCATGGATCGCGTGAAGGGGATCCTGGAAAGCTACGGCCATAAAGTGATCTATTAAGCCTCTCCCTGCTCGAACAAAAAACCCGGCGCATCTGCCGGGTTTTTTTAATTCATGCCGCAGCTAACGGGGTGTGGTGATGGTCCGGCTTCTTCAGCAGCATCACCAGATAAACCAGCGCCACTACCGCAATCATCACAAACAGCAGCCGATCGGAGTAGCTCTGCATCAGCATCGACGTCATCGATGGGCCGAGCAAGCTGCCGACGGTATAGCTCATCAACAATGTCTGGTTCATCGCCACTAACTGATGCGGCAGCACCTTTTCGCAGGCCCAGGACATCGCCACCGGATATAAGGTAAAGCCAGCACAGCCCAGAATAAACAGCGCCGGAGCCATCGCATAGTTACCCAGCATCGCGATGCTGGCAAGGATCACCACAAACACCTGAATGCGCAGCACCAACAGGCGACCATAGCGATCGGCCAGGCGCCCTATCGGCCACTGCCCCACGATGCCGGAACTGACCAGCAGCGCCATCCAGTAACCCACGTTGGCATCACTCATCCCCTGATGGTTTAAATACAGCGGCATCAGGCCGTACAGCGAGCCCAGCACAATTCCCGAGATAATACAGCCGTTGATGCCCAACCGGGCGTCACGACGTTTAAACATCTGCCAGATAGAGGCCTGCTGCGGTTCGTCATCCTGGTTATTGACCCGCGCAAACAGCATCGGCAGCATGGCGGCCATCACAACGGCGGTCACCCACGGCACCACATCCAGCAGTTGGGTTGAAACACTGCTTAGCAGCAACTGCCCCGCAACCGTACCGAGATAGTAAACTATCATATACGCCGCCAGCAGTTGACCACGGTTACTCAGATTGCCGCTGCGCAACAGTGCGCTTTCAACGATCACCCAAATCCAGGCACACCCTACCCCGGCAAAGAAGCGCCAGCCGATCCAACTCCAGAAGTCCAGCGACAGCACCATACCCACGGTAGCGAAGGCAAAGACCAGACAGGCAAGATGATAGCTGCGGGTAAAGCCAATCCGCTTGATCAGTTTGCCCGCCACCAGCGTTCCCAGCAGGTTACCGGTAAAATAAGACGAACTCACCACCCCCACTTGCCAGGTTGGCAATTGAGCATGCGTTAACCAGAGGGGAACCAAAGTGTTCAAAACGGCGATGGAAACCGTAAGCAGCAATAGGCCGCAGAGCAACATAAGCACTGGGCGAGAATATGCGGACATAGTGAAATTGAAACCGAACAGACAGAGTAGAGTGCGCGCATCATGCCACTGGCGATAAAAAAGTCAATCGGCGGTTAACGGGCGATCGCACAATATGTTTAACAACGGGTTAAAAGTGGCTTTATAGCTGTTCCGGCAACGATTTTTCACCCGAGGCGGCCAGGGAAATATGCCCATGAAAGCAGGATAGCTTGCACAGTCCGCAACCATTACACAGCGTATCGTCACACTGCAATTGGCGGGCACCGTTTTCAGAAAGCTGGAAGGATAAAGCCTGTTGCGGGCAGTTGATGGTACACATCCGGCAGCTGTCTTGCCGCCCCAGGCAGCTATGGCTGATTTGCGGGCGCAGCAGCGTGTCGCAGGGCATTTTGTCACGCAGCGCCCCGGTTTGGCAGGCGGTGGTGCATTTGCGGCAGACATCACACTCGGTGAAATCGATGCTCAATACCGGCTTGCTTTGCTCGAGGCTCAATAATCCGTACGGGCAGCTGCTCACGCAGCCGCCACAACCGTTGCATAACGAGCTGAACAACGCCTCCGGCAAAGCCTGAGGTGGACGAGCCACCGCAGGCAATGTTACAGAGGGCGTATCCTGTTCCGGCAAGGCTTTATTACGATCCAGCCAACCAGTCAGCAACCGGCGGCGGCTATTGCCTTGCGCAGATAGCTGTTGGTTGTTGTTCATTAGAAATACAGCTCCAGGCTCGGCACCGGTGACGGGCACTCTTCCGCCCAGGCTGCCAGCGTGATTTGTGCCAACTGAGCCACACCTTGATAGAACGGATGTCCGGCATGTTGCTGCAGCAGCTCCAGATATCGCGGTGCCCACGGAAGAATGTGCAACGCAATCAGCCCGGAAATCATTTTGTGCTGCTTCTCTTCGGCCAACCAGGCCGCCATCATCAGCAAAGTGCCAATATGGTCTTCCGGCTCATTCTGGTTGCGCTGGGCTTCGATACCGTTCACCCGCAGCCATTGGCGCAGGCGCAGCGTCGAATCACCAAACAGCACGCTCTCTCTATCCAGGTAGACCGATCCCCAAGGAGGAGCAACCAGCGTATGTGGGCCAACGAACAGGCGTTGATAAGCCTCTGACAGCGTCTCTGGTTGGTTTCCAGTCAAACCTTCGGCGATCAGGGCTGCGGCCTCTTGTGCACCTTCATAAGGCCATTCGGTCAACCACTGCGGGTCGGCCAGAGAATCCAGTAAAGGCTGGCACTCTTTGCTCTCCGGTGGGGCATACAATAAAACACCTAGCACACGGCCAGTCAGGGCAATTTTTTCAAGCATCATAACTTGGGGCTTCTCCAGGGGCGCAGCCAGGCCGCGCCCAGATTAACGTTAGCCAGCCACGGCCATGCCAACGGTCATATGCAGGCCGTAGAACACGCCACGGCCAATCAACTCACCGGCAAAGACTAACACAAAGCCCAAGGTCAACCCCATCACACTGGCGTTACCACGGCGCAACTGCGGGCAAATCCAGCAACCCAGGCCGAGAACCAGCAAGACCAGCCGCCATACCATCAGTTGGCCATATTCCGGGATCAGCGCCGACGCCTGCTGTACCGAGCTGCTGATGGTAGCCAACTCACTGCCTTGCAGCAGTGCCGAGCACAGGCTAAGCAACAGCGCCAGCACGCTGATCATCATCAGTTGACCACGGCCAGCCACTTGCAGACCAGCCGCCCGCAGCAGCAACACGCCCAGCAGCGGCCCGCCGATAAACACCGACAGGAAGAAGTTCAGCGTGGTGTAACCGTTATGCCAGGTCGGTACGGTATCGATCTGGTAGACACGCGTCATGGCGTAGACAAACAGCAGCCCCAGCACCATGGTGACTACCAGCCAGGCTTTACCCAGCGCCTGCGGCATTTTTTTCAACATGGCCAGCAGCCAATAAAGGCCGCCTACCGCAAAGAATACCGAACCGCTGGCGATTTCATTACTCAACGCCGACTCACCGATGCGATTGAGCGAGTTAAAGGCCCTGATCGGCGTCCCCAGGTGCATCACGGAGGCGATAAAGGCGATCCCCATCAGCAACCACAGGAAAAACATAGAACCGTGTACCGCCTTGCTCTGGCGATCGGTCAGATTACCGGCGATCAACGCCAGCCCCATTACGATAACGCCGCCCACCACAAACTGCCCTAATACGGTGAACACCATCAGCGGCCATTCATGCCATCCCGTTCCCATTTTAAACCTCCTTCGGATTAGCCAGATGGCCGGTAGTGTCACCACTCGGGCGGCTGTTGGCGTTAGGTTTCAGTACGATGCACGGTTTGGTGAAATGCGCGGCCGGTAACGGTGCCACTTGCGCCAGGGTGCCATGTTGTTTACGCAGTTCGTCGATCGGGCCAAAGTCCAGGGCACGCAGCGGGCAGGACTCGACACAAATCGGCTTTTGGCCAACGGCAACGCGCTCATAGCAGCCATCGCACTTGGTCATGTGCCCTTTCGCTTCGTTGTACTGCGGTGCACCGTACGGGCATGCCATATGGCAGTAGCGGCAACCGATGCACACCTCTTCGTTCACCACCACAAAACCGTCTTCCCGCTTGTGCATGGCACCACTTGGGCACACTTTGGTACAGGCCGGGTCTTCGCAGTGGTTACAGGCGATCGACAGGTAATAGGCAAACACGTTTTGGTGCCAGCTATCGCCGTCTTGCTGCCAGTCGCCCCCGGCATACTCATAGATGCGGCGGAAGCTGACGTCCGGGGTCAGGTTTTTATAGTCTTTGCAGGCCAGCTCGCAGGTTTTGCAGCCGGTGCAACGACTCGAATCAATGTAGAATCCATATTGCGTAGTCATCAGCTACTCCTTAAAGTTTGGCGACCTGGACCAGATTGGTGTGAGAAGGATTGCCCTTGGCCAACGGCGACGGGCGCTGGGTGGTCAGCACGTTGATACTGCCAGCATGATCGATACGGCTACCATCTGGCGCATACCAGGCTCCTTCGCCCATAGCGACCACGCCCGGCAACATGCGTGGCGTCACCTTGGCATTAATGCGTACCTCACCCCGATCATTGTAAATACGGATCAGGTCCCCGTTGGCTATGCCGCGGGATTGCGCATCAATCGGGTTGATCCACATCTCCTGGCGGCAAGCGGCCTTCAGCACGTCGACGTTACCGTAGGTAGAGTGGGTTCTGGCCTTGTAGTGGAAACCGGTCATCTGCAATGGATACTTGCTGCTTAACGGATCGTCGAGGCTTTCGAAACCGGCCGCATACACCGGCAGCGGATCGATAACGTCGTCCTTGGATAATTCCCAAGTCGCTGCCAGCTCCGCCAGTTGGGCAGAATAGATCTCGATCTTGCCTGAAGGCGTTTTCAGTGGATTAGCCTGCGGATCGGCCCGGAATGCTTTGTAAGCCACATGGTGACCATCGGGATCGCGCTGCTTGAAGATCCCTTGCTTGAGGAACTGTTCAAAGTCCGGTAGCGCCGGAATGGCTTCACGGGACTGCTGATAAAGGTGACGCAGCCACTCTTCCTGAGTCCGCCCCTCGGTGAAGGCCTGCTCAACCCCCATACGTCGGGCGATCTCGCTGGTCATTTCATAAATGTTCTTACATTCAAACTGCGGCTTGATCGCCTGATCGGCGAAGATGACGTAACCCATATTGCCGCTTGAGGCATCCAGACAGAAATCCATCTGCTCAGAGGCGGTGCAATCTGGCAGCACCAGATCGGCATATTTCGCCGACGAGGTCATGTGGTTATCGATTACCACGATCATCTCGCACTTCTTCTCGTCTTGCAGAATGTCATGGGTACGGTTGATTTCTGAGTGCTGGTTGATCAGACAGTTACTGGCATAGTTCCAGATAAATTTGATCGGCACGTCCAGCTTGTCCTTGCCCTGCACACCGTCACGCTTGGCGGTCATTTCCGGCCCGCGCAGAATGGCATCGGTCCACATGAACATGGAGATGCTGGTTTTAACCGGATTCTCCAAGGTCGGCATCCGAACAAACGGCAGGCCGTAGGAGCCTTCGCGTGCCCCCGTGTTACCGCCATGGATCCCGACGTTACCGGTGAGGATCGGCAACATGGCGATGGCACGTGAGGTCAACTCACCGTTGGCATGGCGTTGCGGCCCCCAACCTTGGGAAATAAACGCCGGTTTGGTACTGCCAATTTCGCGCGCCAGTTTGACAATGCGGTCGGCCGGGATACCGGTAATTTTTGAGGCCCAGGCCGGCGTCTTCTCAATGCCGTCATCACCTTGGCCCAGAATATAGGCCTTATAGTGCCCATTAGCTGGAGCCCCCGCAGGTAAGGTTTTTTCGTCGTAACCCACGCAGTATTTATCCAGAAACGGCTGATCGACCAAATTCTCGCTGATTAACACATGCGCCAACCCGGCAACCAGTGCCGCATCGGTACCAGGGCGAATTGGGATCCACTCGTCTTCCCGACCGGCAGCGGTATCGGTGTAGCGCGGATCGATCACAATCATGCGCGCATTCGAACGCTCACGCGCCTGCTCCAGCAAGTAGGTTACCCCACCGCCACTCATGCGGGTTTCGCCTGGGTTGTTGCCGAACAGCACTACCAGCTTGCTGTTTTCGATGTCCGTTGGGCTGTTACCATCAGCCCAACCGCCGTAGGTGTAATTCAGCCCCATGGCGATCTGCGCGGTGCTGTAGTCACCATAGTGGTTCAGATAGCCGCCGCAGCAGTTCATCAGGCGAGCGATCAACGTAGAACCCGGTGGCCAGGAACGGGTGACTGTGCCGCCCAAGGTGCCGGTACCGTAGTTCAAATAGATGGCTTCGTTGCCATAGTCTTTGATGATGCGCTTCATGTTGTCAGCGATCAGCGTGTAGGCTTCATCCCAGCTTATCTGCTTGAATTTTCCTTCGCCCCGCTTGCCCACGCGGAGCATGGGGTACTTCAGGCGGTCTGGGTTATACACGCGGCGGCGCATTGAACGCCCACGCAGGCAGGCACGAACCTGATGCAACTCTTGGTACTCGTCGTTGCCAGTATTATCCGTTTCGACATACTTGATCATACCGTCGACCACATGCATCCGCAGCGGGCAACGGCTACCGCAGTTTACCGTACAAGCGCTCCACACCACTTTTTCTTCGGGTTTGGCAAGGGCGGATGTCGGGGAGGTCTCAGCGCTGGCACGGCGGCTGAAAGGCAGAGAAACGCCACCAACGGCAAGGGCAAGCCCGCCAATGGCACTATTTTTGACCAGCTTTCGCCTGGAGCACTGAAGGCCGGACAGAGGTTTTTTTTCGGATTCATTCATAATGATTTCGCTCTGGGTTGCATAAAATAACCAGTAAAACTGGCAATAAAACCTGCAATCAACGTGTTACGCCGCTCCCAATGCAGGTAGATTTCAAAAAAGCAGGTAAAAATGTTTTAATTGTGGCCTGCTCTAAACGGCACTATGCTCCAAAAGAGGTAGTTACACTTTGCTCACAATCAATAAAGTGTTGATATAACAGGCTTTATTGATAATGATTTTCATTTCATATTTTTTCTATCTGGATCAAATTGGTATGCTGTGGGTTACCTTTCGCCAACGGTGATGGCCGGTGGGTGGTGAGCGTATTCATGCAGGCACCGTGATCGATACGGTCACCGTTCATGTTGGCCTGATGCCAGGCTCCTTGCCCCATCGCTACCACGCCAGGCATGATGCGCGGTGTGACTTTGGCGGCCACGCGAACTTCGCCACGGCCATTGAATACCCGCACCGTTTCACCGCTGACAATGCCGCGCTGGCTGGCATCAAGCGGGTTGATCCAGACTTCCTGCGGGCAAGCCGCCTGCAGCACATCGATATTGCCGTAGCTGGAGTGGGTCCGGGCCTTATAGTGGAAACCGAACATTTGCAGCGGGTAGGTGTTACGCAACGGGTCATCCCAACCTTCAAAGGTTGACGCGTAGACCGGCAACGGGCTGATGGTTTCGTCCTTATCCAACTCCCAACTGCTGGCGATCTCTGCCAACTTGGCCGAATAGATCTCGATCTTGCCTGAAGGCGTCTTCAACGGGTTGGCTGCGGGATCGTCACGGAATTTTTTATAGGCCACAAAGTGGCCATTCGGGTCTTTACGTTTGTAAATCCCCATGCTGCGCAAAGCTTCATACGACGGCAACTGCGGGTCCTTCTCCAGCATCTTGGCGTAAAGGTATTGCAGCCATTGCTCCTGAGTGCGCCCTTCGGTGAATTTTTGGTGTACCTCAGGCCCAAGACGGCGCGCTACCTCACTCATCACTTCATAAATAGGTTTACGCTCAAACTTGGCAGAGGTGGCTGGCTGGATAAAGATCAGGTAACCCATATTGCCAGCGTAGTCGTTCGGGATAATGTCCTCCTGCTCGACCGTCATCAAGTCCGGCAGCAGAATATCGGCGTATTTCGCCGAGGAGGTCATAAAGTTTTCCAGCACCACGATCATTTCACACTGGGAGTCATCCTGAAGAATGTCGTGGGTTTTGTTGATATCGGAGTGCTGGTTGGTGATGGTGTTCCCGGCATAGTTCCAGATGAACTTGATCGGCACGTCCAACTTGTCTTTGCCGCGTACCCCATCACGTTTGGCGGTCATTTCCGGGCCGCGGGCGATGGCATCGGTCCAGCTGAAGCAGGAAATCTGCGTTTTTACCGGATTTTCCAGCACCGGCATCCGTTCAATGGTGATGGTGTAGGTTGATTCACGCGCGCCGCTGTTGCCGCCGTTGATCCCCACGTTGCCGGTCAGGATCGGCAGCATGGCAATGGCCCGTGAGGTGAGCTCACCATTTGCCTGGCGCTGTGGCCCCCAACCTTGCGAGATATAGGCCGGTTTGGCACTGCCAATCTCACGTGCCAGCTTGATGATACGGTCGGCCGGAATGCCGGTGATTTGGGATGCCCATTGTGGGGTCTTCGCAACACCGTCTTGCCCCTGCCCCAGGATATAAGCCTTATAGTGACCGTTGGCAGGCGCCCCCGCGGGTAAGGTTTTCTCATCGTAACCCACGCAGTAGTTATCCAGGAACGGTTGGTCGACCAAATCCTCGCTGATCAATACGTGCGCCAATCCGGCGACCAATGCGGCATCAGTGCCTGGCCGGATCGGGATCCACTCATCTTCCCGCCCAGCGGCCGTATCCGTATAACGCGGATCGATGACGATCATGCGCGCGTTAGAACGTTCCCGTGCCTGCTCCAGGAAATAGGTGATACCACCGCCGCTCATGCGGGTTTCCGCCGGATTGTTACCGAACAGCACTACCAGCTTGCTGTTTTCAATATCAGAGGTGCTGTTACCCTCATTGCTGCCGTAGGTATAAGGCATGGCGCAGGCGATCTGGGCGGTACTGTAGGTGCCATAGTGGCTGAGAAAACCGCCGTAGCAGTTCATCAGGCGAGCAACCAGCGAGGCATAAGGCGAAGAACGGGTGATATTGCCGCCGACAATGCCAGAGGTATAGTTGATGTAAACCGCTTCATTGCCGTATTTGGCGACGATACGCTGCAGGCTGGTGGCGATTTCGCTGTAAGCCTCTTCCCAACTGATGCGTTTGAATTTACCTTCACCACGTTGACCGACGCGTTTCATCGGGTAATTCAGACGTTCCGGATGGTTCATGCGCCGACGCATGGAGCGGCCACGCAAACAGGCGCGCACCTGATGGTTGCCATAAACATCGTCGCCCGTGTTGTCGGTTTCCACCCAGTAAACTTCGTCATCGCGTACGTGTAACCGCAAGGCGCAGCGGCTGCCACAGTTAACCGAGCAGGCTCCCCACACCACTTTATCCTGCGATGCGGATTGCACCGCCGTATCGACAGTTTCTGCCACTGCATGGCGGCTAAAAGGCAACGAAAAACCGCCAGCGGCCAGGGTCAAGCCCGCTACCGTGCCGGATTTCATTAGCGTACGGCGGCTGATACCGTTGGATGATGATGCTGCAGATTTTTGCTTCGACATAGCTCACTCCTGGTCTTGCCCGAACAACGGGAAACGTCATGCCTTGGTTGGCAGAGACAGGAGGAAGCTGAATTAGCGCTGGGTGGTTTGATGTGGAAAAACGATCCCCCCTCCATAAGTAAGGATATTACTCATTAGGGGGTAGTAAACTTTGTCTGCTATCAATAAATGTAGCTTTCATTCGTAAATAAAAACCATTCAAACGAAAAAAGCGCCCGTAGGCGCTTTCGATACACTATTTTCGCTAACACCGTGAGGTGGATTAACCGATATATTCCAGGCCGCCCATGTAAGGACGCAATGCTTCTGGCACCTGAATACGGCCATCGGCCTGCTGATAGTTTTCCAGCACGGCAACCAGAGTACGGCCTACGGCCAAACCAGAACCGTTCAGCGTGTGCACCAGGCGTGGTTTTTTCTCGGTTTTGCTGCGGCAACGAGCCTGCATACGACGCGCCTGGAAATCTCCCATGTTGGAGCAGGAAGAGATCTCACGATAGGTGTTCTGCGCAGGTAGCCACACTTCCAGATCGTAGGTTTTGCAGGAACCAAAACCGATATCACCGGTGCACAGCAGCACTTTACGATATGGCAGGTTCAGCAATTGCAGCACTTTCTCCGCATGGCCGGTCAACTCTTCCAGCGCATTCATCGAGTCTTCTGGGCGCACGATCTGAACCATTTCGACCTTGTCGAACTGGTGCATACGGATCAGGCCACGGGTGTCACGCCCGTAAGAACCGGCTTCTGAACGGAAGCATGGCGTATGCGCGGTCATCTTCAGCGGCAGATCTTCTTCATCGAGGATCTCGTCACGCACCAGGTTGGTAACTGGCACTTCCGCAGTTGGGATAAGCGCATAGTTGCTGCTTTCCGATTCTTCTTCCAGCGGTTTGGTATGGAACAGATCTTCACCAAACTTCGGCAACTGACCAGTACCGTACAGCGTGGCATGGTTCACCAGATACGGCACGTAGGTTTCCATATAGCCGTGCTGTTCCGTGTGCAGGTCCAGCATGAACTGGGCCAACGCACGGTGCATACGAGCCATTTGGCCTTTCATCACCACAAAACGTGCACCGGTCAGTTTCACCGCAGCGGCAAAGTCCAGCCCACCGGCCATTTCGCCCAGTTCAACGTGATCGCGTATCGGGAAATCGTACTGACGCGGTTCGCCCCAGCGGCAGATTTCCAGGTTTTCGCTATCGTCTTTGCCATCCGGCACCGCGTCGTCCGGCACGTTCGGCATCACCAGCGCGTAATCACGGATCTCGTTCTGCAGCTTATCCAGTGCGGCCTTGGCAGCATCCAGCTTGTCACCCAGTTCGTTCACTTCGCGACGCAGTGGCTCGATATCTTCACCGCGCGCTTTGGCCGCGCCGATGGATTTCGATCGGGAGTTACGTTCTGCCTGCAGTGTTTCAGTTTCTACCTGCAGAACCTTACGGCGCTCTTCTTGCGAACGCAGCAGATCCAGATCGAGTTTAAAGCCTCTGCGAGCCAGTTTTACGGCGACTGCGTCTAGCTCATTACGCAGCAGATTGGGATCGAGCATGCTAATCCTGTGCTTGTTGTTATTGAAAGAGAAATTGTGTTTTATGCCGCAACGGTATAGCCGCATAAAAGAAGTGTGATACCCGCTAACCTTACCGCAACGGCAACGCTAGCGGTAGCGTTTTGTCTGGCTATTTTGATCCTGCTCAGCCAGCCATGCCAACTTTTCACCGATTTTACCTTCCAGCCCGCGCGAGGTTGGATGATAGTAGCGTGTGGTGGCCATTTCCGCCGGGAAATAGCTCTCTCCGGCCGCGTAGGCGTTGGGTTCGTCATGGGCATAGCGGTATTCTGCGCCCAGCCCCATTTCTTTCATCAGCTTGGTCGGTGCGTTACGCAGATGCTCCGGCACGTCATAGTCCGCCATCTCTTTGGCATCACGCATGGCGGCTTTAAAAGCGGTATACACGGCGTTGCTTTTGGGTGCACAGGCCAGATAAACGATCGCCTGTGCGATAGCGCGTTCCCCCTCTGCAGGGCCAACGCGGGTGAAGCAATCCCAGGCGGCAATAGCCACCTGCATTCCGCGCGGATCGGCGTTGCCAACGTCTTCAGAGGCAATGGCCAGCAGGCGGCGCGCCACATACAGCGGATCGCCACCGGCGGTAATAATTCGCGCATACCAGTACAAGGCGGCATCCGGTGCGGAACCACGCACGGATTTATGCAGTGCAGAAATCAGATCGTAATAGCGATCGCCTTTGTTATCGAAGCGCGCGCTGCGTTCACCAGAGACCTCTTTGAGCAGCTCCGGGGTTAATACCCGCATGCCTTTGCCGTCGATTTCCGCCATATCGGCCATCATCTCCAGGCTGTTCAAGGCGCGGCGGGCATCGCCACCCACCAGTTCAGACAGCATGCGCTTGGTTTCCGGCAGCAGCTCGATATTCTGATCGCCAAAACCACGCGCCTTGTCTTCCATGGCCTGATCCAGCACCTGGCCGATGTCGTCCGCTGTCAGCGCTTTGAGCAGATACACCCGCGCACGGGACAGCAACGCCGAGTTCAGTTCAAAGGAGGGGTTTTCCGTAGTAGCACCGATAAAGGTAATGGTGCCGTCTTCGATATGTGGCAGGAAGGCATCCTGCTGGCTTTTATTGAAGCGGTGGACCTCGTCAACAAATAGGATGGTGCGGCGGCCTGCATCCCGGTTTTGCCGGGCGCGCTCGATGGCTTCGCGGATCTCTTTGATGCCGGAGGTCACCGCTGAGATGCGCTCAACATCGGCCCGACCATAGCGGCCAATCAACTCTGCCAGCGTCGTTTTCCCGGTTCCCGGCGGCCCCCACAGGATCATCGAGTGCAACTGCCCAGCTTCGATGGCGCGTGGCAACGGCTTGCCCGGAGCCAGCAAATGCTGCTGGCCAATGTATTGCGTCAGCGTGGTTGGCCGCATACGCGCGGCCAGTGGCTGGAACTCATTGTGGGAAAAATCGAGTGACATGTTGCTCACGTAGACCTCACTGGCGCTGGTCGTCCAGCGTCACCCCCTTCGGTGGGGTAAATTTGAATTTGGCAGCATCAACGCTGCTGCTCTGCTGGCTCTTCAACTGATAAGCGCTGCGTTGACCATCTTGCTCAACCGCTGCAAAGCTTTTGATGGTGCCGCTATTGGTCACGGTGATGGCAAACTGCTTCAGATTACCGCTGCTGGCCTTTGGCGTCAGTTCGAAATCATCGCCTTTCTGCTTCACGTTGTACTTTTTCCAGTCGTTAGCATCGTTACGGGTGATCAGCATAAAGGGCGTATTACCGGTGGCGTTTTTCAGCCAGGTGGCCGTCACCTGCTCGACGAACGGGTTGTAGAACCACAGGGTCTCACCGTCCGAAACCAGCACGCTCTCATCCGGCGAGGTCATGTGCCAGTTAAACAGATTGGGGCGTTTTACCCATAATTCACCTTCCCCTTGCTGCACCGCAGCGCCGTCACTACTGGTGACCGATTGGGAGAAGCTGGCATGGAAACTGTTTACTTTCGCCAGACGACTTTGCAAATCTTGCGCAGCATCCGCTAACACGGAAGTAGACGCGAATCCCGAAAGCAGACAACAGGCCATCAACAGTTTTTTCATTATTCCAGATACCTTATGAAATGCGTTTACCGCAAACTGGGTCAATATAACCCTGAACACCTCCACTCTACCCGAAGCGCTTGACTGACAGCCAGAGCACTATTCCGATAAAGCGGGGGTTTACGCTTCTTTGCACAAGGGCCGCAAAGCGGCCCTTTTATTATGGTTACAGCGCCTGATGGCAATCAGTCATGCCGTGGCGGGGCCAGCACCTCACGGTTACCGTTATGCCCCTGCTCGCTGACAATGCCCTGCGCTTCCATCTGTTCGATGATACGCGCGGCGCGGTTGTAGCCGATGCGGAACTGACGCTGTACACCGGAAATCGAGGCACGGCGTTTATCCACCACAAACTCAACCGCCTGATCGAACAGCGGATCCAGCTCTTCGTCACCGTCCAGACCACCGCCTGCGCCACCCTCACCGTCTTCACCGGCGCTGAGAATGCCCTCTTTATACTGCGGCCGCTCACGCGCTTTCCAGTCTTTAACCACGGCATGAACTTCCTGATCGCGGACAAACGCCCCGTGCACACGCACCGGTATCGAAGAGTTCGGTGCCAGATACAGCATATCGCCCATCCCCAGCAAGGATTCCGCTCCTCCCTGATCGAGAATGGTGCGGGAGTCGATCTTGCTCGATACGGTAAAGGCGATACGCGTCGGGATGTTGGCCTTGATCAAACCGGTGATCACGTCCACCGAAGGACGCTGGGTTGCCAGCACCAGGTGGATCCCCGCAGCACGCGCTTTCTGTGCCAGGCGAGCGATCAACTCTTCCACCTTTTTGCCCACCGTCATGATCAGATCGGCAAATTCATCCACCATCACCACGATGTACGGCTCTTTTTCCAACACCGGCGGCGTGATATCCATGCTGTCGCTTGGCTTCCAGAACGGATCCGGGATTGGCCGCCCCATCGCCTCGGCCTGATCGACGCGCTCGTTATAGCCCGCCAGGTTACGAACCCCCAGGGCAGACATCAACTTATAGCGGCGCTCCATCTCGGCTACGCACCAACGCAACGCATTGGCGGCGTCTTTCATATCGGTAACCACATCGGTCAGCAGGTGTGGAATGCCTTCGTAGACCGACAGTTCCAGCATTTTCGGGTCGATCATGATAAAGCGCACTTCTTTCGGCGTGGCTTTATACAAGATGCTGAGGATCATGGCGTTGACCCCGACCGACTTACCAGAACCGGTGGTGCCGGCTACCAGCAGATGCGGCATTTTAGCCAGATCGGCAACCACTGGCTGACCCGCGATATCTTTACCCAATACGATCGCCAGAGGCGATGGATTATCGCGGAAGGCTGGGCAATCCAGCACTTCGCGCAGATACACGGTTTGCCGTTTGACGTTCGGCAACTCTAGGCCGACGTAAGGCTTACCTGGGATCACCTCCACCACACGCACGGCGGAAGTTGACAATGAACGGGCCAGATCGCGCGACAGGTTGGAGATACGCGCGGCCTTGACGCCGGGAGCCAAATCCAGTTCGAAGCGGGTAATGACCGGGCCAGGCAGAATATCGACCACGTCGGCCTTGACGCGGTAATCCGCCAGGCTGGCTTCCACCAGCCGCGCTTTCTGTTCCAGCGCGAAGGTATCGACCGGCTCGACCTCTTTCGGGGCCTCGGTCAACAGATCCAGCGTTGGCAGTGGCGTAGTCGGTTTCTGCAGCGGCATATCATTACGCATCAGGAATGGATGGATCAGGCTGTCCATCGCTGGTGCTGGCGGTTGCTGCTGAACGGGTGGCTGATAAGTCTGCTGCGGCTGGTAACCAGGCGCAGGGTTAGTTTGTGGACGCGGTGCCTGATAAGCGGGCACCTCAGGCTCAAACTGCCCGAACGGCACATCGTCTTCCAACTCGCTTTCCTGCTCGATGCTATCCTCAAGCTGTGGCGACAGAGTAAACAGCGGCTCGGTTGGGCCGTCATCCACCAGATCTGCCATCGGTGAGAAACTGTAGGCCTGGCGAGTATCCACCGGACGAGTCACCGGAGCCGTTTCTCGATCAGGCTGCGGCTCTTCTACGCCATAGCGTGCCTGTTGCTGCGCGGCAAATGCCTGACCGAGTTCGGCCTCACGCTGCGCATCTTCGTCATCTTGTTGATACTCTTCTTGCTGATACTCTTCGCCATAGCGCTGGCTTTGCTGTTCGGCAAAGGCCTGACGCAATGCGGCCTCTTGCAAGGCTTCATCTTCTTCCTGCGGATTGCTGACCGGTTCTGGCTGAAGTTCATCCCCACGGTTGCGCTGCTCCTGCTCCGCGATCCGCTGCGAAGGCAGCTTGATGCCGTAGGAGGCCAGCTCACGCCGGGTTGGAATACGCACCGGATTTGGCCGTGGCAGTTCCGGGCCGATGCCCTGTTTGATCTGCGAGCTCGCATCGCTGGTGGCAGTAAACGCAGGCATAAAGGTGTTGTTCACCACGCCGGCGGTTGCTGCGGCTGCGGCAGTCGCCGCTGGCCTCACTACCTCTCTGGCGCTGAAACCCGTCGAGCCAATGACATCGTCGCTATCCCGCTGGGCCGCAGAGAAATCAAACGGTGACGGCTCTGGTTTTGGCGTAACGGGGGTCTGCCAGTCACCCAGGCGCGGCTCATGTTCCTCACGATAAGGCTCCGTTACGCGCGTCGTTCTCGGTGCCGGAGTCTCTTCTGGCAGTTCAAACGAATACAGCGGCGGCGTGTCTTGTGGCGGCGCAGGGGTTAATGGATGCTGATTGATGGAGGCAGGCGCTGTCGGGGCCACGGTGACCGGAGCCTGAACGGCCGCTTTCGGCATTACCGGGATATCGGTAACGACCGGCGCTGGCTCGGCAAGCGGGAAGTCATCATCGCTGGCACGCAACCCACTCAATAAAGGATCGGCGGCATCTTGCGCTTCTTCTTCGGCGGTTTCGGTCACGGAAGAGGCAGAGAACAACGCGTCGTCCTCATCAACTTCCATAGTAGCAGGTGCCACAGGTTGGCCGCTTTCCTCGTGCTCATCGAACACGACATCGTCATCGTCGTGATAGCGGTCTTCACGGCGTGAACGGTTAGTCATAAAGGTAGCGGCGCCCAGCACTACACCACCAATTTTTTCCGCAATCACCAGCCATGACCAGCCGGTGAACAGAGTCAGCCCCACAGCCCAAATGCCGAGCAGCGCCAAGGTGGCGCCAATGCCGTTAAACCACGGCAACATGGCATTGCTTAGCAGGCTGCCAATCACCCCGCCGGAAGCGAAGTAATAGAGATCGTCGACGTTCAACGCCGCCAGGCCACACGAAGTAAGCACCAGCGCCAATGTGCCGATCAAACGTAACGAGAGCCCAAAGAAATCGACATAATCGCCGTCATCGCGCCGACGGTAACCGGACAGGCACAACACCAGCATAATCGGTGGGATCGCGTAGGCAAGGACCCCAAAGGTGAAGAACAACGTGTCGGCCAACCATGCGCCTACTCCGCCGCCCAGATTGTGGATAGGCTCATGCCAGGCAGTTTGCGACCAACTAGGATCGGAAGGATTGAAACTGACCAACGCAGCCATAAGGTAAACGGCAAATATTGCCACCACGATCAACACAGCCTCGAGCAAACGCCGCCCACTGCTGAGTTTTTTCAGGGTAACTTCTTTATCTTCTGTGTATTCCTGGCTCAAGAAAGGCACTCCAGGTTCCTGTTGACGGATAGAGTAACGGCGCCGGGAAGTTTCCCCGGCGCCAAAACTGTATGAATAAACAGGAGTGTAACGAATTTAATCAGGTTTTGCACCTGCACCTTACCGTGTTTTGATAACCAGACGGTTACTCTGTTTGACTTCTTCCATCACGACGTAAGTACGGGTGTCATTAACCCCCGGTAAACGCAACAGAGTTTCGCCCAACAGCTTACGGTAAGCTGACATATCTGGCACACGGGTTTTCAACAGATAGTCGAAATCACCGGAAACCAGATGACACTCCTGAATTTCTTCAAGTTTTTGCACCGCAGAGTTGAATTGCTCAAACACATCCGGCGCGCCGCGGTTCAACGTGATTTCCACGAAGACCAGCAGGGAAGCATCCAGATAATGCGGGTTAAGCAATGCGGTATACCCATGAATAAAGCCTTGACGCTCAAGACGGCGCACACGCTCCAAACAAGGGGTTGGGGATAACCCCACGCGCTTTGAAAGTTCGACGTTCGAAATGCGCCCATCCTTCTGCAACTCATTGAGGATGTTGCGATCGATACGGTCGAGATCTTTCCCCGGGCGTTTTTTAGTATCTACCATTATTATTGTCTCTCTTATGTTCTTCCCTGCACTTGCCACACCCTAGCCAACGTCAATGTGCAAGGATTTGTTCCAAGCGAAGACCCGATGCCAGTGTTAAGCGGTTCATCCCCCTGAGGGAACAGGATACGTAATACCAACCGCCCTTGTGCTTCGTCACTATTCGTCACTACCATCTTCCGCCGTTGCCCAGCCTGTCTGTCACCTCTGGGCAACGAATTCAAATGATTTACGTTCAGAAATCCATCAACTCCCGCCAGGGCAAACCCTCCCTCACCCATCGCAACCCGGCAATGTTCTGCCTGGGTGGCGAAAATGCCTACGATTTGCTGCTGGCACGGGGTTAATTTCTTCTTCCTATGATGTTTTCGCAAATGCGCAGCGGATTGTCAAAGTAAAAGAAGTAAAATCAGTAGAACGTACCGCCAGCAAAACTGAGCACCTGATTTTTTGTTAAGAATTTCCCTCATTCAAAACCCGGCAGTTACCGCCATAAACCCGGCAATAACCGCGTTTTTAGCCTATTGCTGTACAAAATTATCGCGTTCAGTTCCCCGCCCTGCCGAGGGATAAAAACTCGGCTAATAGACGCTGGTTATCAAACAAATCGGTAACAACATCCCCTGGCGCTTTTTTTACTGCCGCATTTTCCCTACAATCGGTTCCATTGTCCGCCATTGTGGGAAACGAGGTTAT
The DNA here is from genome assembly GCF_015673035.1 of Serratia sp. Res13-Sevr-LER1-36-b. Lineage (NCBI taxonomy): Bacteria > Pseudomonadati > Pseudomonadota > Gammaproteobacteria > Enterobacterales > Yersiniaceae > Serratia > Serratia sp. Res13-Sevr-LER1-36-b. The sequence continues at coordinate 200,563 of NZ_JADACK010000005.1, read as the reverse complement.
TCATGGGCACGGCTAAACATAGCAAATTATTGATCCTGGGCTCTGGCCCAGCTGGCTACACCGCAGCGGTTTATGCTGCGCGCGCGAACCTGAACCCGGTATTGATCACCGGTATGGAGCAAGGCGGTCAGTTGACCACCACTACCGAAGTGGAGAACTGGCCAGGCGATGCCGAAGGTTTGACCGGCCCGGCGCTGATGGAGCGGATGCGTGAGCACGCAGAAAAGTTCGACACCCAGATCGTGTTTGATCATATCAACAGTGTCGATCTGCAGAACCGTCCTTTCCGCCTGTTGGGTGATAGCGGTGAATATACCTGCGATGCCTTGATTATCGCTACTGGCGCATCGGCCCGTTATTTAGGCCTGCCATCGGAAGAAGCTTTCAAGGGCAAAGGGGTCTCCGCCTGCGCTACCTGCGATGGTTTCTTCTATCGCAACCAGAAGGTCGCCGTAGTCGGTGGTGGCAACACCGCCGTGGAAGAAGCGCTGTATCTGTCGAACATCGCCTCTGAAGTTCACCTGGTGCACCGCCGTGACACTTTCCGCAGCGAAAAGATCCTGATCAATCGCCTGATGGAAAAAGTGAAGAACGGCAACATCATCCTGCATACGGACAGCACGCTAGACGAAGTGTTGGGCGATCAGATGGGCGTCACCGGAATGCGCTTACGCAGCACCAAAGACACTGAGCAGACCAAAGACTTAGAGCTTGCTGGCGTATTTATCGCGATCGGTCACAGCCCGAACACCTCGATTTTTGGCGGGCAGCTTGAGCTGGAAAACGGCTATATCAAGGTGCAGTCCGGCATTCACGGTAACGCGACCCAGACTTCCATCCCAGGCGTATTTGCCGCAGGTGACGTCATGGATCACATTTACCGCCAGGCAATCACTTCAGCCGGAACGGGCTGTATGGCCGCACTGGATGCCGAACGCTATCTCGACGGTATCGCGCAGGCCGAAGTTAAGTAAGCCCTCATCAGCAATGATACCGAGGCGGCCTGTGGGCCGCCTTATTTTTATCCACCACCCCTGAAAGTTCAAAACAACCCCATCCGCGCTAAAAACGTGACTGTTGCCCAAGTTATGAAAGGGATATTTATTTCACGTCTACCGAGTGACGAGGTAACATTAGCGTTCACTTGTCTTATTTCCCGCTGAGACAAACACTTTTTTAACAGTACGTTAACCAAGCCTGCTACAACAGGCATCGGCGACGCAGACTACCTGATGAAAAAAACCAGACAGCACCAGTTAACCCGTTGGCTCAAAACACAGAGTACGTTGGCGCAGCGTTGGCTGCGTTTATCCATGCTGTTAGGCCTGGCAAGCGGCATTTTGATCGTCGCCCAGGCCTGGCTGTTGGCCTCACTGCTCCATGCACTGATTATTGAGCATCAGCCCCGTGGCGAACTGGTTTCGTCATTTATCTGGTTGGCCGCCACCTTTGCCTTGCGCGCCTTCTTGAGCTGGCTACGCGAACGGGTCGGCTTCATCTGCGGGCAGGTCATTCGCCAGCGTATGCGTGCGCAGGTGCTGGATAAGTTGCAACAGCTTGGCCCCGCCTGGATCCAGGGCAAGCCCGCCGGGAGCTGGGCCAGCATCATCGTTGAGCAAATTGAGGATATGCAGGATTACTATTCCCGCTATCTGCCGCAAATGTATCTGGCCGTGTTTATCCCGGTGCTGATCCTGATCACCGTCTTCCCGATCAACTGGGCGGCCGGGTTTATCCTGCTGGCTACCGCCCCGCTGATCCCGCTGTTTATGGCGCTGGTCGGTATGGGGGCAGCCGATGCCAACCGCCGTAACTTTGTCGCGCTGGCAAGGCTCAGCGGCAATTTCCTCGATCGCCTGCGCGGCCTGGATACTCTGCGTCTGTTTAATCGCGGCCAGGCTGAAACCGATCACATTGCCAAATCCTCAGAAGATTTCCGCCAGCGCACTATGGAAGTGCTGCGTCTGGCCTTCCTCTCCTCCGCCGTGCTTGAGTTCTTCGCCTCGATTTCCATCGCCGTGGTGGCGGTCTATTTTGGCTTCTCCTACCTCGGTGAACTGAACTTTGGCAGCTATGGCATGGGCGTAACGCTATTTGCCGGTTTTCTGGTGCTGATCCTGGCACCGGAGTTTTTCCAACCGCTGCGCGATCTGGGCGCCTTTTACCATGCCAAAGCTCAGGCTGTGGGCGCTGCTGAAGCGCTGGAAACCTTCCTGGCCGCCGAGGGTGAGCAGGTTGGCAATGGCTCTCAAACGCTAAATAGCGAAGAAGCACTGACCATACGGGCACAGCAGTTGGAAATCCTCTCGCCAAATGGGGTAGTGCTTGCAGGGCCGCTTGATTTTACCTTGCCAGCCAACCAGCGCATTGCTTTGGTCGGGCTTAGCGGTGCCGGGAAGAGTTCGTTGTTGAATCTGCTACTGGGCTTCCTGCCCTATCGTGGCTCGTTGCTGATCAACGGCATCGAACTGCGCGAGCTGGCTGCGGTTAACTGGCGTCAGCAACTGGGTTGGGTGGGGCAAAACCCCCATCTGCCAGCCCAAACGTTACGGGACAATATTCTGCTCGGCTACCCGCAGGCCAGCGAGGCCCAATTGCAGCAGGCCGTCGAACAGGCTTACGTCAGCGAATTCCTGCCCCACCTGCCAAAAGGGTTGGCAACCGATCTGGGCGACGGTGCTGCCCGCCTTTCCGTTGGGCAAGCTCAGCGTGTGGCCGTAGCGCGAGCGCTGCTCAGCCCGCGCCGCTTGCTGTTACTGGATGAGCCTGCGGCCAGCCTGGACGCCCACAGCGAACGTTTGGTGATGCAGGCGCTGAATGCAGCCTCTCATCAGCAGACCACGCTGTTGGTCACGCACCAGTTGGAAGATACCGAAGATTATGACCAGATTTGGGTGATGGACAGCGGCAAAATCGTGCAGCAGGGCAACTACGCCACGCTCAGCACCCAGCCCGGTCTGTTTGCCAAACTGATTGCACACCGCAGCGGGGAGCTATAATCATGCGCGTTTTGCTGCCATTCCTGGCGTTGTATCGTCGTCACACGTTTCTGATTTTACTGGGTATCGTGCTGGCTATCGTCACCCTGCTGGCCAGTATCGGCCTGCTAGCGCTGTCCGGCTGGTTCCTGGCCGCCTCTTCTCTGGCCGGGCTGGCGGGATTGTATACCTTCAACTACATGCTACCGGCCGCTGGCGTACGGGGTGCGGCAATCTTCCGTACCGCCGGACGTTATGCAGAACGGGTCGTCAGCCATGACGCCACTTTCCGTGTGTTGTCCCATCTGCGGGTCTTTACCTTCCGCAAGATCCTGCCGCTGTCACCGGGTGGTATTGCCCGCTTCCGTCAGGCTGAGCTTCTCAACCGCCTGGTTGCCGACGTCGATACGCTCGATCACCTCTACCTACGCGTTATTTCGCCGATGGTCAGCGCTGCGGTGGTGATTGTGGTGGTTACCTTCGGCCTCAGTTGGCTGGATGTTCCACTAGCCCTGACGCTGGGCGGAATTTTGTTATTGCTGTTGCTGGCCGTTCCGCCGATCTTCTATCGCGCAGGTAAGCCTATTGGGGAAGAGTTGACCCTGTTACGCAGCCAGTACCGCACCGACCTGACCGCATGGCTCCAGGGGCAGGCCGAACTGGTGGTGTTTGGCGCGCTGGACGGTTTCCGGCATAAGCTCAACGCGACCGAACAGCGTTGGCAAAGCCGTCAGTGGCAACAGGCTTCGCTAGGGGGGATTGCTCAGGCGCTGATGATCCTGGCAAGTGGCCTCACCGTGACGCTATTGATGTGGCTTGCCGCTGCGGGGATCGGTGGCGATACCCAACCCGGGGCCCTGATTGCCTTGTTTGCCTTTGCCGCCCTGGCCTCTTTTGAAGCCATGATGCCCGTCGCCGCCGCGTTCCAACATCTGGGCCAAGTGATCGCTTCGGCGACCCGGGTCAAGCAGATCATCGATCAGCAACCGGAAGTCACCTTCCCTGCCAGCGGTCCAGCCTCACAGCCAGGCGCAGAGCTGCAACTGAGCAAGGTGTCCTTCACCTATCCCGACCAGCCGCTGCCGGTGTTGAACAACGTGACGCTGAACATCGCCGCTGGTGAGCACATCGCGCTGTTGGGCCGTACCGGCTGTGGTAAATCGACCCTATTGCAATTACTGACCCGCGCCTGGAATGCTGACAGCGGCCAAATCCTGCTCAACGACCAACCATTGGCTAGCTATGATGAAGCTACGCTGCGCGCCATGACTACGGTAGTGAGCCAACGGGTACATATCTTCAGCAGTACCCTGCGTGAAAACTTGCGTATCGCCGCACCTGCGGCCAGCGATGAGGACTTAAACCTCGCACTGCAACAAGTCGGTCTGGATAAGCTGCTGGAAAATGAGGGGTTGAACGCCTGGCTGGGTGAAGGTGGCCGCCAGCTTTCCGGTGGTGAGCAACGCCGTCTGGGCATTGCCCGCGCCCTGCTGCATCAAGCCCCGCTATTACTGCTGGATGAACCAACTGAAGGGCTGGATGCAGAAACCGAACAGCAGATCCTGGCCCTGTTGCGCCAGCATTGCCGCGGCAAGACGTTAATTCTGGTGACTCACAGACTCTATGGGCTGGAGCATTTCGATCGCATCTGCGTGATGGACGGTGGCAGTATTGTGGAACAAGGTAGCCACGCAGCGCTGATGCGCCAGCCTGGCCGTTACGCCCAATTCCGCCAACGTATCAGTAATGTATCGCTGTAAAACCGCCTGTGGGCGACGCTAAGAGGTTTTATGCGCATTGTTAAGCTGTCATCGCAGTCTGTAGCGTTTCCCTCACCAGAGGCCGCCCTGCACGATCCTAACGGACTGCTGGCCATCGGTGGCGATTTGGCACCTGCGCGGCTGCTGGCAGCCTATGAGCGCGGGATCTTCCCCTGGTATTCGCCTGGGGAAGCCATCCTCTGGTGGTCACCGGACCCTCGGGCGGTGCTGTTCCCAGCGCAATTCCATGTCAGCCGCAGCTTCAAGCGATTCCTGCGCAACCCGCCGTTCCGCATTACTCTCAATCATGATTTTGCCGCCGTGATCGCCGCATGCTCATACCGGCCCGATGAAGGCACCTGGATCGGCGAGGAGGTACAGCAAGCCTATTTACAATTGCATCACCTCGGGCACGCCCATTCCATTGAGGTGTGGCAGGGGGAAGAGCTGGTCGGCGGCCTGTACGGTGTCGCTCAGGGAGCGCTGTTCTGCGGTGAATCAATGTTTAGCCGCACCACCAACGCATCAAAGTGTGCTTTATGGGCGTTTTGCCGCCATTTTGCCGGTTATGGAGGAGAATTGGTTGACTGTCAGGTGCTTAACGCTCACACTGCCCGGCTTGGAGCGAGAGAAATTCCCCGCCGCCAATTTTTGCAGCAGTTGAGCAACCTTCAGCGCAGGGTGTTAGCGCCGGAATGCTGGACAGCGCAAGTCATACCCCCACAGCTGGTTGAACTGCCCTCCCAAACTGACTAATTTTGTGGAATCGGTGCATTGTTCACCGACACTCCTTTACATAATGTGGGTTTTTCGGCATTATCTTGCCGGTTAAAAACTAAGGTAGTTACACCTAGAGGATTCGATGGCCAAAGAAGACAATATTGAAATGCAGGGCACCGTTCTTGATACGCTGCCGAACACCATGTTCCGTGTTGAATTGGAAAACGGGCACGTGGTTACCGCTCATATCTCCGGTAAAATGCGCAAAAACTATATCCGCATCCTGACGGGTGACAAAGTCACTGTAGAGCTGACCCCGTACGACCTGAGCAAAGGCCGCATTGTCTTCCGTAGCCGTTAATCGGCTCACCCGTCGCCAGCCACTGGCGACACCGAGGATGTGATCCCTCAAAAGAGCCCTTTCCGTTTACCCCCGCAGCAACGTTCTCCACCGAGTTGTGTTGGCGCAGGTAAACTGAGAGGGCTCACTCATTTTGTTGGAGGCGAACATGTTCGCCCCGACCTGGTCCAATTTCGTAGTCCGTGAAATTCACGTATAAAAAAAGCGATGCCAAGGCATCGCTTTTTCGTTACCTGCCTACCGCTTAGTGCACCGCACCTTCATCCGCTTTACGCTTCTGGGCACTGAGGAAGTGGTAAGTCAGCTGTTTCTTGTCTGCGTCCAGCTCGACTTTCACCGAGCCGCCGTCAACCAGAGAACCAAACAGCAGTTCGTTGGCCAGCGGTTTTTTCAGGCTTTCCTGCATCACACGCGCCATTGGACGAGCGCCCATCGCACGGTCATAGCCTTTCACCGACAGCCAGTCACGCGCTTCGTCGCTCACTTCCATCGACACGCCCTTCGCATCCAGCTGTGCCTGCAGTTCGACGATAAACTTGTCGACCACCTGCTGGATCACCGCAGGAGACAGATGGTTGAACCAGATGACGTTGTCCAGACGGTTACGGAATTCTGGCGTAAACACCTTCTTGATCTCGTCCATCGCATCGATGCTGTTGTCCTGTTCGATCAGGCCAATCGATTTGCGTTCGGTTTCACGTACCCCGGCGTTGGTGGTCATCACCAGGATCACGTTACGGAAGTCTGCTTTACGGCCGTTGTTATCGGTCAGCGTCCCGTTGTCCATCACCTGCAACAGCAGGTTGAACACGTCCGGGTGCGCTTTCTCGATTTCATCCAGCAGTACCACCGCGTGCGGATGTTTGATCACCGCATCGGTCAGCAGGCCGCCCTGATCGTAACCGACGTAGCCCGGAGGAGCACCAATCAGACGGCTGACGGTATGACGTTCCATATATTCGGACATATCAAACCGCAGCAATTCGATATCCAGCGCCTTCGCCAGCTGCACGGTAACCTCGGTTTTCCCTACCCCGGTCGGCCCGGCGAACAGGAAGGAACCCACCGGCTTGCGATCCTGGCCCAGACCGGCACGGCTCATCTTGATCGCTTCGGTCAGCGCCTCAATGGCCGGATCCTGGCCAAACACCAGCATTTTCAGGCGGTCGCTCAGGCTTCTCAGCACGTCGCGATCGCTGGCGGAGACGGTTTTTTCCGGGATACGCGCAATACGTGCAACCACGGATTCGATATCCGCCACGTTGACCGTTTTCTTACGCTTGTTCACCGGCAGCAACCGGCTACGCGCACCAGCCTCATCGATCACATCGATCGCCTTGTCCGGCAGATGACGGTCGTTGATGTATTTCACCGACAGTTCTACCGCAGCACGTACCGCTTTAGCGGTGTAACGCACGTCATGGTGCGCTTCGTACTTGGTTTTCAGACCGTTGATGATCTGAATGGTCTCTTCCGGCGTCGGCTCGGTAATGTCTATTTTCTGGAAGCGACGCGCCAGCGCACGGTCCTTTTCGAAAATATTGCTGAACTCCTGATAGGTGGTGGAGCCAATCACCCGGATCTTGCCGCTCGACAGCAGCGGTTTGATCAGGTTGGCGGCATCCACTTGCCCACCGGAAGCCGCACCGGCACCGATGATGGTGTGAATTTCGTCGATAAACAGAATGCTGTTCTTATCCTGCTCCAGCTGTTTGAGCAGCGCCTTGAAGCGCTTCTCAAAGTCGCCACGGTATTTGGTGCCTGCCAGCAATGAGCCGATGTCCAGCGAGTAGAGCGTGCAGTCTGCCATCACCTCTGGCACGTCGCCCTGCACGATCCTCCACGCCAGCCCTTCGGCAATGGCGGTTTTACCTACGCCGGATTCCCCCACCAGCAGCGGGTTGTTTTTACGGCGGCGGCACAGCACCTGAATGGCGCGCTCCAGTTCACGGTCACGGCCAATCAGCGGATCGATACCGCCGACGCGGGCCAGTTGGTTGAGGTTGGTGGTGAAGTTTTCCATACGGTCTTCCCCTCCAGGCTGCTCTTCGTTTACCGGGTTTTCCGCATTAGGTGCCTGGCCCGGCTCATCTTTACGTGTACCATGTGAAATGAAGTTCACCACGTCCAGACGGCTGACGTCGTGTTTACGCAGCAGGTATGCCGCCTGGGACTCCTGTTCGCTGAAGATCGCCACCAACACGTTGGCACCGCTCACTTCGCTCCGGCCGGAGGACTGCACGTGGAATACCGCACGCTGCAGTACACGCTGGAAGCTGAGCGTCGGCTGGGTGTCGCGCTCCTCTTCGCTGGTGGGCAGCGTTGGTGTGGTTTGTTCGATAAAGGCTTCCAGCTCCTGGCGTAACGCGGCCAGATCCACCGTACAAGCCTCGAGCGCTTCGCGCGCGGCAGGGTTGCTGAGTAACGCCAGCAACAGGTGCTCCACGGTCATAAACTCATGTCTGTGCTCGCGCGCTCTGGCGAAAGCCATGTTGAGACTGAGTTCCAATTCTTGATTGAGCATAGGCACCTCCCCAATAGATTGCCTTTTCAGGCTTTTTCCAGCGTACAGAGCAACGGATGCTCATTCTCCCTTGCGTAACGGTTCACATGGACCACCTTGGTTTCCGCAACCTCAGCGGTGAAAACACCGCAGATCGCCTTGCCTTGATAGTGGACCGTGAGCATCAGTTGCGTTGCACGTTCAATATCATAAGAAAAGAACTTTTGCAGAACGTCAATCACAAATTCCATCGGTGTGTAATCGTCGTTGTTAAGTATAACTTTATACATTGACGGCGGTTTTACCGCATCGATTTGTTTTTCTTCGGCCAAGTGTTCAATATTTAGCCAATCGTTGCTATTGCCCATTGCTGCTCATCTTCTCTGCCATGCCTCAGTATATGGGGCCATGTTCGGGTTATTCAAACGGGAGTATCAAGACTATTTTACCATCTTCGCGGTTAACGTGCCGCAGCACAACGCGATTAATCGCCCCTATCGCAGCCACAATTTGTTACCAAACCATATCAATAGCGTTAACTACTTCAAACTTTAGTGAACTGCCCGGCACGGGCATTGGCCGATCCCTTGACGTGTTGATCATTTGCTCTAGAGTGTAATTTTGTGAGTTGTTGGTCTTTTGACCAGTTGGAACTCACCTGGATCAGTTATTCATCTCATTTTAAAAATAGCATTGCGAGGGATGTAGCAGCATGGAGACGGGTACTGTTAAATGGTTCAATAACGCCAAAGGGTTCGGCTTTATCTGCCCGGAAGGCGGCGGTGAAGATATCTTCGCGCATTATTCAACAATTAAAATGGATGGCTACCGAACGTTGAAAGCGGGCCAGCAGGTCAGGTTCGACGTACATCAAGGGCCGAAAGGGAACCACGCGAGCCTGATTATGCCGCTGGAAAGCGAGGCAATGGCCTAAACGCGCCCCTTCAGCCACTTCTGCACTACCAACTCAAAATGCCAGCCGCCGTACGACTGGCATTTTATTTTTGCTGTTACTCACGCGCCAAGGCGTCAATCGGATTCAACCGCGCAGCGCTACGTGCTGGCAGATAGCCGAACACCACGCCAATACCGGTGGAACACAAGAACGCACTCAGCAAGGCCACCGGCGGGAAGCTGATCTGCCAGCCCGGCATCGCCAATTGCACCAACAGGCCAATCGCGAACGACAGCGCTATCCCCAACGCGCCCCCCACCAGGCAGACCAGCACCGCCTCGATCAGGAACTGTTGCAGGACATCGCCAGAGCGCGCCCCCACCGCCATGCGAATGCCGATTTCACGCGTTCTTTCCGTTACCGAGACCAGCATGATATTCATCACCCCAATCCCGCCAACCACCAGCGAAATCACCGCCACCAGGGTCAGGAACAGTTGCAGCGTACGGGTGGTTTTCTCCGCGGTTTGCACCAGGCTGTCCATGTTGTAGGTGAAGAAGTCTTTCTTGCCGTGGCGCAACGTCAGCAACCGCGTCAACTGCTGTTCCGCTTCCTGGCTGTTATAGCCTTCACGGATACGCACGGTGATCGAGTCAAAATAGTCGTTGCCCATCAGGCGATTGGCCATCGTGCTATAGGGCACCCACACGCTCAGCGCCTTGCTGCTGCCGAACATCGACTGCTTTTCCTTGGCCACACCGACCACCGTGGCTGGCATATTGCCAATCAGGATCACCTCTCCCACCACGTTTTTTTTATGCGGGAACAGCCGCCGCTGGGTATTGGCGTCGATCACCACCACCTGCGCCTGGGATTGCACCTGTAGGGCATCGATACCTACCCCCTGAGAAAGCGCCATGCCGTAAACTCGAAAATATTGTTCACCGACGCCCGCGACGTTGGCGGCCACATCAATATTACCAAACCGCAGCCGCATGCTGCTGCTGATATTCGGCGAAAGCGCACTGACATAAGGCTGCTCACGCAACGCGCTTAGATCGCCATACTTCAACGCCTGGCGGAAGTTGGGATCGTCATCACCAAAGTCTTTGCCGGGATAGATGTCCACGGTGTTGGTGCCGATGGATTTGATGTCTGCCAGGATCATCTGCTTGGCCGCGTCGCCGATCACCAGAATCGAGACCACCGAGGCAATGCCGATGATGATCCCCAACATGGTTAACGCCGTGCGCATCTTGTTGGCTGCCATAGCACGCCAAGCCATCACCAACGCCTCACGGAAACGACCCGCTACCTGCTGCCAGGAAGGCGCTGGCGTAGCCATATCCAGCATTTTGGCCTGCGGGTTACCCTGCGCCTGTGGCCGAGAGTCGGCGATGATTTCACCGTCCCGGATTTCGATAATCCGCTCTGCCTGTTGTGCTACCGCCGGATCGTGCGTGACGATAATCACGGTGTGCCCCTGCTCGCGCAGTTGCTTGAGGATCGTCATCACCTCTTCACCGGAATGGCTGTCGAGCGCACCGGTCGGTTCATCCGCCAGGATCACCTGGCCACCGTTCATCAAAGCCCGCGCAATACTGACACGCTGCTGCTGCCCCCCCGAAAGCTGGCTTGGCCGGTAGGTGATACGTTCCCCCAGCCCCAGACGTTGCAACAAAGCCGCCGCCCTCTCGCGCCGTGCTGCCTTGCCCAGCCCGGCATAAACCGCAGGCACCTCCACGTTATGCGCCGCACTCAGATGGGGTAGCAGATGATAGCGCTGGAAGATAAAGCCAAAATGCTCGCGCCGCAGTTGGGCCAGCGCATCACCATCAAGCGTTGCCACATCCTGCCCGGCCACGCGGTAAGTCCCGGCGCTGGGCTTGTCCAGGCAGCCGAGAATGTTCATCAGCGTCGATTTACCGGAGCCGGAAGCCCCCATAATCGCCACCATCTCACCGGCATCAATGCGCAGACTGACATTTTTCAGCACGTCTATGGTCTGATCGCCGGAGAGGTAGCTGCGCCGGATATCACTCAGTTCTAACAGTGCCGTCATCAGCTGGCCTCCGCGCCGCCGCGGCTGACAATCACTTCTTCACCGGCCTGCAACCCGCTGACAATCTGCACATCCACATTGTTGCGAATGCCGATCGTGACTTCACGCTTCTCTTCCTTGCCCTGTTTCAGCACCGAAATGTGGTAACGGTTATCGGCGATCTGATCCCCCAATGCCGCCAGCGGGACCACCAGCGCATCGCTGACGCCAGCCAGCTGAATATGCACCTGCGCGGTCATTTGCAGACGCAGCAAGCCCTGTGGGTTTGGCACTTCGAAACGCGCATAATAGAAAATGGCGTTGTTAACCTTCTCTGGCGTGGGCTGAATGTCTTTCAGCGCGCCGTCAAAACGTTTGCTCGGATCCCCCAGCACGGTAAACCAGGCTTTCAACCCCGGCTTGAGGTGGATCACGTCCGCCTCGGAAACCTGGGCCTTCACCAGCATGGTACTCATGTCTGCCAACGTCAGAATGTTGGGCGCTTGCTGCGCGGCGATCACCGTCTGGCCCTGCAAGGTGGTGATCTGTACCACATCGCCGTCCATCGGCGCTTCGATACGGGTGTAGGCAAGGTTGATCTTGGCGGTATCCAGGCTGGCCTGATTTTTGGCGATCTCCGCCCGAGTGGTCGCAACCTGCGCCTTTTTCACCGCCAGATTGGTGGCGAATTGGTCCAGATCCTGGCGCGATACTGCCTGCACCTTGGCCAGTTCGCGGTTACGCTGCAAGGTGACCTCCGCCAGTTGCTGCTCCGCCAAAGCCTGTTGCAGCTGGGCTTGCAGTTGCTGCAGCGTGGCTTCGCCTTCCCGAATGCTGTTTTGTGCCTGCTGAGGATCGATAATGCCGAGCAGTTGGCCTTTTTGCACTTTATCGCCAATCTCGACCTTCAGGCTCTCCAACTGTCCGCTGACCTGAGCCCCCACATCAACCTTACGCACCGCGTCCAGTTGGCCGGTTGCCAATACGCTTTGCTCAAGATCGCGTTTAACGACCTTGACGGTTTTAAACTCCACCGGGGCCGGATGGCTAAAGTGCCAATAAGCCACAGCGGCAAGCACCACCAGAACGGCGCACACCAGCAACCCGCGTTTCTTACTTTTGAATAACCACGTCAATGTTTGTTCCTACCTATTTCCTGTCATTCTCAGGCTGCCAACCATGGCAACCCAAGTAAATTAGCATGTTGCGTTTCCGATAACTAAACCCAGGCTCAACGTATTTCGAGCAATGCAATTTTGCCATGCCGTATTGAACTCCTGTTTAGTGAAGCCTTGATGAAATAGTCATTTAGACACAAACCAGGATTTCATCATGTCTCAGCTCAGCTATCCACTCATATCGGCCGAACCGGCCAGCCAACTGATGACGGCACTGATCAACGGCGAGAAAGTGCCCAGCAATGCCTGGAAAAAAACGTCATTCCGCCTTAAGTTTCTTGGCCGTTCGCTACTCTGCTGGCCCACGACTCGTAGCCTGCTCAATACGCTGGCCGCCAACCCGCTGCTGGATGAGATTTTAAGCGCGCAGCCCAATCTGCCCTGCAAGCTGCATCGCCCCTATCTGGCGAATAACATGAGCCGCATCGACCGTCTGTTTGCCCTGCGCGATCACTACGATCTGCTCGCCCAACGCATGCCGCTGAAGATGCACCTCGGCCAACTGGGGAGCCATCCCTTTACCTTGAGCTGCGCACAGGACAAAAATGGTGAGCACATCTGCCTGCAACTGGCCTCTCTGGACCATTTGAATAAAGAGGGTGAAACGACCCTACTGTTGCGTAATAGCCAAGGGATCATGCTGGCTGAAATGACCTTCACCTTGATGATTTACCAGCAACAACCCACGTTATTTATCGGCGGTATGCAAGGCGCCAATTCCACGGTGCCGCACGCTGAGATCCAGAATACGACCAAAGCCTGCCACGGCCTGTTTCCAAAACGCCTGGTGTTGGAAGGCATTTGCCACCTGGCCCAACAGTTGGGTATCCGGCAGTTGATCGCGGTAGGCAACACCACCCATATTTACCAAAACTGGCGCTACCACCACAAAAAGAAAAGTCAGCTGCATGCTGATTACGATCAGTTCTGGCTTTCCATGGGCGGCAAGCAACTCGATAACGGCTATTTCCTGTTACCCGAGCACATTGGCCGCAAGCCGATGGAAACCATCGCCAGCAAAAAACGCGCGGAATATCGCCGCCGTTACCAGTTACTGGATGAGCTCCAACAGGGGATCAGCAAACACTTTTCTTAATCCGCCCGGCCCCGCGCCAGCCATATCACGCGGGAGAACATTTTCTTCAACAACGGTGGCACCGAGTCGGTGCCCCACGCCCCGGCCTGCATGGCCACCTCAATCGCCAGATCGGGTTTTGAAGTGTGATGCACCGCTTTGATGATCACCTTACGCACCGGCATCTGTACCTTTAGCGGTACCGAAGCCACCCGGTGATAGACCGAGCTGAATCCCTCCCGATACATGAAATGCTCCATATCCGGCGCAGGAAGCACGGTCAAACGATCGCGCTCGTTATCTTCGTGATTATCCAGCATGCTGCGTACGGCATTGGCATATTTCTTCCCCGCTTCGTCACCATCTACCAGGGCGTGCCATTGAATGCCCATGCGCCGGGCAAACTTCAGCAAGGGTTTCAGCCCACATTGGGCAAACTCGATCACCCTCACGCCTTCGGACTCGAAACGATAGCCACACTGGCGCGCCAGTTCGTTAAGCAGCCAGACCTCGGTTTCCCCCTCCACCAGCAGCCAGCAACGGGCAAACAGCGAGGCGGGCCGGTTAAAGCGGATATGGAACGCAATGCGCCGCCCATCCTCCGCACTTAGCCCCTTTGGCCCAAGGCGATAGGTGGCAACCCGGGCCGATTCGCGCACCAGGCGGCAAATATGCTCCACTGGCACCAGCGACACCAGTTCGCTGGAGTTGGTGGTGGTAATACGCTGCAACGGCATCTGGTTGAGCAACCCCCAGGCTACCGACAGCATGATGGGATGCAGGCGCGTTTCCGGGTCTTCTACCAGCAATAATGGCCGGGCATGGGGATCGAGTTTTACGTTGCCCTTGGCCTGCAGCAGCGTAGAGAACATCCCCAGCAGGATCAGTCGCATGCTGCGGCTGTTAGGCTCGGCAATCATGCGGTTGATGCTGTCCAACGAACGCCACGCCTGTTGTTCCGGCGGCTGACGATGGCGGCGTGGCCCGGCAATCTGCGAACCTTGCTCGGCAAAATAGTGTTCCAGCAACTGCTGCATCGCCGCCAGCCCCTGCCGTAGTTCGGCATTGGTCAGCTTTTGCGGGTTGCGCACCAGTTCACGCGTCAGTTGATCCAACTGCTGTGCCAAGGCTTCGTTATCGGCAGGGAGGCGATCGCTGAGTGAACTGGGCCGCAGGCGGCGGATAAAGCGCGCATCACGCAGCCGCAGCACCGGATGAATACGGATCAGGGCGTGTACCAGTTGATCGATATGGTGCAGGTGCAAGGCGTTGCCATCGGCATCAAGAAAACGCCGCCAGGTGCATACCGTGCCATCATCGTCTAATTCCCCTTCGCAGCAGTAGTGAATGCGGCTCAGGCTATCTTCCCCCTTCGACCACAGAGGTGAAAGATGGCGATAGCGCGGCAGATGCGCATGGCCGGTATCCTTTTCACAAAAGGTAAAGATAATCTGCAAATGACGATCTTTGGCCGCTTCGTCGCCAGGTGGGAAGTAGAAATCTTTGGCTTCAAAGCGGTACAGCGTCTGTTCGGGGGCCAGCAAAAAGGTCATGGCGTCCAGCAGGCTGGACTTGCCCCAGGCATTTTCCCCCAGTAGCACGGTATTATCATCCAGCGTCAATGAAAGCCGGTTGATACCGCGAAATCCTACAATCTCAACACGCTCCAGGTACATCTGCTGACTCCTTTATTCGCCTGATACCTTGAGGATGAGCAATAAAGCCATTACAGGTCAAGCAGACATTGCCACAGCGTGCTGCAAACCACGTAAATACGCCACTTTACTCCTTAGGCCATTTTGGTTAGCGTGTTAGGTTTGCCGTATTATTCCAACTTAAAGGACGCTAGTTTCACATGTATTCAGGACTGCTGATTATACTGATACCGCTGATCGTCGGTTATCTTGTCCCCTTGCGTAGCGTCACCCTGATCCGGGCCATTAACCGCCTGCTGAGCTGGATGGTGTATGTGATCCTGTTCATTATGGGGATCAGCCTGGCATTCCTGGAAAACCTCAGCAGCAACCTGATGCTGATCTTTCAGTACACCCTGGTATTTTTTCTGTGCATTTTCTGCGCCAATCTCCTGTGGTTATCTTTGTTTGAACGCCGCCGCCCCTGGCACAGTACTCACAAGCAAGAAACGTTGCCCTCGCGCCTGCATATGGCATTGGAGTCCCTGAAGCTCTGTGGAGTGGTTGTGGGTGGTTTTGCCTTGGGCCTCACCCAGTGGCACTGGCTGCAATTTGCTGGCCAAGGCAGTGAATACGCCCTGCTGTTTCTGCTGCTTCTGGTAGGCGCACAGCTACGCAACAGTGGGATGACGCTGCGCCAGATTGCCCTCAATCGCCGTGGCATGATGGTCGCCGTGGTGGTGGCACTCAGTTCGCTGGCGGGTGGTGCAGTGGCAGCGCTGCTACTGGGGTTGCCGCTGAAAGCCGGTTTGGCGATGGCTTCGGGGTTTGGCTGGTACTCCCTTTCCGGCATCCTGATCACCGACGCCTATGGCCCAGTGATGGGCAGCGCCGCCTTCTTCAACGATCTGGCTCGCGAGCTGGTGGCAATAATGCTGCTCCCTACGCTGGTGCGTCGTAGCCGCTCCTCTGCATTGGGTTTATGTGGTGCCACTTCGATGGATTTCACACTACCGGTTTTGCAACGCAGCGGCGGGATAGAAATGGTGCCTCCCGCCATCGTGCACGGATTCTTGCTGAGCCTGTTGGCTCCGGTATTAATCGCCCTGTTCTCCTGACGCCCACGGGCGCGGCTCGCCGCGCCTGCTGATCAAAGCGTAATAATTCCCATCCGCACGCCAACTTGTTCTAAATCAAACTTTGTTAAAGTTCTATCACAAAAGCCTTTTTAAGGTTGCGTCATCGATCTATGCTTCAAAACAAGCATTATAAATGCAACTTTAAAAAAGGAAGCGATTATGTTCTGTGTGCAATGTGAACAAACCATCCGGACACCGGCAGGTAACGGCTGCTCTTACGCTCAAGGGATGTGCGGCAAAACGGCAGAAACCTCCGACCTGCAGGATCTGTTGATAGCGGCGCTGCAAGGGCTCTCTGCCTGGGCCTTGCAGGCGCGCGCGTTGGGCATTATCGATCATGATGTCGACAGTTTCTCCCCACGCGCCTTCTTCTCTACGCTGACCAACGTTAACTTCGATTCCGAACGCATTATCGGCTATGCACGTGACACCATTGCCCTGCGTGACTCGCTGGCGGTTCGCTGCCGCCTGCTCGACGCCAGTGTGCGGGTCGATCACCCACTGGCCCAGCTGCAACTGGCTGGCAACGATATGCCTGCGCTGTTGCAACAGGCTGCGCAGTTTGCCCTCAATAAAGATAAAGCCGAGGTAGGCGACGATATCCACGGCCTGCGGATGCTGTGCCTGTATGGCCTGAAAGGGGCCGCCGCCTATATGGAACATGCCCATGTGCTGGGCCAGTTCGACAACCAGATCTATGCTGATTACCACGCCTTTATGGCCTGGCTGGGCACCCAACCGAGCGATTTGGAGACCCTGCTGAACAACTCGATGGCCATCGGTAAAATGAACTTCAGCGTGATGGCTATTCTGGATCGCGGCGAAACCAGTGCCTTTGGCGACCCACAGCCGACCACGGTCAACGTGCGCCCGGTGGCGGGCAAGGCGAT
The DNA here is from genome assembly GCF_015673035.1 of Serratia sp. Res13-Sevr-LER1-36-b. NCBI lineage: Bacteria > Pseudomonadati > Pseudomonadota > Gammaproteobacteria > Enterobacterales > Yersiniaceae > Serratia > Serratia sp. Res13-Sevr-LER1-36-b. The sequence continues at coordinate 183,389 of NZ_JADACK010000005.1, read as the reverse complement.
CCTGATCTCCGGACACGACCTGAAAGATCTGCGCTTGCTGCTGGAACAAACAGCAGGCACCGGCATCAACGTGTATACCCACGGCGAAATGTTACCGGCCCATGGCTATCCAGAGCTGAAAAAATTCCCACACCTGGTGGGTAACTACGGTAGCGGCTGGCAAAATCAGCAGACCGAATTTGCCAAATTCCCGGGTTCGATCGTCATGACCTCCAACTGCATTATCGATCCGAACGTCGGCAACTATGGCGATCGCATCTGGACGCGCAGCATCGTTGGCTGGCCTGGTGTCAACCATCTGGAAGGGGATGATTTCAGCACCGTGATCGCTCAAGCCCAGCAGTTGGCTGGCTTCCCTTACAGCGAAATCGAACAACTGATCACCGTCGGTTTTGGCCGCCAGGTACTGCTCAGCGCTGCCGATACCGTGGTTGATCTGGTAGTACAGAAAAAACTGCGCCACGTATTTCTGGTAGGTGGTTGTGACGGCAGCCGTGACGAACGCAGCTACTTCACCGATTTTGCCCGCAGCGTGCCGCAAGATTGCCTGATCATGACGCTGGGGTGCGGTAAATACCGCTTCAACAAGCTGGACTTCGGCACGCTGGAAGGGCTACCGCGCCTGCTGGACGTCGGCCAATGTAACGATGCCTATTCCGCCGTAATGCTGGCAGTCAAACTCGCCGAGAAAGTCGGTGGCACGGTCAACGATCTGCCGCTCAGCCTGGTGCTGTCTTGGTTCGAGCAGAAAGCGATCGTCATTCTGCTGACGCTGCTGTCGCTAGGGGTGAAAAATATCGTCACCGGCCCAAGCGCCCCGGCGTTCCTGACCGACAATCTGTTGGCGGTGCTGAATGAAAAATTCGGCCTGCGTTCGGTCACCACCGTAGAGCAGGATATGCAAACCCTTCTCGGCTAAGGCCGTTGTTCCGGGGCTGCCCATCGCGGCGGCCCCGTTTGTTTTGAGGTGCCCTATGAGCCAACCCAGCCCACTTTGCCCCAACCCGATGCAGGTGCACTCCCTGCAACAGGAAACCGCCGACGTCTGGACGCTGAACCTGATCAATAACGACTTTTATCCTTATCAGCCCGGTCAGTTTGCATTGGTCAGCATTCGCGACAGTGAAGATACGCTGCGCGCCTATACCCTCTCCTCTTCACCCGGCCTGAGTCCTTTTATCAGCATCAGCGTGCGTTGCCTGGCGGATGGCCTCGGCTCACGCTGGCTGACGCAAGAGGTCAAACCTGGCCAAACACTTTGGTTATCAGACGCCCAGGGAGAATTCAGCTGCGTGCAACACCCCAGCGATAGCTACCTGATGCTGGCTGCCGGCTGTGGCGTCACACCGATCATGTCTATGTGCCGCTGGTTGGTGGTGAACAAACCGCAATGCGATATCCGAGTGATCTTTAACGTCCGCACCCCTGCCGATGTCATTTTTGCCGAACAGTGGCAACGGTTATGCTCCGGCCATCCACAATTGCAACTGACCTTGATGGCAGAGCAGGATGCGCAGCCCGGTTTCCTGTCTGGCCGCATCAATGAGCAAGTGTTGCAACAGGCCGCGCCGGATATCGCCTCACGTACCGTGATGACCTGCGGCCCGGCCCCTTACATGCAACAGGTTGAGCAGCTTTGCCTGGGGCTCGGCGTACCCGCTGCCAAATTCCATCAGGAACAGTTCCACACCTCGGCAGAGTTGGATGATGGGAAAAGCGAACAGTTAACATTGCGCATCGGTCAGCCACTGCGTGAATTCCGCGTGCCGGTCGGCAGCACCTTGCTCGCCGCTTTAGAAGCCCATAAGTTACCGGTCAATGCCGCCTGCCGTGCTGGCGTTTGCGGCTCGTGTAAAACCCGTATTATCGATGGCCAATACACCACCACCAGCACCATGACGTTAACCCCTGCGGAAATCGAACAGGGTTACGTGCTGGCCTGTAGTTGCCAGCTACAAAGTGACGTCACCCTCGCCTGAAGCTTTGCCCCATCTTCCCGATGGGGCACATATCGATAAGCGTATCCCCTAATGCCCTTCTACACTTTCTGTTTGCCTCTAACCGGGCGAGTACCCCTCATTTTGGATAATGACTGGAGGAACGATGAAGCAAACAGTAGCCACGCTGATCGCCAAAACGCTGGAACAGGCAGGTGTAAAACGGATCTGGGGCGTTACCGGCGATTCGCTCAACGGCCTGAGTGACAGCCTGCATCGGATGGGAACCATCGCCTGGATGGGCACCCGCCACGAGGAAGTCGCCGCCTTTGCTGCCGGTGCCGAAGCGCAGCTCACCGGCCAATTGGCGGTCTGCGCAGGCTCCTGCGGCCCCGGCAACCTGCACCTGATCAACGGCCTGTTCGATTGCCACCGCAATCACGTCCCAGTGCTGGCTATCGCCGCCCATATTCCTTCCAGCGAGATCGGCAGCGGCTACTTCCAGGAGACGCACCCGCAAGAGCTGTTCCGCGAATGCAGCCATTACTGCGAGCTGGTGTCCAATCCTGAGCAGTTGCCGCGAGTACTCGAGATTGCCATGCGTAAAGCGATCCTCAACCGTGGCGTCTCGGTGATTGTGCTGCCAGGGGATGTCGCACTGCAAATGGCCCCAGAAGATGCCAGCATGGTGTGGCATACGCCTGCGCACCCATTGATGCAGCCACCGATGAGCGAGCTGCAGAAACTGGCAGAAACGCTGAACAGCGCCAAAAACATCACCCTGATGTGCGGCAGCGGCTGCGCCGGATCGCATGACGAAGTCGTCAAACTGGCCGAACTGCTGCAAGCCCCGATTGTGCACGCCCTACGCGGTAAAGAGCATATCGAATGGGATAACCCTTACAGCGTCGGCATGACCGGGCTGATCGGTTTCTCCTCCGGCTACCACGCCATGATGAACGCGGATACCCTGGTGCTGCTAGGCACTCAGTTCCCTTATCGGGCGTTTTATCCTACCCATGCCAATATCATTCAGATCGATATCAACCCCGGCAGCATCGGTGCCCATTGCCCGGTCAATATGGCGCTAATGGGCGATATCAAAACGACGCTCAGCGCCTTGCTGCCACAGCTGCAAGCCAAGAGCGACCGCAAGTTCCTGGATAAGGCGCTGGAGCATTACCGGGAAGCGCGTAAAGATCTCGACGGGTTGGCTACTGCGAACGATGACCAGCCGATCCACCCACAATATCTGGCACAGCAAATCAGCAACTCAGCCACGGATGACGCCATCTTCACCTGCGATGTCGGCACGCCGACGGTGTGGGCAGCTCGGTATTTGAAAATGAACGGCAAACGCCGCCTGCTCGGTTCGTTCAACCATGGCTCAATGGCCAACGCCATGCCGCAGGCGATTGGTGCCCAGGCCACCGAACCGGATAAACAGGTGATCGCCATGTGCGGTGACGGTGGCTTTACCATGCTGATGGGGGATTTTCTGTCACTGGCCCAGTTGAAGCTGCCGGTCAAGGTGGTGGTTTTCAATAACAGCGTGCTGGGCTTTGTGGCGATGGAGATGAAGGCCGGTGGCTACCTTACCGATGGCACCGATCTGCACAACCCAGACTTTGCCGCCATCGCCAATGCGGCAGGTATCAAAGGCATTCGGGTAGAAAAGGCCTCCGAGCTGGACGCGGCATTACAGGAAATGCTTGCTCATCCCGGCCCGGCCCTGCTCGACGTGGTCACGGCCAAACAAGAGTTGGCGATGCCGCCGCAGATCAAATTCGAACAGGCTAAAGGGTTCAGCCTGTATATGCTGCGCGCCATCATCAATGGCCGGGGTGATGAGGTTGTCGAACTGGCCAAAACCAACTGGCTACGTTAATCGCTTCTGGGGACAATGAAGTTGGTTGTCCCCTGCATTTTCCGCTTTTGCCCCGCGCTAATCCGGTTATGATGAAAGCCACTTCCTCATCGGCTACCAAGGACCCGTATGCTTATCGATTTACGCAGTGACACCGTTACCCAACCTAGCGCAGAGATGCGCACCGCCATGGCGCAGGCTGACGTCGGCGACGACGTGTATGGCGACGATCCCACCGTCAACGCCCTCCAGGCCGAAGCGGTCAGGCTCTCAGGCAAAGAGGCGGCATTATTCCTGCCTACCGGCACCCAGGCCAACCTGGTAGCCCTGCTGAGCCATTGCCAGCGTGGTGAGGAATATATCGTTGGCCAGCAGGCGCATAATTACAAATATGAAGCCGGTGGTGCCGCCGTGCTAGGCAGCATCCAGCCCCAGCCGATCGAAGCCAATCCCGATGGCACGCTGCCGTTAGATAAAGTCGCCGCCGCCATCAAGCCTGATGATATTCACTTCGCCAAGACTCGTCTGCTGAGCCTGGAAAACACCATCAGCGGCCGCGTGCTGCCGCTGGAATATCTGCAACAGGCCTGGCAGTTCACTCGTGAGCACCAACTGGCTCTGCACATTGACGGCGCGCGCATTTTCAACGCAGCGGTGGCACTTAACGTGCCGCTGAAAACCCTTGCCCAGTATTGCGACACCTTCACCATTTGCCTGTCGAAAGGCCTGGGTGCACCGGTTGGCTCGCTGTTATGCGGTAGCGAAGCGTTTATTCAACGTGCCAACCGCTGGCGCAAGATGACCGGTGGTGGTATGCGCCAGGCCGGCATTCTGGCGGCGGCGGGGCTCTATGCGCTGGAGCACAACGTCGAGCGGTTGAAAGAAGATCATGACAACGCCAAATGGCTCGAACAGCAGTTGCGTGACATTGGCGTGGATATTGCCGAACCGGGCGCACAAACCAACGTGCTGTACCTGCGCCAATCCCCTGAGCTGGCGGCTAAACTCGGCCCCTGGATGCGTGAACGTGGCGTGTTGATCAGTGCCGGGCCGTTGACCCGTATCCTGACGCATCTCAACGTTAGCCGCCAGGATCTGCAAAAAGTAGTCGATCTGTGGCGGGAATTCTTGCAGCAGCACGCCTAACTTTTTTGCAATAACACCGGGAGGCACCGCTTCCCGGTTCTCGCCAAACCCGCTATATCAGCCTAGTTCCAATACCTGAAGGGATATCATCTATGAGTCATAAATTTCGCCAGACGTTATTAGCTCTCACCCTCGTTAGCAGTGGAATGATGTTTACCTTGCCAGCTAGCGCCGCCCCGGCGCCGGCCCAACAGCAAACGCAGGCTCCCGGCTATTACCGCATGATGTTGGGGAATCTGGAAGTGACGGCGCTATACGACGGTTACGTCAAACTGGACGCCAAGCTGTTCCATGGGGTCAGCGAGCCGGATATGCAAAAGTTGTTCGCCCGCATGTTTACCGACAGCAAGTCAGGCATACAGACGGCAGTTAACGCGTTTCTGGTGAATACCGGTACGCATCTGGTTCTGGTTGATGCCGGTACCTCGCAGTGTTTTGGGCCGACGTTGGGTGCTATCAAGAACAACCTGCGCGCGGCAGGTTATCAGCCAGAGCAGGTGGATATGATATTGCTGACGCATCTGCACCCCGATCACGCTTGTGGCATCACCGATCAGGGCAAGGCCGCCTTCCCTAACGCTACCGTCTATGCCTCCAAGGCCGATGGGGATTATTGGCTGAGTAAAGAGATGGCGTCCAAAGCCCCGAAGGACGCGCAGCCGATGTTCAAGATGGCCCAAGACGCCGTGGCCCCTTATGCCGAACAGGGCAAGCTGAAATTGTACAGCCCTGGGGAGCAGTTACTTCCTGGGCTGGAAGTGATAGTGACACCGGGCCATACGCCTGGGCATGCCTCTTACCTGTTCAGCTCCGGCGGCCAGAAACTGCTGTTGTGGGGGGATATCGTCCACAGCCACTCTTTGCAGTTTGCCAAACCTGAAGTCGCAGTGGACTTTGACACGGACTCCAAACAGGCGATCGCTACCCGGCAGAAAGTGTTTGCCGATGCGGCTGAAAACAAACTGTGGGTTGGCGGAGCGCACTTACCTTTCCCTGGCCTGGGCCACGTGCGCGTCGAAGGTAAAGGCTATGCGTGGGTGCCGGTTGAATATGCTCCAGTGGAAGTCGGCGAGAAGAAACCTTAACGCAGATTGAGGACAACGGGCGGCGCATGCGGCGCCCGTTTAATTGTGCACATTACGATAACTCAAACCACCATCCGGCCATAGAGCCAGTAACCCACAGCCAGTATCAGCAGCAGGTTCAGCACTACGCTGAGAATAAAATAGGTTTTGAACGGTTGTTTCTGCGTTTTATGGCGGAACAGTCGTTGCCCGATAATGGCCCCTATCCAACCGCCCAGCACGCCGAACAGCAGCAGGGTGATTTCCGGAACCCGTTGCCAACTTTTACAGGCGGCCAGCTTATCGGCACCGTAGATCAGTAAGGTCAGCAAGTTTACCAACAGCAACCACGTCCACAGCGGAGCGGGAAAACACAGGCTGCCAGCCAGGGCAATTAGCAGCAGCAAATAACACAGGGAATTGATTTTCATCGGGCATGGGCTCGTTGCTTGATCGCCGCGTAGTGTGAACCGCCCTCCGTGCAGATGCAACTACTGATACCCATACAAAAAGTGCATTTAGCCCGCTAATTTGTCATTCTATGCCCTATGGATTTCAAGCCACAGCTTGAAAGACGACGGGTAAAGCTACGCTCACATTAACATCAATAAACTAAGGCAGCGCAATGACCTCCCAACGTATTCTGGTTCTTGGAGCCAGCGGTTATATTGGCCAACACCTGATCCCCCGGTTGACCGAACAGGGCCACGAAATCACCGCCGCAGCACGCCGTATAGAATGGTTGGAAGAGCAAAACTGGCCACATGTAAGCTGCCGCTACGTGGATGTCTACCGTCCAGAAACGCTAACGGCGGCGCTATGGCAGATCGATGCCGTTTACTACCTGATCCACGGCATGGGCGATGGCGATGATTTTATCGAAAAGGAACGCCAGGCGGCGGAGAACCTGCGCGATGCCTTGCGAGGATCCAACGTTAAACAGGTTATCTTCCTTGGCGCACTGCAACCAGAGGGCAATAGCTCCCCTCACCTCATCGCCCGTAAACTGACCGGCGAAATCCTGCGCCAAAGCGGCATTCCCGTCACCGAATTGCGCGCCAGTATCGTGGTTGGCCCAGGGTCAGCCGCGTTCGAGATCATGCGTGATATGGTCTATAACCTGCCAATCCTGACGCCGCCGCGTTGGGTGCGCTCAAAATCGTCCCCGGTCGCACTGGATAACCTGCTCACTTACCTGACCGGGCTTCTGCAACACCCGGCGCAGGAAAACCGGATTTTTGACGTGGCCGGGCCGGAGTACATCAGTTACCAAACCATGTTCGAGCGCTTTATCAAGATCAGCGGTAAAAAGCGCTGGCTGATCCCGGTGCCGCTGCCGACACGCTTTATCTCGGTATGGTTTATCAGCATGATCACCTCTGTGCCAACCTCGATTGCCAGCGCGCTTATCCAGGGGCTGAACCATGACTTACCTGCCGATGGCAAACCGCTGCAAGCCTTGATCCCACAGCCACTACAAACCTTTGATGAGGCGGTTAAGGAAACGCTACGCCGCGAAGACGAGGTGGTCGACTCTGCTGACTGGGGTTACGATCCTGAAGCCCGCGCTCGCTGGCGCCCTGGTTATGGCTTCTATCCCAAACATGCGGGCTGTGAGCTGGATACGCAGGCCTCGAGTGAAGCGCTATGGCATGTCGTGCAGCAGTTGGGCGGCAAAGAGGGATACTTCTACGCCAACATCCTGTGGCAAATCCGCGCCCGCATGGACGATATGATCGGCAACGGCGTCGTCTATGGCAGACCGCAGCGTGACACACTGGAAGTCGGCGATCTCGTCGATGGCTGGAAAGTGATCACCAAGAAACCATTACGGCAGTTGGCATTGATGTTCGGGATGAAAGCCCCGGGGCTTGGTCGCCTGACCTTCAGCATCAAAGACCTGGGCGATCGTCGCCAGCTCGATGTCCGCGCCTGGTGGCATCCTGCCGGTTTCAGCGGGCTGTTATACTGGTTTGTCATGATGCCTGCCCACCTGTTTATTTTCCGTGGCATGGCCAAACGGATTGCCCAATTGGCCGAGGAGTACGATAACCAGCGCCCTCATTAGTCTAATTGTCGATCAACCGCACAGTTTGCTGTCTCGGTTAGGTCCTTTCTCATTGCATAGCGCACAAAATCACGAAAGAATGGCACCTTATTTGCTGGGGCGCGCTAAAACGCCCTCAGCATCCTGATTTTTGGTGAGAACAGAGTGAGTTATGAAGGTATTGGTCACCGGTGCAACCAGTGGGTTAGGCCGTAACGCCGTTGAATATCTCCGCCGTAAAGGTATAAAAGTACGTGCCACCGGGCGCAATCAGGCCATGGGCTGCCTGCTGGAAAAAATGGGTGCCGAATTCATCCATGCCGATCTCACCAACCTGATTTCTTCACAGGCCAAAGCCATGCTGGCGGATGTGGACGTGCTGTGGCACTGCTCCGGTTTCACTTCTCCATGGGGCACGGAAGAAGCCTTCGAACTGGCCAACGTCCGCGCTACCCGCCGCTTGGGGGAATGGGCTGCGGCCTACGGTGTGGAACGATTCATTCATATTTCGTCGCCAGCGATTTACTTTGATTATCACCATCACCGCAATGTGGATGAAGACTTCCGCCCGGTTCGATATGCCAACGAGTTTGCCCGCAGCAAGGCCGCCGGGGAACAGGTGGTGCAACAGTTGGCGCTGTCCAATCCGCAAACCCATTTCACTATCCTGCGCCCACAGGGGCTATTTGGCCCACACGATAAAATCATGCTGCCGCGCCTGCTGCATATGATCAAACACTACGGTAGCCTGCTGTTACCGCGTGGCGGGGATGCACTGGTCGATATGACCTATCTGGATAATGCGGTACACGCCATGTGGCTGGCCACCGTGAAGGAAGAGACTCCTTCTGGCCGGGCCTACAACATCTCCAATCAGCAAGCCTGCACGCTACGCACCGTACTGCAACAGTTGATCGATGAGTTGGGCATGAAGTGCCGTATCCGCTCGGTGCCCTACCCGATGCTGGATATGATGGCACGTGGCATGGAAAAGCTAGGCAGTAAAAGTGATAAAGAACCTGTGTTGACCCATTACAGCGTCGCCAAGCTCAATTTCGATCTGACGCTGAACACCACTCGCGCACAGCAGGAACTGGATTATCAACCCGTGGTTTCGCTAGAAGAAGGTATTAGCCGTACTGCTCGCTGGTTAAAAGAGCACGGTAATCTGCACGGGCTATAACTCCCCCTCACCCCAACCCTCTCCCACAGGGAGAGGGAGCTGAAAGTCCCTGCACATTTGGCGGTAAAGTGATAATCTCAGCAAATTTGATCGCCCACTCATCCAAAGTGCAGCACCGAATTTTCAAACCCACTTCGATCGGTCCCCTCTACCATACGGAGAGGGAGCTGATAGTCCCTGCACATTTGTCGGTAAAGCGATAATCTCAGCAAACTTGATCGCCCACTCATCCAAAGTGCAGCACCGAATTTTCAAACCCACTTCGATCGGTCCCCTGTGGGAGGGTTATGGTGAGGGCATTTTTTGGCGTTAGCGCATAGCTCCGTATTTACTTAGCAACGCCTCAATAATCGCCTCACTTTCTGCATCTGGCTCACCGCGATAATCGCTGGGCCGGAAATGCATCTGAAACGCCGCGACCAGATTGCGCTGCTGCTTGGCATCCCATGAGGGATCAACACCATAGCCGTATCGTGCCAGCTTTTCCAACAGTGACGCCATCGCCACCGGCGCATGCTTATCACGACCGGCCAGATAACGTTCCACCTCCCGCTCATCCGGCCAGGCACCAATGCCTGCCTGCGCCAGCTGTTGCCATGGGAAGAGTGGGCCAGGATCCTGCTTGCGCTGCGGGGCGATGTCACTGTGCCCTACCACGTCCGTCGGTTGCAGCGCGTAACGTTGCACAATATCGCGGCTAAGTTGGATCAGTAACGCAATTTGCTCGGGCGTATAAGGCTGCCAGTCTGTCTCCAACAAGTTACGGGTAAAGCCCCGGTTGACGATCTCAATGCCGATCGAGGTATCGTTCAAATTGGTACGTCCACGCCAGTTGCTGGCCCCTGCATGCCAGGCTCGCAAAGCTTCGGGCACCAGTTGATACGCCACCGGTTTACCGCCCTGCTGTGGCGAATGGGCGGGCAGCAAGTAATGGGCGCTGACGTGTTCTTCGGTAAGCGTTTTCAGTGAAGAGTGAAAGTCTTCTGCAGTGTAGTGCATCACCAGGAAGCGGATACGCTGATCGGCCCCTGGTGCCTGATGCAGCGTTTCCAACTGATAGCTACCGTGATCCACCAGCGTGCTGGTGGATTGCTGTTGGCACCCCGTCAAAACTGCAATGGCAGCGATCCACAACCACTTAACCAAAATACGCTCCTTCCTGCTGTGAAATTCCGTCATCAGGATCTGGCGGAATCTGACGCAGTCTCAGCCGCACGCAATTGCTGCAACAGCTTTTGTCTGCCGTAATAGCTCTTGACCCACGTTGCCAGACAATAAAGCCCAAGCGCGGCCTCGATCGAATGATATATGGGGTCAAACTCACCGGTAAAGAACTTAAGCAGAGCCATTCCAAGCGTGACAACGCCCCCGATCAACAACCAAGTCATCAACTTGGTCAGTTGGCTAATTTTCTGTTGCAGTTCATTGCTGACCTGTGTGGTATTTTCCATTTAACTTCCTTGTTGTCTCACGGCACTGCCGCTCAGATTACTGACAAAGTGGCAATTTTGCTGAATTGGTGGGGTTGCACATATTTGACCATAGGGGCGCCGCATGCCGCGCCCGCTTAACAACGTTATGCGCCTGTCGGTGAATGTCAGCGGCTGACTTTTACCGCGGTGCCACTGACGCTGACCATCAGCATGGTGCTGTCTTTACCCACGGTTTGATAATCGATATCGATGCCGACTACCGCGTTAGCCCCCAGTTCTTTGGCCTGTTCCTGCACCTCCTGAAAGGCCAACTGACGCGCCTTGCGCAGTTCTTTCTCATAGGCTCCGGAACGGCCGCCAACGATATCACGCACGCCAGCAAAGAAATCACGGAAAATATTGGCACCCAAAATCGCCTCACCGGTGACTACGCCGCAATATTCGGTGATGGTAAACCCTTCCAGGGTGTGGGTAGTGGACAACTGCATCAAGAACTCCTTATAAAATCAAATCATTGCTGCATTATGACAGCTAATTTAAGCGGATGTTCTGTGGCACTTATCTCTAAGTAAAAACGGACAGATTACGATAGTGGGGGTACCATTGCCGTAAACAATTGAAACTGGTGTAATCAGGCAGGCCGAACGATGCTGAACTTTCGGCCCGTGTAACGAAGGCAACCCCTTGGTCATATGAAAACTAGCCAATATTTACCGAACCACCGCCAATTAGTACACCGCCACAGCTGACTGCATCACCCGTTCTCGCTGCGGGTTGCCCATCGATAAAAACGCTGGATGACCCCCCGCTGATATTTCGGTCATGCCCATGAGCAGCCAAAACGTCGCCTTTCCGAGCTAACGGCAGGCCATCAACCTTCACCGTTGTGGATCCAGTGATAACGGGTGTCGGCGGATGACTACCGTGGCCGGTATCTTTATCACCAATTTTAACGGTATTGCCCATAGTTTGGGTTCCCTCTAAACTAGTTTTATGGCTACATTGTAGCAATCCAATGAATTGCCACAATCACTTATTCATGACTATCTGACGATAACAACTTTCCCATCAATGATAGAAAAGTATGGGTTATATGAATAAGGGTAATCCCCATCAGAATCTTGGAATTTTAACGGTGATATCTGATAGATACCTCGCCCAAATCTGAAGACCCGCCCATTACAATAAGTAATTAGCTTATATGGTTCTAATTCAAGATCGATAAGAGATAGGTTTTTATCAAGAACTTTTTCTGGTAAATTATATGATTCAAATATAGTATCTGCAGAAACTCCCTCAGCCACTCCCATTTCTTTACTGGATATGACCGTTAGCTTTTTTAACATATTGATATCTCTACTTTTCATTGCACTCCAAACTTCCTTGTAAGCACTTCTTATTTTTGGAAGATCGTTTTCAGAAACAGGAGTAGCATGCACCCACGCCCATGTAGGCAACCCACTCAGCGTTATTTTTCGGCCAACTCGATACAAGTCTTGCTCTTTACTTTCTGCGGATTGGCTTTCATCTACACGCCCTTCATTCAACAAACCATCGTAATTTGAAGAAGAGGAGGCTTTTATATTACCTTTTTTATCAACCGATAAGATAAGAGATGTAACCTCTTGGCTAGAGTTCGCAGTATCTTTAGTAATAGTTAACTGGCACATTGAGTCTAGGTAAAGTGTGTTCTTATCGTTAGGATCTATAGAACCCATCCTAATTTCGATACTATTCTCTCCATTCTCAATAAATGAAGTGATATTAAATCCTGTTGATATCGTTCCACTTGCATAAGTGAGATTATCAATAACAGGGAAATCATTTACTTTGGCCATACACGCACTACGTTTTGTGTTGAATGAGACTAAATATTTCATATCACTCATCGTTTCAGCCCTTAAAAAAGAAATGCCAAACAAAAAATTAAAAAGCACACAATTACAACAAAACACAACGATAAGTTGAGTTTTTCTTTTCCAATTCATCATGAATTATCCACTCCTTATTTACACCTTGGGATTTTTTAGCCTGAATATCTTTGGAAACAGAAGATGGGGCTGAACGCCCACTTCCATTAGCTCCATTTTTATCTTTGTTATCGACGGCTACTCCAACCGAATAACTCGCCCCCACCTCAACTTTAATACCCTTATGATAAAATATCATTTCAATTCTATCCTGCGGCGTACGATCAAATGCAATTATCCCCACTGCGGTTCCTGTTCCTTCAACTACAAAGGCACCTTCAAAGCAGTAAAACTTGACGCCAGCCCTAGCATTAGCCTTTAATGAAAGCTCTAACTCAACCTCATTTGTTCCATCTACACGCCAATTCCATGTCTTATGAACGTTGCTTTCAAATGCCAACGTTATAAAAGCCTTCACGTAGGCAATCAGATTAAATTCCAGCCCTGCATAAGCCCCATTTTTCCCTGACATAACAGAGTTTTCACGAGCAGCAAGTTGCTGTCTGATAATATCAGTAACAGATGCTACTCCATACCAGGCGGCAAAGGCCTGTAGTAAATCCAATTTGATCTGCAACCCAACTAATGGTTTAAGGCTTACAGAAACTTTACCTTTCATATAAACCTGATGGGTTTTATCATCCTCAGTTAGCTCCCCACCTCCGCTAATAACTAGTTTTGGAAACATAATTTCCGCATCAAGAATTTTATACTTGGTTCCTGTACCCTCACCAGTCGACAATGCTTTCCCAACCACATCCATGGCTTTCATCGTATCTTGAAGTATTGTTAATTCCTTTGCTCTTTTTGTAAAATTCGCTTTCAAATTTTGGCTAAAACTATATTCATCTTCTTGTCCCAACTTATATGAGAGTTTCCCTTCGGCTTCTAACGTATCAGTAATCGAGTATTTGGATAGTGTAGTCCACCCTCTGGTACCTCTTTGTGACATTCCGGCTTCACTATTTTGCCTGCGCCGTTCAGCCTTTAGCTCTGTTTCGCTGTACTCTATCACTTTCTCGCTTGCCGCTATTGTGAGGTTTATCACCCAAGTATAATTAGGATAGACACTAATCACAGTCCACAAGCGATCGCTAGGAGCGATATTATACAACTGCTTAAACCCATCGGCAAAGTTAAGCTTCTTCTCGACAAAAGGCTGACCTTGGCATTGCCCAACACGGAGGATATACTGACTTTTTGGTAACCAATCTACTGCACCTTGATTCAGTATATAACGACTAATGAATTCGACGGAGTCTATTTTGGCAAGATTATGGGTTTGCTCGGTGTCATAATTAACATCATAACTGGTACTTCCCCGAGTAAAGGTTTTCAGTGTACGCCCTTGCTCAGGTGAATAAATCAATCCCTTAGGACACTCTGGATTATGAGAAACACAACTCTTGCCTACCAGTGATAATTTCAATGGTAAAGGGTTCGCGGTTTTATTGATCACTGATACTAATGATATAAAGTCACCCTGCTTGTATTCATACACCCGCTTATCGATTGTCAATGTCAATGAGTGAATACAAGTATCCGGATTTTTACAATTACATTTTGGTGAGCCTGCTGGCAAACTGGTCATACAATATCCTTATTATTATAGGGGAACGTCACCCAATTCCTGGATCAGCAGCGTTTCGGCTTTATATCCGCCTTCTTCGCCTGCGGCGCAGAGAACATATCTGAAATTGCTGGGAATAGTTTCCAACGCCAGACAGCCCCGCTGGTAGAACAAAGAAAACAACCCACGGATACTCCGATCGTCCACAATCCCTTGCTGTTTCAGCCAGCGGAAGGTTTCCGCTATCGTTGCGGCTTCTATTTTCCTATCGTGCCCACTCCAGGCTTCGATCTTCTCAACCAACCCGTCGATATACCTTTTCTCAAACACCAAACTCAACTCATCTAGCTGTTCACGGGATATCCGCATCATTTTACGATGGGAGCTACTCCCTGATGGAAACTGTTCCCTCAGGGCGGTAAAACGCTCATCACGCAGCTCTCCTTTCCAGTGAGTTGCTATCGCATCTACCGGCCCCAGAAATGTATGTTGCTCCCAAGGAGAAAGTACCTTCAGTAACGCCCAGATATTGCGCGGATCGTAAAAACGGAAAAATACCGGTTTTTCCTCATCCGGAATTTGTACATGGAGATATTTACGCAAATGTTGACGCAACGCTTTCATCTCGGCTTTGCTTTCCAGCCAGATCCCCCAGGGGGTGGACCGATGCATCAACCACTGACGGCTACCTTCATTTATTTGCACCAGGTAAGGGGCTAAACACCCAATATCTTCTGCAATGGGCTCCGCATACAAACTGGCATTAGGCGGGTCATAGAGCTCCAGCATGGTAAATAATTCTGGTTCTGCTGCGGCATCAACAATCGCCCAGTTCATTGCCTCGTTCATCCTTGTTTATCCTCCTGCGGGCAATGCGCAACAAATAACGTCCCCTGAGCAGCTGCCGCTTTTAAAATTGCCGGGTCCGCCGGTATCGCCAACTCCCCGGGGCTAGCACCGGAGTTGAGATTAATGGATGGCCCTTTAATATCAACTCCCCCAGCATGCACTACCACCAAACTGCCGCCAACCCGCAGCGTCAGTTTGCTACTGCTCTGCAACGTCAGATCGCCATTGCTGTCTACGCTGAATACACCACTGATTTTCTGCGCCAGATCGCCCTTTACTTGTACACCTAGATCGCCTTCCGTCATCGCCAGGCTGTTGCCGGTGATTTTCTGATGCTGATTACCTTCTACCGTAACTTTACGATCGTTGGCAACGGCCAGTTCTTCATCATGCCCGATGCTACTGCTTCGGTTGTATTCCACCCGCTCATCTTTAGAATTGAGCACCCGTACAGCCATATTCTTCTGTGCATGGATGAAAACTTCTTCTTTATCTTTCTCATCCTCAAAACGCAGTTCGTTAAAACCCTCACCCTTATGAGTTTGTGAACGGATCGACATCTGGGTCTTGGTTGCCGGTAAATTACCCGGAGGCAGATTGTTAGCGTGATAGGTACGCCCGATAATCACAGGTTGGTCCGGATCGCCGTTCAGAAACTCGACTATCACCTCATGGCCGATACGAGGAATGGCTGACATTCCCCACCTAGGCCCCGCCCAAGGATGTGATACCCGAACCCAACAAGAGCTTGTGTCATCGGTTCTTCCTGAAAGATCCCAGAGAAAACGAACCTTGACCCGACCATAAGGATCGCAAAAAATCTCCTCACTCTCGGGCCCAGTGACAACCGCGATCTGCGCGCCATCAATGCGCGGTTTCGGCAGTGAAAGTGGACGCCAGGTCTGATTATTGGGGATAAACGCAAACTGGCTCGTCACGGTTGTGCCCTGTCCCCCAGATGGTGTTTCCAATGCTTGAGGTTGTTGCCCAATATGGGTGGCCTGGGTGATTTGCCAACGTGTATTCAGGGCGTCTAACGGATGGTTTTCCAAGATAAAACGCACTCCGGGCTGAAGTGCAGTGCAATTACTCGCCCCCTCCCCCTGATGCGCATCGTTTCGCAGCGCATGTAAACGCCAACGTGCAAAGGACTCCCCTGGGTCTGCCTTATATCGACCAGGATAGTCATAATGAAAATATCGGCCTGGCTGATGCTCATCATCTCGAGCCCGATCACGATATTCTGCCGACCAAAGGGGATTTTTAAAGGTGTAGTCTTTTAACAATACATCAGAAGGTCGCAGACTCTCCCGGCGCTTAAACGTGGTAACACAGAGCTCATCGAATGAGCTTTGTTGTTGATTCGGGTAATAGGGTAATATCGGCCCATCATTCAGCGCGGCACAATCATCGGAAAAGACTAGCGTGTGCGCACCATCGTTATGCTCAAAGAAATAGTAAATGCCTTCTTCAGCAGCCAGGCGATTGATAAATTCCAGATCGCTTTCATTATATTGGACGCAAAACTCCCGCACGGCATGAGGGAAGCGCAAAGCATGGGCATAGTCGTTAATTCTATTTTTCTTTAACAAGGTTTCCAGAATTTGCAGAAAATCTTGTTGCTGGAAGATACGTGAATGTCGCCCTAAACCAGCTCGCCAGAGTGCGGGACGAATGCTGAGCCGGTAACGTGTTTGATGCAGCCCCGCATCCCCTTGTTCAATAGAGGTGACAATCCCATTGACTATGCGCTGTACTTCGGTGTCACGCCAAATAGTCAGGGTAGCGACATTATCCAGAACTGAGCGAAACTCCACACTGGGTTTGGCACTGGCGGCGTCAAGTTCGAGAGTAAAAAGGCTGGAGAATTGCTCATGTAGAGTAAATCCCGATACGACGAATGTTTCAGCTGGCAGATCACCGATATTCAGGGTAAACCGCAGACCTGTTGCATCCTTGCTTGTACTCAACATATGATTTCCCTTTATAGAAAACGCGACAGCATCAAACGCGAAATGGCCTGGCATTTCCCACAGGCAGAAGATAATACTCTAACCAAAACATAAGGATAACGAGGAGAAAACAACAGGTCAATGACTTACCTCCTCCCTATTACGTACGAGAAAAGCTGTATATATTATAATTTTCGCTAAACTATATTTTTACACTAATAGGAAGGAGGAAAAACGAATTTTATTCTGGTTTTACGACGTAGCAAAATTCCACTTTCTTTAAATAACAGCACGTTAATTTATGATCATTAAAAAATATCTATTGTGCGACGCCGATCTACGCATTTTGCACATTTTTCAACCAACTTAACATTGCTGTCTCTACTCACCCGCAGTTGACAACTGCATCAAGAACTCCCCATAAAATCAATCCATTGCGATGCTATGAAAAACCATTTAAGCGGATGTTCTGTGGCACAATGGCACACAGCACCAATGCAAGGACCAAAAACGCCTTTATACTGTAGGCTAGTCCCGTGGTTTTCGGTCTTCATGGTTGAGAGACTTTTACATAAGGTTATGAGATGAAAACAAAAACGCTTGCTGTTGTTTTACCCTTGGCCCTGTTCTTAAGCGCCTGTACCACCGTCGAGCCGGCCTTTAAGGATGTTGGCGTCCGTACTGGCGCCTGCGTAGAGGGTGGCCCGGATACGGTGGCCCAGAAATTCTATGACCTGCGCATTCAGCAAGGCCCAAGCACCGCACTGCCGGACAGCAGCCGCCTGGCACAGTTGCAACCTTACCTGAGCCAGGTGCTGTATCAGGATCTGGTCAGTGCCAGCCAGCACCCTGGCAAACACACCATCACCGGCGATCTTTTCTCTGGCAATGCCCAGGGGCCAACCAGCGCAACGGTTGCCAGCGCTTCCACCATTCCTAACACCGATGCCAAAAACATCCCGCTGCGTGTACAGCTCACTCACCAAAAAGAAGGTGCCAGTGCAATCAGCTGGCAGGACGAAGTGCTGATGGTCCGTGAAGGTACCTGCTGGGTGGTTGACGACATCCGCTTCCTCAACATCCCGCCGCATGCCGCCAGCGGTACGCTGCGTCAGGTCCTTGAGAACCAGTAACACCAAAATGGCAACCGGGTGTATCACCTTCCCGGTTGCCAATTATCTCCCATCAGAAATGCTCAAAACTCCATCACCTTGAGAAAAATAGCTAGCTATCTCACAGTGTGCGCGACAAATCCGCCATTCAGCCAGCGCTCACGGTATCTTCTGCTATTATTTAGTCATTCTGCGACGTACTAATAAATTTTAACTCACAAAGATTGCATAAGTATTCTGTGGAAGTTACCATTCCCGGCATCAATGTCTATTCAATTTCAGCGCATGAGTATTCAACTAAAAGATATCAACTGCTTTTACGGCGCACATCAGGCGCTGTTTAACATTACACTGGATTGCCCTGCCGGCGAGACTCTGGTGCTGCTTGGTCCAAGCGGCGCGGGTAAGAGTTCGCTGCTGCGGGTGCTTAACCTGCTGGAAATGCCACGCTCTGGCCACCTGCAAATCGCGGGCAATCAGTTCGACTTTAAACAGTCACCGGGGGAGAAATCCATCCGCGAACTGCGCCAAAACGTGGGCATGGTGTTCCAGCAGTACAATCTCTGGCCACATCTGACCGTGGTGCAAAACCTGATCGAAGCGCCCTGCCGCGTACTTGGCCTGAGCAAGGCACAAGCGATGGCGCGTGCCGACAAGTTGCTGACCCGGTTACGCCTGACTGATTTTGCCGATCGTTTCCCGCTGCATCTCTCCGGTGGCCAACAACAGCGCGTAGCCATTGCCCGTGCGCTGATGATGGAGCCTCAGGTTCTGCTGTTCGATGAGCCTACGGCCGCACTGGATCCGGAAATTACCGCGCAGATCGTCAGCATTATTCGCGAGTTGGCGGGCACCGGTATTACTCAGGTGATCGTCACCCATGAGGTTGAAGTCGCGCGTAAAACCGCCAGCCGCGTGGTGTATATGGAAAATGGCCATATCGTCGAACAGGGCGATGCCAGCCACTTTGCACAACCGCAAACCGTAGAGTTTGCCAATTACTTATCACACTAA
Source organism: Serratia sp. Res13-Sevr-LER1-36-b (assembly GCF_015673035.1). Taxonomy (NCBI): domain Bacteria; kingdom Pseudomonadati; phylum Pseudomonadota; class Gammaproteobacteria; order Enterobacterales; family Yersiniaceae; genus Serratia; species Serratia sp. Res13-Sevr-LER1-36-b. The sequence continues at coordinate 164,245 of NZ_JADACK010000005.1, read as the reverse complement.
TAGCGATATTTGCTGTTCTCAGGGAGTTTGCGATGAAAAAACTACTAATCGCCGCCGTTCTGGCTGGCATCAGCGTTTCTGCCTCAGCAGCCGAAACTATTCGTTTCGCTACCGAAGCTTCCTACCCTCCGTTCGAATTTGTCGCGGCGGATAACAAGATCCAGGGCTTCGACGTCGATCTGGCCAACGCTCTGTGTAAAGAGATGCAGGCTGAGTGTACCTTTACCAACCAGGGCTTCGACAGCCTGATCCCAAGCCTGAAGTTCAAGCGTTTCGATGCCGTGATGGCCGGTATGGATATCACCCCTGAGCGCGAAAAGCAGGTGCTGTTCAGCAAGCCTTACTACGATAACTCGGCCCTGTTTATTGCCGAGAAAGGTAAAGTGGCCGACGTGGCCGCGCTGAAAGGCAAACGCGTTGGCGTGCAAAACGGCACCACGCACCAGAAATTCCTGACCGATAAACACCCGGAAATCACCACCGTGGGTTACGACAGCTATCAGAACGCCATTCTGGATCTGAAAAATGGCCGTGTTGATGCGGTGTTCGGCGATACCGCCGTGGTTAACGAGTGGCTGAAAGAAAATGCTGCGCTGACCGCAGTGGGCGATAAAGTGACGGATAAAGACTACTTCGGTAGCGGTCTGGGCATTGCCATGCGCCTGCAAAATACCGAACTGCAGGGCAAATTCAACGCCGCCCTGGATAAAATCAAGCAGGATGGGACTTACGAAACCATCTACAAAAAATGGTTCCAGCAGTAATCATTATCCATGAATGAAATCCAACCTTTAGCTAGCGCCGCCGGGATGACCGTCGGCCTTGCCGTTTGTGCCCTGGTCCTCGGCCTGATCCTGGCGATGCTGTTTGCCGTCTGGGAGTCATCCCGCTGGAAAGCGGTCAGTTGGCTCGGCACCGCCTGGGTGACCCTGCTGCGCGGCTTGCCAGAAATTCTGGTGGTGCTGTTTATCTACTTCGGCTCCTCACAGCTGCTGATGATGCTGTCCGACGGCTTCGTCCTGAACTTCGGCCTGTTCCAGTTACCGGTGCAGCTGTCCATCGACAATTTCGAAGTCAGCCCGTTCCTGTGCGGCGTTATCGCCCTGGCCCTGCTCTATTCTGCCTACGCATCGCAAACGCTGCGTGGGGCGCTGAAAGCGGTGCCACTGGGTCAGTGGGAATCCGGCCAGGCTCTCGGGCTAAGCAAGACAGCTATCTTCTTCCGCTTGATCATGCCGCAAATGTGGCGTCACGCGCTGCCGGGGCTGGGCAACCAGTGGCTGGTGCTGCTGAAAGATACCGCGCTGGTGTCGTTGATTAGCGTTAACGATTTGATGTTGCAGACCAAGAGTATTGCCACACGCACCCAGGAGCCGTTTACTTGGTATGTGATTGCGGCGGCAATCTATCTGGTGATCACCCTGCTGAGCCAGTACATCCTTAAGCGGATCGAGCTGCGTACCACGCGTTTTGAGCGGGGGCCTGCCTGATGCTTGAATTCATCCCCGAAATCATCAAAGGCTTGCATACCAGCCTGTCGTTGACGATCGTCGCACTGATTGTTGCCTTGCTGATGTCGCTGGTGCTGACGGTGATCCTGACGTTAAAAACCCCGGTGCTGACGCAGTTGGTGAAGGTCTACATTACGTTGTTCACCGGTACGCCGTTGCTGGTGCAGATCTTCCTGATTTACTACGGCCCTGGCCAGTTCCCGGCGATCCGTGAGTATCCCTGGTTGTGGAACCTGCTTTCGCAACCCTGGCTCTGCGCGATGATTGCGTTGGCACTGAACAGTGCGGCCTACACCACCCTGCTGTTCCATGGGGCGGTACGCGCTATCCCGGCAGGCCAGTGGCAATCCTGTGAAGCACTGGGCATGTCACGCAAGCAAACTCTACGTATTCTGCTGCCATATGCCTTCAAACGTGCCTTGTCATCCTACTCCAACGAAGTGGTTTTGGTGTTCAAGAGTACCTCGCTTGCCTATACCATTACCCTGATGGAAGTGATGGGCTACAGCCAACTGATGTATGGCCGGACTTATGACGTGATGGTCTTCGGTGCCGCTGGCATTGTGTACCTGTGCGTCAATGGCCTGCTGACGTTACTGATGCGTATGGTTGAACGCCGCGCATTGGCGTTTGAACGGCGTAACTGAGCCAAGCCTCGCTGAACTAGCCCTGCCATGCGCAGGGCTTTTTTATGGCCAAAAATAATTTTCTAGTCATTTATATTGAATAATAATTCACTAAATGGCATTGTTATCGGCATAGCCACTCACAATACCCTTGGGGCGTTGTCAGAAAAAAAGGTGGCGAGACAACAATCAAATTTACGACAGGAGCCGTACCGATGAAAAAGCTGTTACTTGCTGCCACCATTCTCGCCGGGATCACCTTTAACGCTGCCGCCGCAGACACTATCCGTTTCGCCTCTTCAGCGACCTACCCGCCGTTTGAATCTCTGGATGCCAATAACCAGATCGTCGGTTTCGATATCGATTTGGCCAAGGCCTTGTGCAAACAGATGCAGGCTGACTGCACCTTTACCAACCAGGCCTTTGACAGCCTGATCGCCGCGCTGAAATTCAAAAAATATGATGCGGTGATTTCCGGTATGGACATCACGCCAGAGCGTAGCAAGCAGGTTACCTTTACCCAGCCTTATTATGCCAACTCGGCCATCGTCATTGCTCAGAAAGGCAAGTTCGCTACGCTGGCGGATTTGAAAGGCAAAAAGCTGGGGATGGAAAACGGCACCACGCATCAAAAATACATGCAGGACAAGCACCCGGAAATTAATACCGTATCTTATGACAGCTACCAAAATGCCGTGCTAGAGCTGAAGAATGGCCGTATTGATGGCGTGTTCGGTGACACGGCGGTAGTTAATGAGTGGCTGAAGAATAACCCGGAACTGGCTGCCGTAGGTGAACACGTAACCGATGCGCAGTACTTTGGTACCGGCCTGGGCATTGCCGTACGCCCGGACAATCAGGCACTACTGGCCAAGCTGAATGCTGCGCTGGATGCGATCAAGGCGGATGGGACCTACAAGGTGATCAACGATAAGTGGTTCCCACAGTAATCCCCTCACCCCAACCCTCTCCCACAGGGAGAGGGAGCTTATAGCCCCTGCTCTTTTGCAAGTAAAGAGCTCATCTCAGCAAACTTGATCGCCCCTCATTCAAGGCAAGTCACTACTATTGAAACACACTGGATCAGCTCTTTTGCAAGTAAAGAGCTCATCTCAGCAAGCTCGATCGCCCCTCATTCAAGGCAAGTCACTACTATTTGAAACACACTCGATCGGTTCCCTCTCCCTGCGGGAGAGGGTTAGGGTGAGGGGCCGTTATTTCCGGATCAGCAGCGTCAACACTTCGTAATGCGCAGTATGCGGGAACATATCAAATAGCTGCACACGTTCAACGCGGTAATCCGGCAACATCGCCAAATCCTTCGCCATACTTAACGCATTACAGCTGGAATAAAGAATATATCTCGGCGCCATGCGGTTGAGATAATCACACAGCTCATTGCCAATCCCCCGGCGCGGCGGGTTCACCAAGACCAATTCAGGAACCTCTCCCTCGGCGGTGGCAAATCGGGTCGAATCCAACGCCTGAAAATCCACCTGCTGTAAGCCGAGAGTTTGTGCCGACTGTTTGGCACAGGCAATCGCCTCTGCGCTGATTTCAATGCCAGTCAGCCTGGTTTGCGGCTGTGCACAATGCAACCCGAAACCGCCAACGCCACAGAACAGATCCCACATGCTGGCGATACCCAGCGCCCGTACCCAATCCCGTGCGGTGGCATACAGTTGGCTAGCCACCTGCGGATTAGTTTGAAAAAAGCTCTGTGGGCGAATATATAACGGCACTTGGTTGAACCGCTCTTCCAGTGCCTGCTGTTCGGTCAGCGGGACTTCATGCTCGCCTTCCATGATCGCCATGTGTACTGGCTGAATATTGGCGGAGATCACCTTCAACTGCGGCAACTGTTCTTGTAACCAAGGCAAGGCCGCACGCAGTTGCGCCAGTTTGCTGTCAGAACGCAGTACAAAGCGCAGCATCAGGCCGCCGCTGAAGGTGCTTTCCGTCAGTAGTAAATATTTCAGTTCGCCACGTTTGCGTGCCACGTTATAAGGCGTTAAACCGGCGCGAGGGATAAAGTCTTTTAATACCGCGAAAATCGGGGCAAAGCTGGCCGGATACAACGGGCAATCACACAGGTCTACCGGCGTGCCATCACGGTGCAACATGCCAAGCAAAGGTCGCTCAACGCTACCGCTGACCACCATTTTCGCCTTGTTGCGAAATGCACTCTGTTCACCCGTCACCGGTTCCAACCACTGCGCGACATCGCGATCCGCCAGCAAGGATTGCAGATGATGTTGTTTTTCTTCCAGTTGCTGGGGATAAGGCTTTTCCAGCCACTGACAGGAACGGCAGGTACCCGCCGAGTACAAAGCGCAATGCATGAATAGTAACCGTTAACTCAGGATGACCAATGAGGGCGCAGATTGTATCACCCAACGCGGACAAAAACTTATTTACGAGGTCAGAACAAGATAAAACGCCGCCCGGTCAGGCGGCGTTTGAGGCTCGATTAATCGTCAACAGCATCAGCCACGAGCGGCCCTTTGCAGTTCACGCGCGCGCTGTTTTTCCGCCCGCGCCATAAACCACCAGGCGATAAACCCGATGATCCCCACCACCAGCAGGATCAGCGTCGCCAAGGCGTTGATCTCCGGGTTAACCCCCATACGCACGCTGGAGAATACCAGCATTGGCAAGGTGGTGGCCCCTGGCCCGGCCACGAAGCTGGCAATGACCAGATCGTCCAACGAGAGAGTAAACGCCAGCATCCAGCCCGAGATCAGCGCAGGGGCAATCATCGGTAAGGTGATCACAGAAAACACTTTCAGCGGCGTCGCGCCCAGATCCATCGCGGCCTCTTCGATCGAACGATCCAACTCTCGCAGACGCGAACTGATAACGACCGACACATAGGCAGTACAGAAAGTGACGTGCGCCAGCCAGATGGTGAACATCCCGCGCTCAGAAGGCCACCCAAAGGTGTGCCCCATAGCCACAAACAGCAGCAGCAGCGACAAACCGGTGATCACATCTGGCATAACCAGCGGTGCGGTGAGCATAAAGGCAAACCCGGTCGAACCCCGGAAACGCCCAAAGCGCACCATCACCATCGCGGCAATGGTGCCGAGGATCACCGCCGCCGTGGCGGAAGCCGCCGCAATGGTCAAACTCAGGCCAACCGCGCTGATCATCGCCGAATCGTGGAACAGTTCGATATACCAGCGGAAAGACCACCCCGCCCAAACGGTAACCAGCTTGGAACTGTTGAACGAGTAGATCACCAGCATCAGCATCGGTGCGTACAGGAAGGTGAAACCGACCACCAGAATCGCTATGCGCCACGGTGAGCGCACTACCGGCAAGTTATTCATCCCTGCCCTCCCATTTCCTTGTTCTGGTGCTTGTGGAACCAGAGAATAGGTACAATCAGCAACAGCAGCATCACGGTCGCAACCGCCGAGGCGACCGGCCAGTCACGGTTATTGAAGAACTCCTGCCATAGCACGCGGCCAATCATGATGCTGTCTGGCCCGCCGAGCAGTTCCGGGATCACAAACTCCCCCACCGCCGGGATAAACACCAGCATCGAGCCGGCAATGATACCGCCACGCGTTAACGGCATGATCACGCTGAAGAAGGTTTTCAACGGCTTGGCCCCCAGATCCAGCGAGGCTTCAACCAGTGAGTAATCAAGGCGCGTCAGCGCGGTATAAATTGGCAACACCATAAACGGCAGATAGGAATAAACGATGCCGATATATACCGCCAGATTGGTATGCAAGATCACCAGCGGCTGATCGATTACCCCCAACCACATCAGGAAGTTGTTCAACACCCCGTTGTTCTTCAGTATCCCCATCCAGGCATACACACGGATCAGGAATGACGTCCAGGAAGGCAGGATCACCAACAGCAGCAGTATGTTGCGGGTCGATGGTTTACTGTGTGCCACCGCCCATGCCAGCGGATAGCCGATCACCAGGCAGCACAGCGTTGAAACCGCCGCGATCTGCAAGGATTGCAGATAGGCATCGATGTATAGCGGGTCATCGGTCAGTTGCAGGTAGTTGGCAAAGTTCAACGCAATATCGAGTTTGCCATCTGCCCAACTCATCAGATCGGTATAAGGCGGTACCGCCAAGGCCAGTTCAGACAGACTGATCTTGAACACGATCAGGAACGGCAGCATAAACAGTAGCAGCAGCCACAGCAGCGGCAGCGCAATCACCAGCTTGCGACCATGGGCCATCTGCAAACGTTGGATAAACGCCTTAATCGGGCCGGGTACTCTTGCCGGAGGCTCCGGCGAACGTTCAGAAAGCAATGTCATGGTGGTTACTCCTCACTTTCTCAACTACACCGTCAGAACCACACAGCTGTCGGTTTCCCAACACAGGCGCACTTCATCACCCCAGGTCGGCATGCCTTTGCGGAAGCGATGACCATTCTGCAGCTGCGCACTGATCATCTGCCCGCTGAGCAACTTCACGTGGTAGATCGACAGATCGCCAAGATAGGCGATGTTCACCACCTCTCCCACCGCAAAGTTGCAGCCGTCTTCCGGCACTTCCTCACACAGCATGATCTTTTCCGGGCGGAGCGCGACCTGAATAGGCACACCGTCCACCACCGATGAATCAGGATCGACCTTAAGCGCATGGCGTAAACCCGGGCTTTGCAGGATCAATGCATCGTCCCGCCGCTCCTGCAACACGCAATCGAACACGTTGACCGAACCGATAAACTCGGCGCTGAAACGGCTGTTCGGGTGCTCGTAGATCTCTTCCGGCTCACCGATTTGCACAAACTTGCCGCGATTCATGATAGCGATACGGCCAGCCATGGTCATCGCTTCTTCCTGATCGTGGGTGACCATGACGCAGGTCGCGCCCACGCGCTCCAGGATATCGACCACTTCCAGCTGCATGCGATCGCGCAGTTTTTTATCCAGCGCGCCCATCGGTTCATCCAGCAGTAACAGCTTCGGCCGTTTGGCCAGGCTACGCGCCAGTGCCACACGCTGGCGTTGCCCGCCGGAAAGCTGGTGCGGCTTACGCTTGGCGTATTCCTGCATATGCACCAACGTAAGCATTTCGGTGACGCGCTCGTTAATTTCCGCGCGCGGCATTTTGTCCTGCTTGAGGCCAAACGCGATGTTCTGCTCCACCGTCATATGGGGGAACAGCGCATAGGACTGGAACATCATATTGACCGGGCGCTGATATGGTGGCACATGGGACATGTCCTGGCCATCAAGGACAATTTGCCCTTCCGTCGGCTGTTCAAAACCGGCCAACATGCGCAGCAACGTCGATTTTCCGCAGCCAGAAGGCCCCAACAACGCAAAGATTTCGCCCTTGTAGATCGTCAGGCTAACGTCTTCTACCGCGTTCTGGCCGTCAAAGGTTTTGGTGAGGTTACGGATTTCCAGCAGAGGGGTGAAAACCTTCTGCGATTTGGCTAGCGGACGAGGGATAACATCGTTCAATCGGGGTGCTCTCCGGCTAAAGCAGTACGACCAACCACAGCAATTGCCATGGCCCAAAATGGCAATGCAGGCGGGTTAAACCCACCTGCTTATCAATACCGGGCTCAGCATACTGAGCCCCTACACTTATCAATACCCTATGAATTTCGAGCTGTAGCTAGGCGACAAGCTTGAAACACGACGGGTCTTTACTTCCCGCTTTTAACTTTAGTCCAAGCCCGGGTAATGACACGGTCAAGTTTCGGCGACTGTACGTTCAGCGTGTACAGTTTGGCGCGAATATCTGCCGGTGGATAAACGTTCGGGTTATCACGCACCTCGGCATTCACCAGCGGCGTGGCATCTTTTACCGCGTTGGCATAAAACACGTGGTTGCTGATATCCGCGATCACTTCTGGCTTGAGCAAGAAGTTCAGGAACTGGTAGGCCGCATCTTTGTTTTTGGCATCGGCTGGCATCGCAAACATGTCAAAGTAGGTCAGCGCCCCTTCTTTTGGAATGGAGTAAGCCACGTTGACGCCATTTTTGGCTTCTTTGGCACGGTTGGCGGCCTGCATGATGTCGCCAGACCAGCCAATGGCCACGCAAATATCCCCGTTAGCCAGATCGTTAATGTACTGGGAAGAGTGGAAGTAGCGGATATTCGGCCGCAGCTTCATCAGCAGATCGTTGGCCGCACCGGTGTAATCTTCCGCACTGGTGCTGTTAGGATCTTTGCCCAGATAGTGCAAAACGGTGGCATACACTTCGCTTGGTGCATCCAGGAAGGAGACACCACAGCTTTTCAGCTTCTCCAGGTTTTCCGGCTTGAGGATCAGATCCCAGCTATCGACCGGGGCATCTTTACCCAGCACCGCTTTGACCTTATCGACGTTATAGCCAATGCCGGTGGTCACCATCATGTAAGGGATACCGTACTTATTCTCCTTGTCGTTATGCGCAACCAGTTGCAGCATCTCGGGATCAAGGTTTTTGTAATTAGGTATCTTGCTCTTGTCCAGAGCTTCAAAAATACCGGCTTTGGACTGGCGCTCAAGGAAGTTGGAGGAAGGAACCACCAAGTCATAACCGGTGCTGCCCGCCATCAGTTTGCCTTCCAGAACCTCGTTGGAATCAAAGACGTCATACACCACTTTGATGCCGGTTTCTTTCTGGAATTTGGCCAGGGTATCCGGCGCAATGTAGTCGGACCAATTGTAGATGTGCAGCGTATTGTCTGCGGCCGACGCGGTAAGGCAAGCCGTCATCAGCAAGCCGCCAACCACACCCGATAACCACTTTTTACGTTGGGTGACCATCCGTAACTTCCTCCAAAACAAGGGGTAAATTTGTATCCTGAAAGGATACAACGCCTTTGATTAGCCGAGCGCAATCGTTGCGATCGCGAGTGAATAGCTATGCAGTTGATTGCATGCAATTTTCTCACCTGCCAGCCCACGAGGTCACAAACAGGAGCGTGAGCTTTTAGCAAGATCAGCAGCATAACCGGAGTTGCCAGACGGTGCCAGCCTCCAGGGTAAAAAACGCCGTTTATCGATTAATTATGCACGGGGTCTGTATGTGATGCGGCAATAACGCCCTAAAAGACGATAAATATCTGGCAATAAGGGGAGAAACGCAGAATATTTGTTTGTGGGGGAAAGTCCGGGCTGCGTGCCGCCAGATCTGCGGCACACATAATGTACAGCGAAGATTAATGCAGCATAGGTTGGCTGGCTACGGTAGCCGGGTTCTCTTCTTCATCACCCATAAACAGCAGATCGTTCGCCCTGGCTTCCAGGATCACCATCGAGATCTGTTCTTCGCCCTGTTGCATAAAGTGGGCAAACTGCTCATAGGCCACGCCAACAGCGATGCCCAAAGACTGGCAAACGATCAGCTTTGGCAAGTTATCGTCTTGAATATCAACAAAGGCCTTGATGGTCAGCGAGCTGGCATTGATTTGACTGAGATCGGCCACCAGCGGGATCAGTGCGGTTGGCTTCACTTCGGCCAGCGCGGAAAACAGGATCACATTGTCCACCAGATCGAGCTTGGCATCGAATACGCCGTCAAAGTTTTGCATGTGCGGCAGGTGTAACGCCTGGCAAGAGTCACATTCAAAAAACGAGATCCCCAACTGATCCAACCAACGTCGTAATAACGCTAAATCGGGGACGATGAGTGAATCCATAAATTACCAGCCTCACAGGGTTCAATGACATGAAAAGGCGCATAGCTTACGGAATATTCAATCGAGATGCCACGATCAAAGCCGCTTAATTCACTAATACGGCAACATCGCACGGCATACCCGCACCTGCGATCCCCCGTATACGCTTGGCGCAACAGCGGAAAGCGCAATTTATCACCCGCCAGATTTCAGACGAAAGCCAGGCCGGGCTCGTTGCTCAATGTACTCGATCATCATGCCTGCAATATCCAACCCGGTGGTGGTTTCAACGCCTTCCAACCCCGGCGATGCATTCACTTCCATCACCAGTGGGCCACGATCGGCACGTAGGATATCAACCCCGGCAACATCCAGCCCCAATGTCTCCACGGCCTTGATCGCCGTAGCGCGCTCCTTGCCGGTGATATGCACTTTACGGGCCGTGCCACCCCGGTGCAGGTTCGAACGAAACTCTCCAGGCTTTGCCTGACGTTCAATCGCGGCAACTACCCTGCCGCCAACGACCAGGCAGCGAATGTCACAGCCCTTGGCTTCACGGATATACTCCTGCACCAGGATATGGGCGTTCAGACCACGGAAGGCGTCGATCACGCTCTCCGCCGCCTGGCGAGTTTCGGCCAATACCACGCCGATCCCCTGTGTCCCTTCAACCAGCTTCACCACCAGCGGTGCGCCGCCCACCAGTTCAATCAAATCACCGGTATCATCCGGCGAATGCGCAAAGCCGGTAATGGGCAGATCAATCCCCTGGCGCGCCAGCAGTTGCAGTGAACGCAGCTTGTCACGCGCCCGGGTAATGGCTACTGACTCATTGAGTGGATAGCTGCCCAGCAGTTCAAACTGACGCAGCACGGCGGTGCCATAAAAGGTAATAGCGGAACCAATACGCGGGATCACGGCATCGTAATGTTCCAACCGGCGGCCACGATAATGAATGCTCGGTGCCGCCGGGTTGATATTCATATAGCAAGACTGCGGATCGATAACATCGATACGGTGCCCACGCTGCTCTGCAGCCTCACGCAGTCTTTTACATGAGTACAGCGAACCATCGCGTGAAAGAATGGCAATTTTCACTCGTCACCCCTAAAGGCGTTGATCACCTGCATTGGCAGGCATTCCCCATAGCCGCGTTTAGTCTTGCGGTCCCTGGTCTTGTTTATCTTTCGGCGGGGTACGCCGATCGTTCTGCGGCGGCTGGCCACCGCGCACTAGCGGGCTGAGCCCTTGCACTACGCGCCAGACCAAAAATGCGGCTGCAGGAACCATCATGAAAACGCCGAGAAAGATCATGCCAACCGCCGCCGGTTGCGAAGCCAGCATTCCCGGCAAACGGACGTAGTCATGAATACTCAGATAAGAGAGTATCAACAGCACCATGCCCAATCCTTCAAGCACCAGCACAGAACGCGGTAAGTCACCGAATGAACGCATATTTTTTTCTCCAGACTCGCTGTGTCCAGTGTAGTAAATTCGCCATCGCTGCAACAGCTCTAGTTGATTAATCGGTTCTATAAATCAGACCAAGAGGCAGATCCTGCTTTTTTTTAGCCCAGCCAACGGGCATAGTAAGCGCCATGACGTGAGTGATTGCGCAACTGAAGTCTTTTTATGACGGAAGGAATGTCGTTACAATAACGGTTAATTATTAATAACAGACTAGGAGTGTTACATGTTTGCTGTAATCTTCGGGCGTCCGGGCTGTCCTTACTGTGTCCGTGCTAAAGAGCTGGCAGAGAAATTGACTGAAGAGCGTGACGATTTCAACTTCCGTTATGTTGATATCCACGCAGAAGGCATCACCAAGGCCGATTTGGAAAAAACCGTGGGCAAACCGGTAGAAACCGTGCCACAGATCTTTATCGATCAGACCCACATTGGCGGCTGCACTGATTTTGAAGCCTACGCCAAAGAAAACCTGAACCTGTTCCAGTAAGCTTCAAGCTCGAACAAAAAAGGCCACCGAACTCAGGTGGCCTTTCTTACGATTAGTGTTTTTGCCGCCGATAGAACTGTTGCAACGCATGCAACACCATGCGCATTAATAAATACAACATCCCACCCAACACACACCAGAATACGGCGCTGACCGCATAAGCCAATTCCTGCCAAAACGAATGGCCGGGCGTTAACCAAAAATGGCGAATGAGCAAACACAGCGGTACTGCACACAGTGCGCCAAGCAAGGGACACAGGATACGCTGCTTGCTCGACAAATAGCTGGCGATAAAACCGGGAATAATAAACAACAGCAGGCCGGTTTCACCATGATGCTCGGATTCTGTCACGCCGACGGCACCGCTCTTCTGGCCCAGAAAAACCAGGCTAAACAGCAGAAAACAGCTAAAAATGCCCACCCAGTATCGATAACTTACCATCCACCTCTTCCCTCCATACCCGAAAAACGACGGATATCGCGATGTGACCGCTGACTACATCGTAAAACACAGCCTATCGCACAGACCTTGCGACACACAGCCGAAATCGACAGCGCTGGCTGAACTTTTTCCTTGGTCAAAAAGGGTTAAATACGTATACCGACACAGCTTTATGCTGGCTGTCATACGTGATAGCGACTAGAATAAGCGCCGCCATTCGATGGTTCGGATCGCCTTCCGATGGTTGGTTGTTATCTAAGCTTTATCCATATACTCTATGGCTGAATCTAACTCTTATAGTGTTCTTTATCAAGAACTTACTGGTAAACAATAAGTTATCCCCCGTGAACATAAACGTCGCAAGTTTGTTAAACGGTAACTACATCCTGTTACTGTTTGTGGTACTCGCCCTGGGGCTCTGCCTCGGAAAGGTTCGTCTTGGCTCCGTTCAACTCGGTAATTCCATTGGCGTTTTAGTGGTCTCGCTGTTGCTTGGCCAGCAACACTTTGCCATTAACACCGAAGCGTTAAGCCTCGGCTTCATGCTGTTTATTTTTTGCGTCGGCGTTGAAGCTGGCCCCAATTTCTTCTCGATTTTTTTCCGCGACGGCAAAAACTACTTCATGCTGGCGCTGGTGATGGTCGGTTCAGCCATGGTGATCGCCATCGGTCTGGGTAAGCTGTTCCGCTGGGATATCGGCCTTACCGCTGGCATGCTCGCCGGTTCGATGACCTCCACACCGGTGTTAGTGGGTGCAGGCGACACGCTGCGTAATACCATCACCAGCGGCCCGGCACTGCTTGCTGCCCAAGACCATCTGAGCCTGGGCTACGCCCTGACCTACCTGATTGGCCTGGTCAGCCTGATTTTCGGCGCTCGTTATCTGCCGAAACTGCAGCATCAGGACCTCTCTACCTCTGCCCAACAAATCGCCCGGGAGCGCGGCCTGGATACCGATAGCCAGCGCAAGGTCTATTTGCCGGTGATCCGCGCCTATCGCGTTGGCCAGGAACTGGTTGCCTGGGCAGACGGCAAGAACCTGCGCGAGCTCGGCATTTACCGCCAAACCGGTTGTTACATCGAACGAATTCGCCGCAACGGCATTCTAGCCAACCCAGACGGAGATGCGGTGTTACAGGTCGGGGATGAAATCTCACTGGTCGGCTACCCTGATGCCCACGCACGCCTGGACCCAAGCTTCCGTAACGGTAAGGAAGTGTTCGACCGGGATCTGCTGGATATGCGCATCGTGACCGAAGAGATCGTGGTCAAAAACAGCAATGCGGTAGGCAAACGCCTGAGCCAGTTGAAGCTGACCGATCATGGCTGCTTCCTCAACCGCGTGATCCGCAGCCAGATTGAAATGCCGATCGATGACAGTATCGTGTTGAACAAAGGCGATGTGCTGCAGGTTAGCGGCGATGCCCGCCGGGTAAAAAGCGTGGCAGAGAAGATCGGCTTTATTTCCATTCATAGCCAGGTCACCGATCTGCTGGCGTTCTGCGCCTTCTTTATCATCGGCCTGCTGATTGGCCAAATCACCATTCAGTTCACCAGCAGCTTCTCCTTTGGCATCGGCAACGCCGCAGGGCTATTGATGTCCGGCATCATGCTGGGCTTCCTGCGTGCCAACCACCCGACCTTTGGTTATATCCCTCAGGGCGCGTTGAACATGGTGAAAGAGTTCGGCCTGATGGTGTTTATGGCCGGTGTGGGCCTGAGCGCAGGAGCCGGTATCGGCAATACCCTTGGCGCAGTAGGTGGCCAGATGCTGATCGCAGGCTTGATCGTCAGCCTGGTACCGGTAGTGATCTGCTTCCTGTTCGGTGCCTACATTCTGCGCATGAACCGTGCCCTGCTGTTTGGTGCCATTATGGGAGCACGTACCTGCGCCCCGGCGATGGAAATCATTAGTGACACTGCACGTAGTAATATTCCTGCGTTGGGATATGCAGGCACCTACGCCATCGCTAACGTGTTGTTAACCTTGGCAGGCTCGCTCATCGTGGTGATCTGGCCAGGTATAATGGGGTAGCAAGGCGGTTTGAGAAGGGGTGCCTCGGCGAAATATTTTTTAATTTTTCTGGCAACAGGTAGAACTTTTCGATCGGGACATAGTCTGAATTAGTGCCACTGCTTTTCTTTGATGTCCCCATTTTGTGGAGCCCGTTAGTCCCGCCTTTTTAGGTTCAAGATTAGCGGGTTTTTTGTTGCCTGAATTTTACACCCATTAAAAACAGTCACTTAGCTAACATCATTTTACTGAGTGGCGACAAAATGGCGGCAGACTTTTTGCGGCCACAAAAAAACCTGCTTTCGCAGGCTTCATGTCAGATCCAAAGTGCCCCTTGATTTCCCCTGGTTGGGTGCGGCGGCACGATATCAATCTTCCCCGGTGTCACGATTTGGCGTTGGATAGACTCCAGGGTCACAAACGTACAACTACAGTTTATGTTCTGGCACTGGTGATAACGCTCTTTGGTGTTCTCACTCAGATAACGACTGGTACGGGCATGTGCTGCGGTTCGGCAAATCGGGCAATGCATCATTAGGTATCCCCTCCTCTATCCCTTAATGCTGGCGATAATACCTCTCAAGATCGGGAACGAAACTACCTTTAAGTGAATTTACAAATTAAATTCACATTACGATACTGAATAAGTAATTTCAGACAGCAAAACCTCTAACTCTACCGCCGTCGTAAAACCGCTGTTACTCAGGTTATGCACCACCTTGCTCACGATCCAGGGTTGTGCGTCGATCACCTGTTTAAACCCGCTCACCTGTACCGGCGTTTCCGGCACCAGATCCGCACGGCCCATGGCAAGGGATAACGAGAATTCCGCCACACCGCGCTGTAGCTTCTCCCACTTGGCCTGCGCGGCACGCATGGCAGCAGCTTGCGTGGCATACACCGTTGGGAGGGTAAACACGTTATCTTCCGCACCGACCAGGTATTCCCCTTTCTGCGGTTCAGCCGGTTTAGCTGCCTTCTGTGTGGCCGGTTTGGCCTTCGGGTGTTGCAGGGCACGCAAGTGCTGCGTTTTGGGTTTGCGCTGCAGTTTCACCTTCTGCGGCTTGGGCTGTCGGGTGTTAAGCCAGCTTGCGGTCACGCCCGTGTAGGCATCCCGATCGGCCAGGCTGAAGTTGTGTCGATCGCCATCACGGCGGGTAATGGTCATCACCGGCAGCGGTTTGCCGTTCACCGTGCTGCCGTTCCCTGGGCGGATAAACAGCAGGTACCCATTTTTAACGGCGGCTACCGCGCCATTGAGTGACGCCAGCCGGGTAGCAAACGCCGCGTCCGTTTCCTGTGTCTGGTCAATATGGCTGATTTTTATCGCGTCCAACCCGGCGGCCAACTTGGCGGTAAGTGTATTGCGTGCAGCAATCTGCTGCACGATGTCACCCAGGGTGGTGTCGTGATAAGAGGCTTCCCGGCGGGTATTGAGCGAGCCCCTAAAATCGGCACTGCGGGCGCGAATGGTGAGCGTATCTGGTGCGCCCCGATGTTCCACCTCATCCACCGTAAACCGCCCTTTGTGCGTCAGTTGCGAGCCCTGCCAACCTAGCGCCAGTGACAGCACCGCATTACGCTGCGGCATCACCATCAGGCCGTCGCTGTCGTCCAGTTCGATATCGAGCTGATCAGCCTCAAAGCCGCGGTTATCCGTCAGCGTAAGCGACAGCAGCCGGGCGCGGATGTTATGGGTGATATCGTTTCCCTGTAGGGTCAGGGAGAAGTCCGGGGCAATGCGCGCCCCGGCGGGTAATGATACGCCGGTGATCATGACAAGAACCCGCCCACCTTTCCGGCCAGTTCCCCGGCTTGCCCATACAACTCACCCGCCTGCTGTCGCAGGTCGCCAAACATCGCCGCCAGCGATTCATCAACCCGCTTTAAGGTCAGGGTAAACTCGGTGCGGCGCGGGCTGCCGTCAGCAAAGAACTGGCTGTGTGTCTCGCTCACCGACTCGATCACGAACATGCCGTAAATGGTGCCGGTGCCTTCAATCAGCGGCCAGGCTCGCCCCTGCTCCGCCATCAACTGCACGGTCAGCAGTGACCAGCGCCCGCCGGTGATTTCTGGCAACAACACCCCGGATAACGTGATTTTCTCCTCATCCAGCCCCAGGAACTGCGCGGCAGGCCGCTGCCCCACCCGGCCATTGGTCGGCCAACGGTAATCCGCCGTGCGCTGCATTGACTGGTAAGGCAGCGTTTGCAGCATGAAAACAAAGAACCCTAGCGTTAGCATCATGGTGATTTTCCTCTAGCTGGTCATGGCACTGCGCGCACGGGCGCGGCGTTCGCGATCTTGTCGAGCCTGCGCCTCGTTCAACAACCCGATGACCTCTTCCTGGCTCATCCCTGGGGGAACGACAACATCAAACTGGTTATGCGTCACGCTGTTGTCGGTGTAGGCGCTGGACGCCCCCGGCACCACCGGTGCGTAACGCTGCGGTGCTAACGGCTTGGCAGCCTGGACATTCACCGACGGCGCGAGCTGCTCTGGGGCGATGACGGATGTCGTGGGCTGGTCGGGTGCCTCAACCTCCGGTGACAAAACAATGGCTGCCGGGGAAACCTGCACCACCGGTGGCGGTAAAGCGGTGTTGGAGGTCACATTGACCACCGGGGCCGGTAACACGCCAGGCGCGCCCACTGGCGGAGCCGTTTTCACTACCGGTGCCGGGTTGGCCGCCAGCAAGCCACCGCTGGGCGAATAACCCAACCCGTCGACACCGGTAGCAGTCGGGGCATTGATTACCGTCTGCTTATCCAGCTCGGCGGTTTCGTCCTTCATCAGTCCGAGCTTTTTCGCCAGCCAACCGACCTTGCTGCCGAGCTTCTCCAGTACCTGCATCGGCAGGTTCAATGCGCCCGCAATGGCGGATCCAAACTTACGCCCCATCTCGGCGGCGCTTTGCAGTTCGGCCTGGGTAGACTTCACCGGGGCCAGCAGCGCCATAAACCAGTCATAGACGGCTTTAATCTTCTCGCCAAACCAGTCGAAAATCGGCTTGAGCGGTGAGAAAGCCGTAGCCACCGGGGCCATAGCTGCCTTAAAGCCCTCGGCAACGCCACCGATAAAGGCGCTAATCGGCTCCCAGTATTTGCGGATAAGCAACGCACCGGCGGCAACTGTGGCAATCAATGCCAGAACCGGCCAGGTAATGGTGGTAAACGCTGCCGCAACCGCACCGCCCACCACTGTAAACACCGTACCCAGCAACCCGGCACCGGCCACCAACATATTGACCCCGGCCATTACCGGCCAGGCAATCAGACCGAGTGCGGCCAGCCCGCCAATAAGCGCGGTGACTCCGGCGGTCACTTTCACCAGGGTGCCGACCAGTTCAGGATTGGCCCTTACCCAGGTGCCAGCGGTTGCTAACCAATTCGTTGCCGTGGTGGTCAGTTGACGCAGCGCACCATTCTGCCCGTCGAACACCTCAATACGCACATCTTCCCAGGCGGAGAACAGGTTTTTCAGGTCGCCGTCCAGGTTGTCTACCTTGACCTTGGCGATCTGCGCGGTCGCCCCTTTGGAACGGCTCACCGTGTCATGCTTGGTCGCCAGCTTGCCGTTACCGGCGGCACCGATCAGCTTGATCGCGCCTTTCATCGCTTCTTCGCCAAAAATCACCTTCAGGTATTCCGCCTGCTGCGCGGTACCCAGTTTGTGTTTTTTAAACGACGAATCGATTTTCTGCAAAATACCGGCAATCGGCAGCATGTTGCCTTTGTCGTCTTGGGTTTTTACCCCCAACTCTGACAGCGCATTCCCCGCTTGCCCAACTGGGGACTGTAGGCGGGTAAACATCGCGCTGGTCGCCGTTCCGGCCATACTGCCCTTGATGCCGTTATCCGCCAACACGCCGAGCATTGCGGTGGTGTCTTCAATGCTGGCCCCGGCGGCTTCGGCAATCGGCGCGACATACTTCATCGCCTCGCCAAAATCCATCAGGTTGCTGTTGGAGCTGGTGAATCCCTTGGTCATCACATCGGCAACGCGCTGCACCTCATCGATCGGCAGGTTAAACGCCGATTGCATGTTGGTGATGATGTCTGCCGCGTCGGCAATGTCCAAATCAGACGCCAACGCCAGATTGACGGTGGACTCGGTCGATTTGAGGATGGCGTTACCGTCAAAACCAGATTTAGCCAACACCGATTGGGTACGGGCGACATCGGTCGGAGAAAACGCCGTGGTCGCGCCAATGTCCCTCGCCTGTTGGCGTATCGCCGCCAGTTGCTGGTCATTCTTTGCCAGTCCCAGGGTGGCCTGGGTATCCGACATCTGCCGGTCAAACTCGACGCCCGGTGCAATAAACCGGCTTTCGGCGTACAGCCCGGCAGTGGCAACCCCGACCCCGGCGGCACTGGCATTGCGTACTGATCCGGCCAGCGCTTTACCACTCTGGTAACGTGCATTGACGCGGTTCACTGCACTCTGTTTTTGGCTCAGGCGTTCCAGCTCTTGCCGCTGACGTGCCAGGCTAGCGCTGGCCTCGGTCACGCTGGCTTTTAACCGGCGCTGTTCGGCGCTCAGGTTACGGGTGGCGATACCGTCGGCGTTGAGTGCCTCCCGCTGGCGCTGCACCGATTGGCGCAGGCCGTTGTATTTGGTTTGCAACTCACTGGCGGCCCGTTTGGACGCGGCCAGTAGCCGCGCCTGTTGCGCCGTAGGGTTTGCCGTGGCCCTGAATTGCACCGCCAGGGCGGCGGCTTCCGCCTTGGCCTTTTTCAGTGCCTCGCCGGTGACCGCCAATTGCCCGTTGGTTTTGCGAAAGCCCTCAATCCGGCGCGCCTGTGCATCCAGGGATTTGAGGGTGCCCTGAGTCACGTTGATATCCGCTGCCAGCTTTTTACTGGCCTGCTGGATACTCTTTAACGGGCGAGTGGCCTGGTCGACGGCCTTCAACAACACCTGAAGCTGTAGCCGATTACTCATGGTTCACTCCACTGCGTTGCACCGCTTTATCCCGCCAGTTCAGCAGCTCGGTGAGCGACATTCCGGCCATTTCCGACGGCGGCCAGTGGAATATCACTGCGATATCCGCCATCAGATCATCCACGCCCAATCGGGCGTCCATTGCTACGCTGCCGAGTTCGGCGACAAAAAACCGACAACCTTACCGGCCAGCGCCACCAGGTCGGGTAATTCCAGGCGGTGGCACTCGTCTTTGGTCAGGTTCGGGTAGGTCATGCGCGGCAGTACAATCAGCAGCGCGTCAACGTCGGCATTGGCAACAGCCGCCAACCCGACACCACGCAAGGTGCCTGCATTGGGCTTAGTGATGCGGATTTCTGTAATGGTGGTGTCACCGCGTTGGATCGGGTTTTCCAGCGTCACCAGGTTGTCGTCTTTTTCGTCTTTCATGATGTTCTCTCAATAAACAGGGATAACGGCCAGCCGGGTAGACTGGCGCAAAAATTACATACCGATGGCTTTGCGGTGCTCGGCCAGGCGGTCAACGCCGTTGACCTTCTCCACCATATGCACGGTGTCGATTTCAATCAGCTCTTTGCCGTCAATGGTCAGCTTGAAGTAGGTGCATTCGGTCGCCACCTTGGTTTCGGTGTCTTCCCCTTGCTTGTACTCGCCAAAGTCGATTTCCTTATGGCGCCCACGCAACACCACTTCCACGGCGGAGACCTCACCAGTATCGTCACGCTGGAAGGAACCGGCAAAGCGCAGCGGCACCGCATCGACGCTGCCCCACTGTTGCAACACCAATTCATCCAGACCGCCCATCGACCACTCCAGGGCCAGGGCGTCATCGTCCAGCCCCATATCGGTAGACGCGGCACCGTTCATGCCGCCGCCGCGATACTTCTCCAGCTTGCGGGTAAGCTTGGGCAAGGTGAGCGAGGACACCACGCCCATATAGCTGTAACCGTCGTTGAACAGGTTCAGGTACTTCAGTTTTTTCGGCAGTGCCATAACGCAACGACTCCTTAGCGGTTCACGGACGCGGCGAACGTCACCAGATACTTGTCGGTGATACGTTGGCGCAGGGTTAAATCTTCCAGCGGTGGCACTGGGGTATAGTCGTAATCGATAAACAGCTTGCCGGCCTTGAGGGTTTCTTTATCGTTGGCGCTGTCGTCATACCAGCAATCCCCGTCGATAATCAGCCCGGCGGATTTCAGTTCGCGGAATTTGGCCTTGATGCCGTCGATCATGTCGCGGATCAGCGTGGGTGTGACCGGGCGGTCAACGGCCCACAGGTGCGCCTCGGCCATGGTGTCGGCAATCACCTGCGCGGTGCGGGTGTAGTTCTCAAACAGGAACAGCGGATCATCCGAGCAGGTGCGGGAGCCCCAGAACTTGAAACCGTCTTTGCGGATCAGCGTGGTGACACAGGCTTCATTGAGCAGGTCAGCATCGGTGCCCGGTGACTGCAAATCCCAGAACACCGAGGCACTGATACCGGTCACGCCATTAACACCGACGTTGGACAGGGTTTTGTGCCAGCCGGTTTCCGTGTCGATTTTGGCGCGCAAGCCGAGCGCACGGGCGGTGGCCGTGGCAATGTCGCTGCTGTTGGCGGTGGTGTTCCAGGTGATGAACTCCGGCCAAATCAGCATCAGCTCGCGCTGGCTGAAGTTGTCGCGGTACTTGATGGCCTCAGACACGGTTTTACAACCGAACGCACTGATATACCCAAAGGCGCGCAACTGCTGGCAGACGCTGGCAAGCGCAGTCGCCACCGCTTGGTTATCTAATCCAGGTACGCCGAGGATACGCGGTTTAACCCCGCATTCTGCTTGCGCGGCCAGCAACGCTTTCATGCCGGTGTAGCGGCCATTCTCATCCGCACCGCCGATGATGTTGGACGTAGTTTCGGCTTCATCTTTGCCTTCGGCTACACGCACCACCACCGTAACCGGTTTGGCCTGTTCGGCAATGGCGCGTAGTGACGCGGCCAGGGTGCCTTTTTTACCGGCCTTACCACTGGCGGCCAGCACGTCGGTGATTAATACCGGGGTGTTGAGGGGAAACAGTGTGGCATCGGCATCTTCCCCGGTGCAGACCATGCCGACGATGGCCGTCGAAACGGTTGAGATTACGCGGGTGCCGTCGTTGATTTCGATGACACGCACGCCGTGATGATAGTCAGCCATAAGCGGCTTGCTCCGTTGTGAGTTGGTGCAAACAGCATGCCGCCAGGCAGACAAGGCTGCACGTGGTGACAGATGGAAGGCCGACCAGACAACAGGCGGTAGAAGGGAAGCAAGTCAATGCAGGGGCTACGATCGTTTTCACCGATCAATATCGTGTTATTGATCTAGCGAATCGATTGGACGAGTTTTAGCCATTCCTCTAGGGTTAATGGGCTTCTTGTGGCAACATCAGGGAAACGCCACAACCCCAAGAGCCCGCATTTTATGCGGGCTTTATTTATGGGCGCTTGGGTAACATTTGGTGGGTTTACTTAATGATTTAACCGTTAGGGAAACGTTAGCTACCAGATAAAACATTTTTTACTCTGGCCTATCAGGCAATACCTTACAAATCAAATACACAACCACTATAGATAAAGTGATATAAATAAATCGCTCATGCCATGTATCAAAATGGAAAAACCAATATGCACATATAAGAACCAATGCACCGCCTAAAATTGACGCCATAGTTTCTAAAGCAGTATGCATCAACCGCCTAAAAAGGCTCTGCTTTATCTCATGGCCTTTTTGATTTTTTGAGTTCATCTTCTACCATATCCAAAATTTTATCAAACTCAGGCTGCCCTTGAGTTCTTTTTACCCTCAGAGCTTCCACAAAGGGTTCCAGTAAAGGCTCCACCAAAAAATATAGAAGATCGTAATTCTTACGATGTAATGCATAGTATATTTCAGGGTCGCTTTGCTGTAATGCTCTGGATGTATAAATGCTACGTTCAGCCATCCCGCCCATCAGAAGGATATTGCCCATAATCCCACCCCGAACCGCCACCAAAAGAGAGCTACTTTGAGAAACAGCAATGGCTAACCTACCCGCTATCACAGAGTTTGTAACTGTTCTACCGACCATTGAGAAAGCCACCTGGCTGTAAATACTATCCTTTTTTTTCTCAGGAACGTTGTCGCTAAACTTATCTAATACAGTCTCAATAGTTTCAGCAAAATTTTTGTTTTCTAAGATGCCATGTTTAATGGCACCTACCATTCTAATTCGTTCTGACTCACGCATGAATCGGGTATCAGTATCCATATAGCCATAGGCCAAATACCCTAGATCTTTAGGGACTGATAGCACACCATGAAAAAACCCTATCACTGAGTCCGGTGATAAAATGGCTTTCACTATACGTTTGGCTATCTCCATATTGCTGCTCATATCACACTCCCTTTTCGAGCTTGCAATTATTAAAAATACAAACAACGTTTAGAGAAAAAAGCAACAAATAGTGACTATCATCCCTATAAGAATGACCTTCAACAATACTTGACTCATCTATTAGCATTTCATTTGACAATCGTTCCATGAAAAAAGTCACTCCCTAATCTATCGTTTTATCCCTAACCGTCTATTTTGTATAATTGATAAGCATATCTTACGCAAGGCATTTCTTTTGTCAGCCTGATCACAGAGTGCGCATTAGGCTATCTACCAGGACGATTAAAGTGAGGCTACCTTGTACAGCGGGCCCTGTTTTTACGCCTCCGGCTCCGGCGGCCAATCCATATCCGGCGCGGCTTCAGCATCTACCCGGTTAATCAGCACCCGGTAACGCTTCCAGGCCAGTAACTGCGCTTGCTCATCGGCTGACGCTATCCCCAGCTCTTGCGCATCCTGCAACGGGGCGATCTTCTTTGTCGCCAGTGCCAGCCGTTGTGATTTATCTACCTTGGCTGCCTGCACCGCCTGCGCTTTTGACGGCGGCGGGATATCGACCCAGCAGGGTAAACCCTGGCTATCAGCACCCCGCATTTTCCCTTCTGGCCCTTGTGCGCAATACGTCGTCCACTCTGCATCAGTAATGGGTTTCACATCCTCCGGCCAATTACCGTTGGCGTCATAGGCCGGTTTATCTTCCAATACATAGAGAATATTGGTGGTTGCACTGTATCCGTAACTCATTTTATACCCCTACTGCCCACCAGAAGACCACGCGTTCGTTATCCCCCAGCGCTGCATTAAACCCGCCTGCCGACAGGCTTTGTGCTTCCATATTCATGTTTGAATCTCCCCAATGCCCGGCCAGTGTGAGCTGGACGCCGAAACAGTCCTGTGTGTAGCCACGCGGAAAACCCACCCAGGTCAGATAGCCTTCGCCCCGGTTGACCACGCCACCCTGGAAAATGAAGCCGGTCAGTTCGTCCTTGTACCACCATGCCTGCCGGTTGCCCGCCACATGCGAGCGGTTGTTAAAAGATCCCCAGTCAACACGGCCATTAACCTGCTCTACAATCGCGTCCCATAACCATTTATTGCCCCAGCGACTGCCCATAATGTTACCGTCAGCGCTGTGGGTGGCCTGCCCAACCTTGAGGTTGCCACTCACAATGGCGTTATGCCCTAAAACCACGTCGCCATTTTTTACATTGACAGAGAAAGGACGTAACCCGTTATAGGAACCGTAAGGAGCTTTGGCATTGGTCATCAGCAAATACAGACTGTTGCCATCATTGCGCCAGAATGTCCCGTAATCGCCACCCACCAATCGGTAGTTATCCGAGGTGGTCGATTGAATTTCTGCGCTGGTCTTTAACGTGCCGGTCAGTTGGCCGCCACTTTTCATCAGATAGCGGCCATCTGCTTCGGTTTTGGTGTAGGCGTTGATATCCCCTGCCACCAGGTTGACATCCCCACTCAACGGCTTGCCGTTCACCTTGATGGAGCGCAGTGCATATTTCTGCGCCGCTTGTGCGTCGGTCAGTGCCCCCACGTCCGCCGCTGTCGGTTTGTTGTTGGGGGAATAGACTCGCTTACCGGCCTCAATCACCTGAGTATCGGCTAACACCCGCCCTTTCATCTGCAGGTCACCGCTGCGGGTGTTGATATAGCCTGTCACGCCTTTCAAACCCGACGTGGTGCAGGTATTAAAGAAACCAATGCCGTACCAGCTTTTCAGCATCAGGTTGTTAGAAGTAAACCCGGCCGCATCGCTGCCGCCTTCAACCGAGGTGTTTTCATTACCGAAGTTAACTCCGGCAGCAAAGCGGGTTTTCCCCGTGACGATCCCGCCGGTCTTCAGCAGGTAGCGGTTATCTGCCTCGGTCTTGTTCCAGGCGTTCACATCCCCGGCTTGCAGGTTAACATCGGCTGAAATAGGTTTTCCGTTCACCTTGATAGAACGCAATGCATACTTCTGCACCGCTTGTGCGTCCGTCAGAGCACCGACATCCGCCGCCGTGGGCTTGTTTTTGGTGTGGTAAATCGTGGCATTGCTGGCCTGGTTGGCATCGGTGCCCCAGGACAGATTATTTTTGTCATTAATGCCTAGCCGATACAGCGGCGCACTACCGCCGAGCTGAAAACCGATCGACAGATTGGCGGTGGCACTGCTGCGCTTTAACACCAAGGGCGTGTGTTCAACGCCATCTATCAGCAGAGACGTATTCTCCGTGCCAGTAGAACCGGTTTTGACCGTCAGGTTTTTGACTGTCCCGCCTGACAGCATCAGGTAACGGGTATCCGCTTCGGTCTTGTTCCAGGCGTTCACGTCCCCGGCCTGCAAGTTAACATCGGCTGAAATGGGTTTGCCGTTCACCTTGATGGAACGCAGGGCATACTTCTGCAAGGCTTGCGCATCCGTCAGCGCACCAACCTCTGCCGCCGTAGGTTTGTTCTCGGTGCTGTAATAAGACTGGAAAGGCCCCCAGACGCCACCGGGTGAGCTGCGATAGCGAATATGAGTTTTAGTCGTGGATGCCCCCGCTTGCATGAAAATCTGCTTGCGACTGCCGCCGTCATAGCAAATCGACAGCACTTCCCAGGAAGCATTGAGGTTAGGGCTGTTCTTGTGTTTCCCGGTAGTCAGTCCGAAAAAACCACTACGGCCTATCTCATTAGGATCAGACACCACCGCACAGGTGGCCCCTAAGCCGAAAGCACCGACCTCCATCAGTTGGCCGGTTGAACCTCCCACCTCTCGCAATGCCGCCGCCTTCAGCCCCAGGCTCACGCGGGCCTTGGCTTTATCCGGTAGGTCAGCCAGGTTCTGCGCCAACTTCACCGCTGCATCATTCACAGCCTTAACCGCTTTGGGTGTGGCCGCCAGGGCTTCACTGGTGCTGTTGGTTACGCTGCTCAGTTGCACAAACCCCTTGGCCGCCGTGGTGGCGTCCGGATGGTTGCGGGATTTGGCATGGTCATTAATTGCCGCCGCCACAAAATCACGGGTCGCCATCACCATGTCTCCACTGACAATCAGCGTGATAGCCTCGGTGTGGCTGACAATCACCACCATCCGCAAGGTTTGCGTGCGCCCGCTGCCCTCTTCCAGCTTCGGCTTGTAGGACTCCGCCATGTTGCTGACCGCAATCAGCGTGCCGTCTGCATCATACAGGCCCATTTCACGCAGCCAGAAGCCACCAACATTGGCAGGAATGACTAACTCGGCAATAAGCCGATCTGGCGCAGCCTTATCAACCGTCAGTGAATTGAGGGCCGCCCGGTGACGCTCGTTAACCAGTTTGGTCTGGGCGGGGTTGGGCGTGGGTAATTTGCCGTTACCGTCTCCGACGGCCATCCGGTCAATCTTCAACGGTTTGCCGCCCGCACTGGCGGCCGAAATTTTTGCCGCCCCGGCGGTGGTCAGAATGGCTTTATATTTGCTCATGTTGTCTCGCTTGTTATCCGGGGTAAACGGTAAGTGTGTCGCCATCAAACGTGCCGACGCCGGTGTGGATCTGGCCCTGAACGTCCTGCACGATATTGAGGCCGATAAGATGACGGCTGACCGGTTTGGCATCAGCGATCATCCGCTCCATCTCCTGGTACATGGCTTCGGTGATACCGGTTTCCAACACACCGATATCCAGTCTAAAGGTGCCGGGTGGATCATTGTTTTGCCACCACTCCAGTACCTTGATGAGATAGCCGAGTGGCTCAACCACACGGCGCACGGCCCCCAGGGTGCCCTTGTGACGGTGCAGGTAAAACGCTGACGTCACCACGTTGCGCTTGACGGTATCCGGCCAACGTTCATCCCAGTGATCAACCGAGAACGCCCAGGCCAGGTATGGCAACAAGGCGATCGGGCAGGTGTCCGGGTTCCACAGGTCACGCACGGGCACCGGGATGCGTGCCAGTTCGGCGCAGGCACGGGCGGCGGCCACCTCCAGCGCAGAAGAACCGACCGGCAACAGACGGTTATTCATCGGATCCCCCGACGGTGATGCGGTACTGTTCGCAGTAGGACGCCTGGGTATTGTTCAGCACGATATCGGCCAGCGGCTTTTTCAGTTCCACACGCTGCACACCTTCGGCATGGAGTGCGGCATAAAGGGCTGACAGGCGGATATCACGCCCTAACCGGTGTTGTGCGGTGATGTAATGCTTAAGCTTGGCCTCAGCGGCGGCCTGAATGGGAGCTGACTCCGGCCCCGGATAGAGATAGAGCACCGCCTCAACGGTGTATGGGACGATAGCGGCGGATTGCACCGTCACGCGATCCCCCACCGGGCGTACATCCTCATCATTCAGCGCACGGGTAACGACAGCCAACAGGTCGGCGCTAGCGGTGCCGTTACCTTCCCGAGACAATACCGAGATGGTCACACAGGCCGGGCTGGGGCTGGTTGCCTTCACATCAGCCACCCGACCATCGGCAGAGCGTCCATGATATTCATAGGCACCGGACGGCCCGGCCACGCTCATGCCTTCAAACGCCTGCGGGATACGCACCCGATAATCACTGTCGGACTCCATCACCGCCGGTGTTAGCGGCAAGGTGGAGCTATCGGCTGGCGTGATGGTCAGCCGTGGGGTATTGACGTTTGCCCCCAACTGGTCGAGGTCGCTACCGGTGGCAAAAGCCACCATCACGGCACGGGCAGCATCGTTAACACGCTGGCGCAAAATCACTTCCCGATAGGCATTCTCCTGTAGGAGCTTCACCAGCGGTTCGGACTCCAGCGCCAGGGTGCGGGCTACAGCTTCGCGCTGTTCCTCAGGGTAGAGCGAAATCAACGTGGCTTTGCGTTCGGCCAGCAGGCTTTCATAGTCAAGCACCTCAACAAGGGCGGGCGCAGGGAGTTGGCTCAGGTCAATGGTTGGCATGGGTTTAGCTCACAGGAATGGACAGCGACAACGCGCTAGGGATATCGGTACGGGTGCCGGTGAGGTCGATCACCATCTTGCCGTCATAGGCAGTATTGAAGGTGATGCCGGTCAGTTTCACACGAGGCTCCCAGGCCAGGATCGCGCTGTAGCAAGCGGCCATGATATGCAGACGCAATGCGTCATTCTGCGGCTGGTCGAGTAGTTCGGACAGTAACGAACCATACGCCCGGCGCATCGGGCGAGAGCCCACTGGCGTGATAAGAATGTCAGCCACTGACTGGCGGATATGGTCGATATCAGTTAGCCCCCGTCCGGTGGCGCGATCCATCCCTACGTATTTTGCGTTGTTCATGCCGGTTTATCCGTGTTGCCACCGCCGCGCTGAATGCCGCCGTGGGTGTGGGTATGGATCACCACGCCGTTAGACGTGATATTGCCGCCGGTGTGGGTGAGATTGCCGGTCATACTGCCGCCCTGTTTAATCTGGATAGTGCCAGTCACAAGCTGGTTGGTGCATTCCACCACGGGGGCATCGAGCGTGATTTTTTGGCTGGCATTCACCATCACCACCTTGGTGCTGGCGGTGATGGACTCGGACGCCTCTACCGTGGCAGTTTTAATGCCGGTGACGATCAGCGCGCCGGTGGCGGGTTCGTACTCCAGTACCGCCCCATCCGGGAAGCTGATATGCAGCGCCTCTGCCGAGGCCGACGGGGCTGGGAAGTCATCTGAGAATATGCCCGGCAACACAAAGGCGGTATCCAGTTCACCACCGAGCGCCAGAATCAACACCTGTTCGCCTTCGGACGGTGCCCACCAGGAACGGGAACGGCCCGCCCGGCAAGTGAGCCAATGCAGCCAGTCGGTGAGGTTGTCGCCGGTTTCTACTCGGCAAAGGCCGTGTTCTAGATCAACAGCATTCACGGTGCCAATGCGGATCAGATTGCGCAGTAGGCGCAGGATATCGGTTTGAGTGTTCATATGGTAAGCATGCCGAGAGGTATTCAAGAAGACCAGTCGAGACCGTTGGAGGAAACGAGATACAACAAGAAATTATGTGTATAATATTTTCACACATAAATTACCTAGGTGTTTCAACACTCAAAAGTAAGGAAGAAATGAACAGAGAAGAAAAAGCTAGAGTACTTGAGAAATTTAATGAGTACATTAAGTTTTCGGGAACCCCTGCGCATCAGTCCCAAGAGGATTTACATGCAATTCATTTTAGCGGTATTATTTTCATGGAGAATTACAACCACCTAATTAAGTTACTAAACAAGTATTCCAACATTGAAGAGTGCGCGATTTTATTTGACGACGATGAAAAGCTTAAGCGCGCCCATCTTGATGTAACTCGTTATTTTTTGAATTTTATTTTTTCAGCCATATCCCTCCGAGATCTATCCAGAAACGCAATAAGAAGATCAGAATACTTAGAGAAAAGCTTCCGATCTGAAAATGACCGCAAGATAAATCAATACTTTAAGAGTGAGCCTGTCACGAAATTCATTGAAGATATCAGAAATGTAATGACCCATCAGAGAATGATATTACCTATCTTAAACCAAAGCAGCCAGACTAATATGGATGGAGTTCACGTAGTATTAACTGGCGGCTTTGCATTCTCAACGCTAGACTTAATAAACCTTGAACGAATGACTGATGTCAGCAGGGAATACATAGCATCACATCAAAGCTGCATCTATTTTCATGATTTCGTCAATAAATACAAAGAACTTATCAGCGGATATCAGTCTTGGCTTATTGAAAGCCTCTACAAAAATCACAGAGAAAAATACTCTGATTTTTGGATAGCATTTGAGGGATATGTAGGTAAGTGGAACGGTATATCACTCCAGCATTTTAATGATCAGGATTTAAACCAAGAATTGATTGGATGATTATCTGTTCTATATCTTTAACATCACTGGCATGAACACCAAGTAACTGGCGTTTTTCGTATCTCACATACGAACTATGTACCGAAGGCCGATCCCGTAACCCATAATGATGCACCTCCGCCATGCGTTTAACCCGCCCCACAAACTCCACCACGGCGGCATTACTGCTGCCGTTGGCTTTTAAATAGCGTGCCGTGCGCAGCTTGGTAAACATCGCCCGTTTAATTCTCCCTTGCTTACTCCGTAACTGGGTTTTGCGTGGAGTATAGGGCGTGCCGTCGGGTGCCTGTTGCCGCTGGATATTCTGCTGCTGACTTGCGCGCAGCCGCTTGGCAATGGTAACAGCCAACGCCTTACGCGATTGCGGCGACAGGTTACCAATCAGCCCGGCGAGCTTGGTCTCAAAGGGTTCAAGTTCATTCATGCCATTCACTCACTAATTCACCGTGAACATACAACTGCATCGGACGGATCACGTCTTCCGGCAACGGCGGTTCCGGCAGATGATCCACATGCAGTGCACCGCCCTGCTCTTTCACAACCACTCGCTCGGTCAGTTGCAGGTTGATGCTGATATCAAACGAGCCATCATTGTTGATATCGGCCTCAAAGGTATAGCCGGTGCGCCGCTTCTCCTCGGTCGCCATGATGTCCGGTTGGTTCTCTCGCAACCAGGCCAAGATCGGCACGATGATAAGATCCATATCCCCACTGTAGTCGGTGATCAGCAGGTTTAGCCGAAACTGATATTCAAACGACAACGAGCTGGCGAGCGTAGAAGCAATGCGCCCGCTGTCGGTAAACAGGCGCAGATTCTCCGGGTTGCGTTGCAGCCAGGGCAACGAGTCAGTCAGCGCGGCGCGCAGTTGTTGGGGCTTTATCATGATGGCGTTCCTGACACTGTTTAATCATATCGACCTGGATTGCGCAGGTCGCCAGGGCGTGTTCAAGCTGGCGAATATCCGCGCTTAAATCCCCGTTAGTGCTCGGCTGGCTGGCCGGGATCTGACACGGACTGACCATCGGACAGCCAACGTAAATAATCGCCGGTGCCGGTGAAGGCGGGCCGCTGGTGCAGCCGGATAACATCAGCAGGCAAAGCCCGGCTAAACCACTCACGTAGTGCCTGGTTTTCATTGAGTGCCCTCTGTAATTGTTGTTCACGCCGAAGGGCCAGACGTTGCGCCCCGGCTAATGTGTCTCTCAATTGCTGTTCGGCCTCAGTCTGTTGACCGGTTTCACGCTGCAACGCGGTGATCACCGTGTCGCGGCTGTTGACGGCAGCAGTTAACGTGCTGTTTTGCTGTTGCGCCTCCGCCAGGGATTTATCCAAGGAAACCACCTGCCATTTCAGCCAGCCGATGATGGCCAACAGCGTTAGCGCCGATAACAACGCCGTGCGTTTGCTCATCGCGCCCCCTGTAAGCACAACGCCTGCTCCGCTGCCCGGCGGCGCTCCAGCCCTTTCGACTTCACCCCGTTGACGTATACCCAGCGCGGCAACTGCTGGCAGGCACTGTGCCAATCCTGCCGACGGATAAACCCGGCCAGGGTGGAGCCACATGCCGCCGTGGTGCCCACGTTAAAGGCAAAGGCCACCACCGCGTCATACACCGGCGGCGGCATAGTCACCGGCATACAACGCCCGATGGCTCGTTCAGTGCGGGAGACATCCGCCACCAGGTTGACGGCGGCTTGCCGTTCACTGATAACCTTGCCCGGCACCACGCCTGCGGTGTGGCCGATGCCGGATGTCCACACCCCGGCACTGCACTGGTAGGGGTAAAGCTGGCAACCTTCAAAATCGGCAATTAAGCGCAGCCCAGCGGGTGAGGTTTGCAGGGTACTGAATTGCGGTAACAGCATCGCCAGGGCCAGCACGACAGCGGCGGTGCAACGTTTAGCGATTGAGCTCATCCGCTACCCTCCGAGAAAGTCCGAGCCGGTTGAGCAACCGATAGGTTTTGCGGCGGTAGTACCAGTTGACCAGGAAGGTGCCGACACCCACCGCCGCCCCGACCATAAAGGCAATATCCTGCGGGGAATACTTGCCCACCCAGGCGAGAAATACTGCCATGGCGTAAGCGAAAAACGAGGTAATACGCTCCATAGGATCAGTCCCATAAATTAACGGTTTCACGCTGCGGCGAGACAGTCACATCCGGCAGCGTCACCAGCTGGCCGTGGGGCAGGATGGCCCCGGCATCGGCCAATCCGGCATTGAGTGAATACACCTGCTCGACCACACCCTGAGTAAGGCCAAAGTAACGCCAGCACAGGGCATCGACCGTGTCACCTTGCTGCGCGATAACCTGCATCACAGCAACCCGATAATGCAGTGGCTACGCTCGGCCACGTTGCTGATGGCGTTGCGGGCGGTTCGCCACAGCTCATCAATGGAAGACTCGATCACCTCCGCTTTACGGCTGCCGGTGGCTGTGGTGTCCAGGCTGCGGTATTGCTCCGACAGCAACGCGGTGGTCATAGCGCTCACCGCGTTCTGGTACTCACTCACCCGCACGCTTTCACCGTCGAGCACTTCTGCGGGCACATCCGCCAGCCGGTGATAGCCATCCGCCATCTGGTCGCGGCGGAAAATAAACAGTTCGGCATTCACTTCGGCGATGGCGGATTTAATCGCCCGGCGCAGACGCGGTGCGGTAATGGTGCCTTCAATACGCATCACATCACGCACCTCCAGCGGGTTGACATCCGGCCAGAAAAAACTGTTTTTCACGATCGGCTCATCCTCCGCCGGGGGACGCAGTGCGGGCGCATCCGGGCGGGGCTTTTGAATAACGACGGTACTCATATGACCTCGATAATAGGGGGCGGTGGACGAGGGCTTTGATACGGATTAACCGATCGCCGCTCTCGTGCCGCCCGGCGCGGGGCGCGTTCTGTCAGCGGCTGGCAGCGTTGCGAATGGCACGCTCCAGCCGTTCAATGTCCTTTTTGACGCCGCAGCCGTTATGCAACTGCAACGCCCGTTTCAGGTGGTTTAACGCCAGTTCAGCCCGGCCCGCGTTACGCAGCACATAGCCGGTGATTTTGTGCAGCTTGGCGCGTACCTGGTCGGGCATGTCTTCGGCGTCGGTGAGTTCCATGGTCTGCATCAGGTGATCGATGTTGACCGCCTGCCCGGCCTCATGGGCACGGGTAGCCGACTCGGCGACATCTTCGGCAATCAGGTACGGCGTGGAGCGGTTGAACCCATTGGGCGGCACCAGTTTGTAGCGCAGCGCGTAGCGAGCAATCGCCAGCGCGCCGGAGATATCCCCCGCATCCAGACTCCAGATCATCACCGTCATCAGAATGACGTCCTGCGCGCCGCGCCCTTCCGCCAGAACACCGGCCACCCACGGGGCATACTCCGGCAGCAACTGGCGCTTAAGGTCGGCTTTGCGTTCCTGGGAACGCACCTGCTTGAGCCTGCGCTTATCCTCATAAAGCTTGAGCAACATCAGCTCATAGCCGTTGGCATGGGCCGTAGGGCCCGTCTCCTGACGGGCGGCCTCAATGGCGGATTGGCGCAAGAAGTGGCGGCGTGCCGGGCTGGTCATGGCTTACTCTCCGCTTTTTTCTGGGGTGTCTTCCGGCGGAGTTGGCGCTTTCGGTGTGAAGTCACCCAACTCGATGTTTTCTACCACGCAGCCGCAGGCGTAATCTTCCACCACATAATCCTCGTTGATGGATTCGTAGTTCTCGATACGATCGCGCTTGGGGTTCTCTTCCAGGTGACGGCGGTGTGTGTCTTCCTGCCAGTAGATAGACAGGTTATCCAGACGGGTGATCATCAGCGCATTGGCCGGGAAATACGGCACACGTACCGCTGGCAGGTTACCGATGCGTTTCTGACTGATGATCATGTCAGCCGCCATGCTTTCACTGTTAGGCTGTGCCTGGTTGACCAACGGGAAATATTTATCCGCCAGCAGTTTACGACCGCAGATCACCACCAGTCCCGGATCTTCCTGATACCATTCGGCGAGCAATTCCGCATGGGCATTCATCACCAATGCATCGAGGTTGGCATAATCGCCACCGGCCCCCACGCGGATCATTTCGGAAATGATATTGCCTTTATCATCAACCACCTTGCTCATCACGCGGGACGCGGCTTCATTACGGTATTTTTGCAACCAGCCTACGGCGATATCCTGCAACATCGGATTTTTAAGGCGGTTAGAGGTCTTGGCGCGATGAGTGCCGTTAAAACCGATGGTGATACGATCAAGCGCTTGGCGCTTGACGATGGCATCACGTAGGCGAGTTTGGAAATCCTGGTAACGCGCCCACAGGTCGAGGGTGTTATAGCGGATGTGGAAATCGTAGTTCACCTGCTGGCAGAAATAGCCGTCTTTATCCAGGGAAGCAAAGTCGGCGGTTTCACGTTCGTCACCGCCGCTGGTATCGGTGGTGCTGGCAATGGTGCCATTAACGCCCAGGCCCACCTTTTCTGCCTTCATCTCGGCGACCGGCACAATGTTGATGCTGCTCAGGAACGCCGAGGACTCTTGCACGCGGGTCATGATGGTTTGCGTAACGGACGGTTCAACGCTGAATTTCTTATCCAGATCACCGGTATCGACGCCGTTCAGCTCGGCGATACGGCTTAGAAACTTGTTAAATTGAAAGCGGGTTTTCTGACGCATGGTTTTATCCTGTTGGTTATCTTGTTCGGTGCGGTTTAGCAGTCGGTCAGCACGTCGTTTTGACCACTGCCACCCGTTGCTGCCGGGCGCTGGCTGAAACTTTCGGTAGTAGAAAGCTGCTGTTTGAGGGCGGTAAATGCCGTTGCGCCAGTGTCCACCTGTTGCTTGAGATCGGCGACCTGTTGGGTCAACGTGGTTTCAAGCTGGCTAAAGCGCTGCTCGGTGCCTTGCACCTGCTCGGCGACGGTCATCACCGCGCCTTCCATTTCGCTAAAGCGCGCATCATCCGTCACCTGCTTGCGGCTAAACATCGCTTTAACACGGGCGGCAAAGGTCTGTTCCGGATCGGCGACCTCTTCAAACTCAATCAGCGCTTCAATGGCGGCGGTGAAGACATTGGCCGGGTCGGCCTTGCGGGCAGCCAGCGGGTTATGTTGGGCGGTACGGCTGAAAGCCAGCATTTCAGTGCCCAAGCTGGCCGGGTCATCGGTCACGGCCAACCCGATCAGGTAGCTGCTGCCGGTCTTGGCAAAGTTGCGGCCGATTTCCATTGAGGTGTAGACCTTTTGGCTCTTGCCAATCATCGCCACCAGTTCAGCGGTCGGCGACAACTTGGCATAAAGCGCCCATTTGCCGTGCAAACGTGGTTCGTCCGGATCGTCAATCTGTTCGGCCTTCAGCTCGATCACGTCGCCATAACGGCGGAAATCACTGTCCGGCAAAATCCCCTTGATGTGCTCCAGGTTGATACGGGCCCCGTACACCTTCGGGTTATAGCTGCTACCCATCTGCTGAATATCGTTGGCGTCAATTTCGCGACCGTCGCAGGTGTCACCCTCCATGCCGATGCGAAACCACTTTGAAACTTTCTTTGCCATGTGAACGGCTCTCCGATTGTTAAGTTCGGGGCCAGTGTGCGGACAACGGCGAGCAGGCTCAACGCGTTGCAGTTGGAAGATCGTAGACACAACAGGGACTTAAGGCGGGCTGCAACGGGCTTACGTAGCCTTGGAAGCATGAATACAACACCGACAACAACCATCATCAGCGATCCACGCCGCCAAGCGGCCTTGCTTTACTGGCAGGGCTTCTCCGTGCGCCAGATTGCCGAAACGCTACACGCCAAGGCACCGACCGTGCAGAGCTGGAAGCTACGCGACAAGTGGGACGCCATCGCGCCCATTTCCCGCGTAGAGCAAAGCATGGAAGCGCGTTTGATACAGCTCATCATGAAGACCCACAAGGAGGGGATCGACTTTAAAGAGATTGACCTGTTGGGCCGCCAGATTGAACGGCTGGCAAGGGTCAACCGCTACGCCCAAAGCGGTAATGAGGCAGATTTAAACCCTAACGTTGCCAACCGTAACAAGGGGGAACGCAAGCCCGTAGAACGTAACCTGTTCAGCGAGTCGGCCATTGAGAAACTCAGCAGCATCTTTATGGAGACCACCTTCGATTACCAGATGGGGTGGTATCGCGCCGGGCTGCAACACCGCATCCGTAACATCCTCAAGTCACGCCAAATCGGGGCGACGTTCTTCTTTGCTCGTGAAGCGCTGCTGGATGCGTTGACCACCGGGCGCAATCAAATCTTCCTGTCGGCCAGCAAGGCCCAGGCGCATGTCTTCCGCAATTACATCATTGATTTTGCGCGCCTGGTCGAGGTTGACCTGAAAGGCGATCCGATGGTGTTACCCAACGGCGCACGGCTGATGTTCCTCGGCACCAACGTGCGCACCGCGCAGAGTTACACCGGTAATCTGTACCTGGATGAATACTTTTGGATCCCCAAGTTCCAGGAACTTCGCAAGGTCGCCAGCGGCATGTCGCTGCACAAGAAATGGCGCACCACCTATTTTTCTACGCCGTCCAGTCTGGCGCACTCCGCTTATCCGTTCTGGTCGGGGGAACTGTTCAACAAAGGCCGCCGCTGCAAGAACGATCACATTCAGCTCGACCTCAGTCACAGCCATCTATCGAAAGGCGTGCTGTGTGAGGATGGGCAGTGGCGACAAATTGTCACGGTCGAAGATGCGCTGACCGGCGGTTGTAACCTGTTCGACCTCAATCAACTCACGCTCGAATACAGCCCATCCGAGTATCAGAACCTGTTGATGTGCGAATTCGTGGACGATAGCGCCTCGGTGTTCCCGTTCGTCGAGTTGCAGAGCTGCATGGTGGATACGCTGGAAGAATGGGAAGACGTCAACCCGTATGCGGTGCGGCCTTTTGGCTATCGTCCGGTGTGGATTGGTTATGACCCGTCGGAAGCCAATGGCGGCGACAGTGCCGGGTGTGCGGTCATCGCGCCACCGATGGTGGCCGGGGGCAAGTTCCGCATATTGGAGCGCCACCAATGGCAGGGTATGAACTTTGCCGACCAGGCGCAGAAAATCAAAGACCTCACCGACAAATACTGCGTGGAATACATCGGTATCGATGCGACCACCGTCGGGCAAGGGGTGTTCCAGTTGGTGCGGGAGTTCTTCCCCGCCGCCCGAGAAATCAAATACACCCCGGAAATCAAGACCGCCATGGTGCTGAAGGCCAAAGACACCATCGGGCGCGGTTGCCTGGAATACGACACCAGCCACACCGATATCACCGCCTCGTTTATGGCGATCCGCAAAACCATGACCGCCAGCGGCGCGCGTTCGACGTACACCGCCAGCCGCAGTGAAGAAGCCAGCCATGCCGATCTGGCCTGGGCAATCATGCACGCCCTGTTAAACGAACCGCTGACCGCCGGTAGCGGCCACAGCAGCCCGAACATTTTGGAGTTTTACTGATGAGCAAGCGCAAAGGCCGTAAGGCATTCACCACCACCACCACGCACCCCACCGCCCCGCAGAACGTGGAGGCGTTTACCTTTGGGGAGCCATCACCGGTGATGGATAAGCGGGAAATCCTGGATCACCTGGAATGTTGCGGTAACGGCAAATGGTACGAGCCTCCGATCAGCTTTGACGGACTGGCGCGCAGTATGCGGGCCGCTGTACACCACAGCTCACCGATGTTTGTGAAGCGCAATATTCTGGCCTCCACCTTTATTCCGCACCCGCTGTTAAGCCAGCAGGAGTTTAGCCGCTATGCGCTAGATTATCTGGTGTTTGGCAATGCCTTCCTGGAACTGCGCAAGAACCAACTTGGTGAACCATTGCGCCTACAGTGTTCACCGGCCAAATACACCCGACGTGGTGTGGAACCGGATACCTACTGGTTTGTGCAGGATTGGAAGGAGGCGCATCAATTTGAACCAGGTAGCGTGTTTCATCTGATTGAACCGGATGTTAACCAGGAGCTGTATGGACTGCCGGAATACCTGAGCGCGCTCAACTCTGCCTGGTTGAATGAAGCTGCCACCCTGTTCCGCCGCAAGTATTACCAGAACGGCGCGCACGCCGGTTACATCCTGTATATGACCGATGCAGCACAAAGTACAAGTGACGTTGACCGAATGCGCCAGGCAATGCGAGATACCAAAGGGCTAGGCAACTTCCGTAACCTGTTTATGTATGCGCCGAACGGTAAGCCCGATGGCATCAAGATTTTGCCGTTGAGTGAGGTCGCCACCAAGGATGACTTTTTCAATATCAAGAACTCTAGCCGGGATGACTTGTTGAGCGCGCACCGCGTGCCGCCGCAGATGATGGGGATCATCCCGAATAATACCGGGGGGTTTGGGGATATTGAAAAGGCTGCTCAGGTTTTTGTCAGGAATGAACTTTTACCACTGCAAGAAAGGATTAAAGAGACAAATTATTTTTTTGGAATCGACATAATTAATTTTAAAAAATATAAAATGACTTAGCACTGGTCTTATTAAAAACAAGACCAGTACTTTACCGTTAAAGATTGCTGGTCTTTATTTTAATTAGTACGATTTCGTAAGGCAAACTCTTTATAAAAATCTCGCGTTGAGAAAGTAATTGATTCAGCAGAGCGATAGTGATTATAAAACTCGTCAGCTGTGTTACTATCTTCCAAGATTGTTAATATTTGAGGGACACTCATAAAGGCAGAGTCTTGAAACAGGTGGGACTTGGCGGGGGGGATAGATTCCATTAAGATAAGGTAGTTATTTATATCTTTGACATAATTTCTCCATGAATCGAGTTTTGGATCAATTAAAGGATCACAGGCATGCATTATCGATGATATGCTTGCGTTTAGTATTGTTTTTAACGTTATATTATCTTGCAAGCTTCCAAAGTCATGCAAACTAACAGAAACCCTTCGAATTTCCCTATTATTCAAATGTATTTTTGTCTCCCCACCATTACTGACAAGTGTTATTTCACCATTCAATCGAAGTAAATATTCCATTTTAAATGCCTGACATTGCGATCTTAAAACACTAGCGGCCAAATCAATTAGCAAATCAACACCCTCCCCTGACATGGCCTTTCTTGTTAGCGACTTCTTTTTTATTTCAAAAAGAAATATACAGTTACTAGATTCAATTATTATGTCGCTTTCACCTACTATATTACCTTTACCAGCAAAAACTTCCCCTGTATAAGTGATTATTCCTTTTTGATTAAACGCATTTCTTATGTAATCTTCTACTTTATCGCCCAACTTACCATCTATTGGATTATCAAATTTACCGTTCGGTCTACTTATCTGCCCTAGCACTGAGTTAAGAACTGATAAAGAGGTAATACTTTTAGGTAGTAAATAATAATTATTTTTGTTTTTAAAAAGAGGCTTTAAATTATGGTCTATATTGACGCTTGATGGAGGAAAACCGAGAGAGCGATTGCCACTCTGAGCATGTAGAATATTATCTATTATTCCATGCACTTTCCTTATCGGTAACTTTGCCTTATTGGCTATTTCATTTGCACTTATTCTTTTCACTTCATGCCGGTGGGACATATCTATTAATGTGTTAGCTAACTTCACAATATCTTTTAGCGAGAAATTGAAACTCTGATGATTAGATTGTATAAAATCATATGTTAGATACCTAATCATGCTTTTACTGTATCGACTGTTGATCTGAAAAAAAGAAACAAGGTTATCATATACGACACAGTCCTGAAGAAATTCAATAAGTTTATTGGAACTTAGGTACACAGCCTCCCATACACTATAAGGTTGAACCTCAAACACAGATATTATGTGCATTGTGAGGTCTAAAAGCTCAAGGAAACTACTCTTGCATTTTTCATCACTTCCTGCATGATTAATATTCTTAACCCCAAGAGCTATAATATAGCCCCATGGGATGGCGTAATCTACGGCTGTAACTCCTTGTGTAACAACTCGAGTAATATGGAACCGAGAAAGACCTTCATCATACGCTCCATTTATATTATTAAAAGCGAGTTGAAGGATTTTGAATCCGCCAATTTCCTGACAAAGACTATTAATTTTTAAGTTAATTCCATCATATGAAGATGAATCTATTAAAATACGATCCTCATCAACTACAACACCAAAACCATGTTCTTTAAGAAACTTGCAGGAGTGTGCTAAATTGACATCTTTTTTTCTGTATAATAACGCATCGTAATCACTTCTAAAAAAATGAGAGTTATCTTTTGACTGATAAGCAACTATCATTAATTCTTCCCAAGGAATATTACTAGCATCTTTATAATTCTCCACTATTTCAGGATTCCTTGCCCCATCAAGTAAAATGTTTAAAAGGTTTATATAAAAAAGTAAATCTCTATCTTCGCAGACATGCATTATAATTAACTGCTTAAGTAAAGAATTCGCCTTTTGTCTAATAATATAAACTTGCTTATCGCATAATTGCTTTATTTTTTCGTATGCATGGTCAATATTGATTTTTGTATCAGAAACTTGTTGCTGTACTATCCCATCACAAATTAATATAAATCTATTGAGTTCCATTCTCGCGCCTTATTGTTTAGTAAAAAACTTTTATTAACAATACTATCCCAACCACTTGCGCGCAATGCTATCCCCGCCTCGCCTGCCCGCTTCATATGTCGCTTTTCATGCAGTTGCGTGATCCGGCGCGATCCGCGCCAGGGCTGGAGCTGCGGGGGCAAAAATCGCACCGGATCATCATGCAAATTCATGCACTCAGTGCATGCATAGCCAATCTAGGGAGCCATGAGGTAGGTATTCTGCTGATAACGCCCCTCCTCAATCACCCTGAAACGGTGCCCAGACCAGTGCAAAATGTAGTAGTTCGCCTCTGCCGGTGTCATATGGATACCGAGCTGTGCGGCCGCATGGATGAAATCCACCGTTTTAATCCGGCGACCTTTGTCGGTAAATTTCAGCGCTTCATGCAGTGCCGAAGCCAGGTTCATCTCTCTTTTCATGCTGCTACCTGCTATGGATTACT
The DNA here is from genome assembly GCF_015673035.1 of Serratia sp. Res13-Sevr-LER1-36-b. NCBI lineage: Bacteria > Pseudomonadati > Pseudomonadota > Gammaproteobacteria > Enterobacterales > Yersiniaceae > Serratia > Serratia sp. Res13-Sevr-LER1-36-b. The sequence continues at coordinate 123,976 of NZ_JADACK010000005.1, read as the reverse complement.
AAACTGTTGTGAGCTGCTTGATCACTGCAACTTTCTCCGGGCTGATGCTACTTTTCATCTCACCCGCCAATTCTGAAATCCATATCAGTGCTATCTCTTTATCTCTTGCCTGGCTCTCATAACAAACCCCAAGGCGGGCGATGAGCTCAATACGTTCCAAAATGACCACGTCTTCCACTGCTGGTAAATGCACCCTACTTTCCTCCGATGCTTACAATTAACTGTATGCATATACAGTATTAACTATTGATTCTCATTGCGCAACTGATTATTCGAAGCTTGACCAATCCTTAACCGGCTCATACTGCATTGATATATCACCGAATTTGACTTTAGTACCTCGCGCCAACACTTCCAGTTCCCAGCGTTCTGCATGGATACCTTGTTGCACCAATTCTGAGTTAATCCGAGGGATGCGGGCACGCTCATCGGGGGTTAAACGGGCCGATGGGGCTACCGTTCGCCCTCGATACGCGTTGTTGCTGCGCTGTGCTCTGTTTACCTGTGGTGCATTAGCCCTAATTCGCGCCATAACAGACCGTGTAACGGTCGTATTATTCCAGTCAATTGGGGTTTCCGGTGGGTGTTCCAGCACCGCCACGGCCTCTACAGGCTCCTTATCCTGCTGATCTGTCAACTCATTGCTACCGACCAACCCACAGTTATTGACAGGACTCCGAGGCGCGCCAGAGGCGCTTTTTAAGGTCAAGCCCTCAAGGTCAACGGCTTTGGCGACAATGCGCCATTGGGTGGTGCGGGTCTCATGAATGTGTGAGCTACCCAGGTGCGGGGCGAAAATGCCGATCACCTTCTGCACTTCTTCATCGTAAGCATTGAGCTCGTCAGCGACACGGCGAGCAACACGCACGGTCTGTTCCTTACGGGGGACATTAGCCCCGCCCTGCGCCAGAATGTAAGCGGCAAAATCTCCAGCATCCGCAGCAGCGCGGACAGCCTCAACGCTGGCGTCAAAGTAATCTGCCAGGCTGATTGAGCGGATGCGGCGGCATTCGCGGTAAGCGCCCATGGAAGGCAAGCCGATGGAGTGGAATTGAGGAATGCGCCAGGTTGACGCCCAGGCGGTAACAGCGGCGGCGGTCTCGGTCAGCAGCTCACCGGTTTCATGATCGCGCTCACCGTCTAGGGCATAGCCATCGATATTTTTTGCGATGTACTTCGCAATATAGCCCGCAGCGCCGCCCTTATTCAGGTGCTTGCAGTCAAAACGGTTCTTCGCTGCGCCGCGTTCGTCGCCATCTTCGGCCATGGCATAACGTCGCATGATATCGATCACCCGTTGGCGCTGTTCTTTGGTGGTGAACAGCATCATGTGCCAGTGCGGGGTTGCATCGTGATGGGGTTCAACGACCCGCACACCATAAACCTGCAGATCATTATCTTTAAACGCGGTGCGGATCTTACTCCACAGCTTGACCAGATAACGCTGGCCGTCTTTGGGTGTGTAAGCTTCGGCATCCCAATTGTGGTTAAACTGCACCTTGGGATTGGTTTTGCCAAGGGTGCGCGTCGGATGGTATTTTGACGGCGTAGTGATGGTGATAAACAAGCCCTTATGGCCATACTCGGCAGCCGCTTTTTCGACACCGGCGATCATCGCCATTAACTCCATCCGACGGATCTCCGGGTTGGAGATACTCGCCATCACCTTGTCGATAAGGCTGATACGTTCGCCGGTGTCGGCGTTCTCCAGCTCCCGGCTGTTCAGGTAATCTAGATTGGACTGGCGGCGGGCTTTCACTTCGCGGATCGCCTGCTTACTGGCATAGGCGGAAACTCCCCGGTTCACATTACCCACCGCGATCAGCAAGGCTTCACGCCAGCGGGTGCGCAGGGCTTTCAGTTGGCGTTCCCACCACTCGGCATTCACCAACCGTGACAGACTGGCAACTGCTGACTGAGTATCCAGTTTGCCTTTACGGTATTTACGCCAGTGCATCGGGGTAACATTGAAAGCGCGGGCCATGCCCGCAACCTGGGAATAAAACGTTGCCTGGATACCATCATCTAACAGGCCTGTATTATCACCGCCGTTCTCAGCCAGAAACGCTTCGCAAAAACGCTCATAGTTCTGCATCAACTGCCCTGCGATCCGGTCAGCAAAACGCTTCAACGCCTTATCATCCATCCCCGGCAAGCTGGCGTAGTTATCCAGCTCCGACATAAAACAGGGTGATGCATGGAGATCCATCGCATTTTTATCGTTAACGGTTTGGATGCGGGGCCAGATACGGCGATCAAATTGCAGCACCAGCCACTTGTTGGCATCGTGCAGCCCTTTGCTTTTCAGCAGGTAGTCATGGCGAGACAAAAAGCCCGCACTGAGAAATTGCGGCAGGGAATGGATATTGCGCAAAACAGCTTGCCCCTGAGCGTGCTCCTCACGGGTAAGCGGTCTTACTGGCCCGGCAATCGCCGGGCGCGGTAGGTTCCAGGAATAAGCCCACGGACTGCCTTCAGTCATAAGGTTGCACTTCAGGTCTGCGAGCGTATTCCGCATCACTTAAATCAGCGGCCCCAAAAAAAACCACTGCAAGCAGCAGCAGGCCGAAAACGATAAGGAAGCTGGTCATGCCTGCACCGCATAATGGCGGCGCTTGGCTTCACGCAGGTGCTGACAGGCAACACAGGTTTCTACGCCCAACAGAGCAATGCGGCGGGCTTCGGGGATCGGTGCATCGCAGTCTTCACATTTAAAAGCCGAGGGCATAACCGAGGACTTACGGGCATTGGCGATCTGTGCGTCCAGGATCAGCGCTTGACGCTCTTGTGCGATATCCATGAGGTCAGCCATCAGTGCAGCTCCTGCGCTTTGTGTTCGATGGCTTCAGCCTCTTGGCGCAGTAACTCCACGGCCTCGATAGCGTTCAAGCCGTTTTGTGCAATATGCGACGCCAGACGCACCAGGCGAGCGGCGGCCACTTCCGCCTGATTTTTACGTTCATCAAGGCGAGCGGTATTGAGCAGAACGATCACCCTGTCGTGATCCGACTCATTGCTTTTATCAATACTGATAATTTGTGTATTCATTGGGTTAATTCCTTAATTCAAGCAAAGCGATGCCCGGCGGGTTTACGCCAGAATGTCGCCATGGGGGTTAATTACTGTTTAATTCGCAATCATCATCACTGATGAAACGCGGTAAGGTTTTTGATAAATCAATCAGGTCATTCAGCGCCCAGATGATTTTCTGGCGCTCGGTGTAGCTCATTTCGGCAAACGTCATGAGTACATGGCGGGCTTTCAGCTCGGCATGGAAGCAGATTGTCTTGCGGAGATGCGGTGGCGATTTATCAAAAGCCTCTTGTGCCACGTTTTTCCTGTAGGCAAACAGTTCCCGCTTAATCTGGGAAATGCGCTTAATGCCGATAGCTTTTTGTGTCTCTGTTGCCAATAACATGTCGTTCCCCATCAACGGCCGAAAATGCGACTTAGCAGTGGGTTGTCTTTCTTCGCGGATAAGCCACGCAACAAAGAAGACTGATTGTGCGTTGGTCGCCAGCGTTGGCCACCCGGCAGTTCAATGAAACCATGCTCAAAATGGCGTGATGGGCTTTGGCGCTTTAGCAATGGGGCAATAGAAATAGGCATTAAAATCATCTCAACTTAAACCGGCAACAACACCCAGGCCGCTGATCACATCAACGGTAGAGGCCAGTGCTGGGTTTGATTGGATACGGTTTTGAACGGTCAGACCGATTAGCGATAGGTGGCGGATCGCGGTGTTAACGCTTTCCAGCAAAGCAGACTTGCGGGACTCTGACTTGTGATCACCATCTACAGCAGCAGCAGCGACAGAACCCACAGCGGCGGTTGCTTTCAGTGCATAGGTTGGAATGTTGGTCACACACGCTTCATTCACTGGCACTGAAGGCAAACAGTTCAACTGCGCCAACAGCGCATCGATCAGGCTGGAATCCTCTGTGGCGTCAGTAATCGCCAGTAACTCGGCACAACTCAGTTGATGTGGTTGCTCCGGGTTTAGCTTGTTACGCAGCATTTGCGGCTTCATCTTGATCTGTTCTGCAACGCGGACAAGATTTTGGCGGACAGCAAACTGGCGACACGCCATCTCAAAATGTGGATGTTTTGAAACTTCAAAATCAAACATTTCTCTCCCCTTTTGCGTCTGGCAACATCTCAAACAGCCACAGAAAATTCACATTCCGAGAGTGCATTCAAAGTTAGCTTCACCATGTTGATCAGCACTTTCTCTCGTTTACCACCGGTTCCCAGACGGTGGCGGTATGAAGATAGGCGACCATCGGCCAACATATCGTCAACAGTATTTCTCGATAACCCTGTGAGTTCACAGTATTTTTCTATGGTTACGTGGGGTGTTGGCACCGTGATTGAAATGTTATTACGCATAGTGCAAGATCCTCTGATGACCTGTGGCGGGTCGTGGTAAGTAGTGTTTAACGTCAAAAACTCCGTTTCGAAGCAAATTTAGTACCTTGAATCGGATTAGTCAATGAAATTTACTTCGTTTTGGTGGTGTATGGAATTTAATCAGGGTGCGAAAGCAGCTATCGAGAGGATGGTTGAGGCTTACGGAGTTAAGACAAAACTCGCCTTATGCGATGCATTAGGTGTGACAGCTAGCGCATTATCTAACCGCCAAGTGCGAGACTCTTTCCCTGCCGAGTATGTGCTGAAATGTGCTTTAGATACTGGGGCATCATTGCGGTGGCTTACCTACGGCCAGGGTGAAATGTTTGAGCAGAATGTTGTTACTGCACCATCAGCATTGGCAGTGCCGAGTAAGATATTGCTTGGTAGAAAACTTCATGATGGCGAAACACTGTTGTTGGACAAAGCATTTCTTCCTACAGGAATCAAGAGTCCGTTAATTGTGGTCGATGGTGAAATTCAATTCATAGCTACTCAGTCTTATGATGAGATCTATGATGGAACTTGGCTTGTCGATATTGACGGTAATGTCAGCGTTCGAGATGTTATTCGTATACCTGGTAACAAAGTAAATGTCTCTGATAAACGGAATTCTTTTGATTGCCCTATCAACGACTTAGTCGTCATAGCCAAAATTATAATTTCCTGCTCGCCTACTTAATAACTAAAAATATAGATAAGGCAATAAGAAATTTTAGATGGAATGGAGCTAACTATGAAAAAATCACTAACGTTAAAATTTCTTCAACTAGATGACAGGAAATTATCGGAACAATGGCTATTCCGATTGTCAATATTGATACCATTAATCATATCGATTATGTTATGTATACCACTTTGGTTAAAAACTGAATGGGATTTATCAGCTCAAGGATATGATTTATTCTTAAACTTATACAAGCTTCCGATAGGAGTTCTGTCTCTATCAATACCCTTTGTAGCTATTGTTGCTCATATACACAGGACGATACAAACCTCGGAACAGATAAATACAACTCGAAGAAAAAATGCAGCAGATAGTTTTTTTTCACATCATAAATTTATGATTGAAGCGATAAATAAAATTTCAGAAAAAGACATGACGATACTAAATAATTACAAATATAAAATAGATGATCCATATCATTTGTACGCGAATTTTTTCAAAAACTCCTCCTATGAAAATGGAATTGACACTAGAAACATTCCTTTTTTAGTTAGTGAGATAGAAAAAGAGGTTGATGAAATCAAAAAATCAATCACTAACGCAAGGGAAGAATTTAACAATAAACATCTAAAGATAATATTACTATCGGAGTTATTGATATCAATTAGAACACTGGAAGGGATTATGACAATATATATTCCAGAGTCTAAGCATAATTATGTTGTGATGGATAGAAATGATACAAGTACTGTTATGTTAGTTATGGCCGCAAGGAGTGAGATTGACATAAAAGAAAGATTAGACAACCTGTTATATTGCATAAGGAAGGTATTTCAATTGCTAAATATAAAATTTAACGACGGTGATGATATACATTTTTACTCTAAAATAAAAACTCCAAATTACCAATTTTTTAACGAAGTCTTTGAAAATATCACTCCGGCGATAACTAAGGAACAATATGCTCTAGCTTTAAAAAGCTCAACAAAACTTGATAGCTATTATTTTGAATACAATAAAAAATTAAAAAAACAGAAAAATTCAATTCCCCACTAAGGCAAAGTCAGATTGTTTAAAAAGAAACAACCAAACATTGACCACTGTTATTATATACAGTTAAATACACCCCACTTCAAAGAGGGGTTACAATGGCAGTTCGGAAACAGACATCCGGTAAGTGGTTATGTGAGTGCTACCCTGCTGGCCGTACAGGCCGCAGGGTGCGTAAACAGTTTGCAACAAAGGGCGAGGCGATAGCCTTCGAGCGCTTCACCATGGAACAGGTAGACAACAAACCATGGCTTGGTGAAGCAGTCGATCGCCGTAGCCTGAGTGATGTTGCTAAACTCTGGTTCAACCTGCACGGCCAATCGCTCACGGCTGGTGAACGTACCTATAAAAAGCTCTGCCTAATCATAGAGGCGCTTGGCGACCCCCCTGCTACCACCTTCAACGCAAAAGACTTTGCCCACTATCGCGATAAGCGCCTATCTGGTGAAATCTACTTCTCGGACAAGTGGAAGAGTGGCGCAGAACCGGTAACCGTTAACCTGGAACAAAGCTATCTAAGCGGTATGTTCAGCGAACTGGTTAGGCTTGGTGAGTGGAACCAGCCCAACCCGTTAGAGAACATGCGCAAGTTCACCGTTGCCGAAAAGGAAATGGCTTGGCTGACACATGCGCAAATCACGGAACTGCTTACCGCATGTAAAAGGAACAGCATTGACCTAGCGATGATCGTTGAGGTGTGTCTGAGTACCGGGGCAAGATGGCGGGAAGCAGAAAATCTCACCCGCTCTCAGGTAACGCCGCATAAAATCACGTTTGTCAGAACCAAGGGGAAGAAGAACCGCAGCGTCCCGATCAGCAAGGAACTTTATAAGAAGCTGATCAAGATTGGAGATGGCCGACTTTTCGGCGAGTGCTATTTTAAGTTTATGTCGGTTATCGAGGGCACTAGCATCGTGTTACCGAAAGGGCAGCTTACCCACGTATTGCGCCACACCTTTGCAGCTCACTTTATGATGTCTGGTGGTAACATACTGGTACTGCAACGCATCCTCGGCCACCACGACATTAAGATGACCATGCGCTACGCTCATCTGGCCCCCGAACACCTCGAGACAGCGCTACAGTTTAACCCGCTGGCGACGATGCCAAGTGGCGACAAAGTGGCGGCATAGATAGGCAAACCCCGTATTTCCTCACCCTTTGCCACCTTAACAACCAGTTATGAAATCAATAACTTATTGATTTTATTATTGTAGTGAGAAATGCGGGTTTTTTGTTGCCTGAAATTTACGCCCCTTAAAAACCGTCACTTAGGGAACGTCATTTTACTGAGTGGCGACAAAGTGGCAGCTCACGTTTTACTGCCATAAAAAAACCTGCTTCGCAGGCTTCTTGTCAGTTTGACTTACACCCCATTGATTAACACACCGTGATGTTAGTAATGCCTTCATTATCAACGTGGGAGCCGCTGGAGGCCATTTGGACGCTAGTTGGGACCACATTAGCGGGGAGATCGTTCAAAAGGCCCAGCGCGCGCCAAAGCCCTTACTCGGTGTTGCCGGGCTTGGGCGTAGACTCATCCGTATTGATTACGGCTTTGGGGCTGCGACGGCGCCACTAAAACTCTGATGCAAGCTAGCGGCCTGATTTGATGTCCTGAAGAATGCTTTTCGGTACCCAACCAATATCTTGATCTGAGAGTCGCTGGCACCATACCCAGCCATTCAAGAATTTTATCGCCAGCAATTCATCGCCCTCATTAACATCAAGTTCTTTGGCCGTATAGTCATCTTTAGCTATACCATGACCGGGTTTGTTGCTTCGTTCTATGAGTTGTTCTGGAACCCATCCACCGGCATGATTAGGTATTGTACAGAAATACCAATTATCCCAACCTTCATCGCCCTCATACCTATCCCCTATAATAAGCGGAGTTCCACTTTTGAACGTTATAGGATCTGGATATTCACTTCGATGTTGCCCTATTGCGATAAATTTCATGTTAGTCCTCATAAATTCCATCTACCTTCCTCTGACGCTTAGGACAATCTGTATGCATACACAGTATGCAACTATTAATTCTCATCGCGCAACTGATCATCTGAAGCCTACCCAATCCATAGCTTGCTCATACTTCATTGATAGATAGAAAAGTTTTCTTTATAACCACGTGCTACAGCTCAACCCGCGGGCGACAAAGTGACGGCCCGATATCAATCTTCCCCCAGTACAGGTCATGCCGACGATGGCCGTCGATACGACACATAAATGCCGAATGCAGCAGTGTATAAAAGCTGGAGGAAACCTCTATCACAAATAACGCCAACCGCAATATCATATTTTAAACTGCCAGAATTTAACCTATCGAGGTTATTGACAACACTATTCTTTTAATGACAACGTAGTGAAACGCCGAGGTATTGCCGCTCAACGAAGGAAGTCTGACATTGATTCCAAATATCATTTATACCAGGGAGGTAAGCATGTAAAACCAACACAATAACAGCACCAGAAATAAAACACCGAATTTTGGCAGTTTAATGATTTTTTATGTGTCATTTCACAATCCAGAAAGGATTTATAGGATTGCATTATGAAAGTGAGTTTTTTAGGTTACCTTTTTCTGGTTTTAACCAGTTCCTTTTTTTGTGGGAACTTAAGCGCAGTCAGCACAGGCACGCTTACGGTGAAGTTTGGTCAGACAACGGAGGATACTTTTAAGGCAACTCATCCGGAAGCGGTAAATGTAGGTTATAATAACGAACTCAGAGGGAACATTTATAAAGAAACACCCGATAACAACAAGGACAAGCGAAGCAATATTATTTTTGAAAGTACCAAAGATGTCTTTGTCTTGTTTGATCAGAATAAAAATTTATCCGCACTGCAGTTACAATTTAAAAACGATCAGTTTAGTCTTATCAGTGCAATTCTAGCCAGTAAGTACGCCACCGTCGTAAAGAAAACCCCACTTATCGGCAGTGACTATATGGAGCTATACAATGACGGCGTTTCTATTTACTTGATGGATCCTTTTTTCTATTCAAATACGTCACTCTTCTTTATAAAGACCGATATTAGAGATAAAATTCTAAAAAACCTCCCCTCGGTGATGCTCAATGATGATATTAACGTACTGAATTACCTCGTGGAAAGGAGTTTCCCTTCAATAGAGTAATCCGATCAATGCCTCCTGCTATTATGCAGAATAACATAATAGCGGGCGGAGTAAAAACCAGCATCCCATCAATGTTTTTCTATCGGCACCACCAGCATATCAACCGCAATATGGTTGATCGTACGGCGCGTACTGGATACCAAACGACTCCACATATCGTGGTGGTGACCAAAAATCACCAAATCAATGCCTTTTTCACGAATGGCATTGTTCAGCGCTTCGCTTAGATCACCACGGCCAATGATCACTTCACTGATGGGATACTCCGCCTGCTGCTGGATAGCGTTAAGCATATTTTTCACTCGTTCAGAGAAGGTCTTATCGGCATAGTTGAATTCGCCACTACCAAACTCGCTGTAGTGGTTAGCTTGCTCATCGATATAAATCAACGACAGCTTGGCCTGCAGTGCGCCAGCCAATTCAGAACCTTTACGCACCAGTAGTTCGGCATCATCGCTCAGATCGGTTGCAATAACGATATGTTGATAAGTCATATTGTCGGCCCTCCGTATTACCTAATACCCAGCCTGATAACCTACCTATTAATTCTAGTCTAGCCTGAGAGTAGCTGCTTATCCTCTTATCATTCTACTGCTGAAATAATCCATCTCGGCATCAGGCACTACTGCAAAATCTGCAGGCAGATAAACTCTTTCATATGTTGATTTAACGCTATACCAAGGCGCAGGAAATGGTGCAAAACCAGGTAAAACTGGATTCCCAACTGTCTTAAGCGTCATAGCAAGCATGAGCTAACCCATTGTTTACTCGAACGGGCGCAGCATGATACTGCCCCCTATGTTGTCACCCCAGTGAGGGAATGTCTGCAGTCTAGGTTAGCCGATGCGCATCTAACCCCCAGCCCCATCTTCCATTACAGAAAGGTTCAGAAAATAAAGAAAATATATGATGGTGTGATTTGCCCATGAACTCCTTATACTCGGCCCTGTCGATAAGAAAAATCACCTGTCCTCCAACACCCAACCCTTTCCCCTCCCATTCGACACTTACTCTCAGATTAATCCAAACTTCGGCTTAATCATTTACCCGTGATTGGCCCCGAGTGCCGGAAACGCCACGTGCCATCATCAGGATAACGCAATGTCAATTTCTCCCTCTGCCCGGATCGCAAGCAACAGCTTGATTGAACCGGGGGCGATTATCGGTGCGCGCGTCAGCATTGGCCCCTTCTGCATCATCGCAGCTGGCGTCGAGATTGGTGATGACACGGTGATAGCCTCTCATGTCAGCATTAACGGCCTCACCCGTATTGGCTGCAATAACGTTATCGGGCAGTTTTCAACCATCGGCGAAGTGAATCAAGATTTGAAATATGCTGGTGAAGCGACGGATGTGGTCATCGGCGACAGAAACAGGATCGGTAAGAACGCGACCATTCATCGCGGCACCGCTCAAGGCTATCGACGAACGGCTATCGGCAATGACAACCTGTTCTTGAACAATGTTCACATTGGCCATGATTGCATTGTCGGCAATACCACGGTTATCGGTGATAACTCGGGGCTAGCCGGGCATGTTGAGTTGGATGATTTTGTGCAGATCGGCAATATATGCGCGATACATCAGTTTTGTCTGCTGGGTGCCCATGCGCATATCGCTCATCAGTCCGGCGTGGTGCAGGATGTTCCACCTTTTGTCAGTGCCAGTGGCAACCGCGCGGCCCCTATCGGTGTTAACGAGTCAGCGGCAGCCTTCCAATCGTTGGACGATCGGCAACAGCAAGTGATCCTAACCCTGTATAACATGCTGTATCACAATGCGCTGGCGATCGATGAGGTCAAACAGGAGGCGCAGCGCTTGAGCGAAACCTATCCGCTACTGCAATGGTTTAATTCTTTCTTCTCACGCTCGGCACGCGGCATTATCCGCTAGTCTTTGCCATTGAACATTCAGATGGGCGCCGCATGCGGCGCCCCTACATGGCGTAGTTTACAGTCGTTTATTTAGTTACCGCACGGCCAGTATTTTCGCTGGCTGACCAGATGCGATAGCGCACCTCGACGTCCTTCGGCACGTAAACCACGATCGGCAAGCGGCTGTTATAGCGCTGCATCGCGGCATCCCCCAGTTGAGCGGCAACGAACTCCTGACGCTTGGTATTATCTGGGCAAGCCATCATAGTAGAGGCCGGAGCCGAAAGCTTCGGCAGTACAAAATAGTTGTAACCCCAACCGGCCAGCGTTTTACTCTCCAGGTTGCCGCCCATCATGTGGCGGTTGCAATCCACTTCCAGCGTTTGGCCAATCAGCAGCTCAACCTTAAAGTTTTCTTCATTCTCCTGCTTGGGTAAATAAATGACCTGCCGGCTCATGCCCGGCTCTGCTTTCGGGAACGGTGCTACTTTTTCCAATGGCTGCATATTGAGATCGTCAGTACTTGCGGTGGTTGCAGCAACGGCGCTGACAGACGCGGCCATCAGCAGGCTGGTCACTACCATAGAAAGCTTGTTCATTTTTTATCCTTACAATTCATAACCTAAATACCCAACTACGCTAGCATACTTTGCGCCGTTAAATTATAGGCCAAATCTGGATATCGCCCCCAAGCCACTTGCCATCCATTAAGGTTTTCTTAAGACGGGATGATTACAGTAGCCCGATCCGTTACCGCCTATGAGCCTTCGTGTGAACCCATCAAACGCCAAACAATCGTCATTAAATCAATCCTCAACGGCTAGCCAAATTCAGACTGACGCCCTTTACTCCTTGCCCACATCCTTTTACCGTTGGCAAGCCTTTGGGCTGATGGTGGCTGCACTGTTGTTTATCTGGCTGTCACGCAATGAACAACTGGATTGGGCGGTCAGTAATTATTGGTATGACGCCGCCAGCCAGCGTTTTCCGTGGCAGAACAACTACTGGCTGGATCTGATCAACCATAGGTTGTTAAAGATTTCGGTGATCGCCGGAGCGGTACTGGCGCTGTTTTGGGGAATTTATCGCCATAACGCGCGGCTAATCGTCACCATGCTGTTGATCGGCATTGGGCCGTTGGTGGTGGGGATCCTGAAGGCCACCAGTGCACACTCATGCCCTTGGGATCTGCTGGAGTACGGTGGCAAAGCGATGTCATTTCCCCTGTTTGGCACCACGCCAGCGTTTCCGGGGCCTGGCCGTTGCTTCCCCGGAGGGCACGCCTCCAGCGGCTTCGCCGTGATGGCACTGTTCTTTCTGTTTTATCCGCAACGCCCGCGCCTGGCTTACTGGTGCTGGCTGGGCGGCATCACGCTTGGCATGCTTATGGGTTTTGGCCAGATCATGCGGGGCGCACATTTTCTTTCCCATAACCTGTGGGCCGGGTGGTGGGTTTGGTTCAGCCAGGTGGCTGTTTATTGGTGTATTAGCGGCTATTTTCGCCGTAAGACGAGGTAATACTTAATGGAGCAGTTGAACTATCTTCTTTTCGCCTGGATCAATGCCACTCCGGCCAGCCCGGAATGGTTGATCGATCTTGCCACCTTCATCGCACGGGATCTGATCGCCATTATCCCACTGCTGATTGTCGGCCTGTGGTTCTGGGGGGCACATAGCCAACTGGTAGCACAGCGAGAAGTGGTAGCCAAAACGACCATTGCCCTGTTATTTGCCATGTGCGCTTCGGCCGCTATCGGTGCGCTGTTGCCCCATGAGCGCCCTTTTGTCACCGGTATCGGCTATACCTTCCTGGCGCATGCACCAGATAGTTCTTTCCCCAGCGATCATGGCACCGCCATCTTCACCTTCGCCCTGGCCTTCCTGTGCTGGCATCGTGCCTGGTCAGGTATTTTGCTGATGGTCGCGGCAGTCGCCATTGCCTGGTCCCGCGTATTCCTTGGTGTGCACTGGCCGCTGGATATGGTGGGCGGTTTCCTGCTGGGTTGTGTGGGGTGTCTGTTTGCCCAATTGGTGTGGAACCTGTTTGGTGATGCCATCGCCCAACGTCTGACTCGCCTGTACCATTTCCTGTTCGCCTTCCCGATCCGTAAAGGATGGGTGAAGGAGTAATACCTGCCCGCGGGGGGCTTGCCCCCCGCCAGCTATAGCATACCGGTCGTCACGCGGAACTCCCGCATCTCCCCCGCTTTCAACATCACTGCCATTGGTATCACTGCAACCTCTGGGCTGCAACTGGCCGGCTGGACAAACGCCGTCGCCCGCGAGTTGGCTCGTGGCCGCTGTAAGACGGCATAGCTGAATTGGCGGGTGGCAAAACGGGTTACATACCTTCTGCCGCATGGCGCCAGCATAAAGAACTCGGCCTGATCGACATACAGCGAGAGGTCGTCAGAGCAAATGACCCGTAGTGGATTATCACGGATATTGAGCGCACAACCCGGCAGATTTTGGCGGAAAACGGCACCCTCTTCACAGGCATAGTTCATATGGCACATATAACTCAATGGCTGGGCCTGCTCGGCCAGGTTGTTGATCACCATTTCAATACTGAACTGTGTGCTGTTGGCGGCTAGCTGAACGGCCGGTTGGATGCGGCAAGGGCCATCGGCAGTGCTGGCTCGTACAGCGATCGCTTCCTCTTCTACCTCCAGCCAGACATCAATCACCGCACCATAATTAGCTGGCAAGCCTTGGTGAGAGGCAAAACAGCCACGGGCATCATTACGTCGAGGCTGCGATCGGCTGGCTTTTGCTTTGAGAGACTGGCCGTCAAACACCGCATCCCAAATCATCAAATCCTGGTAGGGCAACAACGTTAAGGTACCCCGCTGGTTTTGCAGCGCTAACGCGGCGATATCACCAGGAAACATAAACGCGGTCACCGTAAAACCAGCGCCGCAATACACTTCATTCGGCTGTGTGCCGAACAATCCAGGGCTCAGATTAATGATCGTCTTCATTTTCTTTCCTCAGGGGGCAGTCGTTGCACCGTGAACGAATTGGTCAAGGTGTAATCTATGTTATTTAAATAACATTTACCAGCACATTCTGTGGCAGATGGTGCTCATCAATTCCGCTTATGACTCAAAAATTAGTGTTAATACAGCTACCAATCGCGATGTGACAATGTTAGGATTATAACATCACTAACATCCAAAAGCGTTATTACACCCACTGAGGAATTACCATGACTACTGAACAGATTGATTACGCTCGCTATATCGACCACACCCTGCTGGCTATGGACACCACGGAAAGCCAGATCAACCAACTGTGCGAAGAAGCGCGTCAGCATAATTTCTATGCCGTTTGCGTTAACTCGGGTTATGTTCCGTTGGCCGCTCACCTGTTGCAGGAAAGCAACGTTAAAGTATGCTCGGTTATCGGCTTCCCTCTGGGGGCTGGTTTGACCGTCTCCAAGGCTTTCGAAGCCAAAGCTGCCATTGCCGCTGGCGCCCAGGAAATCGACATGGTGATCAACGTCGGTTGGCTGAAAAGCGGCCTGAATGACGAAGTGAAGGCCGATATCGCCGCGGTGCGTGAAGTTTGCGCGGCTATCCCGTTGAAGGTAATATTGGAAACCTGTCTGCTCAGCGATGAACAAATCGTTGTGGTTTGTGAAATGTGTCGTGAACTGGATGTCGCTTTCGTTAAAACCTCTACCGGTTTCAGCACTGGCGGCGCTCGTGAAGACCACGTCAAACTGATGCGTGCTACCGTAGGCAGCGAGATGGGCGTCAAAGCCTCTGGCGCAGTGCGCGATCGCGCTACCGCTGGGAAAATGATTGCCGCCGGTGCAACACGTATCGGCACCAGCTCGGGCGTTGCGATCGTTTCTGGCGATGCGGCGGCCACCGGTAGCTACTGATTTTCGCTAGCTCTATCTAGGTATAGCGACATCTAATGCGGGGTTGTGCCCTCAGTGCGAACTGGGTCTGCACTTCTCCGCATTATTGTGTTGGAGCGAACGAAAGAAACTTTTGGCTCCTTTATCCCTTTCGGCCACACTTGAGAAACTTGGGGTATAAACCTGTAGGAAAAACTGATGGAAACCCGGCGCGACGAACGTATCAACCGGCTAGTTCAGGCTCTAAAGCGTTCTGACAAGATCCACTTAAAAGAAGCAGCCGCACTGCTCGGCGTCTCGGAAATGACCATCCGGCGCGATCTCAGTGCCGAACCTGCTGCGGTGGTCTTGCTTGGGGGTTATGTCGTAGCCGATCCGCGTATCAACGGAGTCACCAATTATTTTGTCTCCGATCAGAAAGCCAAGCAGGTGGCGGAAAAGCGCCGTATTGGCATGTTGGCGGCACCGCTGGTCAACGAAAACGACACGGTGTTCTTTGACTGTGGCACCACCACCCCGGCCATTATCGACGCCATTGCCGATGAACTCCCCTTTACCGCCATCTGCCACTCACTCAACACCTTTCTGGCGCTGCAGGACAAGCCCAACTGCAAGGTGATCCTGTGCGGCGGCGAATTCAAACCGAGCAACTACATTTTCACCGCTGTTGGCCAACATAACGAGTTGGACCATATCTGCCCTAACGTGGCCTTTATCTCCGCGGCAGGCATCACTCTGCAGCATGGCGCAACCTGCTTCAATCTTGATGAACTGGCGATGAAACACAAAGCGTTGGACAAGGCGCAGCAAAAAATCCTGGTCGCCGACCACAGCAAATTTGCCCAAACCAAGCCTGCCTGCATCGGGCCGCTGGCATTGTTCGACAAAGTCATCACCGATCGCCAGCCTGACCCTGAATTCATCGACTTTTTCAACCAACACGCGGTCACTTTGCGTTTCTGATCTTGGCCTCACTACCGATTTTATGCCGTGTCCCTGGTGTTACCTGAGGGACGCGGTTGCCAATTTCTCGTTAAACTCAGGCTTTTTTTTAAGCAATTAAACTTAAAATAATCCTAATGGCCGATAATTACAGGTTAATGGATTGCAACAACTTGCCAGCGTTATTATTTCCCACAGAACATTATTGCAGTAATTTGCATCAAATCTCACCCAGATAAAATGGTTCCCTTCTTCCACCCACCTCATTAATCCGCCTTTTGGCAAAAAATTATCAGCTATTTTTAATCAAATTATCAGAGTTTACCTTTATTCATATGATGATTAAAATCGTCGTATTACGGTCATCCTCTTCCAGCCACACCGACAATCAAAATCAGTAAATAAGTTTAAAAACAATCAGATAAGCTTTTCCCCCTCACTAACCAAACGTGATCTATATCACTAAAACAGCTAAATCCGGCTTTTTAGCTAGATCCAAACCAGCACATAAAATATATTGCTCGCCCTGCCACACAAGACAGGTTTTTATCCGGCTAAACATCATACAAACCGGATAAAGGTTGTGGGATTAGTGAGAGCGGTTGCAGCATGATGTTTCGCACAAACGCGCAACATTTGCATGAAAATTTACAATAAAAGCCTTTAACCGCACACATCACGCATTTGGGAGCAAGATCACGGTTGTTTCTGCTGTAAATCGTTATCTTGCCGCCAACAAAATCGGTGGGCAGTTGCTCCTCCGACAGAAACATCGGCGTTGACCCCGTTAACAGCAGAAACCATTTGGACAGGTTAGCAACATCATTAGCCTGATAAACAATTCAGAGGCGCAATTCATCCTCTAGTTGTAACAACTGATTTTACCACTGGTGAGACAGCCACTTATTTCACCAGCGGATTTTAAACTTAAGTTTTTCTTTTTATTTTAAATTATCGTGTTCACCTCGGAGATATTTATGGACACTACACAGACCGGCACTATCGCCTCTGCAGCCTCAGGTTCCAGCACGGCCTGGCGTAAATCAGATACCATGTGGATGTTGGGCCTCTACGGCACCGCCATCGGCGCTGGCGTCTTGTTCTTGCCAATCAACGCCGGTATCGGCGGTTTAATCCCGCTGATCATCATGGCCATCATCGCCTTCCCGATGACCTTCTTCGCCCACCGTGGCCTGTGCCGTTTCGTTTTGTCTGGTAAAAACCCAGGTGAAGACATCACCGAAGTGGTAGAAGAACACTTTGGCATTAGCGCGGGTAAACTGATTACCCTGCTCTACTTCTTCGCCATTTACCCAATCCTGCTGGTTTATAGCGTCGCGATCACCAACACCGTGGACAGCTTCATCACCCACCAGTTGGGTATGGCCTCGCCACCGCGTGCCATCCTGTCGCTGATCCTGATCGTTGGCCTGATGGGCATCGTGCGTTTCGGTGAGCAGGCGATCGTGAAGACCATGAGTATCCTGGTATTCCCGTTTGTTGCGGTGCTGATGCTGCTGGCGCTATATCTGATCCCTAACTGGAGCAGTGCCATCTTCGAAAACGTCTCACTGGCCGGTTCTGGCGGCAGCCTGGGCCACGGCCTGGTAATCACCCTGTGGCTGGCAATCCCGGTTATGGTGTTCTCGTTCAACCACTCACCGATCATCTCCGCCTTTGCAGTCGCAAAACGCGAAGAGTACGGCGTGGACGCTGAGAAGAAATGTTCCCGCATCCTGGGCTACGCACACATCATGATGGTGCTGACCGTGATGTTCTTTGTTTTCAGCTGTGTGCTGAGCCTGTCCCCGGCGGATCTGGCCGAAGCCAAAGCGCAAAACATCTCCATCCTGTCTTACCTGGCTAACCACTTTAACAACCCGGTGATCGAGTACATCGCCCCAGTCATCGCCTTCATCGCTATCACCAAATCCTTCCTGGGCCACTACCTCGGTGCTCGTGAAGGCTTTAACGGCATGATTGCCAAATCGATGAGAAGCCGTGGTAAAACCATCACCACCCACAAGCTGAACCGCATCACTGCCATCTTCATGCTGGTGACTACCTGGATCGTTGCCACACTGAACCCAAGCATTCTGGGCATGATCGAGAACCTGGGTGGCCCAATCATCGCGATGCTGCTGTTCCTGATGCCGATGTATGCGATCCGTAAAGTGCCTGCCATGCGCAAGTACAGCGGCCACATCAGCAACGTATTTGTGGTCGTGATGGGCCTGATTGCCATCTCTGCCATCCTGTACACACTGTTCGGTTAATAGCGCTCAGCCGGTGCCCTATGGCACCGGCTATCTCGAATCTCCCCCTCCTACCCCGCCGCGAACTCAAGCATTACCCATATGCCCCCTAAACGGCAGGCTGAGGGAATTAACTTCAAGAAGGAAGCGAGACTATGGTCAGCGTTTTCGATATTTTCAAAATTGGCATCGGCCCTTCCAGTTCCCACACCGTCGGCCCGATGAAAGCCGGTAAACAGTTTATTGATGATTTGCAGGCCGCCGGGCAACTCCACGATACAACGCGGGTGGCGGTTGACGTCTACGGCTCACTGTCACTGACGGGTAAAGGGCACCATACCGACATCGCGATTATTATGGGCCTGGCGGGCAATCTGCCCCATGACGTGGACATCGACAGCATCGCCGGCTTTATTCGTGATGTAGAGCAGCGGGGCCGCCTGTTGTTGGCAAAGGGTGTGCACGAGGTCGATTTTCCACAGCTTGGTGGCATGAACTTCCACAGCACTAACCTGCCGCTGCACGAAAACGGCATGTCGATCAGCGCCTATGCTGGCGATCGGTTACTTCACAGCAAAACCTATTACTCCATCGGCGGCGGATTTATCGTTGATGAAGAAAACTTCGGCCAATCGGCCAACAATAGCGTTGCGGTCCCCTACCCTTATCGTTCCGCGCTGGATTTGCAGCAGCATTGCAAAGATACCGGGCTTTCACTTTCCGGTTTGGTGATGCAAAACGAACTGGCATTGCGCAGCAAAGCAGAGATCGAAGCGCACTTTGCCGACGTCTGGCAGGTGATGCGTGCCGGTATCGAACGCGGTATGAATACCGAAGGGTTGCTCCCCGGCCCGATGAAGGTACAGCGCCGTGCCGCCGCCCTGCGCCGCATTCTGGTAACCGGTGACAAGAACAATATCGACCCGATGAACGTAGTTGATTGGATCAATATGTTCGCGTTCGCGGTCAACGAAGAGAACGCTGCGGGTGGCCGAGTGGTAACGGCCCCCACCAACGGGGCATGCGGTATCATTCCTGCGGTACTGGCGTATTACGACCAGTTTATCCGCCCGGTGAACACCAACTCCTACAGCCGTTACTTCCTGGCTGCCGGTGTGATCGGCACGCTGTACAAGATGAATGCTTCAATCTCCGGCGCTGAAGTGGGCTGCCAAGGGGAAGTCGGCGTGGCCTGCTCAATGGCGGCAGCTGGTCTGGCGGAGCTGATGGGCGGCAGCCCGGCACAGGTTTGTATCGCCGCAGAGATTGCCATGGAGCACCATCTTGGGCTGACCTGCGATCCACTGGCCGGACAGGTTCAGGTGCCTTGTATCGAACGTAACGCGATTTCTGCCGTGAAGGCGGTCAACGCCGCACGTATGGCACTGCGTCGCACCAGCGAGCCACGCGTTTGCCTGGATAAGGTGATCGAAACCATGTACGAAACCGGCAAGGACATGAATTCCAAATACCGTGAGACATCACAGGGCGGATTGGCCATCAAGGTTGTGGCGTGTAATTGATCTGGCAGAAGGGGCCACTGTTGGCCCCTTATCAAACAAAGATTAACCGAAAATACCGCCAAACCACTGGGTCAGCTTCATCATCACAAAGTCCCACATGCGGCTAAAGAAGTTCCCTTCCTTCACTTCCTGCATCACCACCAGCGGGTGCTGTTCGATAGTTTTGCCATCCAGTTGGAAATCGATGGTGCCTACCACCTGATTTTTTGCCAGCGGCGCTTCCAGCGTCGGTTGGTTAAGCTTGTAGCTGGCCTTCAGGTTTTTCATCTGCCCTTTAGGGATAGTGACGGCGGCATCCTTTGCCACGCCCAGCGGCACTTCACCCACGTCGCCAAACCACACTTTCTGCGTCACAAAGGCTTTATCAGCCTTGATCGGCGTTGCGGTTTCATAGAAGCGGAAGCCCCAGGTCAGCAACTTCTCGCTTTCGCTAAAGCGCACGCGGTCACTCGGAGCCCCCAGTACCACCGAAATCAGGCGCATTGGGCCGTCGGTGGCCGAGGCGACCAGGTTATGCCCGGCCCCGCCGGTGTAACCGGTTTTGATACCATCCACATTCAGGTTGGTGCTCCACAGCAGGCGGTTACGGTTTATCTGGCGGATCTTGTTGAAGGTGAACTCTTTTTCTTTATGCAACGCGTACTCATCCGGCACGTCGCGGATCAGCGCCTGGCTCAGCAACGCCATATCGCGTGCGGTGCTGTACTGCCCTTCGGCATCCAGACCATGCACAGTCAGGAAGTGAGTATTTTGCAGGCCGAGGGACTTGCCATAATTGTTCATCAAGCCAACGAACGAATCCTGGCTACCCGCCACGAAATCCGCCAAGGCGATGCTGGCGTCGTTACCTGACTGGATGACGATGCCTTTATTGAGTTCCGATACCGGTACCTGATCGCCGGGTTTGATAAACATCAAAGAAGACCCCCGCAGCACCGGGTTGCCGGTTGCCCAAGCATCTTTACCCACGGTGACGAGATCGTCCGGTTTGATTTTACCGGCTTTCATCGCCTGGCCAATCACGTAGCTGGACATGATTTTAGTCAGGCTCGCGGGATCCAGGCGGGTATCCGCGTTGCCTTCTGCCAGGATCTTGCCACTGTCGTAATCCATCAATACATAGGCTTTCGCATCGACCTGTGGTGCGGCCGGAGCCTCTGCTGCCTGTACGGTAGGCACAACCAACAACATGACACCTACACTGAGGGCCAATTTACCAAGAGAAGTGGAACGGTTATTTTTCATCATGACGTCGCCAGAGTGTCCATTCAAACCATTGAAATAGCGTTAACTTTCAAACATGTTCACGTTTTCAGCCAACCAGCGAGAGTGGCACGAGGCCGCGCTGCCAACCGCGAAATACCCAGCGGCTCCCATTTGGGCCAACGCGGCACCGAAAGTGCCCCCGTTGTGAGTTTATTAGATTGCTCTTATTTTTGCAGGGTTTAGGCTGATTTTTCTGCATTTTTACATAACTGTACGTTACCGCAGAGAAATTGGCTGGAAATCAGGCTATGCGCAGGTTAAGTAAACCTTCAACAAACCGTCGCCGCACTGTCATCAAAATTACTTATGCTCTGCGCATTTCACCGCGGCAACTGGCTCGCAGCCGCGCGTATCCGTTATCCTGTAGCCCGCAGCATTCCTTGCCGGAGAAATATTGATGGATTTAGCCCTGTTCGACCTGGATGAAACCCTGATTGATGATGACAGCGCCAGCCTGTGGGTTCGCTGGCTGGTGGCCGAAGGGTTCGCCCCGGCAGAGTTGGAACGCCAAGAGCAGTTGTTGATGCAATCCTATTATCAGGGCCAGCTGTCGATGGAAGATTATATGCAGGCAACACTGGTTCCGCTGGTGGGCCTGAGTACCCAAACCGTCGCCGGTTGGGTGCAGCGCTATATTCGCCGGGATATCCTGCCCCGCGTCTACCCCGCGGCACGCGAACGCATGCAATGGCATCGCGAACGCGGCGACTGCATTCTGGTGATTTCAGCAACCGGCGAACACCTGGTTGCCCCCATCGCCGAGCAACTGGGCGCTGATGGAGCGCTAGCTATCGGTGTCGAGGTAGCAGAGGGCCGTTTTACCGGCAATACCTACGGCACCATGACCTACCAGCAGGGTAAGGTCATCCGTCTGCAACAGTGGTTGCAGCAACACCCTGAACTGCAATTTGCCCATAGCCACGGCTATAGCGACTCCATTAACGATAAGGCCATGCTGGAATACGTCGACAGCGCCACTGTCATTAACCCTAATAGCGACCTTGGCGCGTTGGCAGAGCTGCACGGTTGGGAAGTCTGCCACTGGGAACGCTGATTTCAAGGTGACAAAAACGGCTTTGTAGCGTAGGTATGGGGGTTACTTTTATCCGTCGATGAGGAGGTGCTTTGTGCTGACCATTTGGGGCCGTGAAAATTCTAACAACGTCAAGAAAGTGCGCTGGTGTGCCGCTGAGTTAGGGCTGAATTACACCCATATCAACGCCGGTGGTGCCTACGGCAAGGTTAACGAAGAACCTTACCGATCGCTTAACCCCAACGGCCTGGTACCGCTGTTGCAGGATGGGGATTTCGTGCTGTGGGAATCTAATACCATCGTGCGTTATCTGGCGGCCAAGTTCGGCCAGACGCCATTTTACCCTCAGGATCTCCAGGCTCGCGCTGCGGCAGAAAAATGGATGGACTGGAATACCTCAACCATCACCGCCCCTTTCCGCAACGTGTTCTGGGGCATGGTTCGCACTCCGCCCGAAAAGCGTGATATGGCCCTGATTGAGGCTGGCATTGCTGAACTGGAGCAACACTTTGCTATCATCGAACGCACATTGGCTGAGCAGCCTTTCCTCTCAGGCCAAGAGTTCGGCATCGGCGATATTCCACTCGGCAGCTTTGTTTACGCCTGGTTTTCCATGCCGATCGAACGCCAGCCCAGCCCGCATATGGAGCGCTGGTATCAACGGTTGTGCGCACGCCCTGCTTACCAGCACGCGGTGATGATACCACTCACTTGATTACCAAGGTGCCCCAGATGGGGCGCTTCTTACAACGCAGGGACGCAAAAGCATGTCATTGTTTTATTTACAGGTACGCCGTAACCACCTGACATTGAAAAGCCTCGACACTCAGAAGACCGCCTCTAGAGTTGGCCCTTTCAGCACTCAACGGCTGCTGGTTGGCCAGTTTTTTATTGCCGAATACTGCCTGTATAATCTGGTACCAGAGTTTTTCCCTGGCTTTCTCAATCAGCTTAAGCGCCGCCATTTACGTCATGACATAGTGATCCATGCAATGGAAATGCTGGAAGGCGGCGTAAGCCAGGTCGAGCAGCGGATCCTGCAGGAAATTACCGTTGCAAGTTTTCCCAAAGGATATCACTCAGTATATGCAGACCCGCATCCTCTGTGTGATGACACGGTAAAACGGATTTTCTCACTGAATTCCGACCAGGTACTCACCGCCGCCGATCTCAAACTAATCTAACTGGGCACTAATCGTGCCCAACCCGCAGCAGTTTCCCATTACTGTCATCAGTCAGCAGATAAAGGTAACCATCCGGCCCGACGCGCACGTCGCGAATACGCTCATTGCGATCGCCCAATAGCCGCTCTTCTGCCACTATTTTGTCGCCGTCCAGCGTCAAACGGATCAGGTCCCGTTGTGCCAATGCGCCAATAAACAGAGAGTGCTGCCATTCGGGGAATCGCTGGCTGTCGTAAAAGGCCATCCCACTGACCCCCGGAGAAACTTTCCAATAATGCAATGGCTGTTCGGTCCCTGGTACAACTTGGCCTTTAGCCTCAGGGATAGCTAGCCCTGAATAATTAATTCCATAGGTCGCTATCGGCCAGCCATAGTTTTTGCCCGGCAGAGGAATATTGATTTCATCACCGCCGCGTGGGCCGTGCTCATGCTCCCAAATCACCCCACTCCAAGGGTTCAGCGCTAATCCTTGCGGATTACGATGGCCATAAGACCAAATCTCCGGTCGCTTGCCCTGTTGGCCAACCAGCGGGTTATCGGCAGGTACCTTGCCCTCCGCCGTTAGCCGAACAATCTTGCCTTGCAGTTTGTCCATTTCCTGTGCAGTCGCCCGTTGGTTGTTTTCACCCAAGGTAATAAACAGATAGCCCTGGCGATCAAAGGCGAGTTTAGAACCAAAATGGTTGCCGGTAGACAACTTGGGCTGTTGGCGAAAAATCACACGAAAATCTTCCAGCTGTTTATTGTCTGCACTCAGGCGCCCATAACCAACAGCAGTGCCGGCTTTATCGGCATCCCCTGCTTCAGCAAAGCTAAGGTAAACCCGGCGGCTAGTGACAAAATCCGGAGCCAGCACCACGTCCAGTAATCCTCCTTGCCCCTGCGCATACACGTCTGGCACACCGGTAATCGGTGAGGAAAGCCCGGCAGACGGCTGCCATAACCGCAAACGGCCAGGGCGCTCCGTTATCAGGATACCGCTATCGTTCGGCAAGAAGGCCAGCGACCAGGGATGCTCAAGGCTGTCCTGTAATTCGGTCACTACCGGTGCCGCATGCAGCAGGCCATTGCCGAACAGCAACCAACCCGCAATCAAAAAAGGCCGCAACATGTCTTCTCCTTAAATTGGTACAGTTCAATGAGTTTAGCCCAGACGGTAAAGTTCGTGCTTTAATCTAAATTTCAATATGTTGCATTTTTCCTTTACTGTGCTTAAGTTAGTTGAACCATCCAGGGGGCACCATGAAAATCACCGTAACAGACGCACTACAGCCAGAAGATACCGAAGAGATTCGCAATCATTTGAAGACTTTTAACCGCCAATTTGTCGGCGATATCCTGAACAAAAACATTGGGGTTTTTGTCCTGGATGATCAGGGGAATAAACTCGCCGGGTTAACGGGCAGCACCGTAGGCCGCTGGTTAAGCATCGATTTGTTATGGGTTTCTGAGACATTACGCGGCGAAGGTGTAGGCAGTAAGCTCATCAAGAAAGCAGAACAGCAGGCAATGGCGGATGGCTGCAAATATGCGCGTGTAGATACTTTCAGTTTTCAGGCTCGTCCTTTCTACGAAAAACAAGGTTACCAATTGCAAATGACATTGCACAATGCGCCGGTAGAACATGAACGCTATTTCTTCACCAAAACCCTCACAGACTGACAGGTAACGCAATGGAAACCCAGGCAATGGTCATCAACTGCGTGGCGTACAAGGCCGGTAAACGGCTGACGGACGTGACGATTGAGGATATCAGTGAAGTGGTCAAGGAGCCGGACACCTTTATCTGGCTGGGCTTGTGGCAACCGGAAGACGCGTTTATGCGTAAGATCCAAGAGGAGTTCAGCCTGCACGATCTGGCGATCGAAGACGCTCTTTGCGCCCACCAGCGGCCAAAAATAGAAACCTACGGTGACTCGCTGTTCATCGTGGTGAAAACCGCACAGTGGATGAAAGAAGAAGTCGAATACGGTGAGACCCACTTTTTCGTTGGTAAAAACTTCCTGATCAGCGTGCGCCACGGCGCTTCTTCCAGCTATGCCCCTATCCGCGCCAAGGCAGAGGAAAACCCCAAGCAACTGTGCCACGGGCCTGGCTTTGCGCTGTATTCGGTATTGGATTTTATCGTCGACAACTATCGCCATATCGTCGGCAAGTTCGAAGCGATGATCGAAGACATCGAGTCCAACATGTTCAGGTCGGAGTTTGACGAAACCGCCATCGAAAACGTCTACAGCCTGCGCCGCCACCTGCTCGGCCTGCGTAATGCAGCCCTGCCGATGGATGAGATCTGCAATCAGCTGATCCATCTGCATGAGGATGTGATCCCTAAAGAGTTGCGGGCCTACGTTCGCGATGTGCAAGACCATACCCGGCAGGTCGCCAGCACGATAGATGATATGCGCGAAATGCTGACCAACGCCATGCACGTCAATTTGGCATTGGTGACCGTCAAGCAAAACGAAGTGGTTAAGCGATTGGCTGGCTGGGGGGCGATCCTGGCCATTCCAACGGTGATCTTCAGCCTGTACGGCATGAACTTCGCCGATATGCCCGAATTGAAGTTCCCCTGGGCTTACCACACCACGCTGGGCGTCACCGTCGCCGGTTGCTTCTTCCTGTACCAAAAACTCAAGCGTTCCGGCTGGTTATAGATCGCCATCAAAACGGCCTATACTGCTAGGGCCAAGACTTCTGCTGGCTACGTTACGTAGGGCGCTGCATGCGCCCGTCTGGCTTTGTCATCAATCTGGGCCGTTTTTGTTTACGCCGCCAACATATAACGGTGTAATTTCCGGTTGCCCAAGTGTAAAATCCGCCCGTTTCTATTTTGGATTGAGCTATGTCACAAACTATGACCCCAAAAGCCCCCCGTGTCGGCTTTGTCTCACTAGGTTGCCCGAAAAACCTGGTTGATTCTGAACGGATCCTGACTGAACTGCGTAACGAAGGTTACCAGGTAGTGCCCCGCTATGATGATGCCGAGCTGGTGATCGTGAACACCTGCGGCTTTATCGACAGCGCCGTTCAAGAGTCACTGGAAGCGATCGGTGAAGCCTTGAACGAGAATGGCAAGGTGATTGTGACCGGCTGCCTCGGTGCCAAGGAAAACCAAATCCGTGAGGTGCATCCAAAGGTCCTGGAAATTACCGGGCCGCACAGCTACGAACAGGTTTTGTCCCACGTTCACCAATATGTGCCGAAACCGGAACATAACCCCTTTACCAGCCTGACCCCGGCGCAGGGCGTGAAGCTGACGCCAAAGCACTACGCCTACCTGAAGATTTCCGAAGGCTGCAACCATCGCTGCACCTTCTGCATCATCCCATCGATGCGTGGCGATCTGGACAGCCGCCCGATCGGTTCCGTACTGGATGAAGCCAAACGCCTGGTGGAATCTGGGGTGAAAGAGCTGCTGGTGATCTCACAAGACACCTCGGCCTACGGCGTCGATGTCAAACATCGCACCGGTTTCTGGAACGGCCAGCCGGTAAAAACCAGCATGGTCAGCCTGTGTGAACAGCTTTCCAGCCTGGGTGCCTGGGTGCGTCTGCACTACGTTTACCCTTACCCGCACGTGGATGACGTGATCCCGCTGATGGCAGCAGGCAAGATCCTGCCTTATCTGGATATTCCACTGCAGCACGCCAGCCCGAAAATCCTCAAGCTGATGAAACGCCCTGGCGCGGTTGAACGCACGCTGGAGCGCATCAAGCGCTGGCGAGAAATCTGCCCGGAGCTGACGCTGCGCTCCACCTTTATCGTTGGCTTCCCTGGGGAAACCGAAGAAGACTTCCAGATGCTGCTCGACTTCCTGACCGAAGCCAAGCTGGATCGCGTTGGCTGCTTCAAGTTCAGCCCGGTAGAGGGTGCTGCCGCTAATGAACTGGCCGACCCGGTACCAGAAGAAGTGAAGGAAGAACGCTTCCATCGCTTTATGCAGTTGCAGCAGCAAATCTCCGCCCAACGCTTGCAAGACAAGATTGGCCGCGAAGTGCTGGTGCTGATCGACGAAGTGGATGAGGAAGGTGCCATTGGCCGCAGCATGGCGGACGCACCGGAAATCGACGGCGCGGTTTACCTCAACGGTGAAGCCAATGTCAAAGTCGGCGACATCGTCAAAGTGAAGATTGAGAACGCCGACGAGTACGATCTCTGGGGTTCAAAAGTCTGACTTCGACCACCGCGAAAAACAATAAAGGGGTTAGCAGCAGTGCTAACCCCTTTATTTATTGGTGAACTACCAGTTAGTTACTTTTCGTCTGGCAGAGCATAAGCAATGACATAGTCACCCCGCTCTGCGGCCTGACGAGCACCACCAGCGCTGATGATAATGTATTGCTTGCCGTTCTTCGGCGATACAAAGGTCATTGGGCCGGACTGGCTGCCCACTGGCAGACGCTCTTTCCAGATCTCTTTCCCGGTTGCCGTATCGAAGGCACGCAGGTAGAAATCCTGAGTACCAGCAAAGAACAGCAGACCGGATTGAGTTGACAAGCTCGCACCCAGCGTTGGCATGCCCACTTCCATCGGCATACGCATTTTAATGCCCAGCGGCCCCGTATCCTGCACTGTACCTACTGGAACCTGCCACACCAGTTTGCCCGACTTCAGGTCTACCGCTGACATGGTGCCAAACGGTGGCTTCTGGCATGGAATGCCCAGTGGGGAGAGGAAGCGTTCACGGATCGCACCGAACGGCGTACCGTCCATCGGAACCAGACCCATTTCGATGCCACTGGCGCCGGTCGGCACCTTGCTGCGTGGCACCATCGAGTTGGCCAGCCCCAAACGCATATCGTTAACAAACATGATGGCATTGTTCGGATCCACCGAGACGCTGCCCCAGTTCATCCCACCCAACGAGCCAGGATATTGTAAAGCACGGTCGATACCCGGCGGTGTATAGACGCCCTGGTGACGCATCCCTTTGAACTCGATGCGGCACAGCAGTTGATCGAGCGGCGTTGCGCCCCACATGTCGGACTCGGTCAGCGTCTCGTTGCCAATATTCGGCATTCCCACCGAGAACGGCTGGGTTTTGGAGTAACGTTCGCCAGGCACATTGCCCTGCGGGACTTCACGTTCTTCCACTTTCGCCACTGGCTGACCGTTCTCACGGTTGAGCATAAAGATCATGCCCTGCTTACTGGTTTGCACAAGCACGGGTGTCGTGCCGCCCTTGCCGTCTGGCAGATCGTACAGTAACGGTTGGGAAGGCAGGTCAAAGTCCCACAGGTCATGGTGCGTGGTTTGGAAATGCCAACGCACTTTGCCGCTGGTGGCATCAACAGCCACGATGGAAGAGCTGTATTTATCATCCAGCTCGGTACGCTCGCCGCCAAAGAAGTCAGGCGTGGCGTTACCGGTCGGCAGATAGATCAGATTCAATTTGGCGTCGTAGGACATTGCGGACCACACGTTCGGCGTACCGCGCGTATAGGTTTCACCCGCTGGTGGCAGCTTGGTAATGGCCGGATTACCCGGATCCCATGCCCAGGCAAGTTCACCAGTATGCACATCATAAGCACGTACCACACCAGGAGGTTCGCCGGTAGAGAAGTTATCTGCCACGCGGCCACCGACCACCACCAGGTTACCCGCCACCAATGGGGTCGAGGTTTGCTGGTAATAACCCGGTTTAACTTCGCCCATGCCCGCTTTCAGATCGACAGTACCTTTATCGCCAAAGTCGGCGCAAGGTTTGCCGGTATCGGCATCAATGGCAATCAAACGCGCATCGATGGTTGGCAGGAACAGACGGCGTTCGCACATGGCCGGTGCCGAAGCGCTAGCGGCAACCACTGGCGATGAGGCTGGCTGAGCCGCATTGTCGTAATAACCCAGGCCACGGCAACGCTGCCAGTTAGGTGCAGAGGCTTTAGGATCGTAGGACCACAACTCTTTGCCGGTATCGGCTTCCAACGACAGCACTTTGCCGTAAGCAGTACAGACATACAGGGTGTTGCCGATCTGCAACGGGGTATTCTGGTCTTCAGCGCCAGAGCCGTTGCTTTGTGGAATATCGCCGGTATGGGCAATCCACGCCACCTTCAGCTTGCTGACGTTAGACTTGTTGATCTGATCCAGCGCGGCAAAACGGTCACCGTGGGTGGTATTCCCCCAATGTTCCCAGTTTTTCTGCTCACTACCGGCAGCCACAGGTTTAACCGGAATATCTTCCTTGGCCGCCACCAGTGGCGTAGGCACAAAGGTGTAACCAAATCCGGCCACCAGCGCAACCGCCAGCAACCCAGCCAAAGAATAGCTGACGAAGCCGCGAACCGGATGACCGGCACGTTTCTTCAACCATGGATAGGCCAACGCGGCCAGGAAGGCCAGCACGCCGAACATAAACAAGCGTGAGAACAACGGCCAGAAATCCAGGCCAACATCCCACAACGCCCAAATCAGGGTGAACACAAAGGCCAGCGCATACACCCATATGCCTGCAGGTTTGAGCTTGATCACCAGTACCGCAGCGATCAGCATCACCACGCCCATCAACCCAAAATAGAGGCTCCCTCCCAATGAAGCCAGGTAAACGCCGCCGATTGCCAGCGCGAGGCCGATGACGCCCATCAGCCCCCCCAGCAGCCACATCAAGTAATTCCCTATACTTCGTTTATTGCCTGTCTTTGCCATATTCACTTTCTCCCACCGCTAGCAACGCGCAAATTTTGGCGCACTCACTGGTGTCATAAATAACCATCCCAAGATAACAACTCAACGGGGGTTAGGTTCCCCGCTGTACTCCTGCTTACTACTCAAATGAATAAGCAACACTCATGCCCCCACCCCAGTTTCTGCCTGGAGCGGGTTCGAAATAGCGGCCATTGCCTTCGTTGACAATCACCGAGCCGACGTACTGGCGATCAAACAGATTGTCCACCCGGCCAAAAACGGTAAATTGCCAGTTCCCAACCGGGTAGCGATAACCGGTATTCAGCGCCGCCACGGTGTAGGACGGTGCCTGCTGTGAATTCTGATCGTTGGTCTGGATATCGCTCATATAGCGCAGTTCAGCACCGGCGAACCAACCCTGAGGCGGCGACCAGGCCAGCGAAGCGTACCCCATATTGCGGGCAATCCCCGGCAGGCGGTTGCCCTTCGGCACCTGCTTTGCAGCAGAACAGATGCTGTCGCCGCAGACATTATCGCGGTAAGTGGCATCCAGCAGCGTCCAGGCCATTTGCAGACGCCAGTCGTAGTTGAACTGTTGATCCAGCGCTAACTCCACCCCACGGCGACGGGTTTGCCCCGCGTTCTTATAGCTGGTGCGCCCGTTGCTGCTCTCATCGACGACAATTTCGTTTTTGGTATCGGTTTGGAACAGCGCCGCGCTGAACAGGCCGTTGCCGATACGGGTCTTGCTTCCTAATTCAACGGTATCGCTGGTAGCAGGTTTTAGATCGAGATTGAGCCCCGCCACGCCACCTGGGCGATAAGAGAGTTCATTGATGGTAGGGGTTTCAAAACCACGCCCGGCGGAAGCGTAGATATTCCAGGCCTTGGTCAACGCATAATTGAGCGAGCCTACTGGCAGCCACTGGTGATAGCGGGCATCGCCACTGTCATCGCCATTACTGCCGGTAATATAGCGATCGTTGGAGTCAAAATTGACGGTGCTGAAGCGCACTCCGGCATCCAGCGTCAAACGTTGGGTCAGGTTCCAGGAAGTTTGCAGATAGGGATCCACATTCCACATTAGGTTGCGTTCATCCCGCCGTAGATTACCCTTGGTCCCCAATTCGTTAACGCCGTTAACTACCGTGAAGTTCTCATAGCCTTTGCGCTGCTCGGTCATGGTTTCGTAGTCGAGCCCACCGGTCACGCTGAAGGGTAAAGTGGCCACTTCACCACGATGAGTCCAGCGAGTATCGATTCCCTGATAATGACGAGCCAGAGAGATCACTCCGCCGGGATGTTGTTCACTTCGCTGCTGTACGGCCACTGGAATTGACTGATACTGCGTGGTTTCCCGCTCACCGGCGTAAGTCATGATGCTCAGATCGTCATTGGCACTCATCTGACGTTCATAGCGCAACCCGGCCTGGGTTTGTGAGATGGTTTTACGCGTGTTGTATTGATCTGCTCTTGGGGCCTGGCGCGGATTGTCGTGCCATTCAGCTTCGGTTAAACCACCGGGATCGTCGGCATTGATGTCGACCGAGTTAAACAACAGCGTCAGCGTGCTGACATCATCAATGCGCACACCCAAACGCGCGTTGCCCAGGTTCTTGCGTGCCCCACTGTGGTCGCGGAACCCTTCGGTGGTAAAACGGGTCGTGGAGACGGCGTAGTTCACGTCACCGGCGTGCGTGCCATCGCCGGTTGCACCGCTGGCTTTCATGCCGTAGCGCCAGGTGCCGTCACTGCCGCTATACATCCCCGCTTCAATCTTGATAGGCTGTTGGCCGGTTTCGGTCTCTACATTGATGACGCCGCCGGAAGCGTTGCCATACAGCGCAGAAAACGGCCCGCGCAAAACCTCCACCTTATCCACTGAATTGAGATCGATATTCGACGTTTGCCCTTGGCCATCCGGCATGGTGGCAGGAATACCATCCACATAAATGCGTACTCCGCGTACGCCGTACATTGAGCGCGAGCCAAACCCACGGATTGACAGTTGCAAATCTTGCGCATAATTCTGGCGATTTTGAATTTGCAACCCCGGCACGCTGCCCAGCCCTTCAGA
The DNA here is from genome assembly GCF_015673035.1 of Serratia sp. Res13-Sevr-LER1-36-b. Classification (NCBI taxonomy): domain Bacteria; kingdom Pseudomonadati; phylum Pseudomonadota; class Gammaproteobacteria; order Enterobacterales; family Yersiniaceae; genus Serratia; species Serratia sp. Res13-Sevr-LER1-36-b. The sequence goes on along the minus strand of NZ_JADACK010000005.1, from coordinate 92,064 downwards.
GATATTAATCTGCGGCCTGGCCTGACGAAGTTCATCGCCATTAAGCACGCTAACCGCTGCCGGAGTACTCAATTCTGAAAGACCGCTGCGCTTGGCCGTGACCACCATGGAAGATTGGTCCACTGCCCGATCGCTGGCTTGTACGTTTACCGCCATACACAGAGCGCAAGGTAACAGCGCAGAAATGGCGACAGGTGAGATCGCTGTATTTTTTTTATTAAGAAAATTCATGTAAAAACTGCCATTAGACGCTTGAGAGGATAGGTACCTTTTAGAAAAAACCGAGCGTATGTTAATACTTATCGCAACAGTTTGAAAATAGCGGAGAGAAACTCAAACTTCCGTTAACTCGAATTTTACACAAATGATAAATATAAATGATGAGTCTTAAATGGGGGAATGTGAAGGATTTAGATTATTGCTATCAATATCAATGCGTAAAATTAATTTCCTTATAATTTAGTCATGTTTAATAATCAAACTGGGAGAGTAAAAAAATAAGCAAGATTTTTGGAGGAGCACTGCCCCGCAAGCTGCGGGACAGTTTGATTTGGTTAACTGATCGGCATGCGATTCGGGTCTGGGTATTGATATTCAAACCCCAGCTCGTTACAGATACGGCTACCGTCCACCAGCCGCCCTTCTTGTTCATCTTCTTGCGCAAACTGCGGAGGTTGCAGATGCAGTTGCTCGGCCAGCGCCGGGTAGAAATCACGTTTGAGCGGATGGCCTGGCGCACAAAGATTATAGGTGTGCCCGCCCTTCGGCAGCTTCAGCAGCAGTTGAATGGCCGCAATCACGTCATCCTGATGCACCAGATTGACCCCGTGCGAACCGCCCTTGACGTCAACCTTACCCGCCAGGAAACGGCCTGGATGACGATCTCCACCCACCAGCCCTGCCAAGCGCAAAACGTCCACCGACGTGTTGGGCAATTGATGTAGCCAAAGCTCCAACTCCTCCAGCACTCGGCCAGCCGATGTCACCGGCTTGAGCGGCGAATCTTCCCGAACGGTACCGCTGGTTTCACCGTAAACCGACGTGGAGCTGGTAAAGATAATATGCGGCACGCCAAACGCTATCGCGCTGTCTACCAGCATACGTACGGCATCAAAGTAGCTTGCGCTCCCTTCGACGGTACGGCTGGCTGGCAGAGTGATCACCAACGCATCCGTGTACAACAGCTGTTCCAGATCGTGAGCTTCGCAAATCAGCTCCGGCGTCAGTTCCAGGCGATAACATTCGATACCACTCATCCGCGCGGCTTCTACCCCATCCGGCGTAGTTTTACTGCCAACCACTTCATACCCGTGGCCCATTAACGATAAAGCCAGCGGCATCCCTAACCAACCCAGACCCACAATGGCGACTTTTTTCATCAGTATGCCCCTAAGAATCGACTAACAAGCCCAACTTCACCGTTGCGGAAGGCCACCGGCCACACCGCAGGCGATAGTGAGATACTCCTCTAGGCTACGCCACCGCGCTGGTGGTTACAATCGGTTAACCTTAAGGTTGGGTAAAGCCGCGTACGGCTAATAACTCAGCCGCTTTCAATAAATTAAATTCATAACCACAAAAAAGGGTTGCAAGTTATACAACGGATAGTTTAGCTTAATTAGCACCTCAGCACTGGCTGACCCAATTTTAAAGAGAAATGACATGACTCGCGTTCAGTTCAACCACCATCATCACCATCATCCTGACTAGTCTTTCAGGCGATGTGTGCTGGAAGACGATTCTCGAATCTTCCAGTGGCGCGTAGAACGAACTAAACGCAAGAAAGAGCCCTCGGAAGATATCTTCCGAGGGTTTTTTTTTGGCTCCGGACAGACAGAAAAATAATTTTAATAACAAATTCATAAAATTACAGATTAAACAGAGGTTACCATGTTGGACAAAACACGTTTACGTATCGCCATGCAGAAATCAGGCCGCCTGAGTGAAGAGTCTCAGGAATTGCTGGCCCGCTGCGGCATCAAGATCAACCTGCAGCAACAACGCCTGATTGCCTTCGCCGAGAATATGCCGATCGATATCCTGCGGGTACGTGATGACGATATCCCAGGCCTGGTGATGGATGGCGTGGTGGATCTGGGTATCATTGGTGAGAACGTGCTGGAAGAGGAACTGCTCAACCGCCGTGCTCAGGGCGAAGACCCGCGTTACTTCACGCTGCGCCGCCTGGATTTTGGGGGTTGCCGCCTGTCGCTGGCCACCTCGCTGGATAGCGAATACTCTGGCCCGCAAAGCCTGCAAGACTCCCGCATCGCAACCTCTTACCCGCACCTGCTCAAACAGTACCTCGATAAACAAGGCGTTCGTTTTAAATCCTGCCTGCTGAACGGCTCGGTGGAAGTAGCTCCGCGTGCAGGCTTGGCAGACGCTATCTGTGATCTGGTGTCTACCGGTGCCACCCTGGAAGCCAACGGCCTGCGTGAAGTGGAAGTGATTTACCGCTCGAAAGCCTGCCTGATCCAGCGTGACGGCGAAATGCCGGAAGCCAAACAACAGTTGATTGACCGCCTGATGACCCGTATCCAAGGCGTGATCCAGGCGCGCGAATCCAAATACATCATGCTGCACGCACCAAGCGAACGCCTGGACGAAATCGTCGCGCTGCTGCCGGGAGCAGAACGCCCGACCATTCTGCCGCTGGCAGGCTCTCAGAACCGCGTAGCGATGCACATGGTCAGCAGTGAGACCCTGTTCTGGGAAACCATGGAAAAGCTCAAAGCCCTGGGTGCCAGCTCCATTCTGGTCCTGCCAATTGAGAAGATGATGGAGTAACGCCATGCCAAACTTCAATACCGTCGTCAATTGGGGCAGTTGCAGCGCGGAACAGCGCGCGGAGTTGCTGATGCGCCCGGCCATTTCGGCTTCGGACAGCATCACCCGTACGGTGCGCGAGATCCTCGATAACGTGAAAACCAATGGCGACAGCGCGCTACGTGAGTACAGCGCCAAGTTTGATAAAACCGAAGTCGCAGCATTACGCGTAACGGCAGAGCAGATTGATCAAGCCTGCGCCCGTCTGGGTGACGAGATCAAACAGGCGATGGCCGTAGCCGTCGCCAACGTGGAAACCTTCCACAATGCACAACAGCTGCCAGCGGTAGACGTTGAAACCCTGCCCGGCGTGCGTTGCCAGCAGGTGACCCGCCCAATCGATTCGGTGGGTTTGTATATCCCTGGCGGTTCCGCACCGCTGTTCTCCACGGTATTGATGTTGGCTACCCCGGCACGCATTGCCGGTTGCCGCCGCGTGGTGCTGTGTTCCCCACCGCCGATCGCCGATGAGATCCTGTATGCTGCCAAACTCTGTGGCGTTCAGGAAGTATTCCAGGTCGGTGGCGCGCAGGCGATTGCCGCCATGGCGTTTGGCACGGATTCGGTGCCACGGGTAGCGAAAATCTTCGGGCCGGGCAACGCCTTTGTCACCGAAGCCAAACGTCAGATCAGCCAACGGCTGGACGGTGCGGCCATCGATATGCCCGCAGGCCCTTCCGAGGTGCTGGTGATTGCAGACAGCGGCGCAACCCCGGCGTTTGTCGCTTCCGATCTGCTGTCTCAGGCCGAACATGGCCCGGATTCACAGGTCATTCTGTTAACCCCAGACGCCGCGATGGCCGAAGCGGTCGCCGTAGCGGTTGAGCAACAGCTGGCACAGCTGCCACGGGCAGAAACCGCCCGCCAGGCTTTGGCCAGCAGCCGCCTGATTGTGGCGAAGGATTTGGCCGAGTGTGTCGCCATCAGCAACCAGTACGGCCCAGAGCACCTGATTATTCAGACCCGCAGCGCGCGCGATCTGGTGGACAGCATTACCAGCGCTGGTTCGGTGTTCCTCGGTGACTGGTCGCCGGAGTCCGCCGGTGATTATGCTTCCGGCACCAACCACGTGCTGCCAACCTATGGTTATACCGCCACCTGCTCTAGCCTGGGGCTGGCGGATTTCCAAAAGCGCATGACGGTTCAGGAACTGACGCCGCAAGGCTTTATGACCCTGGCCCCAACCATTGAGATCCTGGCAGCCGCCGAACAGTTGGTCGCCCACAAAAACGCCGTGACCCTACGCGTCGCCGCACTGAAGGAGCAAGCATGAGCATCGAAGAATTAGCACGCAAAAACGTGCGCGAGCTGACCCCGTATCAGTCGGCACGCCGCCTTGGTGGCAAAGGTGACGTCTGGTTGAACGCCAACGAATACCCGGTTGCGCCAGAGTTTCAACTGACCGCCCAGACCTTTAACCGCTACCCGGAATGCCAACCTGCGCTGGTGATTGAGCGCTACGCCGCCTACGCCGGGGTGAATAAAGACCAGGTGTTGGTCAGCCGTGGCGCAGATGAAGGTATCGAACTGCTGATCCGTGCTTTTTGCGAGCCAGGTAAAGACGCCATCCTGTTTTGCCCACCGACTTACGGCATGTACGCCGTCAGCGCCGAGACTTTTAACGTAGAGCGCCGCACGGTCGCCGCCAAAGAAGATTGGCAGCTCGATCTACCTGCAATTGCTGCCAGCCTGGATAACGTCAAGCTGATCTACGCCTGCAGCCCGAATAACCCGACTGGCAACCTGCTCGATCCCAACGATCTGCGTAACCTGCTGGAACTGGCCAAAGGCAAAGCGATCGTCGCCATCGATGAAGCTTATATCGAGTTCTGCCCGCAGGCCTCGGTTGCTAGCTGGCTGAATGATTACCCGCACCTGGTAGTATTGCGCACGCTGTCCAAAGCCTTCGCCCTGGCTGGCCTGCGCTGCGGCTTCACCCTGGCCAATGAGGAAGTGATAGCCCTGCTGCTGAAAGTGATTGCCCCGTATCCGCTCTCGACCCCGGTGGCCGACATCGCCGCCCAGGCGCTGAGCACCGAGGGGATCCGCGTTATGCGCCAGCGCGTCACCGAGATTGCCGCCAACCGCAGTTGGCTGCAGCAGGCGTTACAAGACTGCGCCTGCGTGGAGCAGGTCTTCACCAGTGACAGCAATTATCTGCTGGTTCGCTTTACCGCCTCAAGTCATGTCTTTAAAACCTTATGGGATCAGGGCATTATCTTGCGAGACCAAAATAAACAGCCTGGCCTGTCCGGTTGCCTGCGGATCACCATCGGCACCCGTAACGAATGCCAGCGCGTCGTTGACGCACTCAATACTCTGCCCGGCGCATAGGAGCCAACGTGAGCCAAAAATATCTCTTTATTGACCGTGACGGCACGCTGATTGCTGAACCCCCGGAAGATTTCCAGGTCGACCGCCTGGATAAACTGGCGCTGGAGCCAGAGGTGATCCCTGCCCTGCTGGCCTTGCAGCAAGCCGGTTTCACCCTGGTGATGATCACCAATCAGGACGGCCTCGGCACCGCCAGCTTCCCGCAGGAAACCTTCGATCCACCGCACAACCTGATGATGCAGATCCTCAGCTCCCAGGGCGTCAAATTCGACGATATCCTGATCTGCCCGCACAAGCCGGAAGACCATTGCGACTGTCGTAAACCGAAGGTTGCCATGGTCAAAGGCTATCTGGAGCCGGGCGTGATAGACGTGGCCAACAGCTATGTGATTGGCGATCGCCAAACCGACATTCAACTGGCGGCCAATATGGGTATTCAGGGGCTGCTGTACCAGCGTCAGGCGCTGGGCTGGCAGGCCATCACCCAACAGCTGACCAAACGCGATCGCTATGCGCACGTTAACCGCGTGACCAAAGAGACGCAGATTGACGTCAAAGTCTGGCTGGATCGCGAAGGCGGCAGCAAGATCAAGACCGGCGTCGGCTTCTTCGACCACATGCTGGATCAGATTGCCACCCACGGCGGCTTCCGGATGGATATTCAGGTGAACGGCGATCTGTACATCGACGATCACCACACGGTAGAAGACACCGGATTGGCGCTGGGTGAAGCACTGAGTAAAGCCTTGGGCGACAAACGCGGCATCGCACGCTTCGGCTTCGTATTGCCGATGGATGAATGCCTGGCCCGTTGCGCACTGGATATCTCTGGCCGCCCACACCTGGAATATAAAGCCGAGTTCAACTATCAGCGCGTAGGCGATCTCAGCACCGAGATGATCGAGCACTTCTTCCGCTCGCTGTCTTACACCATGGGCTGCACCCTGCACCTGCGCACCAAGGGTAAAAACGACCATCACCGTGTCGAAAGCCTGTTCAAGGTGTTTGGCCGCACGCTGCGCCAGGCGATCCGCGTTGAGGGCAATACGCTGCCCAGCTCGAAAGGAGTGCTGTGATGAACGTGGTGATCCTGGACACCGGCTGCGCCAACCTCGCCTCGGTCAACTATGCGGTGCAACGCCTGGGCTATCAGCCACAGGTGAGCCGCGATCCGGAGATCGTGCTGCGCGCCGACAAACTGTTCCTGCCTGGTGTGGGTACTGCACAGGCGGCAATGGACCAGTTGGAACAGCGCGACCTGATCGATCTGATCAAGGCCTGTACCCAGCCAGTGCTGGGGATCTGCCTGGGTATGCAGTTGCTGGCAGCCAGCAGTGAAGAAAATGGGGGTATCAAAACGCTAGGGATTATCGATACTCCGGTAACACAGATGACCGATTTTGGCCTGCCTTTGCCCCATATGGGCTGGAACCAGGTTACGGCGCAGGCCGGCGATCATCTGTTCCGCGGCATCGAGGATGGTGCTTACTTTTACTTCGTTCACAGTTATGCGATGCCGATATGCTCAAGCACCATCGCTCAGGCGAACTACGGCGAGCCCTTCACCGCCGCCGTACAAAAAGACAACTTCTTTGGCGTGCAGTTTCATCCAGAGCGATCTGGCAACGCCGGGGCGCAACTGTTGAAGAACTTTCTGGAGATGTAGGCAGCATGATTATTCCCGCTTTGGATTTGATCGACGGTAACGTAGTGCGCCTGCATCAGGGCGATTACGGCCAACAGCGCGACTACGGCAACGATCCGCTGCTGCGTCTGCAAGACTATCAGCAGCAAGGGGCGCAAGTTTTACACCTGGTTGATTTGACCGGGGCCAAAGACCCGGCGGCTCGTCAGATCCCACTGTTACGTAAACTGCTGGCCGGAGTAAGCGTGCCGGTACAGGTTGGCGGCGGTATCCGTAACGAACAAGACGTTGCGGCCCTGCTGGAAGCCGGAGCCACGCGTGTGGTCATCGGCTCCACCGCAGTCAAGCAGCCAGAAATGGTACAGGGTTGGTTTGAGCGCTACGGTGCCGATGCCATGGTGCTGGCGCTGGACGTACGCATCGACGCCGCAGGCCGTAAGAACGTGGCTATCAGCGGCTGGCAAGAAGACTCGGAAGCCACGCTGGAACAGGTGGTTGAGCAATATCTGCCGTTTGGCCTGAAACATGTGCTGTGCACCGATATCTCACGCGACGGTACGCTGAAAGGCTCCAACGTGGGGCTGTATCAGGAAGTGTGCCAACGTTATCCGCAGATCGCCTTCCAGGCTTCTGGCGGCATCGGCAATCTGGACGATATCGCCCAGCTGCGTGGCAGTGGTGTGGAAGGGGTGATCGTCGGGCGCGCCCTGTTGGACGGTAAATTCAGCGTTGAGGAGGCTATCGCATGCTGGCAAAACGGATAATCCCTTGTCTGGACGTCAAGGACGGGCAAGTGGTCAAGGGCGTGCAGTTCCGTAACCACGAAATCATTGGCGACATCGTGCCACTGGCCCAGCGCTACGCGCAGGAAGGTGCCGACGAACTGGTCTTTTACGATATCACCGCCTCCAGCGATGGACGGGTGGTAGACAAAAGCTGGGTTTCACGGGTTGCGGAAGTGATCGATATTCCGTTCTGCGTGGCCGGGGGCATCAAGAGTGCCGAAGACGCCAGCCAGATCCTCTCCTTTGGGGCGGACAAGATCTCCATCAACTCCCCTGCGCTGGCCGACCCAACGCTGATCAGCCGCCTGGCCGATCGCTTTGGCGTACAGTGCATCGTGGTCGGGATCGACACCTGGTATGAAGCCGCAACCGGCAAATACCACGTCAACCAATATACCGGGGATGAAAGCCGCACCCGAGTCACCGAGTGGCAAACCCTCGATTGGGTGCAGGAAGTGCAAAAGCGTGGCGCTGGGGAGATTGTGCTCAACATGATGAACCAGGACGGCGTACGCAACGGTTACGATCTGGAACAGCTGAAGCGGGTACGTGAGGTGTGCAAGGTGCCGCTGATCGCCTCCGGCGGTGCCGGTACCATGGAACACTTCCTGGAAGCCTTCCGCGATGCCGACGTTGACGGCGCGTTGGCGGCTTCGGTATTCCATAAGCAAATCATCAATATCGGCGAACTGAAACGGTTCCTGGCAGAGAAAGGCGTGGAGATACGCGTGTGTTAACAGAACAACAGAAAGCTAAGCTGGATTGGGCAAAAACCGACAACCTGATGCCGGCAATCGTACAACATGCCGTTTCCGGCGAAGTATTAATGCTGGGCTATATGGATCAGGCCGCCCTGGACGTTACCGAGCAAACCGGCAAGGTGACGTTCTTCTCACGGACCAAGCAGCGCCTGTGGACCAAAGGCGAAAGCTCAGGCAACTTCCTTAACGTGGTCAGCATTACGCCAGACTGCGATAACGATACCCTGCTGATCCTGGCCAACCCGATTGGCCCAACCTGCCATTTGGGTAACGACAGTTGCTTCCATCCGGCAAGCAGCGACTGGGGCTTCCTGTACCAGCTTGAGCAATTGCTGGCTTCGCGTAAAACCGCCAGCCCGGATAGCTCGTACACTGCCAAGCTGTATGCCAGCGGTACCAAGCGCATTGCACAGAAAGTTGGTGAGGAAGGCGTAGAAACTGCCCTGGCCGCCACGGTAAACGATCGCGAAGAACTTACCAATGAAGCTTCCGACCTGATTTACCACCTGCTGGTGCTGTTGCAGGATCAGGAGCTGGATTTGAGCAAGGTGATTGGCCGCCTGCGCGAACGGCACGAGAAGAAATAATCCTGTTTTGCAGGCAATAAAAAAGCCGCCGGGCGTTAACCTCGGCGGCTTTTTTTATCGTTCAACGAGCGGGATTATTCCATCCATTCGGTATGGAATACGCCTTCTTTATCGGTACGCTTATAAGTATGAGCACCGAAGTAGTCACGTTGCGCCTGGATCAGGTTGGCAGGCAGCACCGCAGAGCGATAGCTGTCGTAGTACGCGATCGCCGCAGAGAAGGTTGGCGTTGGGATACCGTTCTGCACCGCATAGGAAACCACATCACGCAGCGCCTGCTGATACTCATCGGCGATTTGCTTGAAGTAAGGTGCCAGCAGCAGGTTGGCGATGTCGGCATTCTCAGCATAGGCATCGGTGATCTTCTGCAGGAACTGAGCGCGGATGATGCAACCGGCACGGAAGATCTTGGCAATTTCGCCGTAGTTCAGATCCCAGTTGTTTTCCTTGGAAGCCGCTTTCAACTGAGAGAAGCCCTGCGCATAGGAAACGATTTTACCCAGGTACAGAGCGCGACGAACTTTCTCGACAAACTCGGCTTTCTCACCGCTGAAGGCCGCAACTTTCGGGCCGGTCAGGACTTTAGAAGCCGCTACGCGCTGGTCTTTCAAAGAAGACAGGTAACGTGCAAATACAGACTCGGTGATCAATGACAGTGGCTCGCCCAGATCCAGAGAGCTCTGGCTGGTCCATTTGCCGGTGCCTTTGTTGGCCGCTTCATCGAGGATCACATCAACCAGGTATTTACCCTCTTCGTCTTTCTTGGTGAAGATGTCTTTGGTGATGTCGATCAGGTAGCTGTTCAGTTCGCCCTTGTTCCACTCGGCGAAGGTTTCCGCCAACTGCTCGTTGTTCAGATTCAGCGCCTGCTTCAGCAAGGAGTAGGCTTCTGCGATCAGCTGCATGTCGCCATATTCGATACCGTTGTGCACCATCTTCACGTAGTGGCCAGCACCGTCAGCACCGATATAGGCCACGCATGGCTCACCTTCGGCCACAGCGGCGATTTTCTTCAGGATGGGTGCCACCAGCTCGTAAGCTTCTTTCTGGCCACCAGGCATGATTGAAGGCCCTTTCAGCGCTCCTTCTTCGCCACCGGAAACGCCGGTGCCAATAAAGTTGAAGCCCTGAGCAGACAGCTCGCGGTTACGACGGATAGTATCCTGATAGTAGGTGTTACCACCGTCGATCAGGATATCGCCTTTATCCAGGTGAGGAGTCAGCGAGGCAATGGTCTTGTCCGTAGCTTCGCCCGCTTTTACCATCAGCAAAATGCGGCGCGGTGTTTCCAGCGATGCAACAAACTCTTCGACGGTGTAGTGCGGCACCAGGTTTTTGCCTGGGTTCTCTGCAATAACTTCGTCAGTCTTGTCGCCTGAACGGTTAAAGATAGAAACGGTATAGCCACGGCTTTCGATGTTCAAAGCCAGATTGCGGCCCATCACCGCCATGCCGACAACGCCGATTTGCTGTTTGGACATTAGGAACTCCTGTCTGAGGATGACACCTGTATCACGGCTCTTGGCCAACAGGTTTTTGATGTGGCCAACATGTTAACTCAGGATTGTGTTCGCTGGGTAGTGATTGGTGCGATAGGTCACATAATTGCATAAAGAGTATACTTGGCCGATTGACTTTAATGGCCTCATCTACTTGACGCCAGGTTAGCCACTACTTTTTCATAAAGTGTTTTTCAAAGAAGTGCCATGAAAGTGAAGCCATAACTAATGTTAAGGCTAAAACTAGCGTGAGCGACTGCCCATGGGATAGCCAATCAAGTTTTTTGACTGATAGCAGAATGGGCAGATGCCAAAGGTAGATGCCATAAGAGATAGTGCCACAATAGTAAAGTGGATATAAAACTCTCTTAAGAATCGGTGTTACTTTAAGAGAACACAGAGACAAAATGATCATGCCGAATGCTGATGCCAACAGCGTTCGAAAAAATACCACCATCCATGGATAGTTCCAGAATGATGCATATTCTAGATAAATTGATAGGGCTGCTGTTGTTAACAGCGTCGCAATAATCATCAAAGAGATCGTAGAGTATCTTCGATTAGACACTATTTTCACCCCAAGATCAGAGGTAATCAATCGGGCCAAGAGGATACCAATGGCAAACTCGTCAAGCATACCTGGGAGTTGGGTGGCACTAACAAATAATTTAAACACACCAAGAGGTTGATCTAAGCTTATCAATGAAAAAGCAGCAAATCGCCACGCATATGATACGGTCAAGGCAGACAGCAATAACACCCACCAAGGAACACGCTTCAGCCAACCGGCAAACAAAGCAATGAAAATATAAAACTGCATCTCCACACCTAAAGACCAATTACTTCCATTGATTGCCCCATGCAAATTGTAATTGAGATTATGAATAAACAGAAGGTGAGTTGATATATTTAACGCAAAATCATTAAAAAGCAGCGTAGGTGATATAAAAACAACAAACACTAGTAACGTCAGGTAATGTAATGGGACAATTCTACGCAATCGTCTTTTCATAAAGGACGGTATGAATTTTTCGGTCCCATTACTCTCCAGTTGTTTAAAAGCAGACATGGCGATAACAAAACCCGAAATCACAAAAAACATGTCAACGCCCATCCAGCCAAATCGGAACCAAAGAAGAGGTCCGCTAGTAGGAAATGATGACCAATTGAAGTGCTCAATCACATGATAAACAACGACAGATATTGCAGCGAAACCTCTTAAAATATCTATAGAGTCAAAGTGATACTTGACATTTATCTTTTCGGCTTTGGCCACAGACATTTTTATTATTACCTTTGATAAGAGAGCCAGCAAGGATATTTTTATAGATTATACCAGTAGTGAAAAAGCACCTACCAATACCGAGTTACTTTATTTATCATCTTCAATACGAGTGAATTGCAGCATGTTATTTTCAGCTCTAGGGAGTTTTTTTAAACAACGATTATTTAAATCTGTTCTTTGCTGGTCGAAGAACCATCCCCACTTATTGAAGTATTTCACAGCAGAGATAATATGGTAAGCCAAAAAACGTTTATCTCTGTAAGAACGCCGCTGCGACTCGTGGACAACAACCGAGTCAGGGCAATAGCTTACCTTATGGTTTTCGCAAATTCTTCTCGACAAATCAACATCTTCAAGGTAGAGAAAGAAACGCGTATCAAAATAACCAACGTCACGAATAGCCTTATTACTTACTAACATAAAGCAACCGGAAAGCGAAGGTGCAAAGAACGGTTTACTATAATCCGCAGAATGGAGTTCGTAGTCTTGATTCAGCGAACTGGTAAATTGAGAGATAAATCTTCGCATAAATAATTGATAAGGTGATGGCAGTATTTTACACGCATGTTGTAAGCGCCCATCGGGGTAAACAATTTTGGGAACAGCCAAGTCAATATTACCTTGTAAGCAAAACTGATATAGCTTATCCACTTCACCTTTTTTAAAATCAATATCTGGATTACAAATTAAAAAATGGCCTGAATGCTCTTGGAAGCGAGAAAACACTTGATTATGGCCGGCACCGAAGCCTGCATTCTCCTCAACGCGAATAACTTCAATTTTGGGATTATCCAGTTCTAGCAACCAGTGGCAATGCGCGCCATTATCTACAATAACCAGCTTTGAAACGCTCTCCTCCTCTAACAAGGAGGTCAAGGTTCTGCTTACAGATTGATACTCATGTCGATACAACACAAGAGATGCAATTATTTTCACTTAAAACACCAAATTAAGTACGTGGGTATTCTGGCGAACACATAACGACTCCATCATGTTACCTCCTAAAAATCCACTAAATGTGTCATCCAAAAAATCATATAACAGCCAGTATCAATTCTACTTTAAAATCAGGTAGTTAAAAACATTCATCATCAAGAAAAGAAAAAAGCCCTGTATTTGATAAACGTTTGGTTTAATACAGGGCATAGATAAGTGATCAGCTATTTTAGTTTAGAAAGCGGCGCTTGATGCCTTTAATACCTTCATTCTTAAGCACTTCCCACCCTCTTTTACCCAGAGTCATACCAACTCGTGGATTTGTCAGGGAACGCTTTATCATACTCACAAACCGGTCTTTATCGAATTCGGCATTGCCACCACGGAAACCAGGCGTCAGAACAATACTGAATTGGCGTAAAGCTTCATCTTTGGTTTGTGGATCAAACAGCTCTGGATACTCTTTTGCACCTTGCGTAATCCACCACTGATTATAGGTAGTGACGTCAAAAGGCGTTGGGAAAGCATTTTGTAGGTCAATTCGTTCGCGGTAAACGATACGTTGCGCTTTAGAAATAGCCGATCCGTCAGAGTGCTGACCATATGCCCAAACCACCTTAGCTAATGGATCTTGAGCCAAGTTCTTGGTTTGATCGTCATACCAATCAATAAGCTTATGCACATCCGAGTTTTCACCCGCATTTTTGGATGCCATGATCCTATGCGCACCACTGTCGAAACCGGTAAAGTGGTAGAAACCTAATGGTTCACCATCAACAAAATAGTTGCCTTGAGAATCAATAGTAAAATCACGGGTCGTCAGGTTCCATGTCGCAACGTTGTGACGGCTAGAACGCATAATCGCAACATCAGTAAAGAATGCAGGTACCAGATCAATCCAGCGCTGGTCGGTAAACAAACCATTAGGAATGTCCGCACGGCAGAAGTGATAGATACGCTCACCCCACCATTTAGCGAATGACAAACCCACATCTGTCGCAGCAACTGCGCAGAATCCAAGGTTGTAAACACCGTGCTTCAGGCTGCAAATTTCATTATCCATTACCGCTGACAACGAAGTCTCTGGCTTGGTTTGATGTGGAGTCAACACCACATTCGCTGAATCAAGAGCTTCTAGGATATCATCCAGGCGTGAGAAAACCACTGTGTCTGGATCAAGATAGATAACTTTCTTGCAGCCTGGTAACTGTAACAACCGCGCTAACATGAAAGGCTTGATGGCCGTCGCCAGTTCAACGATGGTATGGCAATAAGCCCAACCTTTCCAATCAGGTATATCCAATTCAGAAACGGAAACAACTTCATCAAAAGGCTCGTTGCTCAAGTCAATTTCGGGCCTTTTTTCATCGGCTAAAGCAAGATGAATAGTCCATTCTGGGTGATATTTCCTAATGGACTGAAAAAGCATTCTCACTTTAGGAATGTAATTGAATGCCGCACTGGTAAAAACATGAACTTCAGACATATCTGCCTCATTGGATTGAATATACTTGCCGGTGAAATTTTACCAACTCTTGCAACACGATTCCAGCTGACATAGAAGACAAGACTAAACCATCTTGATAAGTTCTAAGGCGTTCGGCTGGAGCTCCCAGATCAAAACTAGCAACAGGATAACCTAGCTCCATCATTTCCTGAACCACATAAGAAAACGTTTCAGGCCAAATAGATGGGAATAAAATGATATTAACACCATGCTTTTCAAGCAAACTTGGCAACTCATCATGCTTGTATGCCCCAGTTTGAGTAACAATATCTGCAGGACAGGATGATTCAACAGTACCAATAATAACTATTTCCGCAGGATATTGCTTATCTTTTATTTCTTGAGCCAACTCTTTAACAATTTGCGCCCCCTTATGATAGCCAATTATTCCGACGACACCTATTTTCAACTGCTGTGTCTGCTCTATATTCGCCTTAGCTGGGAGATAATCTACAGTATGAGGAATAACAACCGCATTCTCTTCTTGGATCTGCGGGTAAACACGCCGATAGAGATCCAGAGTGTTTTGAGAAAAAGTAACAATTTTGTCAGAGGCGATCATCAATCCCCCCCACTTGTCTCGCCACTCTTCTATATCATTTGATTCAAATAAAGTAGTAAATCCAAAGGTATTGTTACGTAAACATGAAGCGCAAACTGACGGATCCGGTATGTCACAATACTTCCCTTGGTCGTTAATCAGGAAGTGGGATGGACATAACGGGAAGAGATCATGGGCCTGAGTTATCAGTTGAGCATTAGTTTTCATTTTCAAGCCGATAAGAAAACCCGGTATTTCTTCCGGACTCGTAAATGAAACCCCTGTATTATAGATGATCTCTTTTATTTTAACAAAGGCAAGCAGGTCATAGATAAACTTATAACCAGGTATTTTAAACTTAAACGCCCCTTTTTCACCGCGAACGATCAATTTATAAGATAATGTGGTTATATCAAAAGAAAGCACCAGTGCCGAGTAACCAGCACTCATCTTCTCTTGAATCAATCGATTTCTATAATGGTTAACTCCACCACCCAAATCATGATCGATTAAAAAGATGACTCGTTCTCTCTCCGCAGGATTGAGAAATGCAACAATATCGTCAGCTGAACCAAGGTTTTTACTCGGGGTTTTATTTTTATACCGGCTGAACTTTTCATATAACAATGAAATTTTGCCAGATTTTATCAACATGAAGGCACGTTTGAGCAACACCGTAAACTGTTTAAAAATCAGTCTCTTCGATGTTGCTCCGCCACTATCTACATCTATAGCCACATTTAAACAACTATTTGGTATGTCAACGCTCTCAGTCGAACCATCTGAGTAGGTACATAACAATTTTAGATCTGCAACCTTAGCTTCTGAGCCAAATGAACCATAAATAATATATCCGGAATGTTTGGCTTTCTTAAAGCTTGAAAAATAAGCACCTACATCATCCCTGCACTTCCCATAGTCGATTTTCAGAACATTATCAGTATCACTTTCAGGCAAAGATAAACAAAGCTTGGTAATACTTTTATCTTCATGAAAAATCCATCCATAGCTGAAGATAGTACCATTTTGTTGAACAAAGTAATCGATCGACCAATGCAGTTTACTCATTTCAGTTCCTATTACCTTTAATGAGTCTGGATAATTTCCCTAAAATTCCAGACTGATACATCTGTAACTCTGCTTCCAACTTATGAATTTTATCTAATCGGTCATATGCAAAACGTTCAGCAATATCTTTTGCACTGTGCAAAGCTGCAATTTCAGCGAGCCTGTCATGAGCCAGTTTTTCCGCAATGTCTTTGGATTGCTGCTGGCTGGCAATCACTTCTTTCGCTTGGTGCAAGCTCTCTTTTATCTGAGCAAAAGACATGGAAACACATTCAGCATCATTCACTTCATAGAGACCGGGTAAAACATGTTCCGGGTACCAGGTTATGAGTGAACTTTCCTGTTCACCAGTTGAGAAAGCATGTAATGCAGACTCTAGCTGAAGATAATCGTCAAGTAAGGATTTATCAGCAGAGAAAGACAATGCCTCAAAAAGCTGCTGGATGAACTCCCCCCGTGTAAGAGAAGAGCCAGAATCAGGAATTGCGAAGCAAGATATCTTACCTAGTAGGGACAAGGCCGCACGGAAAACCAAGTGGCCAACGGTTAACCCTTCTTTTGCCAACCATTCACGTTCGAAATAGCGTGGCTGCCCTTCTGCATCGATGACAAAGTTGGAAGGAATAGCATCCAAATAAGTCGGTGGTAACATGGTACTCTGGGTAAATTCATCATAGCTCACCCCTTCACCACGCAGTGCTATTTCCAGACACTCGATATAATAACGGAAATAGCCAGCTACGTACTCCATCGACCACCCCGGAGTCGTCACAATCTTGATAAACTCTGTCGATAATGAGGGGCCTTTGATATAGGTTTCATAACCATCAAGTCTAAAGCCGATAAGTTTATCATCCGGAGCCAAGACGTCACTCAGCAACTCTCTTTTAACAACAACCTGATTTTCCGCGGTATATTTAAAAACCGTCTTTTTGCTAAATGGACGGTGCCTTTCCCCACCATAATGTACAGCAAGCAGATTTTTATCAAAAACCTCCGCAGCGGTAATACTGGCAACCAATAGGAAAGAGTTGCTCATTTCAACAGCTAACTTGTTATTAAAAACAACGGGCCATGCCAGCTCAGGAATTAAATGCAGCTTCTCTGGCAACTGCATATCGGCGCGAACTGACTGAGTGGCAAAAACAGAGGCATCAAACTCATCACTGTTGGCTCCTACCTCCGTTACCACCGATACAGGCAGTTTATAATCAGGGAAAGGCAATAACGTCTGTACTGAAGATAACCCTACCGTAGCAAGCTTCTCAATCAAGACATGATGACCGTAGGTTTCAGCCTGCTGTTTCGTATAGCGACCTTCAATGCCATACATAACCTGCCCAATGTGATCCTCCCGCGCACCAGCAAAATATTTGAGGCCCAACTGGTTTTCGATCGCGATCAACAGTTTACCATCAGGTTTGAGACGCGCTTTGATGTTGTTAAGCATGCTGATGGCACTATCACTACCTTGGCTGAACAAATTGGAGTATTCAAGTACGCCAATCAAGGTAATCACATCAAATTTTTCTTCACATTCAAAGTCGTCGAAACGTTCACTGACAACGGTTACATTGGCCAGGTCCAGCGTTCTGGCTCGTGCTATTGCAGCACGTCTTAAGCTACCTTCAAGAGCAAGAACCTCGGCTCCCGACTCCCCCAAGAAACGAGTAATCGCACCACAGCCAGCACCTATTTCAAGTATTTTGACGCCTGGAGTGAAGAGCGAATTTAATGGCCGCAGTAAATTAGAACGTAAGCTGGAAAAATGATAGGTGGTTACCCAATCAGAACACCGAGCTCTAAGTTCCGGAGATGATACGCTGCGATCTTTAGTATTGCTGACGATATTTAATAGTAGATTCTCTTGAACATCGCCATCGCTATAAGGAATACCGGTGTAATCAACACGAGCCCAGACACCTGAAGCTTCGCGAAAAGAATAAAGATTAGTATCTAAAAACATAATTATTTACCAAATGAAGAGTTAATTTTTAGGTTTAATTCTAAGTTTGTCATCCCTGAAAAAGATTCCACAGTTGGCACAAGGAAATGAATTACATCGTATCGCCTATCATGCGGCACCACCTCATTATCCTTCATAGAGGCGATCCCTAAAGAAATGAAATAATCACCAGCGCCTAGTTTGTTATCGAATTCAAATTCAACAATTGAGTGGGTATTTTCCCGACCATGTTGAAGGGTATCTTCATTTAGCAAATGTGAATTTGTATTATATACCGT
This sequence comes from Serratia sp. Res13-Sevr-LER1-36-b, assembly GCF_015673035.1. Lineage (NCBI taxonomy): Bacteria > Pseudomonadati > Pseudomonadota > Gammaproteobacteria > Enterobacterales > Yersiniaceae > Serratia > Serratia sp. Res13-Sevr-LER1-36-b. The sequence goes on along the minus strand of NZ_JADACK010000005.1, from coordinate 74,043 downwards.
CACTCCTTCCTTGGTTTTCACTGCAAAACCAATGATAGGGTTATGTATATTCTTTTCGAAATAAATTGAACAACGAATTTTTATCTTTTCGTCAGCATAGACAGTTGCTGGGTTAAGGCGTTCCCCAGCAAATAATTGATAATCTAGCCAAGAAGCGGCACGATCACCCCAGCGATATTCGTTTTTATTATAATTAGCCTTGGTGTTAAAGCAGTCTGTATCCAAGCTCAACCCCGCCGCAACAGATGACGCTGAGTTTTGGGTATTGTTTCCTTGGGCACTAGCTTCAGTTACCACATCATCTTTGGCTAGACTCTGGGTTTTGCCAAACAGTATGTCCATATATTTATTGACAGCGACTTTAGGAGAACCTTGATATAACTTATTCCCACCACTAAGAAGGACTGCTTTGTCGCAATGCGTGACAATCTGCTCACCAGAGTGGGTCACTAACAGGATACTGGTTCCATTATTCTTCAACTGTCTTAAACGGTCAAAACACTTCGCTTGAAACTTAGCATCGCCAACAGCCAAAGCTTCATCGACAATAAGGATATCAGGATCGACTTGTGCCTGCACTGCAAAGGCCAGCCTGACCACCATACCGCTAGAGTAGGTTTTGACCGGCTGCTCAATAAAGTCTCCGATATCAGCAAAGGCGGCAATAGCATCGAATCTATTATCGATTTCAGATTTGGAAAGACCCAAAATTGCAGCGTTAAGATAAATATTTTCTCTGCCGGTAAACTCGGGGTTGAATCCTGAGCCTAACTCAAGTAAGGCAGCTATTCGGCCTGTAGTCTCCACAGTACCACTGGTTGCAGTCAACGTACCGCAAATAACCTGCAAAAGGGTGGATTTTCCACTGCCATTTTTGCCAATAAGACCAACGGTTTCGCCTTTCATAACGTCAAAAGAGATACCATTTAACGCCCAGAATTCTTTATAGTAGTTTTCTGATTCACTAGTGATAAGGCGTTTTAATTTCGGCAATACAAACTGCTTTAATCTGTCATGCGGATTATTATAGACATAGAAACATTTTCTTATGTCTTTAATGCTGATGGCTATATTATCAGAGGACATCTGCAAATCCCTTTCTCGTTTTTTGGAAAACAAAAAAACCGAACCAGGCAAAAACCAAGCAACCGACTAAATAGATGATATAACTAACCAATGAAGGAACAACACCAAAATACATGACATCTCGGAATTGTGCGATAGCAGGTGCTAAAGGATTAAGGTTTAGCAATGGTCTATACTTCTCTGGAATAGCGGTGATTGGATAGAAAATAGGCGATAAAAACATAAGTGCAGTGACCAAGATCGTAATCATTTGCCCTACATCTCGCAAAAAAACGCCTAAAGAAGACAGCAACCAACCTACACCGGTAACAAAAATGAACAATGGTAATAATATAACCGGAAGCAGAAACACAGTGATATGTGGAATGCCAGCTTCGATAGTATAAAATATTAGCCAAACAACAATACTTATTGCCGCATGAAATAATGCGGAACATGCGCTAATTATGGGTAGTATTTCTAACGGAAAAATCACCTTCTTGACATAATTTACATTAGATAATATTAATCCGGGTGATTTTATTGCACACTCGCTGAAAAAGTTGAAAATAATCAACCCTGCAAATAGCACCAATGCAAATTCAGCTCGGGAGGTACTCTCTGTACTCCAGCGCGCGTTAAAGATAAAACTAAAAACAAAAGTATAAACCACCAGCATAAAGATAGGGTTAAAGAAAGACCAAAGAATGCCAAAAACCGAACCTTTATATCTGCCAGACACTTCTCTTTTGGTTAGATTAAGAATAAGTTTCCTATGCAGCCAAAAGCTCGATACTATAGCGATTGGTGATGAACTGTTGCTTTTTTTCATCAAAATATTCCAATAATTATTACTGAACTCACACAAATACTGACAAGGTTACCTAGAAATGGCTCACGCGGGTTTATATATCAAATAATAACTGGTCATTCATAAACCTTAAATGTATATGAGTAAGTTACTAGAAACGATAACCGGTTGGTTTTATCTCCATCCTTTACCACAATAGAGGATACTTGTCATGTTTATTAATTCCCCTACAGTTTGTGCCTTTTAAAAAATGAATTCCCCCCCATAAATTGAAACACCGCTAGTGCAAAAAACACAAACAGTCAATAAGAATAATCCCATTAGTGCACCATTTTGAATATCGCATCAACATCATGAAAATTCGGTATTTTCAACAAATATACCCACTAGATTGCCCCAAAAATGGCACGCTACCGCCCTTGGCATGCAGTAGCCAATAGATATATCTCAACTTTAGAGTGGATTTTTCCCCGAGAAAAGCCCGACTACTTGCCATAAAAGCCAAAATAGACTAATAGGGTTCGTCCACACAAAACTTCGGGCCATATGCTACCACCATATCGATTAAAACACCTTTAGATTCTTGATAGTTTCAGTATGTTCTTAATTGAATTGCGGTAAAAACAACCAACTCACTAGCAGTTATATGGACCAACAGCTTCTATTGAGTAAGGAAACATCTTCGAGTAGGTGTTAAGTTGACAAATGACGGAGGGATACAGAGAGGAATTTTATTGAATACTATCATAAGGATATGGGTTATTAGATGTTAGGAGAACAGTATATTAAACGTAGTCGCGGTGCCCAGTCGGTTCGCTGGGCACGACGCAATGCACTTACTGACTTCCTATGCTGGATCTGAACAGCTCTTGACTACACTGCCGACTCTATCTTGCCACTGGGATAGCACAACCCCACACGCTTTGATTTTTTCGCAATTTAACAGCGAATACTTCGGTCTTTGTGCAGGAGTTGGGTATTGATCGGTGGTGATAGCGTTAACTGTCGGGCTACGGGTCAAAATACCTTGCTCAAACGCAGAGGTGAAGATAAATTCGGCGAATTCGTTCCAGGTAACATCTTTGTCACCGCAAAAATGATAAATGCCACCTTCCGCATCAGCTTTCAACAGGTCGATGATGGCAGCAGCAATATCACCAGCGTAAGTTGGGCAACCGCGCTGGTCTGATACAATGCCCAAAACGTCGCGATCTTGCGCCAGACGCAGCATGGTTTTCACAAAGTTATTGCCATACTCACTGAATACCCACGCGGTGCGGATAATGATAGCTTCTGGCTGGGTAATCATGACAGCAATCTCACCATCGAGTTTAGTCTTACCATAAACGCCTAACGGGTTGGTTGCGTCATTTTCGCAGTATGGCGTATCAGCGAGACCATCAAAGACATAGTCTGTTGATACATGAACCAAGCGGCAATTGGCTATTTTGGCAGCCAAAGCCAGGTTTTTAGGCCCTTGTTCGTTGATCAACTTAGCCATTTCACAATCATTTTCCGCTTTATCTACGGCGGTATAGGCTGCAGCATTCACTATCACATCAGGCAGGAAGGTGAGTGTAGTCTTCTTAACCTTTTCGAAATCAGTAATATCCAAAGAATCACTGTCGGTAGCCAGTACTTCCCAACCTGCAGGTAGGCGATCGATAAAGCAACGCCCCAATTGCCCATTGGCACCGGTCAACAAAACCTTCATTGGCCTAACTCCTTAAACAGCTTGCCAATTTTATCTTTTTCAGAGAGTAGCGGATTCTCTAATGGCCATTCGATTCCCACAGCTGGATCGTTCCATAACAAACAGCCTTCATGTGCAGGATTGTAATAGTCTGTACATTTATATTCAAAGTCTGCGACATCAGAAAGCACAACAAAACCATGAGCTAAGCCCGGTGGGACCCAAAACTGGGTTTTGTTTTCTTCGGAAAGGATCACCCCTTCCCAAGCTCCGTAAGTTGGAGAGCCTGGACGAATATCAACCGCGACATCAAACACTTCACCACGCACTACACGTACCAATTTACCCTGAGGATTTATCTTTTGGAAATGCAGGCCACGCAGCACACCGCGTGATGAACGCGAGTGGTTATCCTGAACAAAATCCAGATCGATATCCAACATTTCCTGGTAGCGTCTCTTTTCAAACGTCTCAAGGAAAAAGCCTCGTGCATCGCCAAATACCTTGGGTTGAATAATCTTCACACCATCGATTTTGGTATCTGTGACTTGCATTCTATTTCTCCAAACTCAGTTGCAATAAATACTGCCCGTACAGGGTCTTGCTAAGCAGTTTAGCCTCAGCCTCTACCTGCTCACGAGTCAGCCACCCTTTGCGGTAGGCAATCTCTTCCAAGCAAGCAACCTTGAACCCTTGGCGATTTTCGATCGTGTGTACAAACTGGGAAGCCTCAATCAGGCTATCGTGAGTACCGGTATCCAACCACGCAAAACCGCGCCCAAGCAACTCAACATTAAGAGCCTCTTTATCCAGATACATCTGGTTGAGCGTGGTGATCTCTAGTTCACCACGTAAGGATGGCTTGACCTGCTTCGCCATCTCAACAACATGATGATCATAGAAGTAAAGCCCGGTAACGGCCCAATTGGATTTAGGTTTCACTGGCTTTTCTTCCAGAGATAATGCCCGGAAGTCATCATCAAATTCCACCACCCCAAAGCGTTCAGGATCCATGACCTGGTAGCCAAATACGGTTGCCCCCTGGTTACGCTCAACTACAGACGTCAACTTCTTGCCAAAACTCTGGCCAAAGAAAATATTGTCGCCTAATACCAGAGCACAACTATCCCCATTGATGAACTCTTCACCAATCAGGAATGCCTGCGCCAAACCATCCGGGCTAGGCTGGATAGCATAGCTCAATGAGATGCCAAAACGACTCCCATCACCTAGTAACCGTTTGAATGACGGCAGATCCTCTGGCGTAGAGATAATCAGAATGTCGCGGATCCCCGCCAGCATCAATACTGAAAGCGGATAGTAAATCATCGGCTTATCGTAGATCGGCAAGAGCTGCTTTGAAACACCACGAGTAATAGGATAAAGACGTGTGCCTGACCCACCCGCTAAAACAATACCTTTCATTTTCACACCTTAAATTAGCGGGTTAGCCCCAGACGTTCCCCGGCATATGAACCATCTTTAACACGGCTCCACCAAGCTTGGTTAGCCAGATACCACTCAACCGTTTTTCTAATGCCGCTCTCGAAGGTTTCTTGCGGCTTCCAGCCCAATTCACGATCAATTTTTGAGGCATCAATGGCATAGCGCATGTCGTGACCAGGACGATCGGTAACAAAGGTGATCAGGTCTTCATACTTAGCCAGATTACCTGGCTTATTCGGCACCAATTCGTCTAGCAAACGGCAGATCGTTTGCACAACTTCGATATTTTTACGCTCGTTATGACCGCCAATGTTGTAGGTTTCACCAACTTCACCTTCACAGACCACCTTGTACAGTGCTCGTGCGTGATCTTCCACATACAGCCAATCACGCACTTGAGTACCGTTGCCATAGATCGGCAACGCTTTACCTTCAAGAGCGTTAAGAATGGTTAGCGGGATTAGCTTTTCCGGGAAGTGGTAAGGACCGTAGTTGTTAGAACAATTCGTTACGATAGTTGGCAGGCCATAAGTGCGCAACCAAGCCCTGACAAGGTGATCGCTTGAGGCTTTCGAAGCTGAATAAGGGCTGCTTGGCGCATAAGGTGTGGTTTCCGTGAACAGATCATCGGTACCGTGCAGATCGCCGTAAACTTCATCAGTGGAGATATGATGGAAACGGAATGCCTTCTTGGCCTGCTCACCTAAAGCTTGCCAGTACTGGCGGGCCGCTTCCAGCAGAGTATAGGTACCTACAATATTGGTTTCGATAAATGCGGCGGGGCCATCAATGGAACGATCGACGTGGCTTTCTGCTGCCAGGTGCATAACAGCATCAGGCTGGAACTCGACAAAGACACGGTCCAGTTCCTGACGATTACAGATATTCACCTGTGCGAACTGGTAACGTTCGCTGCTTGCTATTGGCGTTAAAGACTCAAGATTGCCAGCATATGTCAGGCTATCTAAGATCAAGATTTGGTCTTGGGTGTCGTTGATGATGTGCCGCGCAACGGCGGAACCAATGAAGCCAGCGCCACCGGTAATGATAATTTTCATATAACCCTCTAAACAGCCAAGCGTGGCCGTTTGCAGCCACGCCAGTGTCTATGATTTCAAATTAACCAAACTTTACTCTGTAGTAACTTGGCTATAGTGACCTTGGAACCCAATCACCTAAAAATCAATAAACTACAGCATTACTTATGTTAAAGAAGCGTAATATTGTACAAGAACCAACATTCATTCACCATCAGAATACAGGCAATAAAAGTTCAGCATTGAAATTAAAACGCGACTATCAGCGATACCCTTGTGGGTTCTTGCTTTGCCAGTTCCAGGTATCGCGCATCATGGTATCAATACCCCGAGTGACCTCCCAACCGAGCTCTTTCTTGGCCAGGTTGGCGTCGGCCCAAAACGCAGGCAAATCACCATCGCGACGCGGCAAGATCTGATAAGGGATAGTGACGCCTGAAGCTTTCTCAAAAGCATGCACCATCTCCAGCACAGAGAACCCAACACCGGCTCCCAGGTTGTATGCCTTGAAGCCTTCGACCTTCTTCAAATGATCCATTGCCATCAGGTGGCCTTCAGCCAAATCCATCACGTGAATGTAGTCACGCACACCGGTGCCGTCTTCGGTTGGATAATCCCCTCCAAACACACCTAGCTTCTCCAACTTGCCGATAGCAACCTGCGAAATGTAGGGCAGCAAATTGTTAGGGATGCCGTTAGGATCTTCGCCTATCATGCCAGACTCATGGGCACCGACTGGGTTGAAGTAACGTAGAGCGATAATCGAGAACTGCGGCTCAGCCTTGGCGAAGTCCTGCAGGATTTGCTCAACCATCAGTTTGGATGTGCCATACGGGCTCGTCGTACCACCAATAGGCGTGGTTTCAACATAAGGTACTGGGGAGTTAGCCCCATAAACTGTGGCTGAGGAACTGAAGATAAACTGATGAACTCCGGCACGACGCATCTCATCCAGGAGCACTAGAGTGCCAGAGACGTTGTTCTGATAATACTCTAACGGTTTGCGGGTGGACTCCCCTACCGCTTTGAGGCCAGCAAAGTGAATCACCGCCGAGATACGGTGACCATCGAAGATGCGGTTCAGACATTCCGGATCTTGGATATCGCCTTGGTAGAAGATGGCTGCCTTGCCTGTTAGTTGCTCCACTCGGTGCAGCGACTCTTCGGATGAGTTCGAGAGGTTGTCTAGAACCACAACCTCCTCTCCCCGTTCCAGCAAGGCCAGAACGGTGTGGGAGCCGATATAGCCGGCTCCGCCGGTGACTAGAATTGCCATTGTTACCCCTTTTGTGCGCCAATCGCTAAGAATAAGGATGTCTTTACCCTATCATAACTCAAGCATCTCATATGATAATCTCGTATTGTTAATGAGAACGCACTAACAGATACTGTCCAAAATTAATATACAAACCTAAGAAATGGAGGAAGTTTAGTCGGTTGCTTAACTAAAATTTTAGCTCTTAGTCATAACGCATAACTTACGCAGCCACAACTTTCTTTCTCTTTTTTTGTAGAGTACTTCTTATCCTATTAGTTATTGGCTTTTCAATAATCAAGTGAATTATCACAGTAGCGAGCAATGCAAAGAGAACCGTTGATATGACAACAAAAACTGGATTGATAGCAATAGAGAGTTTCTTAAAGATAGTTGGCACAATAGGTGCTAGCAATGGATGAAATAGATATGTTGAATATGAAGCATTCCCTAGTAACGTAGACAACTTTGAGATAGCGCCAACAAATAATGACTCACATTGAACCACAATAAAGAAAAAAGTGACAACAAAAGTAAACGTTTCAAAACTCAATCTTTCTATTATCGGTTCACCGTGGCTTATTTTCCTAAAAATGAACACAACCGAAAGAGCAGTTAAGACCAGGGTGAACACTCTCAACGTCATCCTTCTGCACTTCATCATCATGATATAACTGAACATTCCGATTACAAAATAAAGCATTATTTTGTCAAAGTACATAGTCGCGACAGGCCAATCATCGGTTCGCATTGTTGATATTAAAGAAAAAATAACAATCACAAGTGATGAGATAACCACTGGGCTTTTTTTTGCAAAGAGAGCCATTGCAAAAATAAAGTAAAAGAACATTTCAAAAACCAGCGTCCATCCAACACCCAATATTGGCTCCCATCGACCATCAGGACTCACTGAAGGCAAGAAAAAATATGATAATACAATCCTAGATGGGTCGAAGGTTGCATGCAGTACAATAGCAGGAGACAAAATTAAGGCAATTACTTTAACAGAAGTGGCAATCCAGTACATAGGAACTATTCTTGTTAGCCGCTTGACTGTGAAATCAACACCACTACTAAACTCACCATTTTTAGTTATAGAAGATAAAAGAATAACAAAACCACTAATAACAAAAAATATATCAACACCGACTGACCCTGCTTTGAAAACAGGCATGGAATCACTAAATCGCTCATGCGTGTAGAACGTTGAGTGTGTAATTAAGACAAGCAAGGAGGCTATAAATCGCAGAAACTGTATGCTATTTACAGTTCTATTAATAGTCGGGATACTGGTTTTCATCTGGAATCATCCATATAATATAGCAGGTCGTTAACTATTAGACGCGTCATCAGGAGATGCATGAGCTAGATTTGTGCAAATATCAAATCTGAGTTGACTGAGTCTACAAATCATTTAGTATTACAGAAATGGTTACTGGCTAGGCATTACTAATAATGCACCTGCTTACAAGACCATGAACAAAAAAACATTGATATGAATAACATTTCCACAAAAGAGGTTGTAGTATGAAACCGGTAAACAGAAGAATGTTTTTGAGATACCTTCTATTAACATCTCCATTTATGTTTACTAGCCGCATTGCTTGGCCATCCAAAGAGCAGAAAAGAGAGAAAATCGCATACATTACTATCGACACTCCGATTGAAAAGATACATGAGGCAATTGCTGTCGGGGGCGTTATTATTTTTTTTCGAGGTACATATAAGTTAGGAGAGGTTAGAGTCCCATCCAACTGTACCATAATAGGTAGTGGCCAATTGAAGTATGATGAGTTAAATGAAAAATGGCAAGGCGATGGCACGCTGATATTGGGAAGCCTGAACTGTAACAATGCTAATAACTTCGCCATCAGCAACATTACAATTGATAGTTTTACTGGAAAATTAAATTCATTATACAGTGTCACAGCAAAAACCGGCCCAGGATACATAAATAACGTCACAACAAGAGCAAATAATCACGGTCAGTTATGGGAAGCCAACGATGATAACCCTGAAAACAATAATGCCATTGGTAATATACTCATAACAGAATGTACTCACTACCACGGCCCAAATGGCTTTGTCACGAAACAAAAAAACGTAACATTTAGAAATTGTAAAGTTATAAATATTGATGTGCAGGCCTTTGTCGTAGTATCTGATAACATAAACGGTTCATCAATTTTTAGTCGTGCTACAAATAGTAAAATTGAAAATTGCTCAGTCACTCAAACTCTTAATAATGGTTCTCAAGGAATTAGAGTATACTCAAGAAACTATGCGAAAAATGATACCGTTCTTGGAGTAGACAATGTATCAATTAATGACTTTACATCTGAAGGACTAGGTTCAAACGCTATTACTATTGGGGATAACAAAAAAAGTAACAACTATGAAAAAGTAATCTCAAAGAATATAAATTTAGTTATAAACAAAAAAATATCAAGTAAATATTCCGAACTAAAACTTTCTCATTGTGACGAGGTCTTGATAAAATTGCCGAATAAAAAGGTTAGTATGAAAATTGAGACGCATACGGGAACATCAAATGTTAACATAGCAGATTCTGGTATGACAATAGAGGGATGTTCATTATATGACGTATCACGTGGAACTATAGATAAGTTAAAAACACTTGTTGGTGACAAGTGTTAGTCACACGTAGCCGCTAATTTTTCGAAAAACCTTTGTTTTTAGTTTCCTTTAAGCGTCATACTTCGATACTCAATTGCAAAAAGAGTCAACCCGTATTAAACGCTAACTCTTTATATTAAACATTACTGTCTTTAATCCATAAGGATAGCTATTTTACCATCATGTCGTCGAGACGTATCTTCCAAGGTGACAAAAGCACCCCCTGACTTTTTATTTTCTCACAGTTAAGCACTGAGTACTTAGGTCTCTTGGCTGGCGTCGGATATTCTGAGGTCCTAATGCCATTAACCATTGGGGCTCTTGCTAAAAATCCTTGCTTGATTGCTGAGGAAAAAATAGCTTCAGCAAACTCGCTCCAGGTCACAGTTTCATCGCCACAGAAATGATAGATCCCACCTGCTGCTTCTCTCTGCAAGAGATCGATAATTGCCTGAGCAATATCGCCTGCATAGGTAGGGCAACCAAACTGATCGGATACCACGCCTAAGGTGTCACGATCCTGCGCAAGCTTTAGCATAGTTTTAACGAAATTATTTCCGTACTCACTAAAAACCCAGGCCGTACGAATAATCAACGCATCCGGTTGGTGGTGGCTAACCGCAATCTCGCCGTCCAGTTTAGTTTTGCCATACACCCCTAGCGGCTTAGTAGGAGCGGTTTCAATATAGGGAGTAGTAGCCTCACCATCGAAAACGTAATCCGTAGAAACATGTACTAGGCGAGCTCCAACTTCATTGGCCGCCAAAGCCAAATTCTTCGGACCGAATTCATTAATCAATGCCGCGATTTCATGGTCAGTTTCAGCTTTATCAACTGCAGTGAATGCTGCAGCATTCACAATAACATTCGGTCGATAATCAACTACTGCACTTTTTACCTTAGCAAGATCAGTGATATCAAGCACATCTGCATCAGTTGCCCACATATCCCACCCGGCTGGTAAGCGATCCTGGAAGCAACTCCCCAGTTGCCCTTTCGCGCCGGTTAGTAAGATTCTCATAGTCCTAGATCCTTGAATAACTTGCCGACTTTATCTTTTTCGGACAACAATGGATTATTGATCGGCCATTCAATACCAACCTGTGGATCATTCCATAGCAGACAGCCTTCATGGGCTGGATTATAATAATCGGTGCATTTATATTCGAAATCTGCAACATCAGAAAGCACAACAAAACCATGAGCTAAACCCGGCGGAACCCAGAACTGGGTTTTATTTTCTTCCGAGAGGATAACCCCCTCCCAAGTACCGTATGTCGGGGAGTCAGGGCGGATATCCACCGCAACGTCAAACACTTCGCCACGCACAACGCGAACCAGTTTGCCCTGAGGATTAATCTTCTGAAAATGAAGGCCGCGCAATACACCGCGCGCAGAACGTGAATGGTTGTCCTGAACAAAATCCAGGTCAATATCTAACATTTCTTGATAACGTTTCTTTTCAAACGTTTCGAGGAAAAAACCGCGAGCATCACCAAATACTTTCGGCTGGATGATTTTCACACCATCGATTTTTGTGTCTATTACTTGCATCTTATAACTCCCCGATCAGATGCGACAAATACTGGCCGTAGAGTGTTTTGCCAAGTAATCTGGCTTCTTCAGCAACTTGCTCACGAGAAAGCCAGCCCTTGCGAAAAGCGATCTCTTCCAGACAAGCAACTTTAAAACCCTGTCGTTTTTCAATGGTATGGATAAATTGAGATGCTTCGACCAAGCTGTCGTGAGTACCAGTATCTAACCAAGCAAAACCTCGACCGAGCAACTCGACATTTAGCTTTCCTGCGTCCAAGTACATTTGATTAAGCGTAGTGATCTCTAACTCACCACGGTGGGATGGTTTAACCTGCTTGGCCATTTCAACGACTTCATTATCGTAGAAATACAAGCCGGTAACCGCCCAGTTAGACTTCGGCACAGTTGGCTTTTCTTCAAGGGATAATGCGCGGAAATTGTCATCAAACTCAACCACGCCAAAACGTTCAGGGTCCATTACTTGATAGCCAAACACCGTGGCCCCGGAATTTTTTTCGACCACATTTTCAAGTTTTTTGCCAAAACTTTGGCCGAAATAAATATTATCCCCCAGAACCAATGCACAACGATCACCATTGATGAACTCTTCACCAATCAGGAAGGCCTGCGCCAGGCCGTCAGGGCTTGGCTGGATTGCATAACTCAGCTTGATACCAAATCGACTTCCGTCGCCCAATAAGCGTTTGAACGAAGGCATATCTTCGGGGGTAGATATAATTAAAATATCGCGAATACCGGCCAGCATTAACACCGAGATCGGGTAATAAACCATCGGTTTATCATAAATCGGTAGCAGTTGTTTAGAAACACCACGTGTAATCGGATACAAACGAGTACCTGAACCACCCGCGAGTACAATTCCTTTCATTTCAAATTCCTAAATTAGATTAACGGTTTAAACCCAGACGCTCACCAGCATATGAACCATCTTTAACACGGATCCACCAGGCTTGGTTAGCCAAATACCACTCAACCGTTTTTCTAATGCCGCTTTCGAAGGTTTCTTGTGGTTTCCAACCCAGTTCACGGTCAATTTTCGAGGCATCAATCGCATAGCGCATGTCGTGGCCAGGGCGGTCAGTCACAAAGGTGATCAAATCTTCATACTTGAGCAGATTGCCAGGCTTATTAGGGACCAATTCGTCCAGCAACCGGCAGATGGTCTGCACCACGTCTATATTCTTACGTTCGTTATGACCACCAATGTTATAGGTTTCCCCAATTGCACCTTCACAAACAACCTTGTACAAAGCCCGTGCATGATCTTCCACATACAGCCAATCCCGAACTTGAGCACCATCACCGTATACAGGTAAAGCTTTACCCTCCAGCGCATTAAGGATCGTCAGCGGTATCAACTTTTCGGGGAAGTGATAAGGGCCATAATTGTTTGAACAGTTAGTCACAATAGTCGGTAAACCATAGGTACGCAGCCAAGCTCTGACAAGATGATCGCTTGAGGCTTTCGAGGCAGAGTAAGGGCTACTTGGCGCATAAGGCGTGGTTTCCGTAAACAGATCTTCCGTCCCGTGCAAATCGCCATAAACCTCATCGGTCGAGATATGATGGAAACGGAAAGCTTTTTTAGCAGCGTCATCCAAAGCTAGCCAATACTGACGCGCAGCTTCTAGAAGGGTATAGGTACCAACGATATTGGTTTCGATAAATGTAGCAGGCCCATCAATGGAACGATCAACATGGCTCTCGGCGGCCAGGTGCATAACCACATCAGGCTGGAACTCGGTAAATACACGGTCCAATCCCTGACGATTACAAATATCTACATGTTCAAATTTGTAGCGATCGCTACTAGTGATCGTGTCTAGTGATTCCAGATTCCCGGCATATGTCAGGCTATCTAAAACCAATATTTCATCCTGGGTATTATTAATAATATGACGTGCGACGGCTGAACCAATAAAACCAGCCCCACCAGTAACTATAATTCTCATGCATTCCTCTACAAAAAACATAACTTAGCTATTTATGAGCAACTATCTATAATTAAAACAAAAAAACCATTTGACTAATTATTTAGATACGAAAAGTATCATATTCAAATCAGCTTGATTGAATACTTTCTGATAAGGCCTTCATTTAAAAACTGACAAAATAAAATATCAGCTTGTACTTAAGCCAGCTTACTTTCCATTTTAGATGGTAACACCATATTCTGTTATCATAAATTTAACGGAAGACTGCTTAAGAGAACCGAATAAAGTTAATACTTATCCTTCATGACATCTATCGATAGCCAATTACCTAATAAAGCAATATTAATTTGGAAGTAAAACGCAGTTAATTAACTACCAATGCAGTCTATTCGATGAGAGGATCTTGTAAAAAACCCATAACCCTTCCACAAGAAAATTAGCTAAACTATGCATAATTCACCAGAAGAAGGCTCACGTACCAAATGAAGAATTGTTCCACGGCCAGTCCTATTATTTCCGTTCAATCTAAACTTCCCTCCGTTAGAAACATCTAAAATAGTAGTATGATCATCACTAATGTTTATATACAAATCTTGATAATTTTCCACACACAAAATATCTTTAATCTCTGTTTTCTGATTATTGTCGAAAACAAGATAAATACCCGGTTTATATACACTAATGGCAGGGTAAGGATCGTTCAAAGTTGCTTTTACTATATCCACCTGATCTTTTGATGTGTTATAAAACATTGTTCCGGAAGCAGCGGTATATAATATATTAACTATATTGTTTTTATTCTTAGGAATTATATATGGTAGCCCTTCATGGGCCCCCTGGCTACATACTGCGGTTATAAAACACCCATTACAGGACTCATCCATATTGACTAAGTACCGTTTACTTGGTGAAAGGTCCGTTATCTGACCAAGAATATAGTCACACTTCTCCATTACAAGCACATCATAACTTCCTGCCGCTAAAGCCCCCGTGCCCAGTTGCTGTGTATTGACATTCTGGCTAGCTAAGGTAAATGTACCATTGGTGCAATCAATAAGATGAAGAGCGCCCATTGATGGATCATTAACTATTGCACTTAAATTAAAGTTAATGACACCTACAAGTTTCATCCCAAATGCACCCTGATTAGTTATAGAACTTTTTATTTTTGCCGAGTTCGAAAGTCGTCCCGAAAAAGCAGAAACAAAATTGCTTATTGTAACGTAGTGACTTTTCCCACCACCTAAACGAGGTGCAATTAGTAAAGCTTCTGCAGAAAACTCGTTATCACCAATCCTCGCCTTAGGTTCAAAAGGATGGCATAGTGAAAGATTGAGGTAATGTCCACTTATTCTTATTGACGCATCAGGGAACAGAACAGCACCGATCCAAGTCAGTCCATCTGTATCCTCAATTCTTACACCATACTTGATGCTTCCAGTAGTTTTAATATTAGACAAATATAAATCACCATATGGCAACCGATCGTCAGCACATGGTTCAAAATTCACAATGAAATTTATATTAGAACCATCCAAGTCATTTATCCAAGTTCGAGCAGTTTGCTGCGTTTCTTTTCCAGCTTCACAGTAGATTAGTGAATTGACTCTCACTCCTTTTAGTTGATTTAACCTTGCAGCGAAGGTTCCAGTGACATTAATAGCATTTATATTTGATGTCGTTCCACGTCCGTCATTTTTAGCACCTAGATCACTAAAAGTAAGAGACGAAAAACTGATTGAAAGAGATGACAATTTATCTTTTAAAACAGGCTCAAACACGCTGAAACCAGAAAACCCAGGTAAAATCCAGCATTTAGAATTTACAACATCAACCCCCTTAATATGACATACGCCAGGATATTTAATTGTGCGAGAAACAGAAAAATTGGCAGGAAGTTGAATAACCTTGCCAGCACTGGATTGTAATAAAAGTTCAAGTGCATCAGATGAGTCGATTATTGATGAGTTAACAACACCGTACTTTTCAGCATAGATTATATCTTCAAGGGAAGTTATCGAGTTAATGTTATTATCACTAGATTGGCCTCCGTTACTCTTATTAGATTCTGCATGGGAACTCAATATAAAAAATGACATGATGGATGACATACCCAACCGAATAACATTTCTTCTATTAGATAAGTTTTTATCACTAATTTTACTAAAGAGTTTCTTAAAGAAAAGCATATTTCATCTCAATTATGATTCGTTATAATAACTAGATAACTGTCATATAGTCAATACGCTGATTTATTAACAAATCCTTTAAATACGGTAAGAAATATGATTTTCAGATCTAACCAGACGCTCCAATCTCGAATGTAGTCTAAATCATACTCAACCCTTTTCTCCATTTTTTCGAGTGTATCCGTTTCACCACGCCAGCCATTTATCTGAGCCCATCCCGTAATTCCCGGTTTAACCTTGTGGCGTAGCATGTAACCTTTAATCAACGATCTATACTGTTCATTATGCGCTACCGCGTGAGGTCGAGGCCCGACAATAGACATGTCCCCCAAAAGCACATTGAAAAATTGAGGAAGTTCATCTAAAGATGTTTTCCTCAAAATCCGTCCGATTGAAGTGACTCTGCTATCTCCTACCTTGGCCTGCTGAATAGAACCATCATTCTCCATTACATTCATTGACCTAAACTTCCAAACATTTATAGGCTTACCATCCATGCCATATCTAGTCTGCCTGAATAAAATAGGCCCTTCAGAAGTAAACTTGATCATCAATGAAATAATAAGTAGCACAGGAAGAATAAATATTATAATCCCTATTGAAATAACTATATCTTCCGTTCTCTTGACAATTCTATTCAGACCATTCATTGGTGTATCAAAGAGAGAAACCATTTGTATACCATTTATCTCTTCACTACGAGACTGCAACAAATTGAATGCAAGAACATCAGGAATTAACAAAACTGAGCATGTAGTATCTGTTAGAGCTTCAATCACTTCTTGAATAATAACTTCATCTCTCATTGGCATAGCGATGTATATCGTATCTATCAGCCCCTTACGAGCTTGATCAACTAGATTCGAAATATTTCCACCAAAAGGAATCATATCAGGCAAATCAACACCCGTTCTATTTGAGAACACTCCAATTATGTTGAAACCTAGCCAAGGTGACTTAATGAGATCCTGGGCTAAATTTACACCAACAGGCAATGTACCCAGTATGGCAACATTTTTTGTGTTATAACCAAGTTGACGAAGAAACCCAATTAATCGTCGGATTGCATAACGACTTAATATTAATCCCAAAGACACGAATATATACCATTTCGCGTAAGTTACTAACTCAGTATCTATTAGTTCAAATAGTGAAGTAATGCCTGAAGTTATTAATATACACAGTGTCCAGTTCTTTATAGCCAACTTCACTTCATTTCCAAAGCTGACTCCTCTCCATGAGCGATAAAAATCGGTAACACCGCCAAGCATCTGAAATACAACTAAAGCTGATAAAATCATCAACCAATGTGTATAGATAAAACTCTCACCCTTAAAAAGACAGACAACATAAAGCATCGATACCATTACCAAAATATCTGAGAATCTTTGAACAATAGATATCATGGATGCATTGGCCCGAAATGTACTTCTTTTATATTTCATAGGGCATATTTCCAAGTAAACCTTTATTATAGGAGTGATCATACATAGTATTCACATACGATAATCTTGTATTTATCCATATAATGAAAATCATTGATTAACTTCATTACATGAAAGATAAAGCGCTAGAGATATAATATAAGAAGAACAGACTAAAATTTTAATTGCTAGAAATCACCATTAATAGGACCTATTTTCTAGCCCATGCTAATAATAGTTCCTCATAACTCTGCAGAACATTTTCCCAAGTGAAATTGGCTCTGTACTTCGATATCGAAGAATGTCTCATTCTCTGAGCAAGATCCTGGCTGGATATTATCATTCCAATCTTTTCAGAACAACTTTCAGCATCAGAAAAGAACATTGTTTCCTCACCCACAACCCACCGGTTAAATTCATTATCATGGGCTATAACTGCATTGCCAGCACCCAACGCTTCCACTAATGAAGGGTTTGTCCCACCAACACGATGCCCGTGAATATATGCTAGTGCGTGAAATCTTAACTCTGAAACAACCGCGGAGTCATAGATAGCACCAGCAAAGATCACTTCTTCATTTGCTGCCTTTTGTATGAGTTTATGATAACTATTATTTACAAAATCATAATTTCCGAGTATAAGTAACTTAACATCTCTTTTCTGATTAGAAAAGCCCGTTACAATTTCTAGAATAGAGTTTTCTGGCTCGGCTCGAGCAATGATGATTAAATATTCTTTTTTTCTAAGACCTAATTTATTTAACGACTCACTACCTACATTATCTATAAATTTTGCACCATAAGGGATCATGGTAATCTTTTCACTATTCACTCGACTTTCTAGATGGGTCTTTATTTTTGGATGATCTGCAATTAAATGAGAACCGAACCAACATCCTAGCCGTTCATTAATCCAAAACCACCCCTTTGCAACTTTACCCCATTTGTCTCTTTTCCACTCAATACCATCCATATTTATGATGTTTTTTCTTCTTGTTATTGAATGTAAAACATTGAAAATTGCAGTATTATAACCCAAAGTTAAAATAATATCATCTGACTTAAGTGACGCTACAATAGATTTAAAATCAAAAATAACCGTCCCAAGAGAACCCCCTTGTTTAACCGGTATATTAATAAGATTCACACCATTCCACACAGTGCTTGAAACCTCTCCCTCTTCTACTTGACAATATACTGTCACCTCCCATCCTTTACTGACTAAATAAAGAGATAAATACTCAGCAAATGTTTCAAAACCGCCATGGGCTGCAGGAATGCCTCTAATACCTAAGATTGATAACTTTTTCATCTGTGGACTCATTCTTCGATAGCCTTTTTTATTTCATCTTGATATATTCTAACAGAAAATTTATTTTCATAATTTTTTCTTGCATTAGTGCTCATGATTAAATATTTCTCATCATGTGTAATATCTATTTGATTAAAAACACTAATCAGATCTTCCTTATTATTTGGCTGAAATAAATATCCGTCATGTTGGTTGATAACAATTTCGGACAAACCTCCGTGGTTTGCAGCAATAGCAGGTTTACCCGCGGAAAAGGCCTCAACAACAACGCGCCCAAATGGCTCAGGTTTAATTGACGGTACAACAATATAATCTGTCCACAAGTAATGCTCATTTGGAAAGTTCGTGAATGGAATGAGTGAAACAGTGTCCTGCAACCCAAGTTCAACGATTCTTTTTTCTAATTCGTCTTTTAAATACTCATAGCCCTCGAAAGGACTGCCAACAATTCTAGCTGAAATTTTATGCCTTGATTTTTTTGCATATTCATATAACGCATCAATAAATAATTGTTGTCCCTTCCAGGTATTTATTCTCCCAATGACTAAGAACCTTATTTCCTCACCTGAGGTATTTCTTTCAATTATATTATTATTTCCAATATCCTCAACACCATTATAAATAACCAGACCAGGTAAATTGAATGCATGTTTAGTCGCATTGGAGTTATATATTAAATTTATATTTCCGAGTTTAAAAATAGCTTTAAAAAATAAAATTTGCTTATTTGAAGGTATTTCTCTAACATGGCAAATGATTTTTTTACTTGAAAATCTAAAAAAAACTGCGGCTAACAATGCAGAAAGCATAACAACAGTATTAATATATACTATATCGTATTTTTTGTATTCATTAACATAATGGAATACAGAAAGAATTGTATCTTTTAGATACCTTAATGGCTTTTTCACCTCTTTTTTCCGTAAAATACCTTTAGAATAAACTGAAACTGAACCACAGCATTCTTCTAATAACGGATACAATTCACCATTAAAAGGCAAGACAATATCTACATCGTTGCTCTCTACTATTCCTTGAACTGTCGACAGAAAGCTTCTATCAGAACCATAGAGCTCTGCACTTTGATGCAAGCATAGCACCTTCCTCTTCATATATCTCCCGAACACTTTATTTTATTAAAAATAATTTCAAAAGTTCTATATACCTTAAATCTTTTCTCTTTATTATTGTTTTTAGTGTAAAGAAAAAATAGTAACAAAGAACTCTAACTTTAAAAAATGGTAAATCTGAAAATATAATTTTTTTAGAAAGCAATAAGTTTTTTAATCTTGGGTAGTTATCGTTGAAAGATAACGTGGTATCCCTCAAAGCCGAGTCATGTGTTAACTGTGTTTGTAATATATATAGTTTATTACCTTGAGCTAGGGTATCTCTAAAAAATTTAGTATCTACACCATAAAAACTTAATCGTTCATCAAACGGCTTTTCAGGTAAGGAAGATGACAAGTTCAGTATGGTTCCACTCATCATTGCAACTATATCTTTCCGCTCAGTGATACCTGAATCTATATCATTAAGAGCAATGCCTCGCACCCCTTTTACAAAACCTGGCGAAATCATGGAGCCTTTATTATAAATCTTCGGTACCGCTACATTTACGAGCGGATTATCAAAGCATTCCTTAACAAACCTATCTAGGCTATTAATGTAAGCCTGATCAAGCACAGAGTCATCATCTAATATAACTAGCCATTTAACTTCATCTCTATATTCTGATATTACTTTATTATATACGATAGAGAGCCTTTCATTATTCCCAGTATGGAAGTAATGTTCTTTTGACGAATTATAGTTAAGTGATCCATTTCCAAATCCTTTGACTGAATTGTCCCAAATAACTAAAGTTGCATCAAGATGTATTGATTTAAAATCCAGACACCTATAACTTTGAACAGTTTTTGTCAGCTCGGGACTTTTACTATGGATTACAACTAAAAATACTATTTTATCCATATTATTTATTTCACCCTCTATATTTTAACTGACACTAGTTTTATATTTTAATTTCGAGTTATACACTATATATAAAATCAGTAGGGTATAATATACCGAACCAGCTATATGTTGAAAACTGCAAACGAAAAGAAATATTGCTAACTGAACTAACACACATAGTCGTAATCGCTTGTTCATTTGATTACTTACGGCTTCATCATTCTTAGCTACGCTAGTTGCAAGTGAGATTAATACGAAAATGAAAATAATTGCACCGATCCCTAACTCAAGCAGTGTATAAATATAGTATGAATCAAAGGCACCAGGATAACTACCAAGACCACGTCCCAGAGGAGTAAAGTCATTAAAGAAAGTGACATACTGTAACAACCGGCCTTGAGAAGATGCATCTTTGCTAAATTCAAAATCTGAAGATAGATATAAAAAAAGCAATGATACTAAGCTTAGGGAAAATATAATTGCACTTATTTTTCTCAATTTATCAGATGAAATTAACTTAAATATTAATATAATAACAAATGCAATCACCACCATAAGCACTCCCGTCCTTACCATCGTAACATACGAAAAAAGGAGATAGAGTAAAAAATAAAATATATTGAACATCATATTGTTTTTCTTTTTTAGGATTATGATATCGCAAATTATTTTTACTAAAAAGAATCCGTATACATATGATGCTATCAATGCAGATATTAAAAATCCTGATGCTCTTAAATTATCATCTCTGACAATTTGATAAATTAGTTGCCCCGTGTTGTAACTATCATTTACACGTAACTTCGAGTCTAATAATGACTGGTAACGCCATAAACTTTCATAGTTACCTGTATAAGTTATATACTCATGTACTGCTACGACTCCATTAATCGTGGCCATTACAAAAAACACTTTAATGAATACTGAGAGTTCCGCCTCAGGGTTTTTTGACGTAATAACCAATAAAATAGCAAGAAATATAGATGAAAATATATCTCTAAAATCAGTATAGACACTCTTTGCCGTTGCACCACCAACTAAACCAAAGATAGCTGAAATCAATACTATCAATGATACTATCATTAAGTACTTAAATGATGGACGACTTATTTTTCTAGAGAAAAACATCTTAAATAACGCGGAAAGCAATATAAATTCCACACCAAGTTTATATATAATAATCTCAGTTCCAGATATCACCCCCAAATAGTAATTCACATAGTCGTACATAAAGAGATAAACAACCAGAACCCCAATTAAAATACTCCTTACTGCAGTTCTGTTAGATTGTACACACAATGCTAAAAAAATAAATATCATTAAGAATAATGCTTCAAAAAGATAATTCATTTTACTAGTCCGGATAAAAATGACTCTACTAAGTCTTTATGACCTTCTGTTACTCTTAAAATATCTTCTCTACTTATGTCAAGCGCAAGGCGAGATGCCATATAGATATCTTTAGCATCATATTGTGTTTTCAGATTTTCAGCCCCCCACGTTGCTATATATGCACTCAGTTTTTTAATATCCTTATTAAAGGTTACATATGGAACACCAAAACTTAGTGACGTAATAGCGCCATGTAAGCTTGTCCCTATATATAAGCTAGCTTGAGATATTAAGGCCATTATTTCATAAATATGAATTTGCTCATATATAAATACAACGCGTTGAGGATATTCTTCCGCTAATTTTTTATTTAAAATTGCCAGTGGTTTAAAATCTTCATGCCCTAATGCATGACCTATCGGGCAAAGCACGAGATCTAGGTTGGTTTCTTTAAGCAGTTGCTTTAAGTTTCTGTATACCTCATCTAGATTTTCAGTTTTTTCGCTTCCCACTTGGAAGAACACATAGTTATTATTTAATAAATTTGGTATTTTTGATATTTTCCAAGTATTTTCAAGTTCATTAGATAACAAGCGAGCCATCAGCGTAGCCGAGTCAGGCACCAAATGAAGGTTAGTCAACTTATTTATATTTCTTATTTTTTCATAAGTAACTTCATCTCGAACCCCGACAGAGGTATGGGTCATTAAGATCTTTGATAGTGCCTCTACTTTAGTATTGGACCATGTTGCCACCGCAGAACCACCAACACAATTATCAAAGATACTAATTTTGCTTTTTTCGATTCGATCTGGGAATGTAAATGGTCGTTGTGTCTTACCACCACATCTAACTTTGGCGTAATTTGAGAATACACCGACGCGTCTATCTACGGCCCTCACATATTTGTTTTTGTAAAATGAGTTAAACGAAGGATCAAGATATGAGTACAGATCGGCCCAAGATGTGCATAGTGATTCACCACCGGCAATGATTACTTTATCGTTATCTTTTATTTCTGAATAAAAATCTTTTATATTCTTAGTTTTCTTTGCCCCAAATTGTGATAAATCACTAGAAATCAGGCCATAATACTCGACGGTGAAAGGCTTAGTGGAATATTTCTTTATATAAGCTTCTAGTATTAATGGGAAAAGTAAATCACCATAGTTGTATCTATCAAATGGGCCTAAAATCTTATAACTTTCCATTACCATCCTCAATTGCTTTGATATAAATAACTTTCGAAATACAGCCTAATATATAGAATATTATAACACCGACAACAATTGTTATTGATATTATTTCATTAAAAAGCCAACACCCACATAAAAACAATATCGCTATTAAAAACGATAGGATATTCGTATATAAAATCTCTTTATCTTTACCATGGGAATACAATATATATTGTAGTGCAAGGTTCAGTGCATTAACAATTATTGTGCACATAACTAGCCCCAACAGTACAGAGTTTCCCTCTAATTTAAATAGCGGATTATCGCTGAATTCCCCTGCAATTAAAAGGGATAAAGGAATTCCTACGAAAAATAATGTAGAAATAAATATCGTTGATAGAAGCAACTTCTTCTTTATCCGGCGATAAAGGGTACCATCACCAGCTTTTATAGCTAATATAAGCTGAGGGTAAATACGACTAGGACCAAGAAAAATGAAAACAGCCCCTGCAGATATAGCCAAACTGGTATAGAAAACATATAATCCTAGAGCATCTTTGGTATCAATTACTCCAACAAGGTACCTATCAAAAACCTGAACAAATCTTAGTATCAATGTTCCTAGCAAATACCAGAATGCTGTTTTTAACGCATTAATTATCCATATAAAATTAATTTTAGGTATTACTATTCTTTTATTACAAAACTTAATGGATATATATAAATAAGATATGATGGATGTTACAAGACCAAATGAAAACCAGTATTTAAATATCAAGTCAATATTGACATTCATACCCAGAAGTACAAATAAGACTATTATATACGTCCACAATGCACTCCTAACAAACAAAAGTATAGATGCAGCTAACTGATCTCGTAAAGCAATCAGAGTACGGTAAGACTCCTGACCAAAATGTTCAACTAAAGTTATTAGTATAAAATATATAAAATAATTTTTATCTAAGAAACCACTAAAAGAGAGAAGATACGCCGATGGAATAAATAACGCGATAGTTAGTACAAATAGGCCCAGTTGTTTAGATATTAGATAATGCCAGTGATCTGGTTCGCTACCTATACCTAATCGATTCACATAGGAATGTGTTTCAAAACCAATGAAATAAATTGCATAGCTGGTAAACGAGGCCATTAGTCCATATAAACCGAGCTCTGATAATGGCAATGACCAGCCAAGTATTAGAATAAAAAGTAGCTTACTACCCAATGTAAGAACTCTTAGCCCTCCACTAATCACTATTTCCCAGCGATTCTCTACTTTCACTTTATAGACTAACCTCTTTATATTCTCATTTTGTCGCCAAGAAGAAATTTCTAATTAATTACTTCTCAGCGACAATCTGTTTTGTTACTGATAGCTATTACTTTTTTGTTTCATCACTTTCATATTTATAGTCAACATACTCATAGTTGCCATAACCATAATAACTAGCGGCACGTTTAATAACAGCATTAAGTATAATGCCCTTGATATCAACACCGTTTTGCTCAAAACGTTTAAAGCTCATTTCGATCTCCTTGAGAGTTGTACCTTCAAATTTAGCCACCATTAGCGATGTGCCGACATGATGTCCAACTAATACAGCGTCTGTAACTGCAAGTATCGGTGGAGTATCGACAATAACCAGATCATAGTCTTGGCTTACGCTAATCATTAATTCACTTAACCTGGCATTCATGAGCAATTCTGACGGATTTGGTGGTACTTGCCCTCTTGTTAGTATATCGACGCCAGAATAAAATGTTTGCTTGATAGCTGATGTGTAGTCAACACGCCCAGATAGAACATCTGATAAGCCAGTATTAGTATTCACATCAAATAACTCATGCAGGTAGCCTTTTCGCATATCTGCGTCAATTATTAAAACTTTTTGTTGTGATTGGCTGATCACTGCAGCTAGGTTAGCACTTACAAATGTTTTACCAATTGCGGGTGTGGCCCCCGTTATCATGAGAATATTATTCTTAGACTCAAGCATTGCAAAATGCAAACTAGTTCTCAGGCTCCGCAAAGCTTCAATAGCTAAATCGCTAGGGTTTCCGTAAGCTAGTAAATCATGCGAACGTGCATTTTTTTTCTTACCTTTGTTCAAGATAGCCAATGTATTATCTTTTTTCTTTTGCCAAAGCGAGATAGGTATGCTTGAGTAAACGTTAATTCCTCTCTCTTCTAATTGGCTTGCACTTTCGATACCTCTATGCATTGCTGTTTTTATAATAACGTAAGCTACGGACAGCACGCCTCCAACCATTGTCATAATTAGTACTACTAATATTTTATTTGGCTTAACCGGTTTCGGTTGGGTGATTGCCCCATCGATAATCCTGACGTTACCAACAGTACTTGCTTTACTAATGTTCAATTCCTGCTGTTTGTTGAGCAATTGCATATAAACTTCTTGCCCCGATTGGACATCTCGAGTCAAACGCAATATTTCTTGCTGCGTTTTAGGCATTCCACTAACTCTTTTGTCTAATTTTTTCTTTTCGTCTTCTAATGTTTTTCTTTTCTCAAGTAAAGCTTTATACGATGGATGTTCTTTAGTATATAATTTCGATATCTCAGCTTCTTTAAACGTTGACTCATTTAGTTGTGATTCTACCGATACCATAGTATCCAATACAGACTTAGCTTCCAATGTTAAGTCTACAGAGTCATTTTCTTGTCTATACTGATTCAGTTTACTTTCAGATTGATTTAAATTATCTCGAATTTTCGGCAATTGCTCATTCAAGAAAATCAAGCTCTTTTCAGCTTCTTCAGATTTTCTATCGACATTTTGCATCAAATAATTATTGCTTATACTTTCCAAGATTTCCCTAGTTTTATCTGGATCATCTCCATCTAGGGTTAATGCTAATATTCCAGTGTCTTTTCCTTTATCAGCGACATTGAAATTATCTAATATTTTATTAAACACAGCTAGCTTAGAGTACTTGGTTATTTTAAAAACAGTCCCTTTATCCGCGCTAATATCACTTACTAGAATTTTTAGATTATTCTTATCGACTAACTTACCAATTTGCCCCGTCGTATCCATTCCATTTGGATCCGTTATCACAAACTGACCATTACCAATAAATTTCAATTGATATGGTGATTCCAAATTCTCCGTCGGCACCTCAAAAAGAGTTACTAACGCAGTGCTCTTATCCTCATCAAATAACTTCGCTAACCTCTTTCCAATTATTGGAAAGAACTTCTCATCTACAACTGTATCTAATTTAAGTTCATCTATGGTTTTACCAATAACCATTCTAGATTTGATAAGTTCAATTTCAGCTGCTGAAGCTGGTTGATTCGAAGGTAACATCTGGGATATATCGTTTAAAATAGAATTGCCTACATTTTGTTCAACTTGTATTAAGGCTTCAGCACGATATATTGGGGTGGCTAGTATTGAATAAAGAATGCTAAAAAATAAAAAGGTACACACTACTCCAAGAATCAGCCACTTCGAGTCAATCAAAGCCCCGATATAGCGGCCTATATCTATATCTTCGTTCGTTTCAACATTTGCCATTTGAATTTTATTTGTCATCACGATTCCAATCAACTAAATTAGTGCTTTAGCCCACAATGATGCAGACCTATCAATTAACTGATAAACTGCTTCAAAGATTTCTCGGCTTTTTCGGTAAGGGTCAGAAATATCTTGCTTATCTAACCAATGCCCAAATAGCATCGTTTTCCCTCTAACTTCAGGGGCTATTTGACAGACGCTATCAATATGTGATTGTTCCATAACTAGAATAAGTTCAAACTCTCTACACATAGACGACGTAAGTTGTCTACCACAATGACCTTCTAATGAAAGGTCATGCTCTAAAGCAACAGATGTGGCTACTTTATCCGCAGGATTACCAACTACAGCCGAAATCCCGGCCGACTCAATTCTTTTATTCGGTAGATGCTTTAATAACAATCGTTCCCCCATTGGGGAACGACAGATATTTCCGACACAAACAACCAAAATTGAATCAAACATAAATTAATTCCATTGATTAATATAACGCACAGTTTCAGTTATATCATGCACACCTGTGATAGTTGGCACTAACTGACTAATTACACGATTCCAACGAACGATCGGTGCAGTAGTTACATAAACTATATCGTAAGGTTGTAACTGGAATTCCGTTCCCATAACCAGCGCCGAAGCATCTGCCGCATTTAATTGGAAGATATTAGCTATTTTACTTCCTTCAGCACCACGCAGAGGCCGGATGACAAATACCCCTGTCGCATCAGACATCGCCTGATCCATACCTTCAGCATTACCCAGAGCTTCGGTTAACGTCATACCGCTTCTATCCATCCGCAGCGTTGACTGTTTTTTCACTTCCCCCATCACGAACACTTTCAAGCCGTCATTACGTGGGATATAAAGAATATCGCCAGGATAGAGCAAATGATTCTGCGTCAGATCGCCCTGCTGCATCAAAGCTTGCAGAGAAATACGCTGCTCTTTACCATTGTGCGTTAGCACTACATTACGCCAATCCGCGTTCTCAGCAAGGCCACCCGCATTATTAATCGCATCCATCACGGTTAGCGGCACGTTGGTAATCGGTTGTTGGCCTGATTTTGCCACTTCACCTGTCACATACGCTTTTTGCGAACGGAAGGCCGCAATGCTCACATCTACCTGTGGACTTTCGATATACTGTGCCAAGCGACCAGCAATATCGTTGCGAACTTGGCTAGCCGTTTTCCCGGCAACCTTCACCTTGCCAATATACGGATAGAAGATAGTGCCATCGGCATTCACCCAGTTACCTGTGTCGCTAGCGCTACGGTATTGGCCGGCCGGGGTTGTCAGCTCTGGGTGATCCCAAACGGTGACCATAAGCACATCGCCCACACCGATACGATATTCATAGTTCTGTAGTGCAAGTTCCAGCGCTGGGTTGGTTTGCGCGATGACCGGTTTTGGCCGCATTTTCTCAACCAGGCTCGGCGTCATCGGGTAGATATTGACCAGCTTATTCAGGTTAAAATCGCTGTCTTCCTGCTTAACAACGTTTTTCCCGCTGGTAGAGAGGTGTGAACCTGGAACCACGGTACAACCGCTGATCACACTGATCGATACCAAGAGCGGTATCAGCTTCCATTGTTTCTTTGCCATCGAATTTTCATCACTTTCAAAGTAAGTAAACTTGCAACGCTAAACACCTGGCCAACCGTGGCCGCTTGGGGTGGTGCTTAGCAAAATTTTTGGTTTGCGCTATGTATAGGCATCCAGCGATACATGCATGAAAGCACTCATTGAGCAAACGTTGAGCCTGAGTCTGCTAAGATGCTTTCCTCAAACTGGCGCTTGCACCAGGAGTGTTTTCATGTGCGTTCGATCTCGGACAAGTCAAAAGGCCCGCTGAGATTTCCGCAGGCCTCTAACTATAAAGATTTTTCTGCTCTTTTTCAGTACTAATTACTACAATTTTAGCTGCTCGGCCCATTCACGGAAGGCTTTGCCCTGCGTTGGGTGGCGTAGGCCATAGGTCACAAAAGCCCGGAGATAGCCTAGTTTCTCACCGCAGTTGAACGATTCCCCCACCAGTTCCATCGCTTCTACCGTCTGTTGTTTCATCAGGTCAGCAATCGCATCGGTCAGTTGAATTCGGCCCCAGGCGCCTGGCTGCGTTTTTTCCAAAATCGGCCAGATGTCGGCAGAGAGCACATAACGGCCTACAGCAGAATAATTGGATTTCAGTTTCACTTCACGGCTTGGCTTCTCAATGATCGACGTCATGCGTGAACTTTCCCCTGGTTGCAGGGTAGTTGTCTCACATTCTGCCACTGAGTAGTCATGCAGCACATTTTCATCCGCTGGCTGCACCAGTACCTGGCTTAGCCCGTTATCTTCGAAGCGGGCAATCATATGCGCCAGGTTGTCTTTGTGCATATCCGCCTTGGCGTCATCCAGCAGCACGTCCGGCAGCACCACCACGAAAGGTGAATCACCTACCAATGGTTTGGCACACAGTACCGCATGCCCCAATCCTTTCGGTTGTCCTTGGCGAATGTGCATCAGGGTTACGCCCTTCGGCGTGATGGATTTAACTTCATCCAGCAACTGACGCTTCACGCGCGCTTCAAGCATCGCCTCAAGCTCATAAGACGTATCGAAATGGTTTTCGATCGCGTTCTTGGAGGAGTGGGTAACCAGAATGATTTCCTTGATCCCGGCAGCCACGCATTCGTTGACGATATATTGGATCAACGGCTTATCAACGATCGGCAGCATCTCTTTTGGGATCGCTTTGGTCGCAGGCAACATGCGCATACCCAGACCAGCAACAGGAATGACGGCTTTCAACTTCTTCGACATGGTGTTCCTCTTAAAATCTTGTGGTCGTGCTAACCGGCTAGGGCAATTACTTGCTGTTCAGGGTCTGTTTCATCCACTGGGTGAAGTTTTCGCCTTCGGAAGGGTGGCGCAGGGCATACTGTACAAACGCCTTCATATAGCCCAGTTTGTCACCACAGTCGTGGGATTTGCCGCTCATATGGAAAGCTTCTACCGTTTCCTGCTCCATCAGCATGGCAATGGCGTCGGTCAGTTGGATTTCATCGCCAGCTCCCGGAGGCGTTTTCTCCAGCAACGGCCAGATATCGGCTGAGAGGACATACCGCCCCACTACGGCCAGGTTAGATGGCGCATCTTCCCGCGCAGGTTTCTCTACCACCGCAGTCATTGGCGTACTTGCACCAGCGGCTAACGCCACACCACCGCAATCGACCACACCGTATTTTGAAACGTCCTCTTCTGGCACTGGCTCAACCATAATCTGGCTAAAGCCGGTTTGCTCGAAGCGCTGGATCATTTTGGCCAAGTTTTCTTTCTGCAGATCAGCGGTAGATTCATCCAATAACACGTCCGGCAGCAGCACCACAAATGGGTTATCCCCAATCATCGGTTGAGCGCATAACACCGCGTGACCCAGTCCTTTGGCTTGCCCTTGGCGCACTTGCATCACCGTCACATCTGGCGGGCAGATACTTTGTACTTCCGCAAGCAGTTGGCGTTTTACTCGAGCTTCCAACGTCGCTTCCAGCTCAAAGGAAGTATCAAAGTGGTTTTCGATCGCGTTTTTCGATGAGTGCGTAACCAGTACGATATCCTTGATGCCAGCCGCAACGCATTCGCTCACGATGTACTGAATCAATGGCTTATCGACCACAGGCAGCATTTCTTTAGGGATCGCCTTGGTTGCGGGCAGCATACGCGTGCCCAAACCTGCTACTGGGATAACGGCCTTCAATCTTTTTTGCATGAATTTTTTCCACCGACAAATAACAAGTAAGTGTAACAGAGCCAGGAAAAGTGGTTACCCCTAACGTCTCAATGAATTTTTAACTTTAAAAATCAATTGATTACAATCGTAAAGTGACGTTTTAGGCACGCTACCGCCCTTGGCTTGCAGCTACCAATGCACTGTAGACAATGTTTGAACTGACAAGCGTGCAATCAACTCCACGCTCGTAGATGAGCCTTAGGTTCTACTCAGAATTTAATGAGAGGCAAGTCGCAGTGTAGGGAAAAGGCTATGCCTTCCTGGCCAAGTGGTCAGTCTTGCTATCATTTATAGGATGCTAAGATTCTTATACTATTGACCCGGTGAAACAAGTCTTAGTGGCTTCATTAAGACCTTTTCAGAATAAGACTACTAAGGATACGCGATTTTTAAGATTTTACTCGTTTAACTACTTTATAACAAATTGATTATAATGGTGATTATCTAAGCGTAGGATTTATAAGCAGCTATTTGTTCTATGTTTTCTGGTGCTTACCTCCAATGACAAAATCCTGACACTGTTTAATTATTCTACTAGCATAGATTACCCGCACCTCATGCGGATTTAGTGTTGAAATCCCCTCCTTCAGCGTCCATCATTCTCAATGCGGCATAAGCCGTCGAACTAAAAGGTGAAATTAGGCGTATGGAATGGATCGCAGATCCAACAATTTGGGCCGGCTTGGCCACCCTGGTTGTACTGGAAATCGTACTGGGCATTGACAACCTGATCTTTATCGCCATTTTGGCGGAGAAATTACCTAAAAAACAACGTGATAAAGCCCGCGTTGTCGGTCTTTTACTGGCGTTGCTGATGCGCCTGGCGCTGCTTGCCTCTATATCCTGGCTAGCTACCCTGACCAAACCGCTGTTTGTGGCCATGGGGCACGCTTTCAGTGGCCGCGACCTGATAATGCTGGTCGGTGGTATCTTCCTGCTGTTTAAAGCCACCATGGAGCTGAACGAGCGGCTGGAGGGTAAAGACGAGGAACACCATGGGTCACGCAAAGGAGCGCGTTTCTGGCCGGTGGTCGCGCAAATTGTGGTGCTGGATGCCGTCTTCTCGCTGGATTCGGTGATCACCGCAGTCGGGATGGTCGATCATCTGGCCGTGATGATGATCGCGGTGTGTATCGCCATTGGTTTGATGTTGCTGGCCAGCAAACCGCTCACGCGCTTTGTGAATGCCCACCCCACCATTGTTATTCTGTGCCTCAGCTTCTTGCTGATGATTGGTTTCAGCCTGGTGGCAGAAGGCTTTGGCTATGCCATTCCGAAGGGCTATCTCTACGCGGCGATCGGTTTCTCGGTGATGATCGAAGCTTTGAACCAGTTTGCCCAATTTAACCGCCGCCGTTTTCTTTCCAAGGTGCGGCCTTTGCGTGAGCGTACCGCAGAAGCCGTATTGCGCATGTTAAGCGGCAAGCATGAAGAGGCCGAGATCGACAGCCATTCGGCACATCTGCTGGCAGACAGCTATAACGAAAATGGTGAAATCTTCAACCAGCAGGAACGCCATATGATCGAGCGGGTGCTGGGCATGGCACAGCGCACCGTTAGCAGTATCATGACTTCGCGGCACGATGTGGAATACCTTGGGCTTAACGGCCCGCTGGATAAGTTGACGCAGCTGTTGGAGAAAAACCAGCATACGCGCATCGTGGTAACAGAAAATAGCGCCAGCGATGAGCCATTAGGCGTGATCCACACCATCGACGTGCTGAAACAACAGTTGCAGCAATCACCGCTGGATCTGCGGGCTTTGGTGCGCCAGCCGCTGATCTTCCCGGAGCAGTTAACGTTGCTGTCTGCGCTGGAACAGTTCCGCCAGGCCAAAACCCACTTTGCATTTGTGGTGGATGAGTTTGGTTCGGTCGAAGGTGTGGTGACGTTAACCGACGTGATGGAAACCATCGCCGGTAATCTGCCAGAGGCCGATGAAGAGGTTGATGCACGCCATGATATCCAGCAAACCAGCGAAGGTTACTGGATTGCCAATGGCCATATGCCGCTGGAAGATCTGGTGCTGTATGTGCCACTGCAGATAGAAGAAAAGCGGGAATATCATACCTTGGCAGGGTTGCTGATGGAGCATTGCCAGCGCATTCCACGCGAAGGGGAACAGCTGAAGATTGGCGACTATCTGTTTGAACCGTTGGAAATCAGTAGCCACCGCATCGTGAAGGTGAAGATCACGCCGTTAGTGACACCTAACGAAGAGGACGAAGAGTAAATCTTTGCTGGGCACCCGCTTGAGGTGCCCAGCATTGATGTCAAACGGGGGTTGCATGCAGCCCCACCTGCATAGCTTACAGGTGCACAGGCACCAGCAACTCCGTCGCCACAATCACCACCACCAGCCCGACAATCACCGGTACCGAGGTGCGTTTCACCACTTCGAACGGTGAGATTTTTGCCATGCCGGAAACCGCAACGACCACGCCAGAAACCGGCGAGAGCGTACGGCCCAGGTTGGAAGCTTGCAGCATCGGGATCACCAGGTAAGCCGGGTTAACCCCCATCTGTGCCGCCAGTTTCGGGATCAGTTCAACAAACGCATAGAACGGCGCATTACCAGAGCCGGTCGTCATCGCCGCCAGCATGGTGATCACCACCAGCACCAACATCATGATTATCCCACCGGTGCCAAACGACTGTGCCAGGCTGATCAAGCCGCTGATAAAGCCAACGGTGCTCAAGCCTTGGGCAAATACCCCAGCCGCGACCAACAGCATCACCACGCTGGCAAACGCATCGGCCATGCCACGGTAAGCCACTTCTAAACCAGCAAACACCGTTTTGGCATTGAAGCTGCGGATAAACTCGATCACCGCGGCCATGAACATACAAATCACCAACACGGTAATGATGTGCAGCTCCGGCCCCCATTTACCATCAAAGACCAGCACCCCCAGGATCGGAGTAAACGGCAAGATGGCGTAAAAACCGGGGGCGTTGGTTGTGATTTCACTCACGTCCATGATGTGGTGCTGTTCGTTGGCTTTACGGTCGAGATAGCGCTGCCAGAAGAAGTGGGCAATCGCCATGCAGATAATGGCGGCGATGGAGATCGGCAGCGTGGTTTTGAAGGCGAAATCCACCAGCGGCATTTCGGCCGCCTTGGCTGCCAGCACCACATCACCCGAAGTAGGCGAAAGGATAATAGCTGCTGGAGAAGCACAGATAGCCGCTGCCGCGCCACGGCTGATCCCCACGTTAACCATCAGCGGGAACAGCGTTGCCATCAGTAGCACGCCCAGCCCTGTCGCCGAAGAGACAGCCAGTGACATCAGGCAGGCAACAAAGTAGGCCGCAATCATCAGCAAATACGGGGAGTTGATCATCTGCAATGGGCGGGAGGCCAGCTTGACCACCACGTCATTGGCGCCAATGTGCGTCATATAGGCGGCGAAGCCACACAGCATCATGATCATCATGCCGAGATCGCCACCGCGGCTCATCAGCAGGATTTTGACATATTCGAAAATATCGGTGGCGCGCCACCCGGTCGAAGTCGCACTGGCGGGCAGCAGATTTTTGCCCATAAATGCACTCACCGCCAGCAGCACCAGGCCGCCAACCATTAATACCCCAGTGGCAGAATAGCCCTTGATGATGTAACGGCCAACGAACACCGCTACCAAGGCTCCAATCAGAAGTTCCATTGTTATTCCTCGATTTAATTATTTTACTTCAGCTCATCGCCCGATAGCAGCCGAATAACGCCACACTCTGCCGAAAAGCACTACAAGATATTATGACATTCATCAATGTTACGGGGGGAAACTATCAACAAATCGTGAAATTTCAAGCCAGCTCGCTTTGGCGATCCCCTTCCTCTTTGCAAGTAGATAACTGAAGCCGCAGCCAGACAGCCCAGAGCAAGCAAACATGCCATCAAGCCGGATAATAATTGATTTAATTTCAATAAATTAAATGACTACCTCGCCCCCGATCTTACATACATCCGACATAACATTGTGATCATGATCTGAATTTGTAGAATCTTTACGCCAGATGTTAACGATGTGTGAGTTTGATCAAACAAATGTTTTCTCCAGTTTGGTTATATGATCGCGAATGTTCACGTTGTCATTTTTAACCAAGAGTTAAAATAAATTTATAACATCATGAATAATTTAACTTAAATAAAATTTTACCTTTTTATTTCCTTAAAAATGACAACGTTAACATTGATTTCGTATCGCTATCTAGCCTGATAATGGAGAGGAAAATGAGTCAGTTACCCGAAAAGATGAGCGCGGTAGTTTGCCACGGCCCGCAGGATTACCGGTTTGAACAAGTCCCTACCCCGCTACCTAAAGCCAAGGAGTTGGTGATCAAGGTTGAAGGCTGCGGGATCTGTGCCGGCGATTGTAAATGTAAAAACGGTGCCCAGATGTTTTGGGGTGAAAACCCTTGGGTAAAACCGCCAGTCGTGCCCGGCCACGAATTTTATGGCCGCATTGTTGCCATGGGGGAAGGCACAGAGCAGAAGTACAAGATTGGCGAACGCGTCATTGCCGAGCAGATCGTGCCCTGCTGGGAATGCCGTTACTGTAAGTCCGGCAGCTATTGGATGTGCGAGACGCACAATATCTACGGCTTCCAAAAGGACGTGGCCGAGGGGGGTATGTCGGAATACATGCGTTTTTCCGCCAATGCCATCGTGCACAAGATCCCGGAAAGCCTCAGCCATGAAGATGCCGTGCTGATCGAGCCGATGGCCTGTGCCATTCACACCGTTGCCCGTGGGGATATCCAGTTAGACGACGTTGTGGTGCTGGCCGGTGCCGGGCCGCTGGGTCTGTGTATGGTGCAAGTTGCCAAGCTGAAGACGCCGAAAAAGCTGATCGTGATCGACGCCATCGACGAACGTTTGGAGCTGGCAAAAGCGTTCGGTGCCGACGTGGTCATCAACCCGCTCAAGGAAGACGCCGATAAAATCGTCAAAGCGTTAACCGATGGCTACGGCTGTGATGTTTACATCGAAGCAACCGGCGCACCGATCGGCGTGACCCAAGGATTGCAGATGATCCGTAAGCTCGGCCGCTTTGTCGAGTTCAGCGTATTTGGCAAAGAAACGACCGTAGACTGGTCAATCATCGGCGATCGCAAAGAGTTGGATATTCGCGGTGCGCACCTGGCACCTTACAGCTATGAAATTGCCATCGACCTTTTTGAACGCGGTCTGGTGACCTCCAAAGGTGTAGTAACCCACAGTTATTCATTAAACGAATGGGATCAGGCATTCGCCCTGGCTGATTCAACGGATTCCATTAAGGTTATTTTGGTTCCTTAATATTGAGTGATTAGTTTTAAGCAAATAATGACAACGCGCTTTTATAGCGAGGCCGACTTCTGGCCGATAACCACCTAATTATTATAAATAACACTGAAAGAAAGACACCGCCCCTACAACAGGAGAATAAACTATGTTTTCATTATTCAAGAAAACCTTACCCGTAATGCTCGCCGGTGGCATGCTGCTGGCCAGCCAATCGGCATTAGCCAAACAGATCACCATTGGCGTTTCATTCCAGGAAATGAATAACGACTATTTTGTCTCCATGAAACAGGCATTAGAGCAGGCTGCCGGTGATATTGGCGCCAAGCTGTATATTGCGGATGCCCATCATGACGTCTCAAAACAGATTAATGATGTGGAAGATATGCTGCAAAAGAAAGTCGATATTTTACTGATTAACCCAACAGATTCGGTTGGCGTGCAGTCGGCGGTGATCTCGGCCCATAAGGCCGGGGCGGTGGTCGTGGCAATCGATGCCCAGGCCGAAGGCCCGTTGGATTCCTTTGTCGGTTCGGAAAACTATGATGCCGGTTTCCAGGCGGGGGAATACCTGGCCAAATCCCTGGGCAACAAGGGCAAAGTAGCGATCCTGGACGGTATCCCGGTGGTGCCGATCCTGGAACGCGTCCGTGGTTTTGAGGATGCCATTAAAAAGCACCCAGAAATGCAGATTGTCACTAAGCAGAACGGCAAGCAAGAGCGTGATACCGCACTGACAGTAACCGAAAACATGCTGCAATCCACTCCCGACCTGGCCGGTATCTTTAGCGTCAACGACGTAGGTGCCCTGGGTGCATTGGCAGCCATTGAGAGTAACGGTGCCAAGGTCAAGTTGGTCAGCGTCGATGGCCAGCCTGAAGCGATTAAGGAGATCCTGAAACCTGGCTCACCGTTTATCGCCACCTCAGCACAGTTCCCTCGCGACCAGGCCCGTATCGCCTTAGGGATTGCGCTGGCCCGCCATTGGGGTGCCAACGTGCCAAGCACCATTCCGGTGAAAGTGAAACTGATCGACAGCAGCAACGCCAAAGGTTTTAGCTGGTAAACGCCCGGCCTCGAGTTTGATGACCACGCGGCAATGCTGCTGAATGTGTAAACCAACGCATTGATTATCAAAGCGGGCGCAAAATACGGCGCCCCTATAACACAACGAGCCGGTTGAGGTTTGTACCCGACCCATTTTGCAACGGTGGGTATAAAACCCGAAGGAGTTAACCGTGACGGCGTTATTAGAATTAAAACAGATCAAGAAGTCCTTTCCGGGCGTGAAGGCGTTGGACGGTATTGACCTCACCATTCAACACGGCCAAATACACGCCTTGCTAGGGGAAAACGGAGCCGGTAAATCGACGTTGGTGAAAATCCTGTGTGGTATTCACCAACCGGATTCTGGCGAAATAATCATGGAGGGTACCAGCCGCCAGTTTGATAATTATCGGCAGGCCATTAACGCAGGAGTGGGGATCATATTTCAGGAATTCTCGCTTATTCCTTATATGAACGCCCTGGACAATATTTTCCTCAACCGGGAAATCAAGAACCGCTGGGGATTATTAGATCGCAAAGCCATGCGCAAAAAAGCCGAGGCTATTTTCAAACGGCTGACGGTGAATATCGATCTGGATTGCCCGGTGGCGCAGTTGAGCGTGGCGCAGCAACAGTTTGTCGAGATTGCCAAGGCGCTGTCACTGGACGCCCGCGTGCTGGTGCTGGATGAGCCTACCGCCACCCTGACGCCGGGTGAAGCCGATCACCTGTTCAGCGTCATGAACGATCTGAAACTGCTGGGCGTCGGCATGATTTTCATCTCGCACCACCTGGATGAAATCTTCACCATCTGCGATCAGATCACCGTCTTACGCGACGGCACCTATGTGCAAACGCTGCCCACGGCCGATACCAACGTGGATGAACTCGTGAAGCTGATGGTCGGACGCAAAATCGAAAATGCCTTCCCGGTGAAATCGCACCCTGTCGATACTTCGGTTCGCCTGCTGGAAGCCACCATTCAGCGCACCAAGCATCAGCAGGAAGATCGCTTCCACCTGTTCAAAGGCGAGATCCTGGGATTTGCCGGATTAGTGGGCTCGGGCCGTACCGAGACGGTCTCCGCGCTGATCGGTGCCAGCACCTGCTATCGCAAGCAGGTCAGCCTTAGTGGGCGACCAACCACGCTGCGTAACCCGGCTTTGGCATTGAAGCAAGGCATTGGCCTGCTGCCGGAGAGCCGTAAAACCGAAGGGCTGGTGCTGCCTTTTTCCGTAGCACAGAACATCACCCTCAACCGCCACGAGCGGTTCGGCAAGATATTCGTTAACGCCCGCAAGGACGACGATATCGTTCAGCGGCTGATCCGTGCGGTAGGCGTGAAAACCCCGGATGCGGATACCGCCGTCAGCACCCTGAGCGGCGGCAACCAGCAAAAAGTGGTCATTGCCCGCTGGCTGAACAATGACTGCAACATCCTTATTTTTGATGAGCCTACCCGTGGCATTGACGTCGGCGCTAAATCCGAAATCTATCAGCTGATGCAACAGCTCACGCAGAAAGGCATTTCTATCATCATGATTTCGTCCGAATTACCGGAAATTATCGGCGTTTGCGATCGCGTGCTGGTGTTCCGTGGCGGCCACATTGTTGCCGAATTGGCAGGGGATGAAATCGAATCTCATAACATCATGCTTCATGCAACCGGGAGTGCATTATGATCGGAATTGAACAATCCCCACCTACCCACGCAGCCCAGAAGCAGAGCCTCGGCAAGCGCTGGGAGAAGTTGCTGCACCACCCCGCGATGCTGCCTTTTATCGGCTTCGCCATTCTGTTCCTGCTGATGAGTGGGCTTAATGACAGCTTCCTGACGGTCAACAACCTGACCAACGTGGCACGCCAGGTGTCGATCAACGCCATTATTGCCGTGGGCATGACCTGCGCAATCCTGACTGGGGGCATCGATCTCTCGGTCGGGCCAGTGATGGCACTGTCTGGCTCAATTGCCGCTGGCTTAATGTTGGGAGGGATCCCTATTCCTCTGGCCATGGTCGCCGCGTTGGTGATTGGTGCCCTGTTTGGCCTGGCCAACGGTGCCTGCATTGCCTATCTGCGCATGCCACCGATTATCGTCACCCTCGCCTCAATGGGTATCGCCCGTGGTTTGGCGTTGCTGTACACCGGCGGCTATCCGATTTCTGGCTTACCAGACATGTTTTCCTTCTTCGGCCGCGGTTCCGTATTGGGTATTCAAGTACCGGTGCTGATCATGGTCGGCGTTTATATTCTGGCCTACCTGATGCTTAACCACCTGCCGTTTGGCCGCTATGTCTACGCCATTGGCGGCAACGAAGAAGCCGCGCGCCTGAGCGGTATTCGCGTACCTCGCTACAAAGTCTTGGTGTATGTGGTGAGCGGAACAACCGCCGCACTGGCTGGCTTGGTACTCACTTCACGCCTGATGAGCGGGCAGCCCAACGCCGGTGAAGGTTTTGAACTGGATGCCATCGCCGCCGTAGTGCTTGGTGGGGCCGCCATCTCCGGAGGCAGAGGCGCCATTATCGGCACTCTGGTAGGCGCCATGATGCTTGGCGTACTGAATAACGGCCTCAACCTGATGAGCGTATCGCCTTACATCCAGAACGTGGTCAAGGGTGGCATTATCCTCGCCGCTATCTACCTCAGTTCCAGCCGCCGTAAATAAGCTAGGGAGAACCGATATGGGATATTTTCTGGGCATTGATATTGGCGGCACGCTAATCAAGGCGGGGCTATACCGGGCTAACGGTGAGGAAATTGCCGTAGCGGAGTGTGATGGGGAAACCGTATCCCCACAGCCTGGCTTCTCTGAACGCGAGATGGAGCCCTTGTGGCGTGACCTTTGCCAGACCATTCGCCAGGTACTCAGCTTCGCGGATATAACCGGCGATCGGGTGCGTGGCGTAAGCTTCTCTTCACACGGCAAAGGGCTATATGCCATTGATAAAAAGGGCCAGCCGGTCCGCAACGGCATCGTTTCTTCGGATACTCGTGCCGGGGCGATGGTGGTTGAGTTACAGCAGCAAGGTATCGAAGCCGTCACCTACCCGCGTAGCCTGCAACCCATCTGGAACAGCCATCCGGCAGTGCTGTTACGTTGGTTGAAACAGCATGAGCCCGCGCAATATGAGGCGATTGATCGGGTGCTGATGGCTCATGACTACCTGCGTTTCCGCCTGACGGGCGAAGCGACGGCGGAGATCACCAACATCTCCGGCAGCAACCTGTTCAACCAGCAAACGGCCGACTACGACCCAGTATTGATGGCGGCATTCGGTATTGAGGAAGTGGCCGATAAAACCGCGCCGCTGCTAGGTTCTGCCGAGCTTGCCGGGCAAGTAACCGCCACTGCCGCCGCCCAATGCGGATTACCGGCAGGAACGGCGGTGTATGGCGGCCTGTTCGATGTGGTTGGTGCGGCCTTGTGCTCGGGAGTGGTCGACGATCGCACCCTGAGCGCAGTGGCGGGTACCTGGTCGATCGCTACCTGCGTAACGGAGAACCTAATCCCCTCCTCCCATCCTTTTGCCTGGGGGCGTTATTGCATGGAGGGCCGCTACTTTGTTCACGAAGGCAGCCCAACCTCAGCGAGTAATCTGGCCTGGTTCTTACGGCAGTTTTGCGACAACGATCATCAGCGCTATGCGCAGTTCAACCGTTGGGTACAAGAACGCAGCAAGCAGCCGAGCGACATCACATTCCTGCCCTACCTGTTCGGCTCCAACCTCGGTAGCAACCTGCCGGGCGGGTTGATTGGCCTGAGCGGGCACCATGACATGGCAGATATCGTCCATGCGATCTATCAGGGCATCGTGTTCTCTCATCTGGTTCATCAGGATCGCCTGGTGGCACTGAATCCACGCGTAGAGCGTATTCGCATGACCGGCGGCCCCACGCAGTCCGACGTTTGGATGCAGATGTTTGCCAACGCCGGTGATTTGCCGCTGGAAGTGGTGAATATCCAGCAAAGTGGCTGCCGTGCCGCAGCGATCTGTGCCGCCGTGGGTGCCGGGGAGTACAGCAACTTTACCGAGGCCGTGCAGGTTATTCAGCCTGAAGTACATACCTATTATCCCGACGCGGTAGCTAACCGACGCTTACGCGATCGCTTTGCGGGCTACCTGAATATCGCCCAAGCATTAAATGAGGCCAACCAGCATGCAAACCACTAATAATGTCTCACTTGGGCTGTACGAAAAAGCCTTGCCGGCAGATCTTGATTGGGCACAACGCCTTGGTATCGCCAGCGAACTGGGTTTCCAGTTTATGGAGATCTCCATTGATGAGCAACCGGAACGCCAGTTGCGCCTGGACTGGGATCGTCAACAGCGGCTGGCGCTGATCAACGCCCGTTTTGACAGCGGTATCACGGTGCCCAGCATGTGTTTATCCGCCCACCGTCGTTATCCGTTTGGCAGCCATGATGCCGCCATCCGCCAACAGGCGCGCACGTTGATGGAAAAGGCGTTGGATTTCGCCGTCGACGTCGGGATCAGGAATATTCAGCTAGCGGGTTATGACGTCTATTACGAAACTGCCGATCGCCATACACGCCAGCGTTTTATCGAAGGTATGCAATGGGCGGTAGAGCTGGCGGCCAAGGCACAGGTGATGCTGTCCGTGGAGATCATGGATACCACCTTTATCAACAGCATCAGCAAATGGCGCGAGTTTGCCAGGCAGATTGAAAGCCCATGGTTTACCGTCTATCCCGATATCGGCAACCTCAGCGCCTGGGGCAATGACGTCGATTTTGAGCTGGAGCAAGGCATCGACAAGATCACCGCCATCCATTTAAAAGACACCCTGCCGGTGCTGCCGGGTACTACAGGGCAATTCCGCGATGTGCCTTTCGGCAGCGGCTGCGTCGACTTTGCCCATACGTTTGCCGTGTTAAACCGGCTCAACTATCGCGGCCCATTCCTGCTGGAAATGTGGACGCGCAACGATGGCCAGGATATCCAGCATATCACCCAGGCCAAAAGCTGGATCGAGCAACAGATGAAACAGGGAGGCATCACATGTTAAGCGAGTTGAAGCAGCAGGTGTTGGCGGCCAATCTCAGCCTGCCGGGTTATGGTTTGGTGACCTTTACCTGGGGTAATGTGTCGGCGATCGATCGCCAGCAGGGGCTGGTGGTGATCAAACCTTCGGGGATCGCCTATGAAGTAATGACGGTGGATGACCTGGTGGTGGTGGATTTGGACGGAGTGATCCAAGAAGGGCAGCGTAAACCGTCCTCGGATACCGATACCCATTTGGCTCTGTATCGTGCATTTCCTGCGATTGGCGGCATCGTCCATACCCACAGCCGTAATGCCACCATCTGGGCACAGGCTGGCCAGGCGATCCCGGCTCTGGGCACCACGCACGCCGACTATTTTTATGGTGACATTCCCTGTACCCGCCCTATGCGTGAGGACGAGATTGCTGGCGACTATGAGCGGGAAACCGGCCAGGTGATTATCGAGACGTTCCAACAGGCGAAGCGCGATCCGCAACAGGTGCCGGGGGTGTTGGTCTATTCTCACGGGCCTTTCGCCTGGGGAAAAACGGCGGCGGATGCGGTGCATAATGCGGTGGTGATGGAGGAAGTGGCGGCTATGGCGATGGCCACGCGGCAATTGACTCCAACGATCCCGCCAATGCAACCCGCGCTGCTGGATAAGCACTTTTTACGCAAGCACGGTAAAAATGCTTACTATGGGCAGTAATGGGGTGGGATTAGCCTGATATTTCAACGAATTGCCCCTCACCCTAACCCTCTCCCACAGGGAGAGGGGACCGAACGTGCCACAGATTAATCCAGGAAGCCTACTTTGGCTAGGTCAGAACACAGTCTCTATGACTGACCACCGCTTGGCACCAATTCAGGCTACAAATTAATCTAGGGAGTCTACTTTGGCTAGACCAGAACATAGCCCCCGCTCGGCACCAATTAGGCCACAGACAGCCCCTGAGTCTGACTAGTTACCCTTTTTGGGGGTCACAGATTAGCTTCCGCACCCAATAACATCACCGGAGCAGCTCCCTCTCCCTGTGGGAGAGGGTTGGGGTGAGGGGTCACATCACTCTACAAGCAACATCCCGGTAAAGAATTCCCGTCTTAATGGCTGATCGCTGTGATTATTTTTAATTGCATTAAACAATAATTCCGCCGCGATTTCCCCTAACACCTGCGTATCGTGATAAACCCCGGCAATATGCTGCCCATAATCCCGCGCCTTGGGCGGTTCATCGATCGAGAAGAATTTCACCCGATGGTAAATATCCAGTTGGTGGCACAACGAAATAGCACCCAGCGTGATAATACCGTTGAGGCCCACGATATAATCCGGCTGATGCTGTTCATCGGCAAGATATTCTCTCACCCGTGCCGCCTGTGAAATAAAATCATAGTCGCCATTGATAATGGTGATTTTACTCCCCTTCTCCTCCAGA
Organism: Serratia sp. Res13-Sevr-LER1-36-b; assembly: GCF_015673035.1. Classification (NCBI taxonomy): domain Bacteria; kingdom Pseudomonadati; phylum Pseudomonadota; class Gammaproteobacteria; order Enterobacterales; family Yersiniaceae; genus Serratia; species Serratia sp. Res13-Sevr-LER1-36-b. The sequence continues at coordinate 31,119 of NZ_JADACK010000005.1, read as the reverse complement.
GCATCAATAATCCCCTGGGTTCGTGCCAAGGTAATTTCCGAGTCGGCCGGGCCGCCCAGGATCAGGATATTACTTTCCGGCTGCTCGGCCAGATATTTCCCGGCCAGTTTGCCAATTTCTTGGTTGTTGAGGAACACGCCGCTAAGCTGTTGATTATAAATGTCCCTGTCGATCAGGATCAGCGGGGTATGGTAGCGTTCGGCCTGATCAAGGTAGGCGGGTTGATAATGCCGATCGTCGCGTACAGCAGAGAGCAAGATGCCCCGCGCCTTATAACCGAACAACGCCTGCACCGCCTGCATTTCAGCCTCTTCGCTGCCGTCGGTATCAAACAGCATAATCTGATAGCCCTGCATGCGGGCAATGCGCGATACGGTTTGGATCAGGTTGGAATAGAAAGGGTTATACATGCTGCTGGTAACAATGCCAATAATTTGGCTACTGCTTTTCTTTAATCCTTGAGCGAAAGCATTGGGAACATAATTAAGCTCTTTGGCAATAGCATGAATTTTCTCGAGGGTTTCAGACTTTACCAGTTCGGGTTTATTAAAAGCACGGGAGACAGTGATATTGGTCACGTTGGCTCGGCGGGCAATATCCACAATGGTGGCATTAGAATTCGCTTTTGACACCGTCAATCCTTGCTTTATTCATTAACAGATCCCTTATTGTAGGGAAGCCATCAGCAGTATGCCAGATGAATATCAAAGGTATTGATTTTGTTGTTCGAGGGGGGCAAACCCGCGCTCACCATAACCTAAAGAGAGCGCGGGCAGTGTTTGATAAGGTTTACAACTTATCGAGCAGCTTTTTCAGATCCTGGCCATCCTGGGAGCCTTTATTCTTCTCGGCCCACTTGTTCAAGGCGTCTTTGGCACGATCCTGCAACTTTTTACGCAATAGCTGATCGACCTGCAACTGATAATTGAGCTGATCCCAAGGGCCATAGACACGCAGTGGGATCGGCGTTTCGCGCAGTTGTGCGATTAACGCATTGTTGCCTTGCCAGCCCCCCGTTACCAGTACGTTCATGGTTAAGTCGCACTGTTTGCCAGGCATATTGAGCGTACCGCTGCCGGTCAGGCTCATCACCGGTGACTCTGCCTGTAACTCGCTGAGCGTGATCTGCCCCTTGCTCAAGCTGGCCTTGGCGCTCATTTGTTGCACCGCAGTGTAGCGCTGGTTGTTATCCTCACCACGCACGCTACTGTCATTACGCGCCACGGCTTGCTGGATAAGCTGTTGAATATTCAGACCATGAAGCTGCGCATTCTGCATGGACAGTTCCGCAGTCCCGTGCCAGCGGTGCTCGAACGCCGTGGCGTTGAAGCGATCGCCACTCAAATCGCCCTGCATGTTGAACGTGCCGGTCAGCGCCAATGGCATATTGAAGGCCTTGAGTACTTCACCCAACTCAATGTGCCGTAACTGCGGCTGCAGTTTGATCAGCGGTTTATCAGCCCGCACATCCATCGAGCCTGGTAGGGAGAAATCACCGCTGGCCAACTTGCCAGACAGCGTTGCCACCGTCATTAATCCCTGTTGGTTGCTTGCCTGTACCGCCAGTTGATTAACCGACATCCCACGATAAGTGACCTGATCCGCCTTCAACTTAAGCTGCGCATTGAAGTCACGTAACACCTGTAAATTCTGTTGTGGGTCGTCCGCCTGATTGGCGATCACCGGGGATGCTGTCACCGGCTGCGGCAGCTTCTCCTCATCAGGATTTTTTGTCTGCCAGCCCGAGAGCGCATCCAGATTGAGTTGTGTGGCACTGAGATCCAAGGTGTAAGCAGGCACTTGCCCGAACTGTGCACTAGCGCCCCCAGTCAACTGGCTATCATTGGCACTGAGCATCAGTTGGCTCAAGACAACCTGCTGCGAAGCCTGCTGATAAACCGCCTGTACGCTCCCTTCCCCCTTGATGGCACCGGCAAGAATATCTGCGCCCTCAAGCTGGTAGCTAAACTTCGTGACCTGCGCGCCTATCTGGCGGGGAAACTGTTGCAGATCGAGATTGGCCGCCAGATTGAAGCTCAGATCGCGTTGGTCGCGATTCACCCGGCTGGAAAGCTCTATCTGCGCCTGATGCTTTTCATTCTGCTGCAGGGTTAAATCGATATCACGAACGTTAATCTGCTCGTTGTTGGCCCGCTGCCAGATCAACAGACTGTCCACCACCCGCAGGTTGTCGATATCAAATTTCCACAGGGATCCCGAGCTATCATCCGCCTGGTTACCACCGGGGGCGATAGGAGCATCGGGCTGGCTTTGCTCTGCGCTATCGGGGGTCAGGCGGATGACGGCATTTTTCAGCATCACCTGCTTAACGTAAAGCTGGTGGGAAAGGAGCGGCAGCAGTTTGACATCCAGACGCATATTATCCGCGCTGACGGCCGGAGCCGCTGCCCCTGGCGCCGTCAGCGTCATTCGCCCGGCAAGAATGCTCAGTTGCGGCCAGACATGCCAACGAAGGTCGCCTTCCAGCGTCAGATGATAGCCGCTGCTCTGCTCAACCTTCTTGATCATATAGCCGCGGAAATCATTCGGATTAACCAACAGCACCAAGGCAGACATCCCTGCCACCAGCACCACCAGCAAAATCACCAAAGTCGTCAGTAGTCTTCTCATGCCATCCTCGTGTCAGCGTAATACCGGTTCGCTGTTAATCCTTGTCAATACGACTGGCCACGGCCCCTTGCTGATCCCTGTATTTCGCGTCCTGGCGGCTATTGTATGGCCGTGCCGCAGGCCCGGAAAGCGGTTCGAAACTCAGCGCGCCGATCAACATGCCAGGGCGTAATGCCAACGGCAGCTTACCTGAATTATAGAACTCCAGCACAATACAGCCTTGCCAACCGGGATCGATACGGTGTGCGGTAACGTGCACCATCAATCCCAGGCGGGCTAATGAAGAGCGGCCATCGAGCCAGCCAACCAGATCGTTAGGAATGGTGACCGACTCCAGCGTCACCGCCAGCGCCAGTTCACCTGGATGTAGGAAGAAGGCTTCGCCTTCCGGCAGCACGATTTCATCGCTCATTACGCGGTCGAGGGCGGCGCTCACTTCATCCTTTGGGCCACTGAGATCGATAAAGGCAGCGGTATGGCCACGGAACACGCGGAACTGATTGCCGAGACGGACATCCACTGTGGCCCCGTTAATACGCTCAATGGGAGGACGCGGTGAAATCACCAGTTTTCCGTTATCCAGCCAGGCTTCGATATCGCGGTCGCACAGTCTCATTATTTTCTCCATTCCATCAAGGCGCATAAACTTATACGAAAATTGCCACACAACGGGCTCAAGGTCTATGTCGGGGCTCAAATAGTTCGCTAAAGGCCAGTAAAAACAGGCTGGCCTGTTAATGACTTATTCAAAGAATTGGCTGATTTTTGCCTTCAGGATATCTATCGCGATACGGTTTTTACCCCCGCGCGGTACGATAATATCGGCGTATTGCTTTGAAGGCTCAATAAACTGCAGGAACATTGGGCGGACGGTTTTCTGGTACTGCGCCATCACGGAATCCATGGAGCGGCCACGCTCATTCACGTCGCGCTTCATACGGCGCATCAGGCAAATATCCAGCGGGGTATCGACAAAGATCGAGAAGTTCATTTCCTGGCGCAGGCGGATATCCGTCAATAACAGGATCCCTTCCAGGATGATGACTTTCTTGGGCTCGAGATGGATCGTCTCTTTCTTACGCGTATGTTCGGTGTAGCTATACAACGGCAGCTCAATCGCCTGGCCGGACTTCAGCATTTGCAGATGCTGGAACAGCAGATTGTGATCCATGGCGCTGGGGTGGTCATAGTTGGTTTTGACCCGCTCTTCCATGGTCAGGTGCGTCTGGTCTTTGTAGTAACTGTCTTCCGGGATCACACCGATATGTTGATCGCCAACCTGATCGCGGAGTTCGCGGTATAACGTACTGGCAATAAGGCTTTTTCCGGAGGCTGATGCGCCAGCTATACCAATAATGACGCACTGATGCGACTTGTCAGTCATAAAATTAAAGACCTGGTTTCAATGTGGGGAAAGGGGTGTAAAACACGCTAATTATAGGGAGTTAGTGCCTTTGGCGCCAGCGTTTAGACGGTAAGGCGGGAGATTATCCCCACAAACCGGCGTAATTGACATGCGGAGTATCTTTTGCCGGGGGATTTAAGATTTTTTACGCTACTGCAAATCGGCGACTCAGGGTACAATTCACGCCATCATCAAGACCGTCTTCGATCCTATTTCTTAGAGTACAACCGCACATGAACTGGCATTTTCTGACTTTTTTTGGTGACAGCATGCTGCTGCTGCCCTGCGCAGCCATCGTCTTTATTATTTTACTCCTGTCCCCCACCAGCAGAAAACCGACCTGGCAATGGATGCTGCTGTTTGGCGGCGTGGGTGCCGTAGTTTGCGTATCGAAGCTGGCGTTTATGGGCTGGGGCATTGGCAGCCGCCACTGGGATTTTACCGGGTTCAGCGGCCACTCGGCCCTGTCTGCCAGTATCTGGCCGGTTTTGCTGTGGTTGCTCTGTGGACGTTTCTCGTCACCCGTCAGACGCACCGCGGTGATCGCCGGCTATCTGTTGGCCGCCGTAGTCGGTTATTCACGTTTGGTGATCCACGCCCATTCCACTTCTGAGGTGATCACCGGCCTGGCACTCGGCTTTATCGTCAGCAGCACTTTCTTAATGCTGCAACGTGGCACGCAGCCACCACGGCTGTCCTACCGCAAAATTGCCGTTACGCTGGCGCTGCCCCTTGTCCTGATCAATTCCGGCACTGCGGCACCGACCCAGGGGTTACTGGAAAGGATTGCCGTGACCATTGCGCCGGTAGAAAAACCTTTTGTCCGGGCTGATTTGCACAAAAAACCACAGGTTTCAGCACCTCAGAGCCGTTAATGCCCCCTCACCCTAGCCCTCTCCCACAGGGAGAGGGAACCGATCGAGTTAGGTTGAAAGTGTAGTGATTCTTCATCAGTACCAGCTGACTGACCCTGCTCATCCTGGTTAAAGTGACGGTCGAGCTGCCTGATCACCTTATTACTTCCAAAAGAGCAGGGGCTATCAGCTCCCTCTCCCTGTGGGAGAGGGTTGGGGTGAGAGGGGGACGAGAGCACTAAACTAACAATTTAATGCAGGGCAATCACAGAGCGCGGAAGGAGATCTCGGTAGGAATAGCTTCCCCCTGCCAATACATCTGAGCCGCGACGCGCCCCGCCAGTTGACGGTACATCTCCGCAAACTCGCTGTCCGGGCGGCTGACCACGGTCGGTTGTCCGCGATCCAGATCTTCACGCAACGAGATATGCAACGGCATCTGCCCCAACAGGCGGCTATGGTATTTCTGCACCAGCTTCTCTGCCCCACCGGTGCCGAAAATAGGCTCGTGATGCCCACAGTTGCTGCACACATGCATGCTCATGTTCTCAACGATGCCCAATACCGGCACATGCACCTTTTCGAACATCACAATGCCTTTGGCGGCATCAAGCAGGGCGATATCCTGTGGTGTCGTCACCACCAGCGCACCGGTCACCGGGATATTCTGCGACAGGGTCAGTTGGATATCCCCGGTGCCTGGCGGCATATCCAGCACCAGATAATCCAGATCCGGCCACAGCGTATCCTGCAACAGTTGCAGCAGCGCCTTGCTGGCCATCGGCCCACGCCACACCATGGCGTTGTCGTCTGTCACCAGGTAGCCAATAGAGTTGGTCGCTAAACCGTGCGCCATGATCGGAGCCATATGCTGGCCGTCCGGCGAGGTTGGGCGTTCATGTTCAGTCCCCAGCATGTTGGGGATCGACGGGCCATAAATGTCCGCATCCAGGATACCCACTTTGGCACCTTCGGCGATCAGCGCCAGTGCCAGGTTGACTGCGGTACTGGATTTCCCCACACCGCCTTTGCCGGAGCTGACGGCAATAATGTTACGCACACCTTTCACACCGGCCTGGTCGTTGGCACGCTTCAAGGTGGTGATATCGTGCTTCAGCTTCCATTCGATAGCCTGAACGCCGGTCACGCGCAGCAGTTCGGCGCTCACCGATTCTTTCAGCGCCTCGAACCCGCTTTGCCAGGCAAACGGCATGACCAATTCGATATGCAGGACATTGTCCAGCAACGTGCAGTGGTGAATGGCTTTCAGTGCGGTCAGATTGTTTTTTAACGTCGGGTGTTCGAAGGCGGCCAATACTCCGGTCACCAGGGCGCGCAGAACTTCAGGGTTGGTCTGCTCAGGGGATTTGGCGTTCATCCCGGCTCCTTGATTTTGAATGGGTAGCAACCCGATAAGCATATCAGAACTGCAGGGTAACTCGCTCGTATAACCCGAAAGAAACCGCCCTAGCAGCAGAGAGCGCGATCGGGTAACATCAAAGACCCTTTTCACTCATTAAAGAAAGCAACTTTTCATTATGGCTCAAGTCGCGAAAAAATTATTGGTGACGTGCGCGCTACCGTACGCAAATGGTTCCATCCATCTCGGCCACATGCTCGAGCACATCCAGGCAGATATCTGGGTTCGTTACCAACGAATGCGCGGCAACGAAGTTCATTTCATCTGTGCGGATGACGCGCACGGTACGCCAATCATGCTCAAAGCACAGCAGATGGGTATCCCGCCAGAAGAGATGATCGCGGAAATGAGCCGCGAGCACCAACAGGATTTCGCCGGTTTTGGCATCAGCTATGACAATTATCATTCGACCCATAGCGAAGAAAACCGTGAACTGTCAGGTGTGATCTATGGCCGCTTGAAAGAGAACGGCCATATCAAGCGACGCACCATTTCTCAGCTTTACGATCCCGAGAAAGGCATGTTCCTGCCGGATCGTTTTGTGAAGGGCACCTGCCCGAAATGTAAATCTCCGGATCAATATGGCGATAACTGCGAAGTTTGTGGCGCAACCTACAGCCCAACCGAGCTGATCGACCCTAAATCCGTGGTTTCCGGCGCTACCCCGGAAATGCGTGATTCTGAGCACTATTTCTTCGACCTGCCCGCTTTCAGCGACATGCTGCAAGCCTGGACACGCTCCGGCGCGCTGCAAGAGCAGGTGGCAAACAAGATGCAGGAATGGTTCGAATCCGGCCTGCAACAGTGGGATATCTCCCGCGATGCGCCGTATTTCGGCTTCGAAATTCCGGATGCGCCAGGCAAGTATTTCTACGTCTGGCTGGATGCACCAATCGGTTACATGGGCTCGTTCAAGAACCTGTGCGATAAACGCGGCGATCTGGATTTCGACGAGTTCTGGCGTAAAGACTCCACTACCGAGCTGTATCACTTCATCGGTAAGGATATTGTCTACTTCCACAGCCTGTTCTGGCCGGCAATGTTGGAAGGCAGCGATTTCCGCAAGCCTACCAGCCTGTTTGTGCACGGCTATGTGACGGTGAACGGCGCCAAGATGTCCAAGTCGCGCGGCACCTTCATTAAAGCAGGCACCTACCTCAAGCACCTGGATGCCGATTGTCTGCGTTATTACTACGCCGCCAAGCTCTCTTCACGCATCGACGATATCGACCTGAATCTGGAAGACTTCGTGCAGCGCGTGAATGCGGATATCGTGAACAAAGTGGTCAACCTGGCTTCCCGTAACGCTGGCTTCATCAACAAGCGTTTTGCCGGGCAGTTAGCCGACCACCTGGCCGACCCTGCGCTGTACCAGACCTTTGTTGATGCTGCCACCAGCATTGCGCAGGCCTATGCCAGCCGTGAAACCAGCCGGGCGATCCGCGAAATCATGGCGCTGGCCGATCTGGCCAACCGCTATGTCGATGAGCAGGCTCCTTGGGTAGTAGCGAAAGAAGAAGGCCGCGACGCCGATCTGCAAGCTATCTGTTCAATGGGCATCAACCTGTTCCGCGTGCTGATGACCTACCTGAAGCCAGTACTGCCTGCGTTGACCGAACGTGCCGAAGCGTTCCTCAACTGCGAACTGAGCTGGGATGGCATTGAGCAGCCACTGCTGGGCCATCAGGTGAGCACCTTCAAGGCGTTGTTCAACCGTATCGATCTCGACAAAGTGAATGAAATGGTAAATGCATCAAAAGAAGATCTGGCCGCCAGCCAGAAAGTTGTCAGCGGCCCGCTGGCAGACGATCCAATTCAGGACACCATCAGCTTTGACGATTTCGCCAAGGTCGATATGCGTATCGCGCTGATCAAGAGCGCCGAGTTTGTTGAAGGTTCCGACAAGCTGCTGAAGCTGCAGTTGGATCTGGGCGGTGAATCACGCCAGATCTTCTCCGGTATTCGCTCTGCCTACCCTGATCCTTCACTGCTGGAAGGGCGTTTGACGATTATGGTGGCCAACCTGGCGCCGCGTAAAATGCGCTTTGGCGTTTCCGAAGGGATGGTGATGGCGGCTGGCCCTGGCGGCAAGGAAATCTTCCTGCTCAGCCCGGACAGCGGCGCACAGCCTGGTATGCAGGTTAAATAAGTTTTTGTAATATCAAGCAAAGTCCCCTCACCCTAACCCTCTCCCGCAGGGAGAGGGGACTGATCGAGTTCGCTGGTTTCTCTGAGTCATACCCAACCTTTCTTCTTACCCCATAATTTCCTAAGCTACCGAAGCAGCACGGGCTAACTATATGCTCCGGACAGCTCCCTCGCCCTACGGGAGAGGGTTGGGGTGAGGGGTATCTCAGAAGCTAGAATGAGGGGAAACACGATCCTGCAAATGCCATAAAATCACCTGCCTCACCCCCTCCCAATTGCGCAATACTTCATCGTTCCAAAAACGAATCACGGTAAAACCCTGCTGCTCTAGAAAGCTTGTGCGCTGCTGGTCATAAGCCACCTGTCCAGAATGCTGGCCACCATCCAGGTCAACAATCAGCTTCGCCTGCCAACACCCAAAATCGGCAAAGAAAGGCCCAACCGGAAATTGCCGCCGAAACTTAAACCCCGCCAAGCGGCGATCGCGCAGCTGTAGCCACAAGGCTTGTTCTGCCTCGGTCATATCAGATCTTAAACGGCGCGCCTTAATCAGCGTGATTGCATTCTTCATCAGCCAAGATTACTGCTACCAGCACCGTCGATCTCCCGGCTCCTGCCAAAACTGCGTACCTCATCCAAACCAATCGTTATAACACCTGAGAAAAATTCATAAGCCGGTGGATTCCCAATTGCCGGGCATCTGGTTATGATGCTGCATCGCACATAATAGACATCTAGACATAAAGACAGCCATACATCCAATTTTACCGGGAACTCTTCACCTGCTTCGGAGCCAATAATGAAAATGATAAAGACCTCACTGCTCGCCCTCAGCCTGCTGACCAGCCTGCCCCTGCTGGCCGCTGAAGCCACGCTTGCCCCCGTTCCTGACGCTATTGCCCAGCATCAAGGGCAGATCCGCGTCGCGGTGATCCGTAATCTGGGTTCCGATGACAACACCACCCAGTTTTTGGCCGGAGCAATCCAGGAGGGGCGCAAGCTCGGTTTCAAGGTGGATACCTTCCTGAGCAACGGTGATGACGCGCGTTTTCAGGACTTCGTTAACCAGGCCATCAGCCAAAAGTATGACGGCATCATTCTTTCTCAAGGCCGCGCGCCCTATTCCACCGATCTGGTCAAGCGCATCGCTGCGGCAGGTATCGCGGTGTCGGCCTTTGATACCGACGTAAGCGGCGAGATCCCTGGCGTCACCGTTTCCCAACAGGATGATGCCTCGCTGGCCAATGAATCCGTCGGCCAACTGATTAAAGACTTCGACGGCAAGGCCAACATTATCAAGCTGTGGGTTGCAGGCTTCCCGCCGATGGAGCGCCGCCAGGCCGCTTACCAGCAGTTGCTCAAGCAAAATCCGGGTATTCATGAGTTGGAATCGATCGGGGCGGTATCTTCCGACGTCCAGGGCGATACCGCCAATAAAGTCGGTGCGGTGCTGGCCAAATACCCGAAAGGTAAAATTGATGCCATCTGGGGTACCTGGGATGCCTTCAGCCAGGGAGCCTATAAGGCGCTGCAAGAAAATGGCCGCACCGAGATCAAACTCTACAGCATCGATATCTCCAACCAGGATCTGCAACTGATGCGCGAAGCCGGTAGCCCGTGGAAGGTCAGCGTTGCGGTAGATACCAAGCTGATCGGGGCCGTCAACCTACGCCTGATTGCCAACAAGCTGGCGGGTGAGCCAACCCCTGCCACCTATCAGTTTAAAGCCGCCGCCATCCCGCAGGCCTTGCTGGTCAGCCAGACTGGACCAATCAACGTAGCCTCACTGAGTAAAATTATTCCAGGCTGGGGCAGCAGCGAAGATTTCATCCAACCCTGGTTTGCCACCCTGCAGGCTAAATCCGGTAAATAATGCTGTTTTACCGAGGGGCTACAGACGTAGCCTCTTTTTTTTAAACAATTTTTCCGTTCCCCCCTTCTCTGCATCACAAAATAAGCTACTGTAGTTGCACTGGCGTAATAACTGTATGCATCAACAGGTTTGGTTATGAAGGGATTCCCCCCACTGATTAAGATATTGCTGGCAAGTTCGCTGGTGCTGACCATAGGCCGTGGCGTCACGCTGCCCTTTATCACCATTTACCTGACCGAGCACTTCCACCTGCTGCCGAAAAGCGTGGGCATTATCTTGGGCGTCAGCCTGACTATCGGTATCATCAGCAGCTTTTATGGCGGCTATCTGGTCGATCGCTTTAATAAAAATCCGCTGATCCTGCTCGCCATCCTGCTATTTTCGCTGAGCTTTTTTGCTATCCCATGGGTCACGCATCCCGCTGGCGTTATCTTGGTGCTAGCCATCTTACATACTGCCTATGCGGTGCTCAGCATCGCCATCAAGGCCTGCTTTGCCAGTTGGCTGCCGGTAAACCAACGTATCAAGGCGTTCTCGATCAACTATACGCTGGTGAACGTTGGCTGGGCCGTCGGCTCATCATTGGGCGTGATGGTAGCCGGGTACAGCCCACTGCTGCCATTCTACCTGTCTGGCGGGTTGGCGTTACTGACTGTGATAACCCTGAGCTTCCGCCTGCGCAGCTATCCATCGCCACCGATAGAGGACACCGGCAACACTCCACCGTCGGTTCTCAACTTCCGCCAGACGTTGAATGTGCTGCGCGGCGATCGGCGGCTGATTTATTTCACCCTTGGCAGCACGTTAGGCGCGGTGGTGTTTGGCCAATTTACCGGCTATCTGTCGCAGTATCTGATCATCGTTAGCGATGCCGAATTTGCTTACAAAGTGATTGGCGTGGTGATGATCGTCAACGCCTGCATCGTGATCGCCCTGCAGTATCTGCTGAGTCGCGGTATGCGCCAGGACAACATGCTGCGCTGGCTGATGCTGGGCACGCTGTTCTTCGTCCTGGGGCTGATCGGCTTTATGCTGGCAGGCCTTTCGATATGGCTATGGGTGCTGGCCATGGCGATTTTCACCCTGGGGGAAATCATCGTCATTCCGGTTGAATATATGTTTATCGACTTTATCGCCCCGCCGCACCTGAAAGGCAGCTATTACGGCGTGCAGAGCCTGAGTAATCTGGGGGGGGCCATCAACCCGGTGATGTGCGGTTTCCTGCTGAGCTATGCGCCACCGCCGGTAATGTTCCTGGTGTTGATCGCCGCTGCATTGTTCAGCCTGCTGTTCTTCTTCCTCGGCCATCGGTTGGCGGAACAGCAAAAGCCGCTTGCCAGCCTGAGCAGCGCGGAATAGCCTGGCCCGCTACACTTAAGGTGGGCCACGATCTTGCCAAAATGGCATGATAGGCATAGCGAGAATTCATGATGCGTTTTGTGGCGTAGCTCACAGTTTAATTGTATGATGAATGCGTCAACGTCAACGAGAATGCACTATGGGCAACCTATTTAACCTGTGTTGGAAATATGTCAGGGCGATCGTGCTGATCTACCTTAGCCTGTTCGCCGGTAACGCCATTGCGGCGCTGTTGCCGATCGCCATACCCGGCAGCATTATCGGGATGTTGATCCTGTTTGCCCTGCTCTCCTCACAAATTCTACCGGCCAAATGGGTCAAGCCTGGCTGCCATCTGTTTATCCGCTATATGGTGCTGCTGTTTGTGCCAATCGGCGTCGGTATCATGAAGTATTACGACCAGATAGTTGACGATCTGGCTCCGTTGATCGTGTCTTGCCTGATCAGTACGCTGCTGGTATTTGTGGTGGTTGGCTATACTTCACATTACTTCCACCGCGAGCGCCCCATCCTCGGTAAAGCAAAAAATGCGGAGGATGAGCAATGATGCAAAATATCTGGTGGTCTTTACCGCTGACCCTGGTGGTATTTTACGCGGCACGCAAGCTGGCGCAAAAGCTCCACATGCCGTTACTGAACCCATTATTGGTCTCAATGGCGGTGATTATCCCGCTGCTGTTGCTGACCGGCATTCCTTATGAACGCTACTTTCAAGGCAGCAAAATCCTCAACGATCTGCTGCAACCGGCGGTGGTCGCCCTTGCCTTTCCGCTATACGAGCAGATCCATCAGATCCGCGCGCGTTGGAAATCCATCATCACCGTCTGCTTTATTGGCAGCATGACCGCGATGATCAGCGGCGGTGCCATTGCCCTGCTAATGGGAGCCAAACCCGAAATTGCCGCCTCGATTTTGCCAAAATCGGTGACGACCCCGATAGCCATGGCAGTAGCCGAGTCGATTGGCGGCATCCCGGCCATCAGCGCGGTGTGCGTGATTTTTGTCGGTATTCTGGGGGCGGTCTTCGGCCATTCGCTGCTGAGTCTGTTGCGGATCAACACCAATTCATCGCGCGGTTTGGCGATGGGCACCGCTTCGCATGCGTTGGGTACAGCACGCTGCGTAGAAATGGATTACCAACAGGGCGCATTCAGTTCGCTGGCTCTGGTCATCTGCGGGATTATCACTTCGCTGACCGCGCCGTTTGTGTTCCCGATACTGCTGCGGCTGTTTGGGTAACGGCTTAAAACCTGCGATACATCTCGCATTTATAGTTTTCATTGCATCTGTTTCATTAAAAAATAGATACAAATCACATTTTGTTGTGGGCCGGTTGCCTAGAATGTTAACCCGTTAACTTGTTGAGAGACTTCCTTATGCATTCTCGCTTTCACTCCGCCTACAGCGAATTGCCTGCGGCCTTGCAATCCGCCCTGCTGCCTTATTTAGATGCGCCTGATTTCGCAGCCATGTTCAAGGCCGAGCAGATTGCGGCGATCAAGCAACAGTGCGGGTTGGATGACGATGCTCTGGCCTTTGCTCTGCTGCCATTGGCGGCTGCCTGCTCGTTAACGCCGATTTCGCATTTCCACGTGGGGGCTGTGGCGCGTGGCGTCAGTGGCAACTGGTATTTTGGTGGCAACATGGAATTCCGTGGTGCACCTATGCAACAAACCGTGCACGCGGAACAGTGCGCTGTCACGCATGCCTGGCTGCGTGGCGAAGCCAAGCTGGTCGCGGTCACCGTCAACTACTCGCCATGCGGCCACTGCCGCCAGTTTATGAATGAGCTTAACAGCGGCACCGAGTTGGAGATCCACTTGCCTGCACGGGCAACCGCCACGCTGGGCGATTACCTGCCTTACTCCTTCGGCCCGAAAGATCTGCAAATCAGCGAGTTGCTGATGGATCCGGTCGATCACGGTTTCCAACTGACGCTGGATGATGAATTGGCGAAAGCTGCCCTAGATGCCGCCAACCGCAGCCATGCTCCTTACAGCACCGCCCATAGCGGCGTAGCGCTGGAAGCCGAAGACGGCAAGGTTTACGCTGGCCGCTATGCAGAAAACGCCGCGTTCAACCCTAGCCTGCCGCCATTGCAGGCCGCGCTGATCCTGATGAATGTCTCCGGTGGTGATTGCCAGAAAATCCGCCGTGCCGTATTGGCAGAAGCGGAAGGCGCAATCCTGACCCAGTGGGATGCCACCCGCGCCACCCTGGCGGCCTTGGGCTGCGAAGACGTCCAACGCGTCACCTTCTGATCCCTCAGGCGGAGCCACCGTGCTCCGCCACAATCCGGCTAAAAAACCAGCAGCAAGCGACAATTCCTCATTATTTACTAACAAATGCTGTACATATTTTGCCGATATCTTAGGATCGGCAGTAATAAAGCTTACCCTAGGCAAAGAGTAAAACTGATGGAACTGGAATACGAAAGCAAACGCCCTCTCTACATCCCCTACGCTGGCCCCATTCTGTTGGAGTTCCCGTTACTGAACAAAGGCAGCGCCTTTTCTGAAGAAGAACGCAGTAACTTCAACCTGCACGGCCTGCTACCGGAAGCGATAGAAACCATCGAAGAACAGGTGGAACGCGCTTACCGGCAGTATCAGGATTTCAAGAACGATAACGACAAGCACATCTACCTGCGCAATATCCAGGACACCAACGAAACGCTGTTCTATCGCCTGCTGGATTCGCACCTGAGCGAGATGATGCCCATCATCTATACGCCAACCGTGGGTGAAGCCTGTGAGCATTTCTCCGATATCTATCGCCGCGCGCGTGGGCTGTTCATTTCCTACCCTAACCGCGATCGTATCGACGATATGCTGCAAAACGCCACCAAGCAGAACGTTAAGGTGATTGTGGTCACCGACGGGGAACGCATCCTTGGCCTGGGCGACCAGGGCATCGGGGGCATGGGTATTCCAATCGGAAAACTCTCTCTGTACACCGCCTGTGGCGGCATCAGCCCGGCCTATACCTTGCCGGTGGTGCTGGACGTCGGCACCAACAACCCGCAACGCCTGAACGATCCGCTCTACATGGGGTGGCGGCATCCGCGTATTTCTGGCGATGAATATCACGCCTTTGTGGAAGAGTTCATCCAGGCGGTGAAACGCCGTTGGCCGAACGTGCTGTTGCAGTTTGAAGATTTCGCCCAGAACAACGCCACGCCGCTGCTTAATCGCTATCGTGATGAGCTGTGCTGCTTTAACGACGATATCCAAGGCACCGCCGCCGTGACGCTGGGCAGCCTGATTGCCGCCAGCCGTGCCGCTGGCAGCCAATTGCGCGATCAAACCGTTGCCTTCCTGGGGGCCGGTTCCGCAGGTTGTGGTATTGCCGAGCAGATCATCGCCCAGATGAAATCCGAAGGGTTGAGCGAAGAAGAAGCCCGCTCTCGCGTGTTTATGGTTGACCGTTTTGGCCTGCTGACGGATAAGTTGCCGAACCTGCTCGATTTCCAGAGCAAACTGGTGCAGAAAAGTGCCAATCTGGATCAATGGCAGGTGGAGAGCGATGCGATCTCCCTGCTGGAAGTGGTACGCAACGCCAAGCCGACCGTGCTGATCGGCGTCTCCGGCCAGCCGGGGCTGTTTACCGAAGAGCTGATCCGTGAGATGCACAAGCATTGCCCGCGCCCGATCGTGATGCCGCTGTCCAACCCAACCTCCCGCGTGGAAGCCCGTCCAGAAGATATCATCAACTGGACCGACGGTGCCGCACTGGTCGCCACCGGCAGCCCATTCTCACCGGTAACCTATAAAGACCAGCTATTCCCAATTGCCCAGTGCAACAACTCCTATATCTTCCCGGGGATTGGCCTTGGCGTACTGGCTGCTGGGGCAAAACGGGTCACCGATGCCATGCTGATGGCCGCCAGCCGTGCCCTGGCCGACTGCTCTCCGCTGGCTACCGACGGCCACGGCGCACTGCTGCCGAATATCGATGATATTCAGGGCGTATCCAAATGCATCGCGATGGAAGTGGGCAAAGCCGCTCAGTTACAGGGTGTAGCAGTGGTGACGTCGGAAGAAGCATTGTCTAAAGCCATTGAGCACAACTTCTGGCGCCCGCAGTATCGTATCTACAAGCGTACATCGTTCTAAGTTCCTCACCGGGCCTGTTAGTCAGGCCCGGTTATCACGCCAAGACCAGATTTTGCTGAAAAATGCAGCGTAATACCTGCGCTAAACGGCACGCCGCTTGCGTCTGCCGAGCAGGTAAAGTAGCCTTGAGTCTTACTTTAGCCCTCGTTCGCGCAAGGCATCAACATGTGGAAACGCCTGATAATTAGCCTGTTCATCATCATTTCGGTGCTGATGCTGTCGGCTATCGCGCTCGATCGCTGGATAAGTTGGAAAACCGCGCCTTACATTTACGAAGAAATGCAAACGCTACCACACCGTCAGGTGGGGGTGGTGCTTGGCACCTCCAAATATTACCGTACCGGAGTGCTTAACCAGTATTACCGCTACCGTATTCAAGGGGCGATCAACGCCTATAACAGCGGCAAGGTGAAGTATCTGCTGCTGAGCGGCGATAATGCCCAGCAAAGCTACAACGAACCGATGACCATGCGCCGCGATTTGCTGGCCGCTGGCGTTGCGCCTAGCGATATCGTGCTCGACTATGCCGGTTTCCGTACCCTCGACTCCATCGTCCGTACGCGCAAGGTGTTCGATACCAACGACTTTATCATCATCACCCAGCGTTTCCACTGCGAGCGCGCCCTGTTTATCGCCCTGCATATGGGCATCCAGGCGCAATGCTATGCGGTACCTTCGCCAAAAAACATGATGACGGTACGCGTGCGCGAGATCTTTGCCCGCCTGGGAGCCTTGACCGATCTGTATATCCTCAAGCGTGAGCCCCGCTTCCTTGGCCCATTAATCCCGATATCTGCGATGCATAAGGTGCCGGAAGATGCACCGGGTTACCCGGCGGTGTCTCCGGAGCAGTTGGTGGAGTTGGAGCACAAGCTGGCGGCAGAAAAGCTTAAGGCTCAGCAGCAGAAGAAGAGCTGAAGTGAATGCCCCTCACCCTAACCCTCTCCCAAAAGGAGAGGGAACCGTTCGTGCCACAGATTAACCCCCTGCGTCTGACTACAACACCAAATGCTTAAGCGAGCGCAGCATGGCCACAAATAAACTCCTGTCCCTGAACGCAGCTCCGTTCTGCCCCCTCTCCTTTTTGGGGAGAGGGCTGGGGTGAGGGGGAACAGCGACGACTGGAATAACAATAAGATGGCATCTCTGCCGTGTGACATAGCAAAAGCAAACGGCCAGCAGATGCTGGCCGTTATCGTAAAGCATAAAACAGACTTATTTTTTCTTGGCGTACTTCAGGGAGTCCAGCGCTACCGCGAAGATGATAATGCTACCCTTGATGATGTACTGCCAGTAAGGGTTCACGCCGATATAGGTCAGGCCATAGTTGATGACGGTAAAGATGATCACCCCGGTCACCACGCCCAGCACCGTACCGACCCCACCGGCGAACGACACCCCGCCGACCACACAGGCCGCGATAGCATCCAGTTCATACATAAAGCCGAGGTTGTTGGTGGCGCTACCGATACGCCCCGCTTCCAGTAAACCGCCAAAGGCATAGAACACCCCGGACAGCGCATAAATCATGATCAGGTTCAGCGGGACGTTGACGCCAGAGACTTTCGCCGCTTCCGGGTTACCACCGATGGCGAAGATATTCTTGCCGAAGCGGGTTTTATTCCACAGCACCCAGACAAAGGCGATCGCAATAATGGCGTAGAAGGTGATATATGACAGCTTGAAGTCACCGAATCGCAAGAACCCTTGGGCAAAGGTGGAGAATTTCGGATCGAAACCGGCCACCGGTGAAGCGCCCACGTAATCGTAATACAGGGAGTTAATCCCATAAACAATGATCATGGTGCCCAACGTGGTGATAAACGGCGTCACGTTGAGGTAGGCGATAATCAAGCCGTTGACCAGGCCAATCACCGCGCCCACGGCGCAAACCAGCAAGATCACCAGCGGGATCGACCAGGTTTCCATATGTGGGAACACTTTGTTGACGTTATCCATCGATTGCAGCAGGGTCGCGGCAATTACCGCTGCCAACCCTACCTGACGCCCGGCGGAAAGGTCTGTCCCCTGCGTGACGATCAGCCCGGCCACGCCCAGCGCAATGATAATACGCACCGAGGATTGGGTCAGGATATTACTCAGGTTCATCAGGCTTAAAAAGGTCGGGTCCTGGATAATAATAATCGCCAGTAACACCAACAGGACCAGATAAATGCCACCTTCTTTAAAATAGGTGAACAAGGTTTTTTTATTCAGTGCGCTCATAATTACGATCCTTAAAGATGCAAGGAGGCTAGCCGCAATATTTCATTTTGCGAGGTCTGTTTGGTATTCACAATGCCCGCAACCTGACCATTACTCATCACCAATATTCTGTCGGTAATTCCCAAAAGCTCCGGCATTTCGGAAGAGATTATAATGATCCCCTTGCCCTTCTTCGCCAACTCGGTCATTAACTGGTAGATTTCAAACTTGGCCCCCACGTCGATACCGCGCGTTGGCTCATCCATCATCAGGATTTCCGGCTGTGTCAGCAGCCAGCGGCCAATGATCACCTTTTGCTGATTACCGCCGGAAAGCGAACCGATATTGGTATGGTGGCCCGGCGTTTTCACCCGCATGGCATCGATCACCCATTGGGTGTCGCTTTTCATCCGGCTGTTATCCAGCAGGCCCATTTTGTTTTTGTATTGACGGATATTGGAGATCAGCGAGTTAAAGCCAATATCCAGATAAGCATAAATACCGGTGGAACGACGTTCTTCCGTCACCAGGGCAAAACCGTGGTTGATGGCTTCGTTCGCACTGTTATTGTTGATATTTTTACCGTGCAGCTTGATGGTGCCAGCCACCTTCTCGCGGATGCCAAACAGGGTTTCGACAATGTCGGTACGCTTGGCGCCCACCAGCCCGGCAATGCCCAGGATCTCCCCCTGATGCAGATCGAAAGAGATATCGCGGATCGAAGGCTGGCGCAAAGAGGTCAGGCCTTTCACCTCTAAAATCACCTCACCCGGCGTATTCTGACGATCGGGGAAACGCTGGCTCAGCGAGCGCCCAACCATCATCGAGATAATCTTGTCCATATCCAGCCCTTCCAGCGGCTGGGTGGCGATCCATTGGCCGTCGCGCAGAATGGTGATTTCATCGCATAGCTGGAAGATCTCTTCCATCTTGTGCGAGATATACACGATGCCGCAGCCACGCTCTTTCAGCTTACGGATAATGGTGAACAGATGATTCACCTCCTTCTCGGTCAGAGAAGAGGTTGGCTCATCCATAATCACAATTTTAGCGTTGTAGGAGAACGCCTTGGCAATTTCGATCATCTGCATCTGGGATACCGACAGCGTGCCGACTTTGGCGCGGGGATCGATATCAATATCCAGTTCGTCGAAAATTTCCTTGGTGTCTTTGTACATCTTGTCCTGATCGACAAACAGCCCTTTGGTGGGGTAGCGCCCCAGCCACATGTTGTCCATCACGGTACGTTGCAACACCAGGTTCAGTTCCTGGTGTACCATCGAAACGCCCTGCTCTAGCGCTTCTTTGGAACTTTTGAAATCGACCTCCTGCCCCTGAAACAGAATACTGCCGGAGTCTTTTTTATAAATGCCAAACAGGCATTTTAATAAGGTGGATTTTCCGGCGCCGTTCTCCCCCATTAATGCATGAATGGAGTTTGGACGTACGCGTAAATTCACTTTGTCTAATGCCTTTACGCCAGGAAACGACTTACTGATATCCGTCATTTCCAGTAGCCACTCACGAGAGTTTTCGGCCATAAATAGTCCTGGCTAATTCTGGAACCAGCACTCTCCCAAGCTGGCTTGCAGCAGTGGAGAATTAACGGGTTCTTCTAATAAGTTCCCCCACTGAGAAAACAGTGGGGGCATTTCTCTCTATCTCGGTTTATTTCACGAACTGAGACAGGTTATCTTTATCTACACCCACGTAAGGAATACGCACGATTTTATCGACGATCTTCCATTGGGTGCCGTCAGCAGCAGGTTTGCCCGCGGCCAGGTTCTTCGCCAGATCAAAGGTCGCCTTCGCCTGATTGTCGGCATCGTTCAGCACGGTACCGGCCATCGCTCCGGATTTCACCATTGCCAGTGCTTCTGGCAGGGCATCGACACCAAAGACCGGAATGCTGCTCTTGTTATGAGCTTTCAGGGCTTCAACCGCACCCATTGCCATCGCATCGTTGTTGGCGATTACCACTTCGATCTTGTTGGCATTAGGGCCAGATAACCAGGCGTCCATCTTGTCTTTAGCCTGAGCGGTATCCCACATCGCGGTGTCCATCTGCAGTTGCTGAGTCTTATCGCCTTTTTCATTCAGCGTTTTGATCACGTAGGTGGTACGCGCTTCTGCATCCGGGTGGCCCGGCTCACCTTTCAACAGCACATATTGGATCTGGCCGTCTTTGTTCAGATCCCAGGCCGGGTTGGCTTTCCAGTGTTTGGCAATCAGTTCGCCCTGGATCACGCCAGACTCTTTAGAGTCGGTACCAACGTAATAGGCTTTGTCGTAGCTATCCAACGCCTTGCGGGAAGGTTCTTTGTTGTAGAACACCACCGGGATATCGTTGGCACGTGCCTTGTCAATCACTACCGGAGCGGCGGCTGGGTCCACCAGGTTGATTGCCAGCGCTTTTACGCCTTTGGCAATCAGTACGTCGATCTGGTCATTCTGCTTGGACTGGTCATTCTGTGAGTCATTCATCAGCAGCGTGACATCCGGAGAAGCTTTGGCATCTTTCTCGATCGCCTTGCGCACCACCGACATAAAGTTGTCGTCATATTTGTAAATCGTGACGCCAATGCGGGTATCAGCATGCGCAGCTGCGCCAAACATCATGCTTGCGGCCAGCGCGGCCAGGGTGAAAACCTTCTTATTCATTGTCTGTCTCCGGTTTGTAGAGGGTCGTACTCGGTATTAAGCCTTTAGCCACAATGCACACAGTTGGGCGTGGCAGTTTCAAAAGAATTCCTGTCATCCGTGTTGCTTGTTATTCCTGTGATGCTGTGTCAGCGCCAGATTAAAAGCTTGGCTGGCAAGAGCCTTTGCGCTGGAAAACGACTAGAGCATAGACGGCACTATGTTAATAATCTGTGAATTTTCTCACAGATTGAAAACGGTTACACAATATTAAATGTTCAGAGAGTGACCGAAGCCTCACTTTGCCACGGCGCGACAGAATGGCGGCGTACCAGCGTCGGCATAAACAGGTGTGATGCCTGAGGTTCAAGCTGCCCGGCAGCGCCCTTGAGCGCCAGCTCGGTAGCCAGGGTGGCCATTGAAACGATCGGATAACGGATGGTGGTCAGCTTGGGGCTGGTATAGCGGGCAATCGGGATATCATCAAACCCCACCAGCGAGAATTGCTGCGGCACCGTGATACCGTTTTCTTTCAGCACCGCCATGGCGCCAGCGGCCATGGCGTCGTTATAGGCGAACACGGCGCTCAGGTGCAGGTTGCGGCCCAGCAGTTCAACCATTGCCGCTTCACCGCCTTGCAGGTCCGGTGAGCCGTAAGCCCGCCAGCTATCCGGTGGGGAAAAACCGGCTGCGGCCATCGCCTGGCTATAGCCTTGCTGGCGCAGCGGGCCGTCTTCGATAGGGTGATCGGAGCCCAGATAACCGATCCGCTGATGCCCCTGCGAGAGCAGCAAGCGCATGGCAACTTCAGCGCCAAACACATTGTTCAGGCCAACGCAGCGGTGCTCATAGCCCGTTACAATTCTGTTAATTAACACCATGCCCGGGATCTGATCCATAAAGGCGATCAGTTCCGCGTCATCTAACGCTTTTGCATGAACAATCAAGGCATTGCAGCGTTGACGGATCAGCACCTCGATGGCATGACGCTCTTTGTCCGCCTGATGGTAACTGTTGCCGATCAGCAAATATTTATGGTTTTGCTGCGCCACCGTGTCTACCGCTTTCACTAACGCGCCGAAGAACGGATCGGAGACATCCATCACCACCACGCCCAGCGTTTCACTGCTCTGGGTAGCCAATGCCTGCGCGTTGGCGTTTGGCCGATAACCCAGTTCCGCCACCGCCTTCAGCACCTGTTCGCGGGTCTCTTTGCTGGTCAGGGCACTGTTGTTCAACACTCGCGAGACGGTAGCGACGGACACACCCGCACGCTTCGCCACATCGCGAATGGTGGTTGAATGCACAGAATTCATGAAACGTCCCGAGGTCGACAGAGTAGACAGTGGCGTTATCCTACCCCGTTTGTCATCCTCCTCAGCGTGAATTCCGTCACAGGAAAGAAAACGTTTACATACAATTTTTTAACCTACCTGCGCCAGATCTCATTTTGTCGGCTGACGGAGACTTTCGCCCGCTGCAAGGGACGTCAGCTTGCGCCATAGCCATTCCATCGGGCCCTGTGCGAAGTAACGCAGCCACAGCGTGGAAAACAACAGGTTAGCCAGCCACACCAGGGGGACGACCGCCAATAGCTGCAAACGGTCGAGTTGTTGGTAGAGGCCAAAACGAAAGAACAGCGTGCTGCAAATCAGGGTTTGTAGCAGGTAATTACTTAGCGCCATCCGCCCGACCTGGGTTAACCAGTGGCTGATACGCAGGCGGGAAAGCGTTGGCCAGAAACCGTAGACCAGAGCCAGGTAGCCAATGGCCTGCAACGGCGAGCCCAACTCACGCGGCACCTGCAGCAGAAAGCCACTCCAGCGATACTCCCAATTCAGCTGCCACTGCAGCAGCACACCGGGTAACTGGATCAGCAATGAAAGCGGTATCAGCCAGGCGGCCTGGCGGCGGTAGTAAGCAGGTGAATAGCTGTTACGCAGCCAACCGCTGCGCATCATGCCTGCACCAAACAGCATCAGCCCGGCCAGTTGCCAGCCATACTGCGCACCGATGGCTATCAGGCTGGAAGAGAGCAGATCCAGGCGGCTGCGCCAGGCTTCCGGCCCACCTTGCAGCTTCCAGAACGTCTCATACTGCAATTCGGCCACGCTCGGCTGCCAGAAACTGCCCGGTTCACCATGAGAGATAAACCCTAGCAGCAGCAACACCGCCACACCGATCAGATACAGCACCGCACCGGTTTTCAACAGAGTGAAGGTATTCTGTGCGTCACGGATCATCCGCCAGCACACCAGGCCGATTAGCCCGTAGGCCAGCAGGATGTCCCCATCCCATAAGAAAATAGCGTGCCCAAGGCCAATCAGTAGCAACCAGGATAACCGGGCGCGGATCCAGACTTTGCCCCGCCGTAGCAACAGTTGCAGACCGGCACCAAACAGCAGAGCGAACATGGCCAGGAACTTGACCTGAGCGAACAGATCCAACAGCGCCCAGGTCCAGACATCGCGTGTGGAGGGCATCCCCAGATAGGCGGGGTTGAGGTAGGCGGCTTTCGGCAGGCCAAATGCGCTGATATTCAGCAGTAGAATGCCAAGGATGGCGATACCGCGTACGCAGTCCAGCGTAGCAATGCGTGGTAGCCGGGGAGTTTCGTTAGCGTTCATGTTATTCCGCTGTATTTCAATCAGTAACAAGACCCCTCACCCTAACCCTCTCCCGCAGGGAGAGGGGAACGATCGAGTGTGCTTGAAATTATAGTGATTCACTTTCGATGAGGAGGTTGATTGAGTTTGTATTCTAGTCTAGTAAAAGTAGAAACCCCATTAAGCAGCAGCCTCGTATTCATTTGCTGATATGACCCTTTTGCTTCCAAAAGAGCAGGGACTATCAGCTCCCTCTCCCTATGGGAGAGGGTTGGGGTGAGGGGCAGCTATCAACCGTGATGGTGACGCACCGCACGCAGGAACTCCTGGCGCGTATTCTGGCTGGACTTGAACAGCCCGCCCAGCGACGTAGTGGTGGTAGCACTGGTAGCGTCACGAATACCGCGAGCTTTGACGCAGTAATGCACTGCATCGATCGAGACCGCCACGTTGTTGGTGCCTAGCAGCGTTTGCAACGCCACCAGGATCTGCTGAGTCAGCCGCTCCTGTACCTGTGGGCGGCGGGCAAAGAACTGCACGATGCGGTTGATTTTCGACAGGCCAATCACCGAGTCTTTAGGAATATACGCCACGGTGGCTTTACCATCGATGGTGACGAAGTGATGTTCGCAGGTGCTGGTCAAGGTAATATCACGCACCGTCACCATTTCGTCCACTTTCATCTTGTTTTCGATGACGGTGATCTTCGGGAAGTTGGCGTAATCCAGGCCGGAGAAGATCTCATCGACATACATTTTCGCAATACGGTGCGGCGTTTCTGCCAGGCTGTCGTCGGACAGATCAAGGTTCAACAGCTGCATGATTTCAGTCATGTGCTCTTTGATACGGCGCTTGCGCGTCTCGCGATCCAACACTTCCCCACATAGCGGGGTTTCCAGGCCGCGCGCTTCAAGCGCCGCGTGCACCAGTACAGCTTCATTACTTAACGATGTCATGGCGATGTATCTCCAGCAGGCTGGCCCCAACAATATACCCGTCGTCTTTCAAATTGCAGCGTTGTTATCTGCTGCTGGTTACTCGCCCGGATTGGTTAGGGCGCCGTATACAGCGCCCCTACAAATACAGGGGGGGAGCTAACTGCAGCTTGAAAGACGACGGATAGATAACGTGAACCCGATCAATATTTTCCCCCACTCTAGATGAGAGTGAGACGTTTATCCAGTGATTGTGTTTCATCCCGGTATGAAAAATCCGCATCCAGCCCGTAGCAGGCTGGCTGCGGCTATTCCACATTTTTTGTATGTATTTTACTCAAGATAATGTTGGCTTGCTGGCCGTGGCCCGCGCCGGGGTATTGATCACCAGCACGCCGGCGATCAACAGCCCTAGTACCGCCACATATAGCGCGGGTTCCAGGCGATGCGTCAGCGCCGTTGACACCGCCGAGAGCATCGGGCCAACCAACTGGCCGATGGCATACCCCGTGGTCAACAGCCCGGCCATATAGCGTGCGTGATTCGGAGCCAACTCCCTACCGTGCTGGATAGATAGTTGGACCACGCTGAGGAATCCACCGCCGGTTAGCATGGCCCCGAGTGCCAGGCCGGTAACGCCGGGCACCACTTCGGCACAAAGCACGCCCAGAGCCTGTACCCACAGCGTGATTGCCAGGCGGGTCTGCGTGGTGAGCCGATGACGGGTTGCAATCCCGATGATAATCCCCAGCACCGCCGCACCGCCAAAAATCGGCCAGACAAACTGGGCGAACAGGCTGTCAGGGAAACGGGCCGCCGCCATCTGTGACAGGAAGGTCGCAGGCAGGATATAGCCAAAGCCCGCCAGGCTGTAGCTCCACACCAGGCGCTTCAATGCCGGTGTGAGTACCAGCGGCTCAGGCTTCACATCGGGACGATGCAGCTCCCCTGCCCTTGGCAAATTAATGCTGATCGCGGCAATTAACACCAACGCCAATGCACCATACACCAGCCAGGCCTGTGAAGCGCTCAAGCCCCAGCTGTTGATCGCCACCGCCAGCATGCCGCTGATGAATATCCCGGCCCCAGGCCCGGCAAAGACCGCAGCACTTAGCGCGGGACGGCCATAATGCGCCAACCGCTCGTTAGTCCAGGCCGCCACCAGCACCATCGACCAACCGCTGGCCCAGCCAATCGCAAAGCGCACTGCACCGTGCAGCCACTCCCCCGACACCAAGGCAGACAGCAGCGTCAGCGCTACCGCTCCCCATACGCCAAGCCACAGGCGGCGCTCCACATGGCGGCTGGCACGCATCGCATCATAGGCACCGCACAGGTAACCCAGGTAGTTGACCGCCGCCACCAGCCCGGCCCCCGTCAGGGTGAACTGGTGCTCAGCAATCATCAGCGGCACCTGCGGGGTAAAGGCAAACCGGCCAATCCCCATCGCCACGATCAAAGCAATAAAACCACTCAAGGCTATTTTTAGCGCCATCGCTGTATCCAACCTGTTAAAAGAAAGTTGCGGCTAGCATGCCGCAGTATTACACTCACAAAAACTGAATAATACTCATCAAGTTCATCACGAAAAGAGAAGGCTATGGATCTCACCCAACTGCGCATGTTCTGCTGCGTGGCCGAAACCGGCTCCGTCGCCCGTGCCGCCGAGCAACTGCACCGCGTGCCGTCAAACTTGACCACGCGCCTGCGTCAGCTCGAGCAGGAACTGGGCACCGATCTGTTTATCCGTGAGAAGCAGCGTCTGCGCCTCTCGCCGATGGGCCATAATTTTCTCTGCTACGCCCACCGCATTCTGGCGCTGAGTGAAGAAGCCATGAGCATCACCCATGCCGGGGAACCGGCCGGTAACTTTGCGCTTGGCTCGATGGAAAGCACCGCCGCCACCCGGCTACCTACCTTGCTGGCAGCTTATCATCAGCGATTTCCGCAGGTTTCCCTTTCGCTGGCTACCGGCACCTCAGGAGAAATCATCGAGCGTGTACGCGCGGGAACCTTGGCTGCCGCCCTGGTAGATGGCCCGTTGCAGCATGATGAACTGAACGGTTGCGTCGCTTTCCCCGAGCGGATGGTGGTGATCACCTGCCTGGATCATCCGCCCATTCACAGCGCCCAGGATGTCAAAGGGGAAACCCTGTTTGCCTTCCGCGCCAGCTGCTCTTATCGCCTGCGCCTGGAGTCCTGGTTCAAGCGTGACGGTTCATTGCCAGGCACCATCATGGAGATCCAGTCTTATCACTCCATGCTGGCCTGCGTGGCCAGCGGTGCCGGGCTGGCGATGATCCCGTATTCGGTGCTCAACCTGCTGCCCGGCTACAAACGGGTCAAAGTTCATTCACTCCCTGCCGACATTACCGAAACTGCCACCTGGCTGTTATGGCGGCGTGATGCGTTTGGGCCAAACGTCCGCGCGTTAAAACAACTGATTATAGAACAGGCTGAAAGTACGGAGATGGATGCAGAATCCATCCTCCTGACAGAGTAGCCAAAATCTGCACCACTAGAATTTAATGAGGAGAGAATCATGGAATTTATCAAAACCCGTGCTGCCGTAGCTTGGGGCCCGAACCAGCCGCTGAAGATTGAAGAAGTCGATCTGATGCCGCCACAGAAAGGTGAAGTGCTGGTGCGCATCGTCGCTACCGGCGTTTGCCATACCGATGCCTATACCCTGTCAGGCAAAGATCCAGAAGGCGTGTTCCCGGCGATCCTGGGCCACGAAGGTGGCGGCATAGTCGAAGCGATCGGCGAAGGCGTGACCAGCGTGGCCGTCGGCGACCACGTGATCCCGCTGTACACCCCAGAATGCGGCGAGTGCAAATTCTGTAAATCCGGCAAAACCAACCTGTGCCAGGCCATCCGCGCTACTCAGGGCAAGGGCCTGATGCCAGATGGCACCACCCGCTTCTTTAAAGACGGCAAGCCGATTTTCCATTACATGGGCACCTCCACCTTTGCTGAACGCACCGTAGTACCAGAAATCTCACTGGCAAAAATCAGCAAAGAAGCGCCGTTGGAAGAAGTTTGTCTGCTTGGCTGTGGCGTCACCACCGGCATGGGTGCGGTGATCAACACCGCCAAGGTCAAGGCTGGCGATACCGTGGCGATTTTCGGCCTGGGCGGCATCGGGCTGTCGGCGATTATCGGGGCTCAGATGGCCGGTGCCAGCCGCATCATCGGTATCGATCTCAACACCAGCAAGTTCGAGCTGGCTCGTAAGCTGGGTGCGACCGATCTGATCAATCCAAAAGATTACGATAAACCAATTCAAGACGTTATCGTCGAGCTGACCGACGGCGGCGTCGACTTCTCCTTTGAATGTATCGGCAACGTCAACGTGATGCGTTCTGCACTGGAGTGCTGCCACAAGGGTTGGGGTGAGTCGGTCATTATCGGCGTTGCCGGTGCCGGTGAAGAGATCGCGACCCGTCCGTTCCAACTGGTGACTGGCCGCGTCTGGCGCGGTTCCGCCTTTGGTGGCGTGAAAGGCCGTAGCCAACTGCCGGGGATCGTGCAGCGTTATCTGGACGGCGAGTTCGCACTGAACGACTTTATCACTCATACCATGGGGCTGGAGCAGATCAACGAAGCGTTCGATCTGATGCATGAAGGCAAATCGATCCGTTCCGTGATCCATTTCGATAAATAAGCCAGGAGGCAGAGGATGACGATGTCATTAGAACTTCTCGA
The DNA here is from genome assembly GCF_015673035.1 of Serratia sp. Res13-Sevr-LER1-36-b. NCBI lineage: Bacteria > Pseudomonadati > Pseudomonadota > Gammaproteobacteria > Enterobacterales > Yersiniaceae > Serratia > Serratia sp. Res13-Sevr-LER1-36-b. The sequence continues at coordinate 3,220 of NZ_JADACK010000005.1, read as the reverse complement.
AGAGCACCGCATGTTCGGTGGTTGGCAACAACGTTACCGTCACGCGGCGCAGAGCCTGAATTGCAACATGACGTTCAGTATCTATCTGCCACCACCGCGCGACGATAACCCGCCGCCGGTGCTGTATTGGCTGTCGGGGCTGACCTGCAATGATGAAAACTTCACGTTGAAGGCCGGTGCCCAGCGCATTGCCGCAGAATTAGGGTTGGTGCTGGTGATGGCGGATACCAGCCCACGCGGCGATGAGGTGCCGAATGACGAAGGTTACGATCTGGGCCAGGGGGCGGGGTTCTACCTCAATGCCACTCAGGCACCTTGGGATCAACACTTTCGCATGTATGACTACATCAGCGATGAGCTGCCAGCGCTGATCAAGCAGCATTTCAGCGTCAGCGATCGGCAATCCATTGCGGGCCACTCGATGGGCGGCCATGGTGCGTTAATGATGGCAATGCGTAATCCGCAGCGTTTTCGTTCGGCATCGGCCTTTGCACCGATCGTCAATCCTTGCCAGGTGCCTTGGGGCCGTAAAGCCTTTGCGGCCTATCTGGGGGATGATGAAACGCAGTGGCTGCACTATGACAGTTGCCATTTGCTGGCCAGCGGGGCGGAGCAGTTGCCGATGTTGATTGACCAAGGAGATGGGGATCAGTTTCTGGCGGATCAGCTGCAACCGGCCAAGCTGGCGGAGTTGGCACGCCAGCGTGACTGGCCGTTAACCCTGCGCATTCAACCGGGTTACGACCACAGCTACTTCACCATCGCTACCTTTATCGAAGATCATCTGCGTTTTCATGCCGAGCATCTGTTCCGCTGAGTGAGTTGCTCCTCTCCTTTTTGAGGAGAGGGGCTACCCTTTCAGTTTCGGATCTAATGCATCACGTAATCCATCGCCTAGAAGGTTAAACGCCAATACGGTGAAGAAGATTGCCAGGCTGGGGAAGATCGCCACATGCGGGGCTATCACCATATCCGCCCGCGCTTCATTGAGCATCGCGCCCCATTCCGGCGTTGGCGGCTGCGCCCCCAATCCCAAGAATGACAGGCTGGCGGCGGTAATGATTGAAGTACCGATACGCATGGTGAAATAGACCACGATCGACGAGATGGTGCCCGGCAAGATATGCCGCAGAATGATGGTCCAGTCCGAAGCGCCGATGCTGCGCGCCGATTCAATGTAGGTCAGATGCTTCAGCACCAGAGTATTGCCACGCACCAGGCGAGCAAACGCCGGAATGCTGAAGATGGCCACGGCGACAATCACGTTTGCCATGCCGCTGCCCATGATCGCCACCACGCCAATCGCCAGCAGAATACCGGGGAAGGCAAACAGCACGTCGCTGATGCGCATAACGATGCGATCCCACCAGCCTTCGTAATAGCCCGCCAAGAGCCCAAGCACCGTGCCAATCACGCTGCCAACCAGCACCGAGAACACCCCCGCAGCCAAAGAGATCCGCGCGCCCATCAGAATACGGCTGAAAATATCCCGGCCCAACGAATCTACCCCGAGCCAGTGCACCAGCGAAGGCCCTTCATTGAGCCGGTCGTAATCAAAGAAGTTTTCCGCATCATAAGGCACCAGATGCGGTGCCAGCAGCGCAGCGGCCACCAGCAGCAACACAAACACGCCGGCCACCATTGCGACCTGCTGGCGACGAAAGCGCCGCCAGAACTCATGCCAAGGCGTACGCACCGCGTTGGGATTAATCACCGGCATTGCCTTGAGCGCGGCATTACGCCGCCAATACTTCATCATACGGCCTGCCTATTGATAACGAATCGAAGGGTTGATGGCCGCATACAGCATATCCACCAACAGATTGATCAGAATAAATTCCAGCGAGAACAGCAGCACTTCGGCCTGGATCACCGGGTAATCGCGCATTTCTACCGAATCCACCAGCAAGCGCCCCAACCCCGGCCAGTTAAACACCTTCTCGACCACGATTGAGCCGCCCAGCAGGAAACCAAACTGTAGGCCCATCATGGTGATCACCGGGATCATGGCGTTGCGTAGCCCGTGCTTGACGATCACCAATGACTCCGGCACGCCCTTGGCGCGGGCGGTGCGCATGTAATCTTCCTGCATCACCTCAACGAACGAGGCTCGGGTGAAGCGGGCCATCACCGCCGCTACCGCAGCACCCAGCGTGATTGAAGGCAGGATGTAATGCTGCCAGGTATCCGCTCCCACCGTCGGCAGCCAGCCGAGATTGACTGAGAACACCTGCATCAGCAGCATCCCCAACGCAAAGGCCGGGAAAGAGATACCCGACACGGCCAGCGTCATCCCCACCCGGTCCGGCCAGCGGTTGCGCCACACGGCGGAAATCATGCCGATCGCCATGCCAAAAATCACCGCCCACACCATGCTGGCGATGGTCAGCCAGAAGGTTGGCATAAAGCGCGAGGCGATCTCTGCACTGACCGGGCGTTTGGACACCATCGACGTGCCGAAATCACCCTGCAAAATATTGACAAAGAAATGCACAAACTGCTGTGGCAACGGCTTGTCCAGCCCCAGATCCTGACGCACCAACTGGACGACGGCTTCATCTGCCTCCGGCCCCGCGGCCAACCGCGCCGGATCGCCCGGCAGCATATGGACAAACAAGAACACCAGCACGGCCACGATCAGCAGCGTCGGGATCAGGCCCAGCAGGCGTTTTAGAAAATAATTAAGCATTCCCCTCACCCTAACCCTCTCCCACAGGGAGAGGGGACTGAATGTGCTACTGATTAAGTTCCGTTGTTAACCTCACCACCGGAACAGTGCCATAAATTAACGCCTGTAAATGTTCACAACACCCATCCGCTCTCTCCCACAGGGAGAGGGGACTGAATGTGCTACTAATTAAGTTCCGTTGCTAACCTCACCACCGGAACAGTGCCATAAATTAACGCCTGTAAATGTTCACAACACCCATCCGCTCTCTCCCACAGGGAGAGCAGCTGTGTTTAAAGTCAACGGGTGATGATTAATTTGTCACCCATTTTTTATTATCCCGCAGCATCGCATTCAGGATAGTTAGCAGCTTTCTCACACAAGCCGTCACCGCCACCTTGAACGCTTTCCCACGCCCTATCAGGCGTTCGTAGAACGCCCGGATTGTCGGGTTGTACCGCACTGCTGACAAGGTCGCCATGTACAGCGCTGAACGCACTGCACTTCGCCCTCCCCAGATACTTCGCTTCCCTTTCATTTTTCCACTGTCGT